>JBGCDK010000121.1:0-11819 GCA_045105295.1 Mariniblastus sp.
CTGATTGAAAATTGAATTGAGTGTCTTGCCGGAGTTTGATTTAGAAAAGAAAGGCGTGAAGATCCAAGAAGAACTTTCGCGGCTTTCGCTTTTTTCGCGGTCAAAAACTTCCGCACTTCCGTCGTTGGCCAAGCCGTTTACGGCAGTCGATGTTTTGATATGAGACCGAGTTCAGCTACTCATTTTCGGTTTTACTGACCGCGAAAGACGCTAAATACGCGAAAGACAGGATCTGATTGAAAATTGAATTGAGTGTCTTGCCGGGGTTTGATTTAGAAAAGAAAGGCGTGAAGATCCAAGAAGAACTTTCGCGTCTTTTGTTTTTTTCGCGGTCAAAAACTTCCGCACTTCACCCGTGGTGGATCGCAGTTCACTCAAAGCTATTTCGTCAACGATTCCAAACGCTGTAAGTACCTCTGGATATCGGATGGCCAGTTCGTTTGGAATTCCATCAGCTTTGCAGATGTCGGATGCTCGAAACGCAGGTCGGCAGCGTGCAAAGCCAAACGTCGGATCTTGCTCTTGTCGGCGATCGGCGGTTTTTCAAACGGCCCGCGATACTTAATGTCACCACAAATCGGATGGCCAAGTTCCGCCAAATGAATACGGATTTGGTTAGTGCGTCCCGTTTCCAATTTGCACTCCAGCTCGCTGTAAGCGCCAATTCGTCGCAACGTACGAAAGTGTGTAACGGCTCGCTCGCTCGTGATTGTTTCGGGCGTCGAGTCGGTTTTACTGCCTCGCAGACCATCACCGCGGTCACGAACGAATTGCGAGGTAACTGTTTGATCTTTGATCGTTCCAGGTATCAGCGCGAAGTACCTGCGTACAGCATCATGCTGAGCAAACTGTTGAATGATCTTGGTCTGTGATTCCTCATTGCGTGCAAATGCGAGGAGGCCACTTGTGTCGCGATCAATGCGATGTACCGGAAGCAACCGCGGGATTTTTCTGAGATTGCGTGTTGAGTTTCTTTTGCCGGCAGCATGTTTGCCGATCAATCGAGGGACGCATTCGTCTAGCGTTGGCTGGAGGTTCTTTCTCGCTTGCGACCAACTCAGGTCCGAGTTTCGCCGCAACGTCACCATGCCGGAGGGCTTTTCAACGACCACTAAATCAGCGTCCACGTAACGGATGTTGACGTCTTTATCCGTTGGAGGTGGGGGCAATGGGTGATCAAAAACTGTGATCACTTCGCCTTTGGCCAACTGCCGACCTTCATCAACACAAAGCACGCCGCCGATCGCAATCCGACGAGCACGAAGAATTTTTTTGATCGCCGACCAGGATGGGCGATCCGGAAGATGTTCCCGCAATGCGGCCAGCACCATTTGTTTTTCTTCAGAAATCGTGAAGGTGTTTATGGGTTGCATTTGGACTGCAAGAATCGCTCAAGAATGAAGGTGGGATGGCATTGTACCCGCAACCGGTTAATCGAAAGCCCTAATTGCTGCCTGTAGTTATTCGAAAACTATACATTCAAGAAAAACGCCATAGCGTTTTGTTTGGGCTTTTCAGGATCAAACTCTAACCGGTTCTGGTTTTCTTGAGTGATCAAGGTAATTCGATGGAGACAGGCAGCAAAATATCGAATAAAAAAAGATAGGCCAGGCAGGACTCGAACCCGCGACAAAGGGATTATGAGTCCCCTGCTCTAACCAACTGAGCTACTGGCCCGTCGCGTCCGAATTGTAGTTAATTTTGGTGCGTTCTGCCAATGGGATACTGTTAAATCTTACCGGGCCCGAAGGCCTGACTGGCGGTTTCCCGTTGAAGGCTCAACTAGTTTTTAGCAACTGATTTCTCGGCCAACACTGGAATGCACTCACGTTTGGACACTGTTACTCCTCCAGGACGCTCAACGGTCACCGCGAACATCACGGCTTCTTCGACGGGAATGTGGGCTTTGATGGGAACAACAATTTTCCCATCGGGGCCATACTCGCTTGATGCAATATCAAATACTCCACCGTCGACAGGATGGTCTTGCGCTTTGTCGGTGTCGAAAATCCACAGCTGAAATTGTTCCACGAGTGGATCATTTGGGGCAATGTCAGTAAATACCATGTAGCCTTCTTGGGCAGAGTCGCTCCAGAGAACTTCGCCGGAGGCACCAATAAATCTTTTGTCCAACTGTTGCCAAGCTTCACGAACCATATCGTCATGGTTGGAATTTACAAAACGCGCCAACTTTTCGGCGGCCGTCAGGACGATCGGTTGGACTTTGGTTGTACCGTCAGTTTTCGCAATTCCGGTTTCGGTGTTTCCTGTTTGAGCAAACGGATTCCAACCGCTAAGCAATAACAAGATGCTTGCCGCGGCCATCGCGGTTGCGACTGATTCACGCCAAGTGAATCCGTTACTAGACCGTGACGCCAGTTCGACTTTTGCGTCGGCGGGGGCGTTAGAACTGACATTCGCGCTATCAATTGCACGTGTGACAGTGTCAGATCTAAAATGTTGTCCAGCATCAAATAGAACGCGATCGCGAACGTTGTCTGGCATTTCTTCTCGCTCGCCTAGCATTGATAAATCCAGTGCTGCTGCTGAGAGCTCAAACGATTCCGGATCATAGATGTTGAACACTGTTGACCGAGTGTTACTTGAGTTAGACGTCGATACTAAATCGTCCAGCTCATGCTGCTCGGATTCAGAAAGTCCTGAAGTCGATAGCTGAACCATCAAGTCAAGCAAGCGCTCGTTTTGTTCGCTTGAAGAATCGCCGTTTTCGATATTTTTGTCTTGGAAATTCATACGGAAGCCTCCCCATCTGCGAGGCTTGGTCGGGGTGATTCCTCACTCAAAGACTGGTTAAGTGCGAACAACGATTTTCTAAGCTTCATTAAACCGCGTCGCATGTGTGTTTTGACCGTGCCAAGCGACAACCCTGTCGCTTCTGAAATCCTTGAGTGTGAAAGTCCATCATAAACACCGAGTCGTATGACTTGTTGTTGGTCGGACGGTAAATCGTTTAAAAATTCGGCAGCCTTGGCCGCCTCGTCATTGATCTCGAAACGTGCCGCAACGTCCATGTCGGAGTTGGTGAAACTATCCAGTTCAACCGACGATGATGATTGCCAGTTCTTTTTCCGGCTGAGATCGATCAAATGTCTGCGGGTGATCATCGCAACAAACGTCGTTTCACTGGCGATGTCCGGGTTAAACTTACCCGAGACTTTCCAGAGCTTCAAAAAGATGTCTTGCGTCGCATCTTCTGCTGCTTGAACGTCAGGGCAACTTCGTCTGGCAAGTGACCAGACAAGATTGCCATACCGTTTCATGCATTCCGCAACGGCGGCGGAATCGCCCGACGCTACTTTTGGAAGTACAGGAGTTTCAGTGGTCAAAGCGTTTCCTCGAAAGGCTTGGGCGTGTCTAAAACTACGGCCCGCATTTCTGGTACGAGCCGTAGTTGGTTTTGTCAAAGTTACCGACATAACTTCTCATTTGATTATCCAAAGTTTCGTCAGTTTTGGGAACCGATGCCCCAAAATTACTTAGGCATGATTACAGTGTCGATGACGTGAATGACGCCGTTAGAGCAGTCGATGTCAGTCTTTACGACTGTCGCACCGTCAACCATTACTTTTCCATCGACGACTTTGATTGTGACTTTCTGGCCGTTCACAGTCGGGGCACTTGTCATTTTGACAACATCAGCTGCCATGGCTTTGGCTGGAATAACGTGGTAAGTCAGGATAGCTGTCAGCTTGTCCTTATTCTCTGGCTTCAAGAGGTCAGCGATTACTTCTTTTGGAATCTTCGCAAACGCTTCGTCAGTTGGAGCAAGAATTGTGAATGGTCCGTCACCTTTGAGTGTGTCAACCAAACCTGCTGCTTTGACAGCGGCAACCAATGTTGAAAAGCCCTTCGCACCGACGGCTGTGTCTACAACGTCCTTCTTCTTGGGAGGCATGATGACAGAGTCGATGACGTGGATGACTCCGTTCTTGCATTTGATGTCAGTCGTTACGACTTGAGCACCGTTGATCATGACTTTGCCGTCAACAACTTTGATGGCAACTTTGTCGCCTTGAACTGTTGTGGCCTCGGTTAGTTTCACAACGTCGGCTGCCATGACGGAACCTGAAACGACGTGGTAAGTCAGGATCGACTGAAGCATCTTCTTGTTTTCTGGCTTAACCAGTGTTGCGACTGTGCCTTCAGGAAGCTTCTTGAAAGCGTCGTCTGATGGAGCGAAAACGGTGAATGGACCTTCGCCCTTCAAAGTTTCCACTAGTCCAGCTGCTTTGACGGCGGCTACCAACGTCGTGAACTTGCCTGCGCCAACGGCTGTGTCGACGATGTCCGACTCTTGGACTGTTAGTGACGTGTAATGAGTCTGTTGGTTCTGGGCTGCCATGCGAGCGGCCTTGGCTGCTGGGCACTCTTGGGCTTGAGCCACACCAAGTGATGAGATGATCAGCAAAGCTGGCAGAGCCAGCGTGGAGATTTTTTGGATTAACATGGGGTTCCTCGTGTGTTTGTTGGGGTTGTTTTAATTAACGCGTTTGCGTCTGTCTTCCCGTGTAAACGAGGTCGGAGGCAACTTTGGATTCAGAAATTAATAAAAGAAATATTGTTAATAAACCGTGTGAACTCATTGGAATGCTTGCGGTTGTCCCTCTCAAAATTTGGCTGTGGTTTTTAAGTCATTACCGCGCGATAGTGCCGATCGAATGCGACCAGCATCGGTTCCAGATTCGAGTATGGGCCCGGGCGATAAGCCGGTGAATGAACGCCAAGTTGCGTTAATTCGCACACTCGCCAGTCTTGCTGATTGACATCGTCCCAGGTTTTAACGGCTCTCGAGAGGTCGTCTGGTTGTGTTTCTGGCGTTACGAAAAAATGACACTTAACTAGCGTTTGCAAGTTGGAGACTCGGGTTAATTCATGGATCATCACGTAGTCAGGGTGTGCGCTAACGAACATCGTTGGAAACAAAGTGTAGTAGTACACGCAACGCCGCTGTTCTTCATTGAGCGAGGCAAATGGTGAAGCAATTCTTTTCCCATCAGTGCTGACAGTCTCGCAGTCATCTGAGAGCCCCATCGGGCCGCCGAGGATTGGACCGGATTCCAAGTCATTCGTAGCGCCTCGGTAAGGCGTCAGGCGGTTAAGATCGGGATGCACGGTGGGGCAGTGGTAACACTCGCTGTAGTTTTGGAAGATGATTTTCCAATTGGCTTTCACATCGTAAGTCAGCGTTGCCCCGATGACTTTATCGCCAAGGTTCCAATCCGCGAGACGCTCGATGATGGGCGCAAAGTCTTTTTCAAACTCTGATTCGTTCTGGCTTAAATGAATCATTACGAAGCCGTTCCAGTTGACGCAGGCAACAGGTTTCAATCCATGTTCGGATCGGTCAAAGGCATCGGTTTCGTTCATGTTCGGCGCACCGATCAAGCAACCGTCGAGGTCGTACGTCCAGGCGTGATAAGGGCAGGTGACGCATGAGTTTTTCAATCCGCCCGAGGGCTGATCAAGTAGCCGAGTTCCGCGATGGCTGCAAACATTGTGAAACGCGGCAAAGGTGGCGTCGTATCGCCGCACGACAATGATGTCGTAGAGTCCTATCGAAACTCGGCGGTATGAATCTGTGGTGGTTGTTTCAAAGTCCTCCACTCGTGCGACGCAAATCCAGTTCTTTGCGAAGATCTTCTCTGTTTCGTTCTCGAACAGTTCGTCACCGAAAAAAAAGTCGCGTTCAAGCCCAAAGATCAATTCGTTCATCGGAAGGTCGGAGGTGGAGTTTGTTTGAGGTTTGATGGTTATTTTAGCTGTCGGTGGGTCTGTAGTCAGTAGTCAGTGGTCAGTGGTCTGTGGTCTGTGGTCTGGTGTTCATTATTTAGTGCTCTAGTTCGAACAAAGCGGTCTTCGAATGCTATCACTTTGGATTGTTAAACCTGTTTAAATTGGACGAATTTGACGCTGGTTTGCTAATGCCGTTGTGGCGTGTCTTGTAATTCCGGTACACCCGTATCCAACTCTCTTACGTTTTGAACCAGCCAAAAAAAAACGACTGATGTATAACAGACGCCTAAAATTTTGGCCGCTTGTTTTAATGCTGGGCGTGACTTGTTTCGGTTCCATCAATTTTGGCTGGGCAAGATCGCTGCAGGTTTCGCAGATTCAAAATGGGTATGGCCTGCAGGATTCGGTGTCTGGTGGTTCGTATCAAGCAAGTGCAAGTGACTTTGCCTCGGACGGTTTCAACTCAAATAGCACCGGCCAGAATGGGTTTGCTCCCAGCGATTTCTTTTCGCCCGATCCGAGTTTGCAGAATGCTCGGCGGATTGATTCGACTCGACCATCGGGGCGCCCCAAAGGAATTCCGATTGGGTTAGAGGGAGAGTGGTTTGGCAACTCCGAACTCGACCTGACGACCTATGACGCAAATTTAAAAGTCCCATTGTTGTTCGGTGGCAAGTCGCCTCCACCGATCATGAAATTCGGTTTCGGTTACACGGAACTTCGGGCTTCAGATTCGCTTGAGCTACCTGATGATCTTTACGAATATTCGGCGGGGCTTTCGTGGGTCCGCAAGTTAAATGATCGCTGGGCGGTTCGGACGATGCTGGGAATCGGATTCGCAACCGACAACTTGAACACCTCCAGCGACTCTTGGCAGTTTCGCGGCGGCGTGTTTGCAATCTACGATAAAAGCCCCCAATTGAAATGGACTTTCGGTGCCATCGCACTTGGACGTCAGGACTTGCCCGTCGTACCTGCGATTGGAGCCGTTTGGCAACCCAACCCAAGCACGCGGTTTGATTTTATTTTGCCACAACCGAAAGCCAATTTTTTACTCTCTGACGACGGCGAACGACAGAACTGGGCTTACTTGGGTGTCGGTGTTTTTAACGGCAACAGTTGGGGGTACGAGCGAGCTGATTCGACCGATGACACGTTAACTTACAGTGATCGAAGGTTGGTCGCTGGCTGGCAATCGCGTCCTTCCGCACCGCCGGGAACTCCCTATGTGCCAGGAAGAAAGTACGGCGTTGAATTTGGGTACGCCTTTTCTCGCGATTTAGAATTCGACAACGAAACCCGAGAGATTGATTTGGGCGATGGAGTCTTTTTAAGAGTCTCGACTGATTTCTGAGCTTAACTCTGCGATTCGTCGATGCGATTAAGCGAGAGGTTGGGGAGTTCGTAAGTTGCATGAAATCCAACGCGCGAAACTCTGTCCTGGATGGTGTGCGATTGATGCCCTGCGGCAATGCTCATGTGTCATTGCGAAATTTCACTCAAGTGTCGAGAGCTCTTTTGCAACTTTGAAAACCACTTGAAGCTGTTCGGCTTGCCCCGGCGTGCAAAAATTCCACAGAACACCAGCTGTCTCGAGTTAAGGTGGCTGGTCTTCAGGCGATGGCTTAACATGGAATGTCCCAAGCTCCACAGTCTTATGAGTTTGAAATTCACGCCTCCCAGAGTCAATCGTATGTGCAGATTTTTTGTCGCCTTGATTTTTGCTGTTTTGATGGCCAACGCTCTTTTGGCTCAATCCAATCGCGAGCGTGATATCGTCTACCTTCACACCGATGGCGTTGCCATGACGATGGATGTCTTCGTTCCAGAGAAACCAAACGGCGTTGGCATCATCAAGATTGTTAGCGGCGGTTGGAAATCTCGTCATGCGAGAGGTAATAAACCGGGGTTCGCGAATCCTTATATTCAACAAGGCTACACGGTGTTCGCTGTTTATCATGGTTCGCAGCCACGTTACAAAGTTCGTGAGATCATGGGGTTCATGCATCGAGCCGTTCGTTTCATTCGCACCAATGCTCAGCGATGGAAAATTGACCCAGATCGAATCGGTGTAACTGGTAGTAGTGCCGGAGGTCACTTGAGTTTGATACTCGCGACCAGAGGCGGTCCCGGCGATCCGGCTTCAAAGGATCCGGTTGAACGGGCGAGCAGTGCCGTTCAGTGTGCGGGAGTTTTCTATCCCCCGACAGACTATTTGAATTGGGGCGAACCTGGTGATGACGCGGTTGGAATCGGCAAGCAAGAAAAATGGAAACCCGCCTTTGGCGCTGAATCAGAAACCGCGAAAGGTCGCCAAGCCCTCGGTCGAGCAATGTCGCCGGTCTATCACATTAGCAATTCCACTCCGCCAATTTCGGTCATCCATGGTGGTGCCGATCCGATCGTGCCGTTGTATCAATCAGAAAAGTTCAAAAAACTCGCCCAGTCAGCAGGCGTGCCGATCGAGCTAGTCATCAAAAAAGATGCCAAACACGGCTGGCCCAATCGTCAGGCCGATGAAATTCAGTTTCTGAACTGGTTCAATCTACATTTGTTAAAATCCAATTCATCCAATACTCAAGAGAAAAACAAATGAGTCGTTGCGCTACATCAGGCCGAGAAAAACAATTTGCAATTTCGGTGAAATCTGCTTTCGCATTCCTGTGCACTTTGATTTTCGTTTGTGCCATTCCGATGGGTGATCATTCCGTTGCTCAGGAGCAGAAACGAACGGTACCTGAGGATTTGATGGGCGACTGGTCGTTGGATCTTGAGTCGGAAGAACCAGCTTGGATGAGTGTTTTCGAAAACGAGGGCAAGGTTAAGGTTCGAATGCGAGTCTACATTGGCTCGGAAGGGCCGTACGAAATTTCAAAGATCTCAGATGGGCGAATACAGTTCCGAATCAAACCGCTCCGCAAAGGAAAAAAGAGCAAGGCGTTCACGGTCAGAACCGTTGATGTCGGGATGAGAGATGGAAAGCTCGATGGTGTGATCGTGCATGCTCCCAATGATGGTTCGGCAGGAAAGCGAATCAAGTTTGGTGGCAAGCGAATTCCGCCGATGCCGAAGGCTCCTGATCTAGCGAAGGTCCATTTCGGGCACCCAATTGCATTGTTCAACGGAAAAGACCTGACGGGTTGGAAGCCTCATGAAACCGACAAGAAAAATGGTTGGAGCGCGATCGATGGTATGCTGGTCAACACGACTACGAAAACAGATTTCAGCCCGACCGGAGCTCATGCCAATCTTCGAACGGAAGCTGAGTTTGAAGATTTTTGGTTCCATGCTGAGTTCCTCGTTGAAGAGCAACGCAACAGCGGGATTTATTTGCGTGGGATGTATGAGGCCCAAGTCGTCGATCGCGAAAGCCGCATGCAAGGGCTTCAGGGTGTCGGAGCAATCTTTGGAAGAATTGCGCCGTCGACCAACGCAGGCAATCCCGGTGGGCAGTGGCAGACCTACGATTTAACTTTGGTTGATCGGCACATCACAGTCGTGCTCAATGGTGTCAAGGTCATCGACAACCAGCCGATCATCGGGCCGACTGCCGGAGCGATCTATACCCATCCGTCCGAACCCGGACCGATCTATCTTCAGGGCGATCACACGATGGTCAAATACAAAAATATGTACTTGGCTCCAGTCGTAAAGGAGTGATGCAGCCGCCACAATAAGAGTCACCCACTGGCATGGATCACGATGACCGAAGCCTTTTAGCGATGCCACTGTGGTGACGACTGTGGATACCAACTGGCTGGCTGCACGCGATTGTCGTAACGTGGTTGTTGGTAGACCGGAGCCTGGTGACCCCGAGCCGGGATTCGCTGTGGCATTGGAACCGGTTGGCGGGCTCCGAACTGCATCTGGCGATCGTACACGTTTAGCAAATTGCGGTTGGGGCTTGGTCGGTTTTGGCCAAAGTCAAGTTTTTCGTAGCCCGTCGCGTTTGGCGATTGCTGAGTTCGCGGCTTTTGAAATTGGTTAGGTGTTTTGTATCCCTGCCGCAAATAGTCTTGGCGATTCAACGTTCTCGAGGGCTGAGTCGGAGCCGCATATTGGCTTGGGCGATTCGCGCTGTTGGCACTGCGTTGGGCACTCGTTTCGACTTGCATTCGACCGTCGCTGGGAGCGGATGCTTTGATCGCTCTTTGAAAAACAACGTCGATGACTTGGTTGAATTTTTGACGAACGCCTTGGTCAATTTTAAGCCTTGTTCCCATTTGCTGAACGCCTGGGCCGTTGTTCTCGGTTGTTTTGTTTAGTCGTTCGACGAAACGTAATGACTCGACAAAGTTGTGATCGGCAGTTGAGCCAACTAATGGAGCGATTGTTTTTGCGATCAAACCCGCAGTCGCATTTTCAACTTTCAAGAAAACGTCTAGCTGACTGGTGGCGGTCGGTTTACCATCGGCGCCGACGCGATTGTCAGAGCGGAGAACAAGCACGCACTTTCCAGTGAGTTTCCGTTTGAGAACGGAGCCTTCGTAGGTTCCGGTGCCGTAAAAAATATGCATGTTCTCGGTTCCGTAGACCAGTTCAAGTTGACTGATCGTTCCCGCACCATCGTTTGTCGAAATCGTAAACGGGCCTGTTCGCTCTGTCGTCATCTGCGTGACACCCATTAGCTGCCAGATGTTGACGATGACTTCTGGATAGCGCACCAGGAACCGGAAATAGTCGGGATCGGCGTTGATAGATGTGACGGGCAACCGGCGGTAGATGCTGGGTTTGGCGAGGATGTCGCCGATCTTATCTTTGGTTTGTTGGTTGAGCTGGTTGTACGGTATTGAGTTTGCCGTCTGCTTGCGAAGCGTTTTGCTACTCGAGCCGCTGGTGAGTTGGTCGGTCGCACTCGCGGTTTCGACTATCGCAACAGCTGTGACGAAAGTCGAAATAGCAAGGCAAAACGCCAAACGTAGGTTGGGTCGATTACTCATATATATTTCCGTATCAAAACCTCGAGCGTTCGGCGGGAAGCGAACGAGCGATTTTTCCACATGAACCTATGCGGCTTTGAATGGTTATTCGGTCGAAGCGACAGGAGTCGGACAATGATTTTGTCCAGAAGCGAATCAAAGTACGCGGCCACGCAGGAATTGGTTCTGCAAGTTGCGTAGATTAAGGCGAATGCTTGCAAGCAGTGCAAGCAAAAAACGAGTTAGGCCGAACTTCGTATTCTTATCGCGCCAGCGGTCGTAGAAGTTTTTTGTCCGGAGTAGGGACAAGCAACCAGCACGTTGCGTTTTTCCAAATGTAGGTCAGGCCAGCATGAGCTCCCCCAAAGCTTTCGCGAATTTAGCGTCTTTTGCGTTGGATTCTACGACGACTTGCTCAGCGCAGATGTTAGGACCGCGAAAGGAACGAAATGGACTAAAAACAGGATGACCGAACTTCGTACTTCCGACTCACCGGCGTTGGAAGAGGCTTTTTTTGTTCTTAGTGAGCGAAGGTCATGGTGGCAATACACTTGCCCAGCAATTGCCAAGAAGTTCGATCCCATGCCGCATAAGTTCGATCCCATGCCGCATACCAAGTGATCCTTTTGGTTTTGCGCTCGGCCTTGTGCGCGATGAACTCCCCAAAGCTTTCGCGTGTTTAGCGTCTTTCGCGGTTGGATTCTACAACGATTTGCTCAGCGCAGATGTTAGGACCGCGAAAGAAACGAAATGGACGAAAAACAGGATGACCGAACCTTCGTACTTCCGACTCGCTGGCGTTGGAAGAGGCTTTTTATTCTGAGTGAGCGAAGGTCAGGGTAGGAATACACTTGCCCAGCAATTGCCAAGTAGTTCGATCCCATGCCGCATACCAGGTGATCCATTTGGATTTGCGCTCGGCTTTGAGCGCGCGTCAGGCACAGCATGAGCTACAAAGAGCTTTCGCGTGTTTAGCGTCTTTCGCGGTTTGTAACGACAGCCTGGGGAGCCGTCGAAATCTCAGTTGGAAACCGAGGTTACGAAATCGCGCTAACCAATCGCCGGCTATCGCTTTTTCTTTTTTGCTGCCTTGCGGTCAGGACGATAGCCCTGCCCCGGTGCGAAACGGCCTTGTTTCTTTTTGCC
>JBGCDK010000122.1:0-27755 GCA_045105295.1 Mariniblastus sp.
CCATTCGTTATTTGCCCGGTTCCCAGCGTTGGGAGGCGGCATTTACCAAGACTCTATCCAAACGGGTGGAAACGAACTTCTGCACCTTCTGGACAAAGCCCCGAGTTCGCAGGGAAGAAAATCAAGCCTTCGGATTCGCCAAGCGCAAACAGATCCGAAGACCCTCGCCACACAAGCGGTTTGAACTTTCGCGCCACGGAGTCATTCATCACACGCTTGCCGGGCCAGTAAGTCGGCCGATCACCACGAGTTTGATGGGCTTCGCTTAACCGCCCCATGCAAGAGTTGTTTTTGTCGATCGCCTGCCCTGTTAACTTGCGAATTGCCGCGCGGACAAACAAGTGAAATCCGACAAGGCTGCTAACTGGATTGCCCGGCAAACCAAAAACGTAAGTTCGCTTGACCGGACCAGTGCCTGATTCAGTTCGATCCAAAATACCAAACCAAATCGGCTTTCCTGGTTTGACGAGCACTTTGTGAAATACCTGTTGCACGCCCAAGGATTCGAGGATCCCGGGAACTAGATCTTTCGTTCCGGCGGAAACGCCTCCCGACAAAATCAACATGTCAGATTTCAGACCTTGTTCAATTCGAGATCGCAGGTCGTCTTCGTTATCACGTCCAATGCCCTCATCCTTTGCTCGCAACCCAAGCGATTGGACCATAGCCAACAACATTGGACCGTTGCTGTTTCGAATTTGTCCGCGGCCAGGAAGTTGTTCGCAGGAAACCAATTCGTCACCCGTCGGCAATACGGAAACAGTGGGAGTCGCACCAGTTAGAATCGTTGCGGATCCAACTTCGGCAAGAAGGCCAATATCGGTAGGTCGGACAACGTGGCCTTTTTCGAAAACGATTTGCCCTTTGGAAAAATTGACGCCGCGCCGCAAGACATGTTTTTCTGGGGCGATCGAGTCAACAGCCAAGTTCACAAATTCTTTACCATCGACGGTTTCAACCTCAGTCTGTTCCACCATCACGACAGCGTCGGCGCCCAATGGAATCGGTGCTCCCGTCATGATTCGCGTCGCCTGCTGGGGTTGTAAATCCTCAGTTGGCCACCCACCAGCAATTACGGTTTCAATCACTTCCAACCGTTTTGAACCAGCAGCAATATCGCTGCTGCGAACCGCGAAACCGTCCATCACGGATTTATCATGCGGTGGAGAATCCACGTCGGCCTCGACGTTGGCGGCGAGGACTTTGCCGACCGCGTCCGCGATGGGCGTGGACACAGGTTGCATCGCGTTGACATTTTCGGCGATCAGTTCAAATGCTTTTTCAATTGAAATCATGGGCCTGTAATCTCTACAAAGTTTCGCAACAGGTCGATGCCGCTCTCGGTCAGAAAACTCTCTGGGTGAAATTGCACGCCAAAGGTCGGGAATGTCTTGTGCTGGATAGCCATGATTTCTCGACAGCCGTCAGGAGCGTTCGCCCAGGCGCTGACTTCAAATTCATCAGAGAGCGTATCTGGCTTAATCACCAAACTGTGATAACGGGTTGCGATCATGGGGTTGGGCAACCCAGCAAAAATCGCTTTCGAGTTGTGATTGATCTCGTCGGTCTTGCCGTGCATCAGTTGTTCGGCTCGAACGATCGTTCCCCCAGTGGCTTGACCAATGGATTGATGGCCAAGGCAGACACCCAACAGAGGAAGCTTTCCATGGAAACGCTCAACGCAGTTCACCGAGATACCGGCTTCGTTGGGAGTGCATGGTCCCGGTGAAATGATAATGTGACTGGGAGACAGTTTCTCAATCTCGTCCACCGTAATTTTATCGTTGCGGTGAACTTGGATTTCCAAAGTCGAATCGAGCTCGCCCAATCGCTGGACAAGGTTGTATGTGAACGAGTCGTAGTTATCGACGATCAAAATCATGTTTGTTGTGAATTGAATGGATGACTGGACGGGTGAAGAAACTGTGTTCGAAGTTTGCGACAATCGAAGAGCTAGCATTGTCGCAAACAAATCGACTTAGTTAAAGGTACGAGTTCTATTGACCAAAACTAGCTGGCGTTCTATTTTTGCAGGACACGCATGGATTGCGTACCAAAATAAACCATCTTAAAACCCAAGGAAGGGTCACCGATGCCCGAGAACTCCACCCCAAATTCCACACCGCTCCTCGATGTTGGAAGAGGCAACCAGCCACTCAAATCAGAAATCATGGACACCATTTCCGACATTATTGATTCGGGATGGTTCATTGGTGGCCCGCATGTCAAAGCTCTCGAAGCCGCCGTCGCCCAAGTCTCCCAAACAAAACACGCCATCGGTTGTGCCTCCGGAAGTGACGCATTACTCCTGGCTTTGATGGCCGTCGACATCCAACCTGGCGACGAAGTCATCTGTCCAAGTTTCACATTTTTCGCAACCGCCAGCGCCATCACTCGATTGGGTGGCATCCCAGTTTTCGTCGACATTGAACCATCAACGTTCAACCTCGACGTCGATCATTTGGCAACATTGATCACTGAAAAAACAAAAGCCATCATTCCTGTTCACCTGTTCGGCCAGTGTGCTGACATGGACCCGATCATGGAACTGGCGAAAGCGCGTGATATTGCTGTGATCGAAGACTGTGCCCAATCGATTGGAGCGACTGAATCAGATCGAGCCGCCGGAAGCATGGGATCTGTCGGATGTTTCAGTTTTTACCCAACCAAAAACCTTGGCGGATTTGGTGACGGCGGAATGATGACGACCAACGATGACGCCATGGCAGATCGACTTCGACTGTTGGCAAATCACGGAATGCGCCCCCGTTACCACCATCAAGTCGTAGGGATCAACAGCCGTTTGGATGCGATCCAAGCAGCGGTGCTCAACTCGAAAATGAGCTGCCTCAGTGAGTATTCAGAAAAACGAAAACGCAATGCAGTTCGATATCGTAAATTGATGCTCGAAGCGGGCTTAAGCTCGTCAGTCGTTCTGCCAACGTCGCTTCCCCGCAATGGCCATGTGTGGAACCAATTCACGATTCGAATCCCTGGCGGATCACGGGACAACATTCGTCAGCAGTTGGCAGACATGAATGTTGGAAGTGAAATCTACTATCCAATTCCGCTTCACAAACAGGAATGTTTTTCATACTTGAACGTGCCAGAGGGATCGCTTCCTCAAACCGATCAAGCCTGCGAAGAAGTCCTCGCGCTGCCGATCTTTCCTGAGCTTACAGAGGGCGAGCAAAAGTACGCTGTTGATTGCCTTTCTCAAGCCCTAGGATTGGGCGTTTCGACTGAAACGAAAGAACTACGAATTGCTGGCTAAGCTGGCCAAGCTGGTTGAAAAATTAACAGTCTGCACATTAGCAATCGCTGGTTAGCAGATCGCGACCGATGGTACCTAATAAAAAAACGAGTTGGCTAGTTGTAGCCAACTCGTTTTATTTTTTATCGGAAGCAACTCCATACTTTCGAGCCGCTCTCCATAGTAGAAAGGAGTAGATTGGAACGGTCAGTTTTTGAACCAGCCCAGCTACTCCCACTAAGAATTCGAGAATTACTTTCCGCCCGGCTCAAGGTTTTTGAGAAAGTAATTCGTCATCAGGTTTCGCAAATGCATCGTCGTTCCGCGCCCTTCGTTAATTGAGTGTGAACGATTTGGATACGCCATCATAGAAAACTGTTTCCCCTGTTTCACCAGCTCGTTGATCAACAACTCTACCGTTTGGTAATGACAATTGTCGTCACCAGTCCCATGAACGATCAGCAAGTTGCCTTTTAGGTTCTTCGCGTAGTTGATCGGTGATGCGTTCTTGTACCCCTCTGGATTCTTCTGCGGTGTACTCATGTAACGCTCTTGATAGATCGAATCGTAGTAGTGGATATCAGGAACCGCCGCGATGGAAATTCCCGTGCGGTAAACGTCAGGGTAGCGAAAGAGCGCGTTTAGCGTCATCGAACCACCACCGCTCCAGCCCCAACTGCCAACTCGAGATGCATCAAGCCAGCTGAAATGCTTGGTGAGTGCCCGAATTGCAGCTGCTTGATCTGCCGCGGCAATTACAGCCATCTTTTTGTAAATCGACTTGCGAAATTTCGCTCCACGCGGAACTTTGGTTCCTCTGTTGTCGATGCTGCACACCGCGTAACCTTGTTCGCAAAGCATACGATGCCACAAGTAATTTGACCCGCCCCAAGAGTTCGTGACTGTTGTGCCCCAAGGCTCGCCATAAACATGGGCGATCAAAGGGTACTTTTTCGTCGGATCCATATTTACTGGCTTCATCACCCAAGCGTCACACAAAACACCATTGCCGACGTCCACACGTAGAAACTCAGTTTCGACGGGAGCCAATGTTGCCAACGCGTTTTTCATCTCGTCACTTCTCATGACAGATCGAAGCGTTTGGTGACCGGGCAACGAAACCAATTCTGTTTCTGGTGGGACGCCGTATTGCGAATAAGTTCTAAACGCGAGGGTTCCATCAGGCGTGATTTGATACTGGTTTGTGCCTTTGAATCCAGCGGGAGTGATACGTTTTGCTGGACCACCCGAAAGCGGAACAGAAAAGAGATATCGTTCCGTCGGATTATCAGGTGACGCGATAAAGTAAATCGTGTCCTCAGTAACTCGCGTGATCGAAATCACATCGTAGTCACCCGGCGTAAGCAACTTCATCGCCCCCGTCTGAGCGTTGAGAGCATAAACGTGACGCCATCCATCTTTTTCGCTGACCCACAAATAGTCTTGGCCATCATTGATTTTTTGAAGGTCGTCACAAGTCTCCAACCATGAATCGTCAGTATCGCGAAAAAGCTCTTTGGTGTTGCCGGTCGTAGCGTCGGCGATCAAAACTGAATTAAAATTTTGATCGCGATTCAAACGTTGCATCATCAAGCTGTTGTCATCAACCCAACGTGCTCGAGCGATATAGTGTTCTCTCGGATCGCCTTCGACATTGACCCATTGGGTCGAACCGTCCCCGAGGTGCACGAAGCCCATTCGAACAGATGAATTTTTTTCACCTGGTTTCGTGTGCTTAAATTTCGTGAGTTTGGGATAAAGTCCTTGGGTGTTGTCGATCATAATAAACTCGCCAACTTCAGACGTATCAAACTCCCAGAAAGCGATTTTTTTACTGTCGGGGCTCCAGCGGAAACAATCTTTCAGGTCGAATTCTTCTTCGTAAACCCAATCTGACGTTCCGTTGATAATATCAGGGGAGCTTTTCTCAGTGATTTTCTTTGTGGCACCTGACGCAATGTCTTCCACGTAGACATCGCCTTGGGAAACGTAAGCAACCGATTTTGCGTCAGGAGATATTTTGGCAAACATCAACGATGTCGCAGGACGATCGGCACCGATCTGGCGAAGCTTTTTCGATTGTCGATCGAGCAGCCAATAGTCACCACGCGAGTTGTGCCGCCACACTTTACGAGTGTTGGTGAAAATCAAAACGAGATTTCGATTTTTTGACCACTGTATGTCCGCGCGGCCAATTGGTTTTGTTTTACCTGTTGGGATCAGTTCCTCGGCGCGAAGCAAAACCGTTTCGGCTCCACTTTGCGGTTCGATCGCGACCAAGTCTTTGCCGCCACGAACCGTTGGTGAAGGTTTGGAGCGAACAAACTTAGAACCGGTCTCCTGCCAAGTCGCCCCAAAAAATCCAGTGCTTGGCCCTTTGCGACCATAGATGGTGTCGAGGGTCAGTTTTCCATCAGCGAAAGTTTTTGGAGGCCTTTGCTGTCGTTGCTTGGCTTGGCAATCGGCTTGGATCAAAAACAACAAAACGCAGATGGCGAGTTGGGCAACTATTTTCATGAAATCAAAATTCTTGCGAAGTGGATCGGACTAATGTTCGAGCACTTATTCTAATTTCGGTTGGTTAGTTTTGCTACGAGGTGAGAAGCCAAAAACCCAAACCAACGAAAACCCAAACCAACGAAAAGGCGAACCAACGAAAAGGCGAACAAACGAAAAGGCGAACCAACGTCAACCATCTCAGGCAAAACAAAATCGTTTGCAAACCGTGAACGGTCGAACAAAGTTGGTAAACTGAATGTATTGCAAATCTTCACATACGACAAACCGTCGTGCCTCGTTAAGAAACCGGGTTCAGTCGAACCCTTTATCAAATTCTTAGTCCATCAGGAACGGAATCTATCAAAACGAAAACTGTAAAACTTAAAGACGGAACCGAAGCCAAAATTCGTTCGATGCGTGAATCTGATTTTGACGACTTTCGGCAACACCTAAATGAAATCCTAATGGACGGTGCAGGCATGAGCGCCGTCTCTGGTGAGATTGATTTCGACGACGAAGCGCTGACTGAGTTCATTGACAATGACAAAAAGCTGATGCTTCTAGCATTCGTGCAAGGAAGAACCGTGGGCAACATCGATGTCCAAGCTGGCCAACGTATAAGGATGGCGCACACTGCGAGTTTGGGAATGTCAGTCAACCCTCTGTGGCGTGGACGCGGCATCGGTTCCGTGATGCTTGACGAAGCGATTAAATGGGCAGAAGAAAATCCTGCGTTAGAGAAAATCTGCTTGGATGTTTTGGGATCCAATGAGTCCGCGATCGGTCTGTATCGCAATAACGGATTTACATGTGAAGGCACCAAGTTCAACCAAATCAAATATGAAGACGGGACTTATGCGAGCAGTTGGTTCATGTCTCGCTCGGTCTCCTGCCAGGCTCGAACAGGAGCATTGATTGAAGAAAAACAATCCGACTCCCAAACAAATTCTCCGGAAGAAATAGTCTCGGACCTCAAGCTCTACGAAAAGAAAAACTTGCCAATCGAGATTTGGCTATCCGAATCGGATTGCGTTGAAGGCTTCGTTATCAGCATCGGGAGCGATTACGTTTTGACCGCTCGCATTTTCCAACAATCGTGGCTTAATGGTTTTCGCGCGACAAAGCTCAGTTGCATTCATGAAATTTTACCCGCAGATGACGAGACATTCATTTGCAAGGCATTGCGATCAAGAGGATCACTACCGGTCGAATCGCCATTTGCGCAAGAAGGAGAAACGATGGCGGATTTAGCCGGCAAGTTTCATGAAAAATTCCCAATCGCAATCTTTTGTTGCGAATACGGATCCAAGGAAAACAGTGTCGCCGGCGCTTTTCAAGGCATGTGTGACGGAGTGGTTTCGCTGAAATTGATTTCACGTGCAGGAAATTGGATTCCAGAAATTGAACGCCTCGACGTG
The DNA here is from genome assembly GCA_045105295.1 of Mariniblastus sp. GTDB lineage: Bacteria > Planctomycetota > Planctomycetia > Pirellulales > Pirellulaceae > Mariniblastus. Next base: position 7,171 of record JBGCDK010000122.1, read on the forward strand.
GCTTGTGTCGAGGAAATCCTTTTTGGAAGCAAATATGAAGAAACGCTTTTTCAAATGGCAGAGCGATCCATCACAGAAAACTAGCGAATCAGTTTTTCAATATCGGTAATCAAACGACTTTCCTGATCGCACTTTTGATTGTCGTTGGGCGACTTGAACTCCTGCCGAATTGCACGAAGGCATTTGATCGAGGCCGACTGAATGACTGGCCAACAATTGGCCGGACTCACGATTCACGCTTTCGTTCGCCAGTTGCAAATTCACTTCGGCTCGGTGATAGGCGGTTTGAGATTCCGCCAAACGCCGTTGGGCTTCTAGCAACAAGTCGACAGGGACCGCGTCCGCTGCAAACGCAGCTTGGCGAGCGTCTACGGTGTCCTGAGCGGCGACCATTCGGTTGTAAGCGAATTTGACTGCGGAATGATACTGTTCCGTTTGTCGAACCGCAGTTCCCAATTCGTGAATGATCTGTTTCTCCTGCTCTTCGAGAATCGCTCTTTCACGACGCAATTGCAATTCTGAATTTCTTACGCCTGCTGACGCTTGTCGGAACCCAAGTGGCACATTCATTTGCAAACCCATTTCCCACTCATTGTGGTCCCCGCTCGACATGTCCGAGAGCAGACTGCTGAAACGACCGCCTCCACCAACTAAATCGTCACCGAATCCGTTATTTCGAAATGTTGCAACAGCATCCAAACGAGGTAATAGAAAATTGCGCGAAGCCAACAATTCAAGCTCACGACGTTTTACTCGCCAAAGTTGTTGACGAATTTCGACACGGTCATCGAGTGCTTGATTGACGAGCGAGTTCCAGTCGTAAACCGTTTTCGCAGACGTTGGCGAATCGGTTGGACGAAGTAGCCGCCCATCGTTTTGCGGAAGCCCAACCAAGCGGCGAAGGTTGGCCTCGGCTTGCAAAATACCTTCCACGCCAGATCGTGGGTCGCCGTTGAGTGCAGTGACGACTTGCTGTTGAAACAAATAATATTGCTCTCTGGCCTGGGATTCCTTGTCTGCTTCACCGCCAGGCAAATCATTGTCAAAACGTGCCTTGACCGAATTCCAAGTCTCCAACGATGTATCGCGAGCCATTTTCGTAGACTCAAAATTTCGATACGCGAAATAGAGATTCCAATAGGCTTCGATCGTTTCATTAACAAACTGCCGAACGCCTTGCTCGAACTGCCCGATCGAAATGTCGTTATTGATACGGCTAACTAAGAGGCCGCTTGTGTTTCTAAAACCTGGTCGGGAATTAGGTCCGGCAATACGATTGAACTCCAATCCATTCCCCTGCAACAAAGGATGCCGTGCTTCGGCTTCCCAGAATCCTTGGTACGAAGAAGGGAACGTGCTGGTTCTGTTGTTGTTCGAATCGTACCGGTAGTTACTTCGAAGTGCAAACGCGGTTCCAACGGCTGAGTTTTTCTGTATAGCAAAATCTGCTGTGGTCAAATCCTGAAGGACTTCTGTTGCACCACCACCAAGAATAGAGTTGTTGAAAACGTCATCGTTGTTTGCATGATTCAAAGACGCCGAAAGATTCGCATCGAACTCCGACAATGCGGCTTCGATTCCAAAAAGTGGATCCGTTGCCTGAATCGCTGGATCAAAAACGCCGGTTGCACCTTGGGGGTTGCTGAGCACTTGAGCGCCTAGCGAACGAAGTACCGTCGTGTTGCTGAGTGCGACCTCTAAAATATTGTCGATCGAAATGCCGAATGCAGGTGGAAGCTGGTCGGCCGAAGTAAGCGGTTGCAGTGCGTACTCGAAAGAGTGCGAAGCCCGTGTGACCGCTGGCGAATCCATCGGACGTTCAACGGCCATTCCGCCTCCAGCCGTCAATTGATTTTCGTAGTTCGTGGGATACACGATCGCTGTTCGGGTTCGAATTTTCCTGTTTGTTTTACAACCAAGTACGACAACCACAGAGGCGGTGATTAACAGGATTAAAATTCGATTGAGGTTGTTACATTTTCGCATTACATCAGCCTTGATTGATTGACGGTGCCATTATCGGGTCAATTCCTTCCGCCGTTCCAAGTGTATCGACGCAGATATTCGGCAACAAAATTCGAATCGTGCGATGGTGAATGATTGAAACATTGCAACCATTCATTAGGTCTGGCAAGACTCGTACATCCGGAAAAATTTAACGCTGCCAGCCGTTGAGAAACCACTGACCGTTACAACTAGTCCCTCATTGAAGGTCTCAATTCAATCATCCGGATCTAACCGATCGAATAAGTATTGAGGGTAGTAAACGCGATCCAACCCTGTTTTTGGTTGATAAAGGACCAGACCCATGAATGTTAAAACAAACTCGATTCACAACCGCGCTGCCAGCATTGTCGCTCGTTGCACTTTCGGCAGCCTGACTTTGGCCTGTTTGCAAATTCTCTTCGTCGGTCAGGTTTCACTCGGTCAAACAGATGAAGTCGATCGCAACTTGCCAGTTATCCAGTCAGCAGAAGATCTAGATGGCGAGAAAAAAAGCCTTCCGTGGAATGCGGCTCGCAGCGAGTCCGTTCCAAGCGAGCTAATCACAACTGACGTTCAGCCAACTACCAACCGCCTACAGACAGACTTGCGAAACATCGATCTTTCGACCGCTCCAAAATTGGCAACTCCAAAACTTGAGGCAGTCCCAAATCAGTTTCGAAACTCCGCAGCAACGTCTCAAACTTGGAAATCCGTACAGTGGACGGCTCCCAACGACGTCTATCAGAATTTGCTCTTCGAAGAACCATTGCTTGAGCGACATGGAATCGGCAACGGAGTAACGAGGCTCAATTTGCTAAAAGATGAACGACTTCAGCCAGTTGTTTCAGGATTAAAGTTCTTCACCGCCGGTGCGTTTTACCCTCTGGACGTACTTCGAAGACGCCATAAACGTTGCGACAATCCGTTAGGCTGGGGTCTGCCCGATAGTTACTAGTGGTCCGTCGTTTTCAGCCCAGAAAAGAAGAAATTGGGCTAAGAAGATCAAGTTGTTGAAACGGGAATCGGCCTTGCCCTTGGCATCCTTCATTTCAGGCCTGACAAGCCACGAATGGTTTGACGTTGGCCGCGGTTGAACAGCACGGAACCGTGGCTAACGACAAACGACCAATCAGTTGAACGAGGGCGACACGGTGCAGATCGTCAAAGACCTTGACGTCAAAGGGACGCCCCCAATTTTTAAATGTGAGAACTGCTGGGCTTGATTTCAAGCCAAGTTCCTCAGCGATGGGCATTCGCCCTCACCTGCTTGGCCTCGCCTACTGAATTAAGCAGGCCCGTTCAATGAAGGGTTGCTCGATTTGTTTTCGGTTGGATCCGAAGTTTCGTTTTCCACATCTTCGTCCGAAGCCGGCGCGATCGGAAGATCTGAGTCCGATGCTGGAGGACGCATTTCCGCATTCTCGTTACCGGTCTCCGTCGGCTCGTTCTCTGGCATTTCAACTTGCGGCGGAAAAACATCGTCTGCAACATCAGAAGTTTCGTCGATCGTTTTCACTTCAACCTCATCTGGGGTCTCTTCTTTAACAACAGGGGGTTCGTACCCTTGGCTCGACCGCTTCGTGCCAAACCTACGTTTGATACGCCCCATGTCTCCACCAATGGCGGATCGTGGAACCTCAACTGAATCCACTCTCTTGATCGTTTCGTCCAGCGTTTTCGTTCTGTCATCGTCGATTGATGGAACCAATTCCAACTGGCCTTTGTACGACCTACGAGGATTCGGTTCCAACACGCTTTCAAGAATCGGTGTCCGTCGAACGGTTGTTCCAAACCCTTCGGAAACATTTGACTCAGAATCAGAGATAACAGGCTTGAGAACAGGTGTCTCGATCACAGGGGGTTGGTCCAAAAGCACTGGAGCGCCGATTTCACGACCACACGAATCGATCGGGACTTTCATCATCACGGTACGAGGGACGATCTGCATCACGTCATAGTCAACTCGTTTTGTTTTGACTCGGGGAACTTCGACTTCGCGAACGACGGGAACCCATTTTGAAACCTCGACTTCGTACGGCTCAAACGTTTCAACCTTTTCGTATGTCGTTTCCACATACGGAACCTTGCGCACGGTCACGACTTCCTTGTATCTGGTCTGTGTGTAAGGAATCTCGTCAGTCGTCACAATTGTTTTTGGAATTCTTCGAGTGTAAGGAACACGGCGAGTCTCAGTTCGTTCGACCATCTCTTTGACGTCAACTGGAACTTTGCGAGTTTCGACTTGTTCGATCATCCGTGTAACTTCGACCGGTGTTCTTTCTTCGACCGTCTCAGGAACGTAGTCGACGGTGGCACGTTGTTGCGGAATAAGAGCAGGAACGGTCGCAGCCGCCGGAACGACTGCCGTCGGCTGTACCCAGTGCAAGCCACGTCTTCGATAAACGGTCTGCCCGCTTGCTGGATCGGTGTAGTAACCCGACTCAAGCCATTTCATACGAGGCCTTTGAGCGCCACCCGCAGTCGCGACCAATTGCGGCACGGTCAGCGTTGTCGGAACATATTCCGTTCCTGTTGAAACACGGGGTTTATACGTCGTTGTAGATTTCACTTCAACAAGCTTTTGAGTCACGGGTTTTTTGACCGTGTACCTCTCTTCTCGCATTTCAGTTCTGATGATTGGCTTCTGAACCGTGTACTCTTCATCGCGATAGTCGGTGACTTCCTCGTAAGTCGTCTCTTCGGTCTTGCGAGTTCGAAATTTCGTTTCCGTATACGGCTTCATCTCAACGACGCGTTCTTCTCGTTCGCTGGTGGTCCGTACGGGTTTATAGGTGATCTGTTTGCGTTCACGTTTTTCGGTTTGAGTAATCATCTTGTAGGACGTTACTTTTTGGCGCTCCTTCACCGTCTCGTTTACCCAACGTGATTTCGTCACGGGTTTCTGATCGTAAACCGTCGCCGGGACGAGTTTGTAAGATTGGTAACTTTGCCATTGAGCGTTGACATCGCCGGTCATCCAACCAAGCGCAATCACCACCAGGGAAAATATTGATAGGGTTTTGGAATTCCAGCTGGAAACAAACATTCTGAAGCCTTAGTTTTGAGACACTTCATTTCATAATAAACACAACCGGAAACGACTGCCAATTTTAGACGGACGGTCGCACGGCTTGTACCAAGTTTGACGGATACAGGTTGTCAAATCAAACGACGAAGCCGGTTTTTATGCCAGCAAACTCGATCGAATACGCAGTTCCGTTAGCCATTTGTTAAACCTTGACGGTTGTTCGATCTTTCTAGCAGGGCGAACCCTAGAACGGACACCTGTGTTTCATTGCGCTCATGGCTCTATCGACGGTCGCCCGAACCGATACATAGGGCCGTCTGTTGCTACGTAAGTTCCTACGTACTGCGCGGCTTGAATCAAGTCCCGTCCGATCTGTCTTTCCCATTGGCCAAGATGAGTGCAGTCAAACCTTATCGCTCTTTCGTTGACCGATTGTGGCCACGCATGCATCACGCACGGAAATCGGATCACGAACTCCTGGCTGAAATTCGCAAACGTTCCAAAGAAATCGAGAACTGCGGCGAAGCTAAACTGCTCCAACTTGCAGAAGAGCTAAAAGTAAAAATTCAAATCGACGGGCTACCAGTACTTTCATCCAACGCCGTTGTGGAATCGTTTTCGCTAACGACTGAAGCCCTTCGGATGACCACCGGCAAGATCTATTACGACTGCCAGTTGCTGGGGGGGCTCGTTTTAGCAACCGGCGCGATTGCTGAAATGCAAACAGGAGAAGGCAAAACGGTAACCTGCGGACTGCCTTCGGTACTTTACGGTCTGACAGGCAAGGGCGTCCATGTCGCAACGACTAACGCATATCTGGCTGAGCGTGATCATGAGGAGTTGGTGCCTGTGCTTTCGGCGCTAGGCCTGACATCTGCACTCATTCAAAATGACCAAGACGTTTTTGAGAAAAAACAAGCTTATCAGTGCGACATTACTTACGGCACAGGATACGAATTCGGCTTTGACTTTCTTCGTGACCAAATGGCAATTCGGAATCAGCCGGAACTGCAATTAGGAACTCGTTTCCTTTGCCGTATGAGAGGCATGCCCGAACACGACGTCACGCTCATGCAGCGACCGCTGTCGTTTGCCATCATTGACGAAGCCGACAGCGTGCTCATCGACGAAGCCACTACTCCCCTGATTTTATCGGGCAGCAGTGGCATCACCGTCCCGGATCCGCATGTTTACAAGACTGCAATGAAAATTGCCGACATGCTCGAGCAAGATTCAGATTTCGAAATCGATTGGATCAAAAATTCTGTCACACTCACAGACAGCGGTTGGAAATTAATTCACGACCAGCTTCCGGGCGATGTCCAATCGTTGTTGCAGCGTCCTTGGTCACAATACGTTGAGCAATCCATACACGCTAGGTTGCTCCTCAAGCGCGACACCGACTACGTCGTTTCCAATGATGAAATCGTTATCGTCGATGCCAACACAGGACGGCTTCACGAAGAGCGCAAATGGCGAAGTGGACTCCATCAGGCAATCGAAATGAGAGAAAACGTTCCGATGACCGAGGAGCGTGAAATTGAGGCACGCATCACGCGTCAACGTTATTTCGCGTTCTACGATAAAGTCGCCGGCATGACAGGAACAGCAATGGGCAATGAAGCCGAGTTGCTTGAGTTTTACGATTTGCCGATCGTAAAAATCGAACGCAACAAGGCGTCGAAACGAAAAACGGTCCAAGCACGATACTTTGCCGATACGCAATCGAAATACAACGCCATCGCAGAAGAAGCCATCTCCCGTGCCGCCGAAGGTCAACCTGTTTTGGTTGGCACAAGAACGATCATCCAGAGTCGTGAGATTGCCGAAATTTTGAAATCAAAAAACCAACCTCATATCGTTCTTAACGGCACACAAGACGATGATGAGGCGTCGATCATTTCCAGCGCGGGACGTTCGGGCTGTTTGACAATCGCCACCAACATGGCAGGGCGAGGTACCGACATCAAACTCGATGACGAATCAAGAGCCGCTGGCGGGCTCCACGTCATCGTCGCAGAACACCATGACTCGCCGCGAGTCGATCGCCAGTTGATCGGTAGAAGCGCAAGACAATCCGACCCTGGATCGTGTCAGTTCTTTGTCTCCGCAGAAGACGAAATCATCAAACGATACGAACCAGGGCTCGCCAAAGCCCTCAAACGCTCTGCCGACAAATCGACCGGAGAGTGCAGGTCAAATTTCGATTCGCAAATCCGAGCTCTCCAAGCAAGGATCGAACTCATCGGTTTCAAGAACCGAAAGAAAATGGTTGTCCACGACCGCTGGATGGAATCTGTTCAAAAATCTGTGGCCAAACTTGCTTAAACGCTCCGCGATTTCAGCAACAAAAAAACCAATCCGAAACGCTCAAACAACTTAACTGAGACAGAGCCAACAAAGTGAAAACTCATTTCAAAAATAACATCACAGGAATCGTCGCGTTGATTGCCGTCGTGGTTTGTCAAGTTTCGGCTTCGGCAGATGACCGAGACAAAAACTCAAGACAGCGAATCAGCCGAACCAACCAACTCCGCTCGTCAACAGCAGCCGACGAGGCGTTCACAGAGTCCTACCAGAAAATCCTCGTCGCCAGCGCAGAGAATGGAATCGTAAGCAACGTCAAAGTCAGACGCGGTGACATTGTTGAAGTTGGTGATCTACTGTTCGAACTCGACCAAAGTGTTTTAGAGGCTTCTCGACGCCTGTCTCGCGCCAAAGCAAACCAAAAAGCCAAATTGAGATCCGCAGAGGTCCAATTTGAAACCAATACAAAACGTTACGAACAAAAAGTCAAACTGCTTGAGGAAAAAGCAGGCAGCCCCGAAGAAGTCCAACGAGCTAAATCCGACGTTGAGATTTCCAAACAAAACGTCGAAGCGATCTTGGAAGAGAACGAACAATCAAGTCTCGAAACAAAACGTATCGAAAGCCAAATTGAACAGAAACGCATCCGCAGCCCAATCAACGGTGTCGTCACCGACGTCCGTAAAAAAGTTGGCGAGTACGTCTCCGTTAACGACCCACATGTGGTGACTGTTGAACAGTTGGACGCACTCAAAGTCGTGTTCTATTTACCAACCGCACGTGCTGTGAAAATCAAAATCGGACACACTGCCGAGATTCTCATGACCGAAGAAAAGTCACACGCTAAAGGTACCGTCGAGTATGTCGCACCGATTACCAAGGCCGACAGTGGCCGTGTGCGTGTCGAAGTGGCCATTGCAAATGAACTTCAAAATTACCGCAGCGGTGTTCGATGTCGATTGATTTCCACTTCCAGCCATCAATCGGCGATTCAAGAATTGCTTGAACTTAAATAGCAGAACGAATTCGCTTGGTCTGAAACCTAGCCTTTATCTACAGGCCAAGCCACCAACGCCCAATCAATCGCACTCGATTCAGCAACTTAAACAATCAAATGACCAATCCGCCTACAGATCAGCCAACACCTATCTCCAACGGTGAATCCCTTGGCTCCGGTCCAATCGTGCATTCTAAAATCGACATCAAGCCCGCAATAGAATCGGCCAAAACAGCTGCTGAATCCATCGAGCTCGAATCCGTCGTGAAAAGTCGTGATGCCATTCACCTCGTTGAACTGGTGGAGGATCTTCGCGCAATCACGACGACAACCGAACGAACGGACGACCTGATCAAATCATTCCTTGAAGCAGTTTCTGCCAGGGCGAGGATGTTTGGGACGGGCTGGATCGAGATTTCGCCGGGCAACGCTCCAACGATTGTCGAATCGCGATTCAAGAATCCAGCGATGGACAATCAAGCGATGCGTCAACAAATGATTGCCGCAGCAACGTACGCTGCGTCTCATCCCGGACCACAAGTTCTCAAATGCGGAAACATTCGCGGTTCTTTGATCACTTGTGTTTCGTTTTTCAAAGACGATAAAACCACTGCCGTAATTTGCGGCATTTTCCATGATGACAAAGCTCGCTGTCCCGAAGCAATAATGGTTTGCCAGGCTGTCGCAAACCACTACGACCTTTGGCGTTCACGTGATCAGTTGACTTCGATGGCGCTTGAAGTTCGCAGCACCGCGATGGTTCTGGAACTGATAGGCAAAGCAGAATGCAGTGATTCCACCAAGGACGCCTGCGTCAAAGTCACGAATGAACTTCAAGGCCTATTCCGTTGTGACTATGTCGCAATTGGATTGAAAAACAAAGATGGTTCAGCATTGAGTTCTTGCCGGCTAATGGCAGTCTCTGCGATGGCGGAGTTTGACAACCAATCGCGAACCTGCCGTCTACTAAAAAGTGCGTTCGATGAAGCCATCGTTCGCGGAAGTTATACCGTTTTCCCCGAAGCCCCCAGTGGTGATGCCAACGGCATGCGCAGCAACGCTCTGTCGCACAAAAAACTAGCCAACCACATGCGATGCGAGTCAGCAATCTCGGTGCCGCTTCGAAATCAATCCAACGACATCATCGGCGCGATCACAATTCTTGGCAATCGTTCCCTCGACCGAACACCAGCGACCAGAAACCTGATCAACGCGTTGGAACATCCACTCGGCAGCACTGTCCAAATCGTTCGCAAGGCCGAGGGCGGATGGCTGAGTAAGTTAAAACGATTTTTTATATCCAAGGAAAAATCAAACCAAAAATGGGCCGTTGGAATTTTGACTCTCGCCACAGTGGGAGCCATGTTTATTCCGGTTCCTTATCGAGTGAATTCAAAATGCACCGCTGAACCTGTCACTCGAAGCTTCAGCGTCGCGCCCCACAAAGGACTGCTGGAAAACACCTTCGTCGAACCAGGTGACGTTGTTCTCAAGGACCAAGTTCTTGCAAAAATGGACGGTCGTGAGATCGGCTTTCAGATCGCTCAAACCGTTGCGGATCTCAATCGAGCCGCGAAAGACTTTGACACCTATCGAGCCGGTGGAGAGATTGCAAAATCCATTGGCGCCGATTTGGAAATGAAAGGCTTCGAAGCCGACCTCGACGTGCTTGAGTACAACCAAGGCAACCTCGAAATCAAATCGAATGTCGACGGTGTTGTGCTTTCGGGCAGTCTCGACAAACGCGAAAATTATCCTGTCGAACTTGGCCAGAAACTCTATGAGATCGCGCCAATTTCGCCGCTGCGTGTGGAACTATCCATTCCCGCCGACGAGATCATGAATATCGCAGAAGGGCAAACGGTGAAGTTTCGTTTCGATGGATTTGGTACCGAAACCATCGAAGCGGTTGTAAAAAAAATACGCCCGAGTTCCACCATTCGCGACGACGAAAACGTGTTCATCGCAGAAGCTGAATTGGCAAACGAAGACGGACGAGTGCGACCGGGTATGGATGGTTACGCGAGGGTCTACGGTAAAAAACGAACACTGGGTTGGGCAATTTTTCACCGCCCATGGGAGAAAATCGTGACCGCGATTGGTTTTTAAACCCCCGTCGACTCAGACTGCAAACTATCAACCGTCAACTTTCAATGATCAATAAATAATGGACCATTCGCCGAACAACACGACCGCGCACCACAGTACCGTTGAGTTGGCCAACTGTAAAATTGAGCTGCGTACGGATCTCAGTTTTCATCTTCAAGAATACCAAGGCGCGCCCTGTTATCTTATCGAAGACGAAATCAACTCTCGATTCTTTCGTGTTGGGATGGCCGAATACCACTTCATCTCGTTGATGAATGGTTCCACCAAAATCGCACAAGCCATCGCTCAAACGGCGGCACAACTGGGAGATCAAGCTCTCAATGAACAGGATGCAATTACTATCGCCAAGTGGTTGATCGATAGCGGATTGGCAACGACCGATGCGTCTCGCTCGTCGGGACGGCTGATGGAATCGTTTGACGAATCCGATCGCAAGAAAAAAATGGCGAAAATGAACCCGGTTTCTCCAAAGTTTCCATTGTTCAATCCAGATCAATTGTTGACGAGGTTAAACGCGGCTGTGGGATGGCTGTTTAGTTTTCCTTTGTTCGTCGTCTGGTGCGCGATCGTTGCGACGGCAGTCTATCTCGTTGGCACCAATTGGGATTCGCTGACCAACAGCCAGTCCATGATTTTCACCAATGACAACTGGATCTGGCTGGGACTCACCTGGATCATCCTCAAACTCTTGCACGAAACAGCTCATGGAATCGCGTGCAAACGATACGAAGGCGACGTCAATCAGTGCGGCGTCGTGTTGATCGTGATGATACCGCTACCCTTCGTCGACGTTACCAGTTCCTGGCGATTCACTTCCAAGTGGCACCGAATCTACGTTGCTGCCGCGGGAATGTATGTCGAACTTTTCCTCGCCGCGATCGCGACGATCGTTTGGGCCAACACCGATGGAGTCATTCAACAACACGCATTCAACGTCATGTTGGCTGGAAGTATTACGACGATATTTTTTAATGCGAATCCGTTGATGAGATTCGATGGATACTACATTCTGTCCGATTGGCTGGAACTTCCAAACCTTGGCACACACGGCCAGCAATGGATGTCGTGGTACGGCAAAAAAACTTATCTCGGTATGGACGTGAAGCAACCTTCATGGCCGGAGAAGCGGACTTGGATGATCGCGACTTACGCAATTTTGGCGCTATGCTGGAAAGTTCTGATCTGCGTCGGTTTGGCTTTGGCGGCTGAGTCACTATTTTTCGGTGCCGGTGTTGTCCTTGCGGCCATCGCAGTCATGTTTTGGGTGGTGTGGCCAATCGGCAAACTACTGAAAATGGTCTTCATTGGCGAGGAAACACAACAACGCCCAAGCCGTTTGCGATTCTGCGTTTTGACAACGGCGCTTGCGGTAGCCGGTTGGGCCTTTTTGACTTATGTCCCTTGGTATGCTCGCATCAAAGCGCCAGCGATTGTTGACTATCAGGAAAGTTTCGAAATCCGAACACCTGTCGGAGGGTTTCTCTCGGAGATTTTTGTCGAACCTGGGCAAGTCGTCCAAGCCGGCCACTTACTTGCTCGATTGGACAATCGAAACGTCGACACAGACGTTGAAAAGCTTTTGATCGAAATAGAAGCTAACGAAGTTCGAACCCGTCAACTTCGCAACGATGCAAATATGGCCGGAGTCGATATCGAATTGAAAAACCGAGAAGCTTTGGTCGAGCAGTTAGAAGAACGTTATCAACAACAGCGAAACCTGAACATCTGCGCCAAATCTGGAGGGATGGTTGACGCCGACGAGCTACGGAGTCTCGTTGGGCAATATCTTGCTCCTGGGCATATGCTTTGCACAATTCAAACAGGGGGCAGAAAAGAAGTCCATGCGATGATTTCCCAGCATGACTTTGCTTCATTTGAAAAACGCATTCAACAAGATGTTGATGTTCACGTCTGGGGTACGGGACCAGGCTACTTCCCGGCGAAAATGAGTCATCTGAATCCGCGTGGACGAGTAGATTTGCCTCACCCTGCATTCAGTGCGACTGCCGGTGGTGCACTTCCAGTTAAGTACCGTGCACCTGATGCCCAACAAAGCGATAACGAAGGCCCCCTTGAACTAGTCGACCCTCATTTCCTTGCGAGATTGCAACTATCTGATGCAGATTCTGATCGGCTTCGTAGTGGGCAACCAGCGACGGTGAGTTTCCGAACCGTTAGAGGCTCAGTTGGTGATGTGCTTTCAGAAAAAATCTCAATTTGGTTTCGCAAAATGCGCAAGCAAGCACAAGCAATGAAGCTTTAAACATCCTCTCGATGTGCCCCTCCTAAGTGAAAAGTAAGCGTTACCCCTCATAAAATCAACGAAAACGTTGCTCTAGAACTCGCTTTAGCCTCAAAACGCCTAATCGTTAAAGTTCACTAAGCCCTCAAAAACTATCTGAGCCGAACAACTAGAACGATAATCACAACCGCTTTGAAACATACGAGAGTTACGATCAAACCAATTGGCAGGATCGTTCGATAAGGAACCTAGAACAACTGTGTCTCCACGGTTCAATTTCAACTAATGAGCAAAAAGATGATGCCCCTCCTTAGAGCATTCTCATTCACATCAATATTTTGTTTTACAATCAGCTGCATCACTCCTTTGAATGCACAGATTGATTTAAACTCTCAACAACCTCAATCGGTCGTTGAATCCTCCCCTCCCCCAGCAGTCTCCCAGAGCACTCCAATTGCTCCCGCTCAGGGGCAGCAAACTTTGGCTGCGCTCAACGCATCGTCAAATCAGAACCTAGGATGGTGGGCCGACAAAGTCTCATTGCCGATGCGTGAAACTTCGACGCCGCAATCGTTGACATTAGATGAAGTTCTGATTCGTACATTGCAACATTCGAACCAGATTCGAGTGTTCAGCGAACTTCCCATGATTCGACGAACAGCGATTATCGAAGCAGAAGCAACGTTCGATTGGACCAAGTTTTTGGAAACTCGTTGGGATGACTTGAACGACCCCGTTGGCAACACGTTGACTGTTGGTGGAACTGGTCGTCGCTATATCAATCAACACTGGACAGCCGGAGCCGGACTTCGTCGCAGGAATCGTGTTGGTGGTCAACTTGAAGCAAAACAAGACCTCGGACATCAGAGAACGAACTCAAACTTCTTCGTTCCCAACCCGCAAGGCACCGCTCGATTAGTCCTTGGCTACACGCAACCGCTGTTACGTGGTCGAGGCCGAATCTACAACGAAAGTTTAACTTGTTTGGCTAAACTCGACGTTGCAATTGCTGACGATGAGTTTCGCCGGCAACTTCAATCGCATCTATTGGAAGTGACTCGTGCCTACTGGTCGCTGTACCTTGAGCGAGGCACGCTGTTCCAAAAAATGAACTCATACCAGCGAGCGTATGCGATCCATGACATCTTGGAAAAACGACGGTCGGTAGATGCTCAGCAATCGCAGATCATCAGTGCTCGGGCCTCCGCAGCGACTCGATACGCTGAATTGATTCGTGCACGAATGGCGGTCAAGAATTCAGAGTCGCGACTTCGCTCGCTTGTCAACGATCCTTCGTTGGGCAATTTTGATGAGACAGAAATCGTTCCACTTGACGCTCCCAACATGGGACCTTTCGAAGCTGAAATCGGACAAGCGATGGAGTTTGCGATCCAGTATCGCCCAGAGGTATTGCAAGCGTTGAAGCAAATCAAAGCCGGCCAATTGCGATTGGGAATGGCGACTCATGAGTTGCTTCCTCAGCTTGATTTGATCACGCAAGCCTACGTTGCGGGCTTGGATTCGGACGGCCAATTCGGCGACGCCTTTACGGAACAGTTCAACGCGGGTCGTCCGGCGTACTCAATCGGATTGAACTATGAAATTCCAATCGCGAACCGTGCCGCCAACGCAAGAAACACTCGCCGACGTTTGGAATTTCGACAACTTCAATCGCAGTACCAAACGACACTCCAAACCGTAAAACTGGAAGTTGAAATTTCGGTTCGAGAGATCGACACTTCAAATCAGGAAATGGCCGCAAAATACCAAGCTATGGTCGCTCGTTCGGCACAGCTGGATGCACTAACCAAACGTTGGCAGCGGCTTCCTGGCGAAGACGTGTCAGCCAGCCTGGCGTTGGAAAACTTGTTGGTCGCTCAGGAAAGATTGGCTGACGCAGAAAGCGATTACCTACAGTCACAGCTGACTTACAATTTGGCACAGATGAATTTGAAACGCAGCACAGGGTTGTTGCTTCGCACCGAAGGAGTCAACATCGGAACGGCAATCGAAAACGATCTACCGACTCACGTCCTTTCAAAGGATCTCGTTTCGGGACCTTCGTCTGGCCTTTCCGAAGGCGGTTACCAAATGAGCAACACCAACTACGTAGCTCCTCAAAACGTGATATTGAACGCGCCGCCGACACCAACGGTATCCAATGCGGCAATTCCCAATAGTCCTTCGAATGTCCAGGCAGCAAGTGCTTTGGTCCCGGTTCGTCCTGAGTTTGAAACCAGCGATGAAGCTGCTTCGATCACCAATTCGCCGAGTGAATTTCTAATAGCACCGCCCGTTATGAAGTAGTCCAGCCAACATTCGGTTGTAACAATCAGCATGATTGTATGACGATCGACCTGCCCGTTTGACTTCTTCTAATTCCGCTACAACTCGAACGATTCGCACAAAGCGATGATGCAAATTGCATCGTCGCTTTTTTTTATGCAATCGTGCAACTCAGCTGCAAATTGCCTGCTTTACGGGACGAGAAAAGACAACACGGCTTGCCTCACAAGGTAAGTTTCCCTTGGGGAAAATGTGCCGCCATTTCGGCATTTTCCTCAACGATGTCCCGAAGCCCCCGCCTATTCTATTGTTTGAAAACGGAATTTTTGATGCCTGAGACTCCCTCAAACTCAAACGGACCTGAGAAAAGAAACCTATTGATTGAGCAGCTTGAAGAGCGCGCATTGTTCGATGCCGTTCCGATCGCGCCAATCGACGCCCAATCAATCGAGGTTGATGCCGGTGCCTACCTAGAGACTATGGTCAACGCGATTTCGGCCGATGCCGAAGCGGGGGCGAATCAACAAGAACAGGTCGCCAAAAAGGAAGTCTTGTTTGTCGACAAATCCGTTGAAGGTTTCGGATCAGTTGTTGCAGAATTCGTCGAAGGTCGTGATGTCGATGTTTTCTTCATCAACGACCAATCATCCGGTTTTGAACAAATCGCAAAACATCTCGAAGGCAGAAACGATATCGAAGCCATTCATATCGTTTCACACGGGTCCGATGCGCGACTGAGTCTGGGAAGCTCAATCGTTGGCCAGGAAGAACTTGCAGGGCAATACACATCGGAGCTAGTTCGTATTGGACAATCATTGTCAGAATCTGGGGACATTCTGATCTACGGTTGCGACCTTGCTTCATCATCGGCGGGCGAAGCGTTCATTTCCGAGTTAAGTCAAATCACAAATGCAGACGTTGCCGCCTCGGACGACATCACCGGAGCAGCTGCAGTCGGCGGAGATTGGATTCTCGAAAAATCGACAGGCTCGATCGAGACTCAATCGCTTTCATCAAGTTCTTTCAGTGGACAATTACTTGTTACTGACGCTGGTTTTACTATCGGAACCGGTGCCAACATCGGAAACGGAGAAGTCGCGATTGTCCCCGAGGGCGAACCCGGAACGTCATCCTACACGTACGCCAATGCAGCAACGGCTAACTCCGGCGCAATCACAGTCGATGTCCGGCTAACACTCGTCGACACCTATGACGAACTGGGGAACCTGACGACCGGCCAATCAAATCAGCTGCCAGTGACATTTGGCAACTGGTCCAACAGCCCGGTTCTACTTTCAAGAATCGTTGGTTCTAGCGTCGGTGGCTATGAGGGACACACTGCTGAGATTCGCGTCGATTTTTTTGACCAAGCCACTGGTAATCCGTTGTCAATCGTGGGTGATTTCACCTTCCACGATATTGATTTCGAGCCTGCGACGGCCAATGGATCTGGTGCCGAGCAAGTTCAGATATTTTCTGACGAAATGTTGGGATATCAGATTTCCAATTCGCCAACTTCGGAAATCGTCGTCCAAGAAGAGGATGGCCGAACTAATTTCACTAACGCTACCGGTGCGGGTTCACCTAACGACGAACAACGGTGGGTCAGCATTCAGTTCAAAGACACCGTCAGCCACTCGTTGATCTTCCAGTCGCGGAACGGCAACACCGGCTACGGTCTAACAACCAAGAACTTTTTCAACACACCATTGAGCTTCACTCCGCCCGTTGCCACTGACGATGACTTTGCAACTGATCAAGACACGTCATTGGCGGGCAATGTTGTCTCAACCGACAACGGTTCTGGCGTCGACAGCGATCCTGACAGCGACCCGCTTACTGTCTCCAACGTCAATGGTTTGACTGCCAATGTTGGAACTGCCACTGCTGGAAGCAACGGCGGATTGTTTACGATCAACGCAAACGGATCTTACTCGTTTGATCCAAACGGCGAGTTTGATTATTTACCTGCCGGCCAAACAGCAACCACTACGATCACTTATCAAATCGGTGACGGCACTGGGTTGACGGATGAGGCAACAGTCACTGTTATCGTCTCTGGACTTGACGATGCACCGATCAATGTTGGGACGATTCCTCCGCTTACAAACTATGAACTTGAGACCGTTTTTGTTGACCTCGCCGGGTCCTTTGACGCCGTAGACGACGGGGAAACGTTGGTATTTTCTTCGGGCACCACGCTTCCCCCCGGACTCTCGATCAATCCAAACACGGGCGTCGTGTCGGGTTTACCAAATTCGAACACAGACGGCGTTTATACAGTCTCTATTGTTGCGACCGATTCTGATGGAGAGTCAACGACGCAAACGTTTGATTGGACCATTCTTCCGCCTGTACCAGTTGCTTTTGATAACTACGCCGCGGTCAACAAGAACGGCACGACCAGCGACAATGGCAACCTAATCACAGACGACGACGGATTCGGAGCGGACTTCGATACCGACGGCGATACACTGGTCGTTACCGAGATCAACGGCTCGGCAGCGAATGTTGGTACCGGCGTAGTTGGTACCTACGGTACTTTGGTTGCGAACTCCGATGGAACCTATACCTACACACTCGATACTGCCAATGCCGCAGTCCTTGCGCTGACTCCTGGCAATACACTAAACGAATCGTTCACGTACACCGTTGGCGATTTGACTGACGGATCAGCCACAGCGACTTTAAATATAACGATCAACGCCGGAGCCAGCTGGACGCTGACAGGTGACTCTAGCGTAGACGAAGGCAACATTGCCAACTACGTACTATCGCTCCAAGACGGTGTCGAACCTGGAGAAACCGTTTCTGTAGATATCGGTTTAGCCGACGTAGACACGACAAGCGCTGACTATGCGAATTTTGTCGCAGCGGTAAACAATGCGATCGCGGGTGAGCCCAGCCTTTCCTTCGACGGAACGACGTTGACCTATGCTAACCCCTACGTGGTTACTTCTTCTGCCCTTGGTGGCGCCTTTGATGATATCTCTGGCACGGGAACAGCAATTGCGTCGGGCGATGATGATTCAGATCAAATCAACATTGGATTCAATTATGATTTTTTCGGATCCAGCTACAACCAACTTTTCATTGGCTCTAATGGATTCGTTACGTTTGGTGGCGCAGCTACCGAATTCAACAACCAAGACTTTTCGGCGGCACAAACGATTGGAAATCGCCCTGCCATCGCTGCGTTCTGGGATGACCTCGATCCTACCAACGCTGCCAGTGGTGGGATTTTCTACGAAGTCCAAGGCACACCCGGTGACCAAGAATTAATCATTCAGTGGAACCAGATCGTTCCTTACAACGGTGGCGCTGGCGACGAGATCACGTTCCAAATTGTTTTGTCAGAATCCACAGCGGAATTCGAAATCCGCTATTTGGAAACAGGTGCAGGCGCAAACGCTGAAGGAGCCTCTGCAACGATTGGTGTTTCAGATGGCGGTGCGAATTTCACCCAATATTCCTTCAACACTGCCAACGCAGTTCAGAACAACACTATCCTGAGCTTTGGCAGCCAGTCACTCACCCCGATCGAGATTGACCTGACTTCGGTTCAGGATTCGCTCTCCGAGGTTGACGAAAAATACAGAGTTACGATCTCCAATGCCACGAACGGGACATCCATTGGTAGTGATTTCACCGTTACGACAGAAATCGTCGATGACGACAATCTTGCTCCTAACGCGACCGACAACGTTGGATCCGTGACTGAGGACACTGCGCTTTCGGATAGTGGAAATGTTATCTCCGACGACGATGGTTCAGGAGTAGATTCTGACCCAGAGGGTGACTTCTTTTACGTTACAGCAGTTGATGGCGGTTCAGCCAATGTTGGCGTTACATTAAACGGAACTTACGGCGATATCGTTCTGAACTCCGACGGATCGTACACTTACAACCTCGACAATGGCAACGCTGCTGTAAACGCACTCGACAACGGCGAAACTCTTTCTGAATCATTCACGTACACCATCACCGACATCAAAGGCGAGTCGTCAACGGCAACTTTGACGATCAACATTGATGGAACCAACGATGCTCCGTTGACTGGCGGAACAATTCCACCTCAAGTCGATGTCGATTCTGAAACGATCTCAACAGTCGATGTCACCAGCGTTTTTAGTGATCCGGATGGCGATACGCTTACCTACACGGCAACTGGTTTGCCCGCAGGACTAGTTCTTAATCAAAACTCAGGCTTAATCACGGGACAAATTGACAACAGTGCCTCGCAAGGTGGGCCTGCAAGCGATGGCGTCTACTCTGTCGCCGTCACAGCGACGGATGACAATGGCGCGACAGTCACCTCAACTTTCTCATGGACGGTCACTAATCCGGGGCCAACTGCAACTGACAACACTGGAGCCGTCACCGAAAACGTAACCGCAACGGACAGTGGCAACGTCATCTCAGACAACGATGGTTCAGGAGTCGACTCAGATCCTGATGGCGATTCCATTTCCGTCACATCGTTCGATGGAAGCTCAGCAAACGTTGGGTCAGCCGTCAGTGGAACCTACGGATCGATCACACTTAACAGCAACGGTTCTTACACTTACACCCTCGACAATAACAACGCGGCTGTAAACGCACTAGACAACGGCGAGACTCTATCCGAGTCATTCGCGTATGAGATTTCTGATGGCGAAGGCGGAACTTCAATTGCAAACCTGACGATCACCATCAACGGCACGAATGATGCCCCGCTGGCTGGTGGAACGATTTCACCTCAGAATGACCTCGATGCAGATTCAGGAATCAGTGTTGATGTTACCAATGCTTTTAGTGATCCAGACGGTGACACGTTAACGTATACCGCCACTGGATTGCCAGCCGGTTTGACACTCAATCTCAACACAGGCGAGATCACCGGAACGATTGACAATTCGGCGTCCCA
This sequence comes from Mariniblastus sp., assembly GCA_045105295.1. Classification (GTDB taxonomy): domain Bacteria; phylum Planctomycetota; class Planctomycetia; order Pirellulales; family Pirellulaceae; genus Mariniblastus. The sequence goes on from JBGCDK010000122.1 coordinate 27,032, forward strand.
AGGCGGACCGGCGAGCAATGGAATCTATTCTGTCGAAGTCACCGCGACCGATGACAATGGTGCGACTGTCACGACAACTTTTGCGTGGACTGTTACTAATCCGGGGCCCACTGCAACCGACAACACGGCCAATGTCACAGAAGACGGAACGCTCACCGACAGTGGAAACGTCATTTCAGACAACGATGGTTCAGGAGTCGACTCAGATCCTGATGCAGATGATTTGACGATTGCGGCGGTCGATGGTCTCGCTGGAAATGTCGGCGTCGCAGTGAAGGGAAGCTACGGAAGCATCGTCGTCAACGGCGACGGAACTTATACTTACACGCTGGATAATAACAACTCGGCCGTCAACGCGCTCGACAATGGTGAAACATTGTCCGAGACGTTCTCGTACACCGTTTCTGATGACGAGGGCGGCACTTCAACAGCCGATTTGATTGTCACAATCAACGGTACTAACGATGCTCCGACTGTTGGCGGTACGATTTCACCTCAGAACGACCTCGATGCTGAAACTGGAATTAGCGTTGATGTTACAACAGCGTTTAGTGATCCCGATGGTGACACCTTAACGTATCCCGCCACTGGATTGCCAGCCGGTTTGACACTCAATCTCAACACGGGCGAGATCACTGGAACGATTGACAACTCGGCGTCCCAAGGCGGACCGGCGAGCGATGGAATCTATTCCGTCGAAGTCACCGCGACCGATGACAATGGA
>JBGCDK010000123.1:0-24801 GCA_045105295.1 Mariniblastus sp.
ACCACATCACGTCTGCAATACTTCCGACAACCCAACTTCTTTTCTTGTAGTCTCATCTCCAACATCACACGGAGATAGGGTCGTTATCGCTAACGTTCAAAGAAAATGGTGAGGACATGCTAACTCGCGTCAGCGTGAAACGCCGAGGGCATTTAGGAACCGTATTTGGTGGTGCCCTCAGTCGAGCACTACCTCGCGTTGCCATTCGCCAATTCGAACAACCCTACGGCGTGTGTTCTATTCCGCGAGGGGAACACGAGAAGAATTGGATTGGCCGTTCTTTCCGAATTGTTGACTTGTCAATTGACCATTCGTGTTTCGGTAGTAAATGTACGATGGATGGTTGACGGCTTGGCAATGGATTCCTGATTCAATTGCGGTTTCAAAAAAATTGCTGTCTTCCGCGTAGGAAAGATCTTCGAACCCACCAATCTCCTGAAACACATCGCGTTTGATAACGAACGTCCCCCCTACTTCGCACTCGGTCAAATGGATCGTTTTGCATGGATTGTCTTTGTCCACAACAAAGGGGTTGCCGATTATGCGAAGCCCACCATGGAGCATCCGAATGTCACTGTTGTTCTGAAGGATCCTTCGTCGCAACGCCAAGTGATTGACGGCGTACTCGTCATCAGAGTCCAAAAATGTAATGAAACGGCCTGCTGAAAGCTTCACACCGATATTGCGTGCTGCTGCAACTCCCCGATTGACTGATCTCTGAAACAATCGAATGTTTGGGCAAAGTGAAACGTATTTTGCAACGACTTCGCTTGTGCTGTGGGCGGGACTTCGTTTTTGTTTCAAATGAAGTTCCTGTCCCGCCAAGGCCGTCGCAGGCGGCGTCGTTTGCTTACGGCAAACGACCACGGCGCGAAGCGACGTAGATTCTTCCGTCGATACAACCAGAGCAAATTGCATGGACGAGTTCGCAAACTATGTTCAAACACTCGTTTCCACAGTTCGTTGTTCGTTGGAAGTTGACAATACAACGTAGCCTGAGAGAATTTGGTTTGCCTCCCAAAGGATGCCCCTCAAGAATGGACGAAAATGACAAATCTATTGCAAGGAGAGAAGCTCGCGCTCAATCGGGCTGACCAAACGCAGACACAAATTCTCTCAGACGATTTCATTAACGAAAAGTACGTCAAAGGTGAAGTAAGAATCTTAACGGAGCAAGCACGGTAAACACCCGTAAGATTGTTTCTAGATATTAGGATGACAATGAATATTCGCTACCAATTAAAAACGAAAACCAAAGCGGCCCACGAATCTCTCGATTTGCTTGTTGGCCAACTTGAGCCGTTTTCGTCGGCTACACGTTATAGTGTCTTTCTGTCGGCCATGCATCAGCTGTACTCGATCTACGGGGCCGATGTTGATTGGGCGTCTCAAGCCGCCGGCCTTGCCTGTTCGGTAAGTGACTTAAAGTCGGCGATTGAATTTGATCTAAATGGTGAATTGAACTCGCCGGCCTCGCTTGATTCGATTTCGGACGACTCTTTGCGCGAATCTCGACAATGGGCGGTTGGTTATGTAATGGAAGGCTCTGCAATGGGAGCCCGCTACATGGCGACACAAGCCAGCTCAATTCGTGACGATCAAGGCCAGCAGATGGGCAACACTTACTTGGAAAAACTTGCTGCCGACTCCTACCAGCGCTGGCCGAAATTCGTTGAAGCCCTCAACGACGCCCAATGCGATACCGCAATCGCCATTGAGTCTGCCAACGCTGTATTTGAAACGGCAACCAAGATTTTTCGGTTCGGCATGAAAGAGTTGGCAACAGGCTCCCGTTGATCCGCTATGCTTAGAGCTTAGCTGGTAACTATAAAGAGGCTTTTCGATTCAAGACATCCAAGTGTAGCCGTCCTGATTAACCAATTTACCGACCACCAACTTGGTTTTTTCCAAAAGAAGAGACACTGAATGAAACCGGAAGAAAAACTTGCGCTGTCAAATTGTGATCGCGAACCTGTCCATATCCCTGGACGGATTCAATCGTTCGGTTCGGTGATCGGATTTGATTTGGACTCAAATCGGCTTCAATACCACAGCGACAATTTGTTGACATTGTTTCCAACGCTTCGAGAACCCTCGTTTGAAAAATCATTTGAGAACTTGTTTCCGCAACGAGACATTGTCCATGCGATTCGAGGCGGATTGGGACTGCCGTCGATTGAAGTTCAACGAGACCGTGTTGGTTCATTCGAAATTGGATCGACCAAAACAGATGTTGCTCTATACACCGCAAATGGAGTGGCTGTTGTAGAGTTGGAACCGGATCAGCATGTCAGCGCGCGGCCGCAAACTCCCGTTAGTGTCGTCAAGTCAATGCTCGCGACTCTAAGAACTGGGGACGGTATTGAGGCACTGCTCGATTCCGCAGTCAAAGCGCTTCGCCATCTCACCGGTTTCGATCGCGTTATGGGTTATCGGTTCCTTGAAAATGGCGAAGGTGAAGTCGTCGCCGAAACCAAGGGTAATGGAATCGAGCCATTTCTTGGTTTGCGATATCCGGCATCAGACATTCCGCAACAGGCTCGTATGCTGATGATGCGGGCTCAGTTTCGATTGATCAGCTCGCTTGAAGATCCCCACTCCTCGATCACTTCGGCAGGAGGTTCGCCACCGCTGGACCTGACTCTTTCTCACTTGCGTGGAGTGTCGCCAATACACATCGAGTACCTTCAAAACATGGGAGTAAACGCAACGATGAACACTTCAGTTGTCGTTCGCGGCAAGCTCTGGGGTCTATTCGCGTTTCATCATTACCGCGCCAAAAAAATCACGCCAGACCAACGTTCGATTTGCGAACTGTTCAGTCAATTGATCTCGATGCAGATTCAACAGGAAATTGAACAAGCAACCTTCGATCGGCGATCACGAGCCCACTCGTCGATGTTGAATTTGGAATCGGGCGAGCAAACAACCGAAGAAATCTTCACACGCACCGCTGATGAGCTCATGGGTATTGTCGGTTGCTCAGGAGTTGCGATTGTCAAGGAAACCCACATCACTGCTGCTGGAGCCACGCCTCCCAAGGAAACAATCAGAAATATTGTCGAGCTTACGACTGACGAGTGCACATCAATCAATGAACTTTCGGCGACGGCTGTTCCAGAACCCGAAACACTGGGAGATGTCGCTGGCGCTTTGATTATCAAACTGGCTCACCAAACCCACCTTGTCTTTTTCAGGAATGAAATCGCGACCGAAATTCGTTGGGCTGGCGGCAAGGAAAAAACGATTACTCATGGCCCCAATGGGCCACGGCTTACGCCGCGTGGATCGTTCGCCGAATACATTGAGTCAGTTTCGGGTCGCTGCGAACCGTGGAGTAAAGTCGACATATCGGGCGCGATGGAAATCAGTTCGAAAATGCAAAAGCTGATGCATTTGTCGTCAGGAGAGCTAAGCCAACATTTAGAAAAACAGAAACGGTATCAGGATCTTTTAATCGCGGAACTGAACCACCGGGTGCGCAATACGCTTGCACTCGTTCGGTCCATCGCTCGTCAAACGAAATCTTCAACCCAATCATTGGATCAGTATATCGAGTCACTCGAACAGCGAATTAGCGCACTTTCCAAAGCACATGACTTGATCGGGGGTAGTGGTTTGCAATGGGCACGGATTGAGGACCTCGTTAACGCGGAACTTAAACCGTATGTTGATGCCCAAGCAAATATTACTTTACAAGGACCAAAAATTGCCGTCCGAGCGGATGTGGCTCCGATCGTTTCACTTCTGTTTCATGAGATGACATCCAATGCCGTGAAGCATGGAGCGTTGTCAGATCACGGCAAGTCATTGCAGGTCAGCTGGAAAGAGAAAGACGGCGGCGTAGCGATTGATTGGACCGAAACATTGACCAAGGAAGTATCTGAACCCGAGCGGCGCGGATTCGGATTCGCATTAATCAAACGTGCGATCCCCTATGAATGCAAAGGAAAATCAACCATCGAGTTTCGTGGGGATCAGATGGCCATTCATTTTTGGCTGCCACCGGAATCCGTTCATCGTCTCTCCAGTGCTCAAGAAAGCCTTCCAACTAAGACCAGAAGTGAGGCTGATTCACCTTTGAAATCCGACGTGATCGCCTCTATTGAATCAGTTATGCTGATCGAAGACAACATGGTGTTGGCAATGGAAATGGAGAGGCTGCTGCTGGAAGTCGGGATCAAAGAAGTTGACGCTTTTCCCAACACCGAGTTGGCGACCGACGAGCTTGAAAGAAAGAAGTTTGACGCTGCGATCCTTGATATCAATTTGGGAGATGAGACCAGCTTTGATTTGGGACTAAAACTACATAAGCTTGGCACACCCGTGGTGTTTGTTAGTGGATACGACTCGAAGTATGAATTGCCCGAGCAGTTGATTCGTGCTCCTCGACTTACCAAGCCCGTCAATCGGACCGAATTGGTTTTGGCCCTAGAGACGGCCAGGCAGTCGGTGGATGAATGAAGAAAGTCCTGATCGTCGAAGACAATTTGCAGCTGGCTGCGCACTGGATTTCTTTGCTTGAAGCCGAAGGCTTGCAAGTCATCCATGAAGTCTCGACGATGGCGGCTTTGGATTGTTTGAAGTCAACCGTGTTGGACTTGGTAATTTCAGACATGGTGGTTTGCGATGAGTCGGGAGTGCCGTCGCCCCAAGGTGGTTTGGTTATCCTGGCATACATCGCTTTGAATATTACCATTCCACCCAAAGTGATTGCGGTTAGCGGATTGGACGCCGAAGCCGAGTTCTTTGCAACCTTCCATCTGCTCGATTCTGACAAAGCGTTACTCAAACCAGTTCCTGACGAAACGCTTCTTAAGCGAGTTCGAACTTTACTCGCAGAACAAGACCGAGAGATCCAACAGCGCGCGGCTGCCAAACTCTTCCATCGCGAGTTGTTGCAAAACAAGTTCGCTACCGACCATTCTTCACAAGGTATTTTCTGGGTCAGCAAAGACGCTTCCATTAAATACGCAAACCGCAAGGCTGAGGAACTGCTGGGATACTCCAATGATGAGCTTTGCCAATTGAAAGTCTACGACATCGACACCAAGTTTCCGATGGATCGGTGGGGATTCTTTTGGGAGCAATGGAAGGAGCCTCGTTTACATCAAGTCGAATCGACACATACTCGTCGTGACGGTTCGATCTACGATACCGAGGTTACCATTTCGCACCTTAGTTTTGACGACGAAGAGTTTGTACTGGCTTCGTTTCGGGACATCACAGAGAAGCTGGCCGAGCAAAGGAAGATCAAAAAATATTCGCAAGAGCTTGAATCCGCCAACGAGCAGCTCGGCCGCAGTAATGAAGACCTAGGCCAGTTCGCCTACGTTGCATCACATGACTTGCAGGAACCGCTCCGCGCGATCAGTGGATTCCTACAGTTGCTGCGCGACCGCTACCAAGGGCAATTGGACGAAAAAGCGAGCGGCTATATCGACAAATCGGTCGCCGGGGCGGCAAGAATGAACCAGTTGATCAACGACTTGCTTCACTATTCGCAAGTAACGCGTGAAGAGTCTGATTTCGTTCCCGTCGATTTGACACAGTGTGTCGACCTTGCTCGCAAAAAACTCGACGAGCTGATTAAATCCTCCCAAGCCGTGATTCACGTCGATCAGCTTCCGACTATCAACGGGATTGAATCCTTATTGGTGCAACTGTTTCAAAACTTGATTGGAAACGCGATCAAGTACGCTGGTGATTCACCACCCAAAATAACTGTCTCCGCCCAAGTCGACGCCAAAGGTGTTTCGGTTCACGTTAACGACAATGGAATCGGAATCGCAGCGGAGTATCAGGATCAGGTATTCGTATTGTTTAAACGATTGCACCATCGTGAGGAGCATGCGGGAACTGGAATTGGTTTGACGATCTGCCAGCGAGTGGCAGAGCGCCACGGTGGAGAGATTTCAGTTCGATCAGTCAAAGGCGAAGGCAGTTGCTTCACGGTGCGGTTTCTGAGTTGAGGAGCCCGGCAGCCGATGAACTGGCACATGCAGACATGGCAATTGCTTAAGAATGCAGCAGATCAATCGCCCATCTTCCTGCGTCGTTGTTTGGAACGACTGAAATAGAACCGTCATGTCGCTCGACGACACGTTTACAAATTGCCAAACCGATTGAATAATTTGACAATTGATCTTCAGGGCGGAGATGGAGGAACGGGGGGGCGGAAATGGAGGTAAAGGCGGAGCAGCAAAAGGCGACTTCAGTTGCAATGGTGGGAATGGTGGAACCGGCGGAGCAGGTGGAAAAGGAGGCGATGGTAGTGCTGGAGGCGATGTGATATTCCGCTACTGGAATGCGCTTCGCCAAAAATTCTTAAAGCTCTCGGCGAGGATGAAATAGGAGAAGAGATAGTAAACAATCTAAACAACTTAGTTGGTTTGACCGTTCTCCAGTCTGGTGGAGAACCGGGGGTCGGTGGATCAGGCGGGGCAGGTGGCGGTGGCGGTGAAGGGCGATCAAAAAAGAAATTGGGAATTAAAATAAGTCGAAGTGCTGGTTCAGCTGGTGGAAAAGGATCCATTGGAGCTTCTGGGAAAAAGGGAGCTGATGGCAAATACAGCGTCAAGTTCATTCCTAAGCCGTAGCTAACAACTACTAGATGAATTTTCAAGTACTCGTCGACCTCGCTATGCCACACACTCGCAATTGCGATTGGGCTGTGGCTTTTTTGTGTAGCTTGAGGACTTTGTCCTTCGCTTTCCGATAGCAGGAATTCGGAGTGGTCAACATTGTCGGCGGTGTAGCAGCGAACCCAGTCAACGGAAGCTGGCACATTGCAAAGAATGTACATGCAGCTGAAGGACTTGGATCTAGAAAAATTTGAGCGTTTCGGCGAAGTCCTTTCCATTGAGCAAATACAATCTGCAAAGGAGTTGCTTGGCTCGCCCGTCGAGTGGCACAAGTTGCTGTCGAAGCCAGAGAGTTTTGCCCAGCGTATTGCAGAGGCACAGGTCATGGATCCAACGTCTTACGCGATTCGTCTTCCAAAGAATGGCTCGATAACACACGACGATGTTAGGGGCTTGAAATCGGAGAGTGACTTCAAAGCATTAGGAACAAAACATCTCGATCTCGTTGTGTTTATGATTGGTTTGTAGCCGTTTCGACTACAAGTGTAAACGAAAAAGTGCGAGGAAATATCAAACTTATTTCTGAGTCACTGGCGACCAGCTATGAATTGGTTTTCTTAGAATCCCCCGAAGTTTCCCCGGGCGTGATCCGCATTAACCAATCAAGGACGACAGCAAAGCAGGCTCCGAGGGTTGTCGCCACGATGTATATCCAGACGTGGTCGAGGTTTAGCGATACTATTGCAGGGCCAAGTGATCGGGCCGGGTTCATGGAGGCTCCACTAACCGGTCCTGCTAAAATCGCTTCCAAGGCGACCGTTGCTCCGATGGCTGTTCCGGCCATCATGCCGGTTTCTCGGCTGCCACTTGATACGCGGAGGATGACGAACATTAGGATCGCCGTCAAAATAAATTCGAGCATAAACGACTGTCCCCATGCGCCAGCGATGGGCAACGTACTGCCAAGTGTTTCATGATCTGCGAACAAGAACCGTATCGTAAGACTGGCCAGAATCGCCCCGAACATTTGCGACATAATGTAGGGCAAAACAAGTATGCCTTCGAAGCGTTTTGCAACCCAGAATGCAATTGTGACGGCCGGGTTGATGTGAGCTCCTGAAAGGTCGCCAAGGGAGTAAATCATCGCCATGACAACCAATCCAAATGTGAGCCCGATTCCCAAATGTGAGACGGAGCCATAGATGTCGTTGATGACGATTGCACCTGTGCCAGCAAATACTAAGCAATATGTGCCGACCAGTTCTGCAAGAAGTTTGTTTGAAGGAAGTTGCATTTGGCCTGACATCGGCGTGATTGAGTTAAGAAACGAAAGCCCGTTTGTTCGGGTGTAATCGCAACGCCATATTTTGAATGGCTTACCTCATGATCATAGCATCAGAACTGATCATGGTGGACCTTCACCAATCAAAATGACTCTCGCGTTTTTAAGCAATTGAGAAACCGATTTTTTGATCGCTTGTGCGAAGATTGCCTTCAGTCCATTTGTGAAGGAATTTTACCTTGCGTCGAAAAAGGGCTCGCCGGCAGTCCTGCTGAGTTGTACAGGTTCGGACGCGGACTAGGGAAAGCGGCCCACGCGTAACGGACATGTTTTGGACGTGCGACGTCGGGCGAGCTCAGTCGGATTTTCGAGTCTTCGATCGTCGCGTTTGCTGGGAAGTAACTACCATCAGAGCCTGCGACTTCAAAATGATTGAGGTTGGCATTACCCTTTGATATTAGCCCATCGCCGGTATAGTCAAAATTGACTTCTACAGAATTGTCTTTGATCGAATATGATTTCAGAAGCGGACCCATCGCAATGCCAGGTTGGTGATAGGCGCTGACGATCGCCCATTGGGCCAGACGCTCGCCAACTACTTTCTTTTCTGGCGGATGAACGTTCGTTGGATGCCCCGTGTCAATCGTGATTGCCATACCAACGTTGGTAAGTTTTTGAAGGCTGCGTCGTTGGTACTCGCGGAAAATTGGCCAGTTCTTGCGCCCCATTGCAGGAAGTTGGACGAACGCGATTGGTAGGTTTTCGTTGGGAAAGTGTTCACGAAACTGCTCAACTAGTAATGGAAAGCACTGATCGTAGACTTTCGCTCTATCTGCATTGTCCGCGTTCGATTCGCCTTGGTACCAAATCGCTCCACCTAGCGACAGGTTTGAAAAAGAATCGATGCATGCCGCATACATGTAGCTTGGTTTAAAAGAGTGGTTGGGGCCAAATTCGTCGCCATGAGTTTCGAGCTCGCCTGACAGTACTCTTCTGAGATTTGAGTTTGCGCGTTCCCTACACCATTGATCAAGATTTTCGTTGTTCAGCCAATTACCATCGAGTAGTTTCGAAAGCTCAGAATGGTTTTTAAGTTTTGATTGGCTGATCCAGCTTTCAATCGGAGTCCCGCCTACAGAAAGGTTGATGACTCCGATAGGAACGTGGATTTTATTTCGCAGTTGTTTTGCGAAATAGTATGCCACAGCGGAGAATTGAGCAGTTGTTTTTGGAGAAGCAACTTCCCATCGGCCGCTGCTAAAATCGTGAGAGGTCAAACGATCCAATTGCCCTCGCGAGTACTCCCCTGCCCCGCCGCGCGGGCTTCCTCGACTATTGAAAATTCTCAACAAAGAATCGTTTGAGTTTGCGATTTCATTTTCAGCTGACTCGGATTTTACCAATGGCCATTCCATGTTGGATTGACCAGCACAGATCCAAACTTCACCGATCAGGATGTCCTCGATTGTCGCCGTTGTGCCTTTTGAATTCACAGTCAAAGTGTGGGCTGTTGAACTGGCTGTTTTCTTTGCCAGTTGCGTCGACCATTTCCCATCAGCGTCCGCTTGAGTTCTGTAAATTTCCAATTCATTGTTTTGATTTGAAATGCCAAAACCGATCTTAACGTTGGAATTTGGCTGGGCGGTTCCCCAGACGTTGATGTTCCTGTCGGCTTGAAGCACCATGTGGTTTCCAAATGGTTTTCCAAAAGAAACAGAAACGGCAGTCGGTTTCGGCGATGGAGTTTTGTACCGAATAGAACCAGTGGCAGAAGTAGAGCCGGTGGAGCGTGACGATGAGATCGCATCGTTTCGCGTTTTTTGTTCGCTTGGCGGCGACAGGATGTCCTTGATCTTGACTCTTTGAAACGTCAGGTCTGATTGACTGCCCTCGTACAAAATTCCGACAGTTTCTGAATCGATCATCGAAAGGCATGAGTAGCCGCGACTATTCTGCTCATCTAGCAACAGGCTGTGAACGCCCGGCCAGCTCTCTCCAGAATCTTTAGAGGCTTTGATGGTGATGTGATTGCGACCGCTAAGGGATTCCGGGTTGGAGAAAAGGAGGAAATTATTGTCAAAACCTTTTAACTTGCGTTTACTTAATTCGCGTCCAACGTTGATTAAGCTCGCCATGCAAGCGCGAGGTTCGATTAGTGCTTCCTGACTGGTTAAGTGTTTGGCCCAAGTCTTTCCCATGTCCGCCGTTGTCATGACAACGCGATTGCTTGCGCGGTTGAATCGACAATTGAGCATCAATTCGCCATCGCTCAATTCAACGATTTGAGATTCTGTCGTGTCATCCCATGCTCCTGTCCCTGTCGCCCAGCTTTTGCCATGGTCGCGGCTGTAGATGAACGTCGAGTGAGGAAGCCGGTTGGCGATTTCGTCTGTCTTGTTGGGTGGATCTTGATACTGAGCTGGGAAAACAAGCGTCCCGTCAGCCATCGTGATGCCTTTACCGGGGCCTTGCAGGAGAAAGCACCACTCGGGTTTTTTAACTTGCTCTGTGATATTGATTGGCTTTGACCAAGTCAGCCCGTCGTCGTCGCTTTTAGTTAGCATCCACTGGCCGGTTTCCTCAGGCGTCAAACCAGGTCCGCTTCCATTCCAAGATCGGTTTCCATGGGACCAAGTTGCAGAGACCCAAATGGTTCCTGTTTCACTGTCGACGAGGATGGACGGGTCTCCAATTCCATCTCCATTCCATTTAGCATTATTGCCCATGTCCATGATCACTTTCATGGGCTGCCAAGAATTTCCGCCATCGGTCGAGCGTGACATTCCAACGTCGATGTTGCCGGGGAGGTCTTTTCCGCCGTCGTATCGAACGTCGTAGACGCCTATCAATGTGCCTTTGTTCGTCGTGGCGAGTCCAGGAATTCGGTAGGTGTGGACATTATCATCGCCGGATTGCCGCAGCGCGACTCCAGTGCGTTGAATGCTGCGTGGGGCGTCGATCTTGATTTCGTTGCTATTGGAGAAGGTGACTTTTGAGATTCTGGCACCGACGAAATGGTCGATATTTGTGTTCGGTTTGAGTTTGCCAACTAGCCAGAGATAGTTCGTGCCCTCGTCGAGTTCTATCGATTCTCCGGTAATCGAAAACGAGGCAACTGATTTCGGATTTTCGATTTTGGCGGGCAATGATTTTTTAGATTTCGCGTCAAAGTTTTTCCCAGCTTTGATAATTCCAATCTGCGAAAAGCAAGAAACATCCGTCGTGCCTTTTAGGTCGCCAACAATTTCCTCAATCGAAATGGGAGCCAGCCATCCCGACGTTTCAATTTTCAGTTTGACAAGCGCAACGTGTGGGTTGCCGACCAAAGCTGGAAGCGCAAACGGAATTGCTTCAACCGATTTGATTTTTTGCGGCTGAGGTGGCAGGAAGCTAATGTCATCAATCAGAATCCCTGTGCTGGCGGGGCTTTGAACAGAAAATCTTAGTCGTTCTATCTTCCCGACGCCAAGGGGAATCGAAACCTTGGAAAGAAATGCACGGCCAACACGAATTTGTTCGTCGCCATTAAGTATCTCGATCCATTTTTCTTTTGAATCAGTGGTTTGTTTTTCGATTCGAAAGGAGAATGGTTTTCTTGTCGTCCAACGTTCCGACCAAAAACTCAAACGGCTTCCCGGTCTCAGGCGATCGCCGACGAATAGTTCTACGCTTGATTGTTTTCCCCCAGCAAGTTGTAGGCATCGGGTTCCCGATTTCGCATGGGCGTCGTCAACGCGGACTTGCCCAACGACATTTTTCCAAACACCGATTGTTGTTTCGAGTTCGCGGAACAGGCCCGGTTGGGAGGACTCAAAACTGGTTTTCAAGTTTCCGGAATCTAGGGCGACGGAATTTTGTTTTTCCGCGGCTTGTTTATCCTGAGCCGTGGTCGCGCCCCAAGGGGAGATGGAAAGGCAAAAGCAAAAGATGGCGATTGACCTGCCGAAGGTGACGACCGGAATTCGCGAGGCTAGTTCTTGCATTGAGATCTGCGTTTGAGGGTTTCGGAAAACCTACATCGTAGTGCCCACTCATTTGGATTGCCAACTCGTCGCGATAGCGATAACCAAAGATCGTTATTTGTTGGGAGAATCAATGTTGGTTGCCGAGATGACTTTACGCAGCGTGTTTAATTCAGCTGATTTAGCGATGACCTGGGCTATCGAGTCGACACCAAAACGAGAAAGAAGTTTCGATCGGACTTTTTCGATTGTTCGTTCGCTAATGTCGAGCTGCCTGGCGATGACTTTGTTGAGTTTGCCTTGGCTGACGCAATTGAGAACAAATTTTTCTCTCGCGTCGAGCTTCGATTCGATTGCTAATAATTCAGAAAACTCCAGCTGCAATTCTTGTTCACTCAAATAAGTTTCGGTGATGTCTTGGGCGAGAGCATGGTTCAAGACTGTGTTGCCGTCTTCATCTTGTTCGCCAAATGTTTGTATTTTTAATACTTTTGATGCGCCATCATTCGCGATCGCGACTCGCAAACTTTCTTGGTGCCCATCACCATTAAATCGCTTTCGCTGGCACGATGAAATGTCGGCATTGAGTGATGCTGAGTCGCTTAGGAAATCGGTGTACTTCCGGCCCAGCAAACTGCTCGGGGCGTATCCGAGAATTTCTTTTACTGATGGGCTGATGTAAGTCAATTCGCTGTCGCGATTGTTCGAAAAGAAGAAATACGGTTTGCCGACCAGATCGGGGTTTGTTTTTGATGCAGTTCGGGGATCCACTTGAACACCTGATTAAATTGAAAAATGGCTCTCATTTGAAAAGCCACTTTGGGCGACCAAAGATTACAGCTTTTTCAAAAAGTGCCGGGTTTCGGCTTTGAACTGAGCCTGCGGGGTTCGGCGTAGTGAATTTTGTTTGGTTGACGACGAGCGAATTTTGGACGAGGGCTGACAATCAGCTGTCCAGATCGCGCGCTGTTGGCCCAGGGGAGCCCGTTTTTGCCCGTTTTCTGGTGGGCTGAGACGGTTTTGTTTTGCTGAAGCAAGAAACGGTCAAGCCATGGTTTAGGCGAATTTCGAAAATAACGCTGGTCGAAAATGACACAGCGTCGAGATTCAGCAGAATCAATCGGCTACTCGGATTCCATCTCATCAGCCATGGCGAGTTTGACTTTAAGGGCAACTAATTTCTCGCCGCGTTGGACTTGGAATGTTAGCCGATCGCCAGCCTGATGTTCTGCAATACGAAGACGAAGGTCATCAAAATTTGAGATCTTCGTGTCGTCAACTTTTTGGATAATGTCACCGGGTTTCATTCCAGCTGCGTCGGCCGCAGAACCGGCTACGACTTGTGTGATGATCGACCCAGTCGTTTCTTGGAAATTCGATGAGCCTAGCCCTACATCGCTTCTTCCGTGAACTCCCAGCAGTGCCTGGCCGGAAAATTCAACCTGCAGAGTTGGGCGTTGGGCTACTAACGCTTCGTAGTGTGGGGCGGAGAATCGACAACGATACATCGTTACGAATGACAAACGGTTGAGTTTGGCCAGCGACTCAAAATGCTCTTTTTTGACAAGCATTCGTGTGAAGTTCAATCCACGGAGGGAGCCAAGTTTCTTGATGGCCAATACCGTTTCGGATTCAAAATCGCAGCGATCTAGATTCAAAGATTGAACCGACGTCGCCGTGCGAAAACTCTCGATGAGTTCGCTGGGAACTTGCTGCTCTGAAAAAGTGATCTCTTTTATCTGGGTGCCTGAATTCAACGTTGGGAGATCATCACTGCCCAATTCACAATCTTTTATGGTCAGTGAACTGAGTTGAGTTAACGAGTCGAGCAATTCAAAAGCAGATTCATCCAGCTCTTGGCCGACCAAGGTTAGGTCCGAAATGTCGGTGAGGTCATTCAAGTCGGAGATGTCTTTGTTTGTACCTTTCCAGCTCTTTGGGATTTTGACAAGGATTCCGGGGGTCCTGTTCCTTTGAAGCAGTCGACCGCCCATCGGCGTAATGCGAGCGTTCTCTGACGCTGATTCTTTTTTAGACTTGGTTTTTTTACCGAAGACCAGCTCTTCGTTTTCTTCGACTGAGGAAGTCAGAATTGTCTTGATTTTTTGCCGTTGAGCTTTTTCGGAGAGCACCGTGCTACTTCGTTGTAACCGTCTCTTGCTCTTGGGCGTGATGGGGCGAAGTTCGCCGTCGACTAATTCGTATGCGACGCCTTCGATCGATATGACTGTTGTCCCTGCGATGCCGCCGAGCCCACCGAGCATCGGTGGGAATCCCATTCCAGCGACTCGCCGGTCCTTCCAAGGATCTTCAATGACCGCCCCTTTGTCTTCCAGTTTTTTGATCGCGACTTGTTTTCGTTTTGCTCTCCATTCTTGTTCGAGTTGAGCCAAACGTTGGGACATCGGTCCGTCAGCTTCGCCAGAGTCGAAACGCAGTTGCAAAATTCCTATGGCTTTAAAAAACACTTCCCGATCACCGGTCGTGCAGATTGACTCGAGCGTCTTTTTGATTCGCCATACAGTTTCTGGAGAGCACTCAAACGAATGAAACGCGAGAGGTTCGATGGCTTGTCCGCCCAGTTTGGCAAGTTCTTTCGATGCCAATTCGCGCTCGGAGAAACTGCCAGAGTCGAGTTTTAGGAGGAGGTCTGAAACGAGTTCGCGACTCGTTCGCGTTGTTTGGTCTGTGCGATTCTCCGCAGCGTTGGAAAACGGACAATAAAACACAGCCACGGCAATAGACGTAACGATGGCCAAACCACGGATGATGTGTGAGAAGTGAGGTAGGCAGATTTTTTGGACTGGCATCGCTAGCACCGTTGGTTAGCAAGAATTTCTTCAACAGAATAGCTTCAATGCATAGTAAAGAAGCAGGTAATCTGTGTCGAGCCGAACCCGTAGAAACCAAGAATTTTGGCTAGTCGCCAAGATTGCGAAAATCGGCTTATTTTGACTTAAGGTTTGACGTGGATAAGTCGATCCTTACGAATGACCGCGTATTGAGTCCAAAATACATCGGTTTTCGGAATTTCAAAGAATGTCAACAACGTAGTGCCAAAATGAAAATTCACACCACCAGGTTCGCAGCTATCGAAATCGAACCAGATGACATTCTATTTTTTCGCAATGGACTCTTAGGTTTCGAAGATTGCCGTCACTGGGTCTTGTTGGCCGACGCCGACAACTCTTCCGTGGCTTGGCTTCAAAGCATGCAACACGCCGAGATTGCACTCCCGGTCGTTTCTCCACGGAGATTCGTGACGGATTACCAAGTGCGGCTTGAGCCATCAGATGTTGATGTGCTTCAACTGACTTCTGTCGAGCAGGCCTACGTTTTGGGGATCGTCAGTCGTGATGAAGAAACGCTTACTCTAAACTTGCGAGCTCCGTTGGTGATCAATCTGGATCGTCGAATTGGATGCCAAGTCGTCACGGTCGATCCGCAACCGATGCAGTACGAATTGGCTACGTTGCCGACGGCCCTTCGCCGTAGTGCTTAGGTCTAAAGCGTCGAAGTCGCGTCTCGAAAAATTCGATTGTGTTTGAATTTGGCTCCTTGTTGGTAATGCGCAAGGACGATTGATTCTGCGCAGAGGTGGCTCACACCCGAAGTACGGATTGCATTGCTCTCATTGGCAGCGAGCATCGCCAGTTTTGAGAATTTGCACTCGATATCTCTTTCGTTGCTGAAATTCTAGCTCTTCACTCGATCTGCGCATCTCAAATTCAGCCCATCTGAATTACCTGACTCCTACAAAGGTAACTGAGTATTCGTCACTCGTAGAATAGGTGGACGTCGGGCTAGTTTTCTCAGCCTTGCCTCATGAGGAGTCGATGATGACCAAAGCCTAAGTCTGCTAGCGTGAGCTAACAGGGTGTGGCAACGTTGAGTGTTTTCATTTGATATGAAAATCAGCGTCTTATCGGGATAAACGCGGCAAGGGATTGCCCCGGATATTGTTTTTCGGGCGCGTTGAAAGGAGAGGCTTCCATTTTCGGAATCGTTTCCTTTACTTCGCGGCTAAATAGCCAGTCAGATTTTAAGTAAGGAGCCAGCCATGCTGGTCTTGTCGCGTCACAGAGACGAAAGCATCATGATCGGCGATAACGTGATGATCACGATCGTTGACATTCGAGGAGATAAAGTTCGGTTGGGGATTGATGCCCCACAGGAAATTCCAGTTCACCGCCAGGAAGTTTACGACGCCATCAAGCGGGAAAACGAAAAGGCGAGTCGATTGGGACCTTCGGAAACGAAGGACATTGGAAATTAGTGACGTCTGTTTTTGAGAGACCGTTGCAGAAAACCGTTTCCACTGGTTGAGGTAATTTTCAATTGATTCAAATGCAATCAATTAAGAATTCACTCCGCTTGTGCAGTCTGGGAACATCAGACTTTGCAAATTTCAAGCACTTTTTCCGGGCTTGAAATGTAGCTTGTATAGAAGTCGCCAAATTCAGCGTATTTAGCGCTAGCCTCATCAAAACGCATGTCATAGACGATTTGTTTGAGGTGCATTGGGTTGGATGCCCATAACGTCACACCCCACTCCCAATCATCTAATCCGATTCCAACTGAGATCAGTTGAGTCACTTTTCCTGCGAACTTAATTCCGCTTCTCGCGTGCTCCGACATCAGCGATTGCCGCTTCGAAGCCGGCAACGTGAACCAGTTTGCTCCGGGATATCTCCACTTGTTCATCGGATAGAAACAGCTGACAGGCCAATCTGGAAAGTCAGGTGTTAGACGCTGGTAATTCATCTTGCCGACACGACCAGCGTAGGCTTTGATTTTGTTTTGAAAGATTGATCCCTCAGGATCCATGCCTTCTCGTTTCAGTCGTTCGCCATATTGCTCAACTGATAACGCGTACTCAGAAATTTCTGATATTGAGACATAAGAATATGTCGGCGTGATTGCTCGGCCCAATGGAGAAGCCATAAGAGACTGATGGACGGATTCAATTCGAATCGGATCCGGGTCCATCAACATCAGAGAAAAATCAGCTTTGTGGCCAGAGGTGATGCCAAGTTGGAATCTTGCAGGTTGGCCTTCGGCGTCTTTGCTCAGGACACCACAGAATTCTTTTCGAGCGTCATCAGTGAGGAGTCCTGCGTCGCTCAGGGTTCCAAGTTTGCCGCGATCAAAAGAGTAAAAAAAATGACTGCAGTGCCATCCCTCGCCTGGGGTTACTTGTTCAAGAGAGAACCCAAGGTCATCGATTGTCGTAGGCATTAAGAATCCAAAAGGTTGTTGACGCTTTTCAAAAGACGTTCCATCGTGAACGGTTTATTGATGTAATCGCTCACTCCCAGCATTTCAGCATACTCACGGTGGCGTGCACCTTCGTTGCCTGTGATCATGATAACAGGGATTGGAGTATCGCTGTATTGTCGTAATCTTTCCAACACCAAGAATCCGCTGCGGCGTGGCATCATCATGTCGAGGATCACCAAGTCCGGGTGCTTGGATTCCGTGTAGGCGATTGCTTGATTGCCGTCGGTCGCGATGGAAACAATGAAGCCTTCGGCCATCAATGTTGTCCGGATAGATTCAACGACTTCTCGGTCGTCGTCAACAATCAAAATGTGTTTAGTATCGATGTCTGTTTTCCCACTTCTTGACATGTAAGTGTCTTGGATGGTTGTCATGTTGATTAACTTTTAATTTGAATCGAAAAGGGAATGAGTAGACGCGATAAGCACTGATCGTGAGCAGAGTATAGTCACAACAAACAGTGATCGATTTAGCGATTTTTGCCAAGTGGGGAAACCCCTCACCACCCAAATAGCCAAAAATCACTCGATAAGGGGTGTCCTTTTTTCGTTGTAATAGTTTTTAGCGAATTTTTGCCAAATACACGACAAAGCCTAGGGCTCCGCATACTGAGGGATTAATTGATTAGGCAACGTATCATGCTACACAGCTAAAAATTGGTCAAGCACAGCCAGTCAGCCGATGAAAAGCGATGACGTGTATTGCGAAGGATCGCTCCAAATCATTTCCTCTCAGGAAGTTCAATATGTGGCGGTCATTTTTCTTCGCGGTCGGCGTGATGCTTATCATTCTAGGCATTGAATGTCTTGTAACCCAGCGGTTTGTTGTATCGCAGCAAGCTCGTTTACCGGGCTTCGTCAAAAAGATTTTTGACGAACAGAGCCCAGGTAAGAGCGCACCAAACGACCAAATCGGTTTTCCGGGCAATCTTCCAAACGGACAAGCTGCCAATCTTCAGCAGCTGGCGAATCGCCCAAACCCCCAGCAATTTAACGCGTCTGGGAGTTCTCGTTTTGGGCCTTCAAGGTTCGAGACTCAATATGCACCGCAAGCTAATTCTTCCAGCGGCTACGGAGCTGGAAGCTTTTACGGTGGGCAACCTTATCAAAATCAGGCACGAGCGAATCCGCAGTTCAGCCTCGCTGGTTACGGGCAACAGCCAGCCAATCCAGCTTTTATAGGCGTTCCGCCAAGTTCGGTCGAATCGAACCGTCTTTCAACCCAGGTTTTACAGACAAAGGATTGGATGCCCTGGAGCTTATTGGCAGCAGGCACGCTGGTTGTCTTATACACAAATTCTAGTTCTCGACGATTTTCAAATAGTTAACAAAGCAACATTTGCTGATCAATCCCTTCGTATTGAGGTTTTCAATTTTCGGCCAAGTAGTCATCCTAGTATTGCACTTAGCAATGATTTTGTTCGCAATTTAATGCCTCGAGAGCGTTCAATCACGCTCTTTCATTCGTTGGAATCACTACCCCACTCGGCTCGTCAATGAACCCACCCGACAAATTGCCCAACATGACGTTGGAGGCAATCGTTTCAAAGAAGGACGAATCGTCAGACGGTTCTGGTGGATCCCAAAAACCACGTGAGACGAGCTCCATCTCGGATCGTTTCTCTTGGCCAGGGCGTATCGCGATCTTGCTTGCAATCGTTTTCTCACCTTGGGTGTTCGCGAGCGTTGAGTCGTGGGCACAAAGTTGGGTCGCCATACTGTTGCTAATTGGTGTGGTGTTTTGGTGGTTCGAAACGGCACTCAATGAAAAGAAGTCGCAGGTTTTTCCTTATATCTTTTTCCCCATTCTGTTGGGGCTGTTAATTGGATTGATCCAAACGGTTTCCTTACCTGGTTGGTTAGCGGACATGTTGTTGGGGCGGCAGCAGGAGATCTACGCAAATTTTGGTGGTGAAGCTAATACCTCCGCGCCCATATCGCTTGATCGCGGACAAACGTGGGATCAAATTCGATTGCTGATTATCGCGAGCTTGGGTTTGCTTTTGGGTTGTCGGTACTTTCGAACCAAGCGTGATTTGATTCTTTTAATGTCAGCGGTTGCGGCCAATGGGGTTGCGATTTCGTTTTTCGGAATCATCCACAAATTGACGGACAATGGCTTGATGTTTTGGTACCACAAAGTTGAACTTGGTGGTCAGCATTTTGGGCCGTTCGTTAATCGAAATAATGGTGCGGGATACTTATGCATGTGCTTGGCGTGTGCGATCGGCTTGCTTCCGATCGTCATGGCCGCACGAAAAAATTCAGGCCCCCAAACTATTGTCAGTAAAGAGATCCCAATCTGGCGACAGCTTGCGATGCACTTGTTGGAGTTTATTTCAGAATTGACCGCCACAAAATTGGCTGTCTTAATCAGTTCCATTGTTATTTCTGCTGGAATTGTTGCCACGCTTTCTCGCGGTGGTGTGCTCGCGATGTTGGTCGGTGGCGCTATCACGATTTTGATCTACGGAATGGCACGTCGGCCCAAAAATTCGTTCTTGGTCCTAATTCCATTCATCGCACTTGCGATTGGGTTTTCTGCTTGGATTGGTTTCAGCGAGCAATTGACGGAGCGCTTCGAAAAAACAGATATCGCTAATATTTCCACTGCTGACGCTAGGTTTCAAAACTGGAAAGACACCTGGCCTGCGGTTGGCGATATGGGTGTGTTGGGCTCAGGGCTCGGCTCCTATCGCAGCGTCCATCGACTGTATCGGACGGATGAAGAGCGAGCCATTTTCGTCTACGCGGAGAATCAGTTTTTCCAAGCCCTCGTCGAAGCCGGTTGGTTGGCTTTGATTTTGTTCTTGGTGGCGTGGTTTCTCGCATTCCAGTATTCCAAAATAACTTTGTTTCAAGGGAAATCGCCAACCACAATTGGCGTCGGAACGATGGGTACTTTTTTGCTTGTCTCCCAGTTTGTGGCGTCGATTTTTGATTTTGGTTTTTACATCTGTGCCAACATGCTCCTGCTCGCGGTGCTTGTTGGATTTTTGGCATTTCACGGACACTCATTAGCCGGCAGGCTCAAGAAAAAATCATGGTTGCGTTTTCAGCTTCCCAACTACGTGACTCAAGTGGTTGTGCTTTTGCTTTTCGCCGCTGGGACATTGGTCGCGTTGGATCTTCATCGCCGAGGGCAGATGGATCGATTCATGAAACCGATCGCGAAAAATTTTGAACGAGAAACCATGTCGCTTGAAGAAGTCGACTTTCGTATCGCCAGACTGTCGGAGGGCCTTAAGCGTGTCCACAGCGTCAATGCACGTAACTATCTAGGTGAGTTGTGGCTGTATCGTTCTCGTTTGACGATGTTCGATGTGTTGCTCAACGCTCCAGAATACAAAACGCAGATTGAGCTGATTGAAAGCAATGACAAAGCGGATGATGACAAAGCGGATTATGTGGCGAAGCAAAAAAAAGCACTGACAGATGATATGTGGGCGAGAACCGACATTTTGCAGCTCTACGACGTAGTTTGTTTTTGCCGGCAACAGTCGCGGAGTGCAGCCGTCGACTTTATCAAGCAACCGTCTATCAGCGAGAATTTGCCCCAGGCCGCAAACCAATTTCTTTTGAGTCGTCGCGCTTCGCCGCTGCAGCCAGTCGTCCATTTGAAGCTTGGTGAGATCAATGCCGTTGTTGGGAAATCGGGGGATGCTGACGCTCACCTTGAACGCGCGTTGCAGCTCGCACCAACCAATAGTTCGTTTCGATTGCTGGCGGGGGTGACATACCTCTTATCGGGGAACTCAAAATTTGCCGCCATCCATTTTCGCAAGCACCTTGAGTTAATGCCCACCGGCTTCAAAAAGGTGATCGACATCGTGACCGCGAGTAAAACGTTGAGCGTGGTCCCGTTGTCAGACGAAGTGATCGCTAACCAGGTGATTCCTGATGATGCGAACATGCTGTTTAAATTTGATCAAGACTATATGTCCAAGAAATTGGACCTCAAGGACTCACCGCTCCGCCAGCAATTGCTCGCAAACGCTCTGTCCTGTATCGACGAAGAGAAAAGTTCTCGCCGTGAAAATGCAGTTTTGCGGGGAGATATTTATAGGGTCCAAGGCGAGGTTCTCAGCGCAATCAATGAGTATGAGTTCGCGTTGGTTAACCGGCCCAACGACCACTCGTCCCGTTACAAATTGATCAAACTACTTGAAGATTCAGAGGATTGGGACGGTGCCTTAAAACATGTGGAGAAATTGAGGCCCTATATTAACAGGGCTGGCTCTGGCGTCAGCAAAAAGTACAAAGAGTTCAGCGAGAGAATCGGTAAGAAAAAGAGAAAACAGGACCGTAAAAAGTAAACTTTGCGTAAACTTCATTGGTTGAAATCGGATACGTGAATTAGAATACTCACATGATAGTAGTCATCCTCGCATTTTTAGCTTCGCTTCTGACCACATGGTTACTGATACCATGGCTGGCGAAGTTTGCCAAAAAAGTCGGGTTAGTGGACCACCCGGACAACAAGCGGAAACTGCACGTCGATGCCATTCCGATGGTGGGTGGGCTCGCGATATTCATTACCGTTTTCATCATCGCGCCGCTCGCGATTTGGGCTGGGGTGCAATACCAAACGCTGTTTCAGTCACTCGCCGAAGATCTGCTGGGTTGGTTGCCAGTGGATTTTGGTCGCCGTGGAATTCGATTCAACCATGATTCAATTCCTGAACTAGCGGGGCTATTTGTTGGAAGTGCGATTTTAGTTGGCGTCGGTGTCTTGGACGATCGATTCGGTATCAGGGGCCGACAAAAGCTATTGGGCCAATTTGTTGCCGTCACAGCACTCATCATTTTTGGTTACCACTTTGACAAAGTAACAATTGCAAATATCACGATTAATTTTGATGTCTTTTCTGTCTTGTTTGTTTACGCTTGGGTGATCGCTGCGATCAACTCCGTAAACTTACTCGACGGTGCTGACGGAGTGGCCGCAACAATCGGCGTCGTTATGAGCGTCGCATTGGCGTTGATGGCTGTGTTTTTGGGACTGATGGTGGATGCCATTATCGCGATCACCATCGCCGGTGCCTTGATTGGTTTCTTGAGATTCAATTTCCCTCCTGCCAAGGTTTATCTTGGGGATACGGGGAGTATGTTGATTGGATTTCTTTTGGCTGCTCTGGCGATTCGAAGTACATTCAAACAAAACACTGCCTACGCGTTTTTTGCGCCCATTGCATTGTTAGGAATCCCCTTTATTGATACCGCGGCGGCGATCATTCGTCGACGATTGACTGGACGAAGTATTTTTGCCGTCGATCGTGGCCACCTCCACCACGCGTTGATAAAACAAGGCTACAGCCCCCGCTCAAGTTTGCTTTGGGTTGCATTACTTTGCACAACCACCGCAGCCGGAGCCGTTGCAAGCTTGGTTTTTCAGCAGGCAGAATTCGCTCTGGCTTCTGTGGGGATCGCGGTCACCGTCATGATTGGCTTCAAAGTCTTTGGAGTCGCTGAATACCATCTGGTTTCAAGAAAAGCGTCGACACTGGCAAGGTCTTTTTTACACCTCAACAAAGAAGGCATGCCCGATGTCATCCAGAGCGCATTTCACATGCAGGGGAATCATGACTGGCAGGACGATTGGGAATTGCTTTGCAAGTTTGCCGATGATAACAATTTGGTTCAATTGAAAATGGATCTGAACGCACCATGGCTTCATGAATCATTCCACGCAACTCGCCGGCGATCGGATGTGCCCAAGGGCGGCAATCACGAATGGAGCAGCGAAATTCCTCTCGTCGCCGAGGGACGCGTGTTTGGTCGTGTCGAAATCGTTGGTAACGAGGGAAATGAAAAACACCGTGAGCTTATTGCAAAAGCCCTAGTTGTCACCGAGCAGATTGAAACTGCATTTTTAAACTTCAAACCTGAAAACACCCGAGCTAAATCTGAACCCAATGATGAATCTCATCAGGATCCGGTTTGCCACGTCGTTGCAGGGGCAAACGGTACAGCAAACCAACTGACGGATGGAACGGGTACGAACGTGAGTTCGGACTAAGTTGTGACCGATCATTGCAACCACCTTATTTTATGTTTTGATCGGACTCGTGTTTGCAATATATTGCTTCGAAAGCAAGTTGGTTTGAGTTAATGAACCAGATTAAATAGTGAAGGAACACGGATGGCTAAATCACTTTTCTTTACGGCCACCTGCACTTGCTGCTCTCGCAAGAACCAATTGGAGATCGGACGGCTTGGGCAGACGAAGGTATGCAATTTTTGTCAAAGCACTTTTTTGGCAACTGCCCACGACAGCCAATCGGCCGCCCTTGAAGATCCCTTGCACTACTGGATCAACTTTACTGATCACGAAATAATTGAGCCTGAACACTGCACCGTCGATCCGAAAGATCTTTCTCGCACGCCGCGGTAGCTCAGACGCAAAAAATGCGAAAGAAAGAGCAAAACCGAACTTCAGGTAGAAAACGGTAATTCTTCAAACGTTCAAAGCGAGACTTGGCCGCGGGTGTTTTCGGCGCCTCTCTCGGCACGGGTTTAGCAAGTGAAATTCGGCGAATAAACAGGCAATTGAAACCCTATTAAGTACCGAGTCCCACCAATTGGTAGCTTGATTTGCCTAGAATTTTTTCAATTTGACAGGAAAGCTTGCCTTCAACGCGGGTTATGCGAGAATGATCTTTGTGGTGGCGACCGCGACTTGCAGTTGAGTTAACTGTCAGTTTGGGGCGATAACACTAAACACGATACTGAAATTAAATAGGAGCTTGGAACGTGAATCGAGGCAAAAGTCTTTTGTGCATGATGTTGGCGATTGGCTGTGCGTTGGCGTTTAATTCGACCGCATCAGCGCACAAGGTTTTCAAGGATAAGCTTTCAGCGAAATATCCGAACCTAAAGGTCAGTTGCAACGCATGCCATGTTAAGGGCGAGAAGAAAAGCGTTCGCAACAACTACGGCAAGCTCTTCTTCAAGACGTTTGAAAACAAGAAGCTCACAGCAGAAATGCCCAAGGACCGCGACGAGAAAAAAGAGTACACCGAAAAGGTGATGGCTCCCGAGTTTGAAAAGGCATTTGAGAAAATCAAAGCCATGACATTCGCAGACTTGATGGAAGCCGGCGTAATTGACGGCATTACCAAGCCTGAAGGCGAAGATTAATCAAATGGACTTCATTTTTTGGTCCGAATAACCGATTGACACAACAGCCACAAAACCAATACATTGTGTCGATCAAGGGCGTTTAGCTCAGTTGGCTAGAGCATCTCGTTTACACCGAGAGGGTCGGGGGTTCGAGTCCCTCAACGCCCATTTTGAAGCACCGTCGAGTCTTTTGGATTCTCGTCGGTGCTTTTTTTGTTGGTTTTGACCGTCGCCAGCCTTTTCAGTGCTTGCCGGTTCAGCTTCAGATTTCGCGTCAAATATCGCCTGCGCCGAAGAGATAGAAGACGACGGCGTCCCTTTCGCGAAAAGATGGTGACACTTACTGCCGAGCTTGCCGACCAATTCGCCAGTCTGCCTTCCTCGAAAAAGCCATCCGCAAGAGCATTGGCGATCGAACAGTACGAGAAATTCAAAGCCGAGCAACATCGGATTGAAGCAACCGAACCAGCGAGCGACTTTGACTAGTTCGTTGACGACATCGGCAAATTGAATCCTCCTGAAGAATCGGAGGACGACGATGCATAACGCAATGTTTGGAAACGCAATGTTTG
>JBGCDK010000124.1:0-7077 GCA_045105295.1 Mariniblastus sp.
AAATTTCTCGATGTCCCAATTTTGATGCTATTGCTCTTGCCGGGTGCAGTTTTTTTCTCATCGTTCAAAATTTTAGGTTCGTTTTTTGTCGGCAATGGCCAACCGGAAAAATCGAGCTACTGTCAGTTTATTGCTTTGATCGGGTCGGCAATTAGCTACCCAATCCTCGTTCCGCTATTTGGCGGATACGGAGCAGCCGCAGCAAGCACTGCCGTTTACTTCCTAATGTACTTGTTGATCGTTGCAATGTTCTCTAAGCAAGTTGCACCTGAAAGACCCAACCTGTTTTCGTTTGGCAAATCAGATGCCGCTTGGATTTGGTCGCATGCAAAAAACGTCATGCGAAAACTTAAGCTCTTACCAAAACCAACGGCAAGCAAATGATAGAGACAGATGCCTAAACTAAAATCCATTTCATACTGGATTGATCGAGCCTACCGTTCAAGCACATCCTCTTTCAGAATGCTTCCGAGCTTTTTGATTTTGGGAGCGCAAAAATCGGGGACGACGGCGCTTTTCGAGTACCTCACAAAGCATCCCGACATTGTGCCACCACGAGAAAAGGAACTCTATTTTTTCGAACGCAACTTCCCGCTGGGCGTCGATTGGTATCGTTCAAATTTTCCGTTTCAAAAATCCGAAGACATTGTCACCTGCGAAGGCAGTCCGTTTTACTTACCCCACCCAGAAGCCCCTGCACGCGTTCGCCAAACGTTTCCAAACATCAAAATGCTGGTTGTGATTCGCAATCCCATCGAGCGAGCTTGGTCGCAGTTCAAGCAAAACAAAAAAATGAATCGGGAACCACTTTCTTTTGACGACGCTATTGCTCAGGAAAACGAACGCAATGCGAAATACTTGAACGATCCAAGTTCCATCGACACAAATTTCTTTTTGTTTTCCTATGCCGGTAATGGGATGTACGCCAAACATCTGAAATGCTGGTTCGATCAGTTCCCACGCGAACAAATTTTAGTACTCGATGCGGGCAATTTTTATGACAACACTCCGGAGGTTTACCGTGAGGTTCTGGATTTTCTCAACCTCAAACCTTTCACAGATGTAGATTTTTCGCCAGTCAATGCGCTCAATCGAAAACGGGAAATTGGCGATAGAACATTTCACTACTTGCAACAAACGTTTCGGCAACCAGACCAGGAACTTTGCAAATTAATGGGCAGAGAATTTAGTTGGTGCAAAAAAGGGGCCTTGGCCGAATAGCGCCGATCGTCAATGTTTTTCAACTCACTCGATTTTCTGATTTTCGGTGCGATCTTTTTTGGTCTCTGGCCACTGCTTCGAAAGGACCCCAATTGTCGCTGGGCGTTTTTAGTCGTTGCTTCGTTCATATTCTATGGCTGGTGGGACTTCCGGTTTCTGTTGCTAATTGTCGCCAGTGGCCTGATCGACTTTTTCGCTGCGTTGATGATCGACAAAAGTCGTTCGAATGCAAAACTGTTTTTGATTCTGTCGCTGTGTACCAACATCGGGTTGCTGGCAACATTCAAGTATCTGGATTTCTTCACGGCAAACATAAACACCATCCTGACATTGGCGGGAGATACGCGAACGCTTCCATTGGCGGAATTGATTCTGCCAGTTGGCATTAGCTTTTACACGTTTCAGTCAATGAGCTACACGATTGATGTTTATCGAAACGAACTGAAACCAACACGAAACTTGCTGCATTTTTTCGCCTACCTTTCGATGTTTCCACAACTCGTTGCCGGGCCGATTGTCCGTGCTTCGGTTTTACTTCCTCAGTTGGAAAAAGCTGAACCGATTTCAACGACTGATCAGTGGAAAGCCATGAAATTGATCGTGCGTGGTTACTTCAAAAAAATGGTCGTCGCAGATGCTGTCGCGCCGATCGTCGATTCCGCTTTCACAAGCTCTGAAATGTCGACGCCCGGTTTGTTTTGGTGGGCCGTGATGATTTTGTTCGCCTTGCAAATCTATTGTGACTTTAGTGGGTACAGCGACATCGCGATTGGACTTGGAGCCTGGATGGGTTACCAGTTTCCTTTGAATTTTAACCATCCCTATTCAAGCATTGGTTTTCGCGAGTTCTGGTCGCGGTGGCACATTTCATTGTCGACTTGGTTTCGCGACTACGTTTACATCCCACTGGGAGGCAGTCGCAAAGGCAAATTCCTGGCTCATGTGTTCATGTGGATCACGATGGTCACGTCTGGATTTTGGCACGGAGCCGCTTGGACCTTTATCGTCTGGGGGACGTTTCATGCGGCGATGCTGTCGATCGAAAGATTCAGCAACTGGCCGTCGGCGCTTTCGCGCGGACCGGTTCGCGCTGTCGGAGTCGTGATCACTTTTGCATTAGTTCTTGTCTCGTGGGTTTTCTTTCGGGCTGAGAACATGCCCCAAGCCATGCTGATCCTTCAGTCGATGTTCAACTTCTCAGAAGGAATCTCAATTCAAAACCTGCCTTCGATTGATAAAGGGCTGGCATTGATCGTCGGCGTAATGTTGATCTGGCATTTGTTCGCCTGCCGGGTTGTTGAATCTTTGGCGTGGGTCACAGACAAAACGCTTCGTCCTTTTCAACCAGTCTTTTATGCCACACTAATCGTTCTCTGCATCTTCCTTCGCGGTACCGGACAAGCGTTCGTGTACTTTCAGTTTTAGGTTCCTTCGTTGATCAGTCTATTGAAAAATCAAGTCGTTCAAACGTTGGTGCTTGCTGCGATCGGCATCACTGCGATCGCATTGTGCCGTCAACCAACTCAGTTCGGCATGAGCGAGGCAAATTTTTGGAGCGAAAAATCTAGCTGGCATCAAGAAGCTTCAATGGTAATAGGCGGTG
The DNA here is from genome assembly GCA_045105295.1 of Mariniblastus sp. Taxonomy (GTDB): domain Bacteria; phylum Planctomycetota; class Planctomycetia; order Pirellulales; family Pirellulaceae; genus Mariniblastus. The sequence continues at coordinate 2,825 of JBGCDK010000124.1, forward strand.
ATTCTCGCGTTTATCGCGGCGTTTCGCCTACCGTCATGGCGAAGACATTAAAAACCCATCAAATCAAAAATTTTGGGTTCGCAGGACTGGGATATTCGCCCGAATACTTGACCAGACTCTCAAATGTTCTCGACCCGGATGCCGATGAGAAAATAATCGTACTTGGCATTAGCCCAAACTCGTTGACCCCCAAGGCCGCGGAAACGAATGGCTTTGTCCGAATCGAGGAAATTTCAGAAGAGCACCCGTTGGCGTTCATTTCTTCCAACGAAAAATTGAGTCCGATGAAACTTGGATCTCTCGCTCGACTGGTGCTTGGTCGAAAACAGCCAACGTTCACCCGAGAGGAATTTTTCGCAACGGGCTACATGGCAGTCCAGCAGCGGCCCAGAGACCTTTCGGGCTTGAACCGATACAAGAAGATATTCGAAAACAACCAAGTCGCCGATACGATCCAAACAGACATCATTCGCTTCATTCAGCAGCAAACAGAGCAGGGGGTTCAAGTGTTCGTGACACGCCCGCCTGTAGCCGATGAGATGCTGGCGTTGGAAAATGAAAAAAGTGGATTCGATGAACTCACGTTTTATTCAGCTGTCGAATCGGTAGGCGGCGAGATCATTCGAGTGAAAAGTAAATTTGAAACTTACGACGGACACCATTTGGACAGGGATTCGTCGGAAGCCTATTCAGAATTTCTAGCGACCGCGATCAACGATTTCGCAAAACACAAACGGACAGAGTCCGCGAACTGAAATTTATCAGACTCACTCACAACCATACTAAAACAAATTTCCCCAACCATGTTTTGCCAAAACGAAACCAAACAAAGCGTATCGGAGAACTAAATGTCAGCCATCACATCTAATCCACTTGTTCGATCCATCACGCATGACAAACTCGTCAACAGTTCAATACTGAACCGATTGGGCATGCAAGTGTTTCGCACGATCGCAGCCAAGACGTTGTATAAAATCCGGCCTGCGAAAGTCGACACCTCCGTTCGGCAGCAAGTCGCCGAGTTGAAACGTGAGGGCATGATTGTGATCCCGAACTTTCTTTCTGACGAAGTATTCGAAGGCGTTCAAAACGAGTGCATTTCGGCTTTAGATAAAGAAACGATTCCAAACAAGATTCATGACCACGGCGCAACAAAAGTCAAAATTGCCCGTCTAAACAAAGTGCCTAACGAGCAGTTCAAGAATACGTTGCAGTTTTATGCGAGCCCTCTCATCAAACATGTTTTCGAAGCAGTTGAAAAACGAAAGTTCACCGACTCGGCATCTCTTTGGGGTGCTGAGCATGTGACCCAAGGCCCTGCGGACGAGGAGGATCGCGAGTCTTCATTGCACAGTGACATTTTCTATAACACTCACAAAGCGTGGCTGTACCTGACCGATGTAGAAGAGAAAGATGGCCCTTTGGTTTTCGTACGGCGTTCTCACAAAACCTCGCTCAATCAGTTGGGACACATTTATCGCCACAGCGTGTCGCCAGTGCACAACTCTCGCCGAATCGATCAGGCTGAACTTGATCAAATGGGGCTCAAAGAAGAAATCATGGTGAGCCCAAAAAACACGCTGGTGATCGCAAACACTTGCGGCTACCACCGTCGACTAAAAGGCCAACCCGGCGGCCAACGTTACGCACTTCATGTCAGCATGCGTTCGCAGCCTTTTATGATCTGGAAGAATAAGTAGTTTGCCACAACGAAAAATTGGAATGGTCTCTATTGGTGCTTTCGCCATGGCCAAAGTTCTTAATTGCTCAACCGCAGCAAAACCCAGTATGACAGACGAGAGAATCCAAAGATTAACTCGCCACCCATGAAAATACTTTTCAATATCACACACGGTTTTCAAGCACGGATGCTGTTGCGATCCACAATCGCTTCGACATTGCTTGACCAAGGCGCTGAGTTGGTGATTTCATCCGTCAACGCAGATGAAGAGTACTTTCAGCAGGAGTTCGAACATCCACAAATCGCGCTAGAGAAGATGCCCAATCGTCGTTCCGCGACCGAATCAAGAATGTTGAATATCAGGCAATACGTTTTGATGAATCCTTCGCTTGGCGGAACGCTGAATTACAAACGAGAAGCACTTAAGCGAGAACGGCCCAAACGATATTTCGTCTCACGAATGCTGAACCTTGTGTTCGGCCGCATGACGCTGCTTCGGAACGGTTATATGAAAATGGAGTCGGCGCTGTTCCCCGGCAAAGAATTTGACGAACTCCTCAACAAACACAAACCCGATTTGGTGGTGACCGGAACGCCAGGGTTCAACTTGTTCGATGTCCACTTACTGCGAGCATGCAAACGAAAGAAAATCAAAACCACAACCGTGATGTTGTCCTGGGATAATTTGACCTCGAAAGGTTTCATGAACGGAGTGCCCGATCACTTGCTTGTTTGGAGCGATTTGATGGCGGATGAAGCCGTCAAATATCACGACTATCCTCGCGAAAATATCCAGTGGACGGGCGCGGCTCAATTCGACATCTACGGCGAGTACCAAAATGGATTTGATGCAAAAAAATGGAAGTCGGAAAACGGTATTCCAGCTGACCGTCAGTTAATGGTTTATGGAACGATCAACCCAGCAATTTGTCCGCATGAAATCGAGATCGTCAACAGCATCATTCGTGTCATCAAGTCTGGGAAACTGTCCAAGAAAGTTCACCTCTGGATCCGTCTTCATCCGCAAGTCGTTCAAGGTCCGTTTAAAAAATCACTTCAGCCTTTCCTTGATTTGGAATCAGAATTTGTGCACGTCGAAGTTCCTCCCGTTCGTGAAGGCGCACTGAACTGGGATTTACCAAAATCGGATTCTCACCATTTGGCCAGTCTATTGACTGCAGCAGATATTCTTGGAACGACCAGTTCGACGCTCAGCATTGACGCGGCCTGTGTTGACACACCAGTGATCAATTTGTTTTACGACGGCATCGATGTTAAACCCGAAGTCTCCGTGGCTCGATTCAAAAAGTACACGCACTACGCAATCATTCTGGAAACAGGTGGAATTCGCTCAGTTCACGACGAGCAGGAATTGGCCGACGCGATGGAACGATATTTGACCAACCCTGCGTCCGACAAAGACAAACGTCAGGCGATTATTGAACAACAATTGGGACGCTTGGACGGAGAGAGCGGTCGACGAACTGCAATCGCACTTCAAAAATTAGCCAACACAGCTTCGACGTAGCAAACTTGGTTGCAACAGCTTGACTATTGCAACTTGGTTACGACAACCCAACCTAAAAACCTTGCGGTTTGCCGTTTCAGCTCAACCGACGAGCGTGGCGACGTCAAACACATCACTTAAACCGATGAATGAGCAATATAAATGCACGTATTAGTCACAGGCAGCAGCGGTCTGATCGGCTCCGAAGCCGTCACGTTCTTCAATGCCATGGATTTTCGGGTTACCGGCATCGACAACAACATGCGGAGTGAATTTTTTGGTGAGCGTGGCGATACGATTTGGAATCGTGATCGCCTGGTCGCCGATTGCTCCAACTTCACCCATCAAACCGTCGACATTCGAAACCGAGCGGATGTTTTGGAGCTGTTTGAAAAACAAGATTTTGATTTGATCATCCATGCTGCGGCTCAACCCAGTCACGATCTTGCGGCAAAAATTCCCTTTGACGATTTCGATGTCAACGCGGTTGGCACGTTGAATCTCCTTGAAGCATGCCGCCGACATCGTCCAGATGCCGTGTTCGTTTTCATGAGCACAAACAAAGTCTATGGAGATGGCCCCAATCACATCAAGCTAAAAGAAATGGACACTCGCTGGGAATACGATGACGAAAAATTCAGCAACGGGATTCCTGAAACGTTTTCGATCGACCACTGTTTGCATTCGCTGTTCGGTGCGTCCAAAGTCGCGGCAGATGTAATGACTCAAGAGTATGGAAAATACTTCGGACTCAAGACTGGTGTTTTTCGCGGTGGTTGTTTGACTGGCCCAAGCCACTCTGGCGTGGAGCTTCATGGATTTATGAACTATCTAGTCAAAGTGTCCGTCCAAGAACGCGACTATACGATTTTTGGATACAAAGGAAAACAAGTTCGCGATCAAATTCACAGCTACGACGTGGTCAACGCGTTTTGGCACTTTGCTCAAAATCCTCGAGCGGGTGAAGTCTACAACTTAGGCGGCGGCAAACAGAATGCGGCGAGCCTGATGGAGTCAATTGACTTGATCGAGAAAGAGTGTGGCAAACGCCCCAACACGACTTAT
>JBGCDK010000125.1:0-21401 GCA_045105295.1 Mariniblastus sp.
TCCCGATGTCGATGAAAACGTTGGCGTTGCGAGAGAGTTGTTTGTCAGGAACATACGGCCCAACGGTTACAAAAGTCCATGGTCCAGCGTATTGCTTAATCTCCAACCGATTTCGCCAGCCATTAGTACTGATGTCAAGAATGAAACACTGACCTACGCATTTGCGGATGGCCTGCCATCTTATCTCGAGGGTGATTCTGAGTACGCGAGCTTCGAGCCGCTTACTGGTTACGAACGGGACGTCATGGGCACGGCCTACGCCCGTTGGAATATTGGTGCTCGACAAACTAATGTTGAACCGGGAGATGCGAACGATGAGGGGTTCGCGATGATCTACAAGGCCGCACTTTCAAGTTCAGATCCCGTTGTGAGTTACCAACCCGGATCGGGAATTGGAGCAGATATAGTTATCAACACCAACTCGCCGGTGATGGCTGATCTTACTTTTGGAAGCCAAGGCTATTTTGAACTTCTGCGAGGGATTGGTGTTTCGCTCGGGCTGAAAGAAACCGAAGGGGTGGGCCGAGATCTGTCCGTGATGGGCGATCGAGAAAGTTCATTGATTGATTCGCTTCCTTTCTCATCTGCACCACTACCAATGGACTATCGAGCTGTCAGTGATCCAGATAATCAGGGCCGGATTTTTGCGAATTCGAGATTTTATCTCGGTGGCGATCCTTTTTACAGCTCGATATCAGCGATTGCTTATGAATTCCCAGGAGTCGACAATTCCGTTTCTGCAGAAGGCTCATCGCTTCCTAGTGTTATCGACCTGCGTCCAGGAATGTCCAGCTATTCCAAATCTGGATCAGAGCAGCCGTACACATTCATGAATGCGTATCAGAGTATTCTCGAAACAGCGATTGGCGGTGAAGCCAATGATTTTGTGTTTGGCAATGAACGGCGGAACACGTTGCAGGGGCGAGGTGGAAGAGATGTGTTGCTCGGAGGAATCGGAGACGACAAATTGCTGGGTGGTGCTGGAGATGATATCTACATTTTTCGGCCAGGCTACGGAGACGATTTGATCGACGAGCAAGAATCTGGCGGCGCAGAAGTTTTGCGAATCGAAGGCATGTACAACATGGATTCGCTTTCTGACGTGTCCTTTCAACGCTTGGGGGCGGATCTGTTGATTCGTCTGGAGATGGACGGCGTTGGAGATTTGTCGGGTGATTCGATTCGGATCAAGGATATGGCCAACGCCGAGTCGCGTGTTGAAGCGTTGACACTGCTTAACCCAAGCGGCCCGGTGACTCGAATCAGCCTCGTTTCGGCATTCAGCCAATTAGGCACATCAGTTCAGTCGTTTCGGGTGACAGCCGATCGGGACAGTCACGGTCAAATCGTCGTTCCGGTTTAGGCGATAGGCTCATCGCAAGTCGGAGTCGAATTTGGGTGACTTTAAGTGGAACGGGCTAGTCCGCGCGGAGTCGAGGCGGGCTGGGCTTCCATCCTGTCGAAATTACGAATCCGAGACAGACCGGAAACCTATCCCACCTGTATCGCTCAATGATCGATTGCGGCACCACTTCCTTTTGGAACTCGTACGTTCTCAATTAGCTCCAGAACATCGTCTGGTGGTGGAGCTGTGCAGGAGGAGATCACGATCGTGATCACGAAATTCAAAACCATCCCGACGGTCCCGATGCCTTGCGGTGAAATTCCTTCTGTGATTCCAAACCAACCAGCCAGCAAGTAATTCTCGGGGCCAAGCATAGGAGTATCGCCAAGGAACGGAAGGACTTTATGTGATGTGCAAGCCACGATGTAAAACAAAGTAAATAACAGGCCGACAATCATTCCTGTAACCGCACCCGCGCGATTGGCTCGTTTGTAAAAGATCCCCAAGAAGATCGCGGGAAAGAAGCTTGCGGCTGCTAACCCGAACGCGAACGCGACGACTTCGCCTACAAAACCCGGCGGATTGATTCCAAAATAACCCGCAACCATGATTCCAAAAATAATCGCAATCCGACCGATCAAGACTTTTTGAGCTTCGGTTGCATTGGGTGCAAAGAACCGCACGTACAGATCGTGAGCAAGCGAAGAACTAATCACCAGCAACAATCCTGCTGCCGTCGAAAGAGCCGCCGCCAAACCTCCTGCTGCCACCAGCGCAATGACCCACGGCGGAAGTCCAGCCACCTCTGGTGTTGATAGCACGATGATGTCTTTGTCAATTTTTATGTTCTCTGATGATCTGACAACCTTGCCATCTGCATCCGTCGACTCCAGAACTTGCAGGCTGATTTCGCCGTTTTGATTTTTGTCATCGAATTTGAGAAGGCCTGTGCGCTGCCACTGGGTCGCCCAATTGAGCGGCTTGCCTTCGGGCGAATTGATCAGGAAGATCACCGCGGCAGGAGTCACGGCTTCTTTGTTCTCTCTTTGCTTGGCAACCAACTGTTTGTCGATGGCGATCGCCTGTTCGGCTGCTGCTTTTTCCTCAGGGTAAGCAAACATTGTCGTTTCCCCACCAGCAGGCGTAAACTCAATCTGTTGGATCTTCGACTGGTGCATGCTCTTGATCAGGTTGTAGCGAGCAAACAGGCCCAACGCAGGTGCGGTCGTGTAAAGAATGGCGATAAAGAGAATGGCCCAGACAGCTGAGTAACGAGCGGCCCGAACGTTTTTGACTGTGTAAAAACGGACGATCACGTGAGGCAAACCGGCGGTTCCAAACATCAATGCTGCTGTGATGCAAAACACGTTCAGCCTCGAAAATTTACCAAACGGTTTCGTGTATTCTTTTTCTCCAAGGTCGAGCAAGATGGCATTCAACTTTTCTGGAATGTCACTAAACGCGAAACCGATTTGGGGAATTGAGGTGTCGGTTAGCAGTGCCGAGATGGCAACGCTGGGGATGATGAACGCCAGGATCAGCACGAAATACTGGACGACTTGCGTCCAAGTGATGCCTTTCATTCCACCAAGCACGGCGAAGAATCCTACAATGACCATTCCGATCACGACGCCCCACTCAAGTTGGACTTCGAGGAATCGGGAGAACACGACGCCGACGCCTTTCATTTGGCCGGCAACATAAGTCACCGAAACAAAGATCGCGCAAATCGCCGCCACCACCCGAGCCGTCTCGCTGTAGTATCTGGCGCCGATGAAATCGGGAACGGTGTAGTGACCGAACTTTCGCAAATACGGAGCCAGTAGCAGGGCCAACAAAACGTAGCCGCCTGTCCAGCCCATCAGATAAACGGCTCCATCGGATCCAGAGAAACTGATCAAGCCCGCCATGCCGATGAACGAAGCGGCGCTCATCCAGTCCGCCGCCGTTGCAGCTCCGTTGGCAATCGCAGGTACGCCTTGGCCGGCAACGTAGAATCCTTTTGAGTCTTTGACGCGGCTGCGCCAACCGATGTACAGATAAACTGCAAACGTGATTCCGACAAACGCCCATGTCCAAGGTCGCGCTGGATCAGTAGCAGCCAACAGCGGCATTAGCATCGATTCGAAATTTGTAGCTAAAACGTGGTCCATCATCATTCTCCCACGTCAAATTTTCGATCGAGCATGTCCATCCACAACGCGTAGACCAACACCAAAACCACAAACACGTAAATGGAGCCTTGCTGGGCAAACCAGAATCCCAATCCGACGTTTCCGATTTGTATCGTGTTCATCGAATCAATAAAAAAGATGCTGATGCCGTAAGCAACGACGAACCAAATGGTAAGTAACACCGCCACCACTCTGAGGTTCGCGTACCAATACTCCCGCATGTCCTTGGGCTTTTTCATAGATTCAATTTACGTCTAAAAGGAGGTGGTAACTTGGGCGTGCGAATACGATTCGGTTTTGCTGCGACGATCGAGTTTCGTTCGTTCACAGTTCACCGATATTTTGACACACATGACGGAATGAATAAAGAAGCCGAATTCAACTTAGTTTCAATTGAAATTTCGGCGGTGCGAGGTGACAAAGGACATTCAGCATTGATTACTAACGAAAGCCAAGAATCTTGGATAGCTGATCCATCGCCGTACGGGTTTCATCGACCAATTTTGGATCTCGCAAATCGTCGGGCACAATTTGCTCGCGATAATTCGCGTTCACCCAAGCAACAAGTTTATCGTATAGCTCATCGGTCAGGACAACGCCTTGATGAATCGCCGACTGCTCTGCCTGACTCAAAACGACTCGCAATCGCAAACAGGCTGGTCCACCGCCGTTGTTCATGCTTTGGTTGAGATCGAAAAACTCGATTTGATCGATGGGGTTTTCTTCCTGCAGCAATCGCTGAGTGCATTGATAGGCCGATGGGTTTTCGCGGCAGTTCGTCGGGCAAATCAAAGCCATGTTGCCATCGGGCTTGGTCACCAATTGGCTGTTAAATAGATAGCTGGAAACCGCGTCGCTGATGTCGATTTCGTTTTGGGAAAACTCAACAATCCAGAGCAGTTGTTCGAATCGGTTATGAAACGCATCGGCTAACGATTGCAATTGCAGATTTTGATTGACAAACGCGAGCTCGTGACAGAGTAAAACATTCTCATTTCCGACCGCAATGACGTCATTGTGAAAAACACCTGCGTCGCTAGCGTCCGGGTCTTGTGGGAGGAAAATCGCGTCCTCTTTCGAGAGCTGATGTTGGCGAGCAACAGATTGGCTGGCAAGCAATGTTTGGCGAGCTGGAAATTTCTTGGGTTTGATTTTCGATTCGCGTCCTGAACCATAAACGAATAGTTCGATGCCTTCGTCAGAATGACTTGTGCATAGTCGCGTATGATTGGCGGCTCCTTCGTCGGCAAGAGCGGGCTGGGAGGGCAGGGGAGCGTGCACGACAAACCGACTTTCGTCAGCAAATATTGAACGCAAGTTTTTAGTCGTTGATGGGTGCTCGATCGAACGATGAAGCGTACTGGATAAATTTGCTGGCGTGATGTGAAGCCGACCATCGTCGCAGTCTATTGACGGCGAAACCGTTCCAGCGTTTGCCGTCCACATGCTTGATGCTGAATAGCAGGCCGCGAGCAAACTTGGGTCGTGAGCGTGGGCTTTGTCGATCAGTTGATTTTCTGACCCTGAAAATCCAAGCTCTCGTAAAAAACGAAAACAAGGGCGGTCCAGTGGTGGCAACACGCACTGCCCCAGACCAAGGCTCGCCATGAACTTCATCTTTTCCAGTCCCTGGAGCGCCGCCGTTCGTGGACTGGATGGTTGATGTTGGTGCGCCGCCGAAGCCACGTTGCCAAACGATAGTCCGGCATAGTTGTGAGTAGGGCCAATCAAACCATCAAAGTTGAATTCTTTTACAGACATCTCGTGCGTTTTTTTCTTAATTTAAATGACGTGATTACGATAAAGTGAGCGGGAATCAGTATTAGGCAGAGCCACAAATCGAACGAATGAATCGATTTGCTCAATAGTTGATTGTCGGTGGCGGATTGCCTTCGTAGGTCACCGTGTCTGGCAAGGCGATTCCGCCGGACACAATCGCTTGTAGCGTTTCTTCTAGGTCCCAATTTAGATCGACGACGTCTTCTTCCGGAACTAGCAACATGTAACCAGATGTGGGAACAGGTGTTGTTGGAACGTAAACGCTTAATATCGTTTTTCCAGTATTTTTTTCTTCGCAGTCGCCCGTCACGAAGGCTGGGGCTTTCATGCCTGGGTGAGGAAACTCAACCAGTACCACGCGTTTGAATTTGTTTGTCTGACCGTGAGTGCTCGAGACCGCATTGACAACGTTGCTAACCGCAGAATAAACGGTGTTTACGCCCGGGACGTTTAGCAAGATCCAATCAACGGCGCGGTGCAGCCGTGTCTGAAAAAACATTCCGGCAACAAAAAGAATGCCGAGTACTAGCCCAAACGCGGCAAGGGACAGCATCCCGTCGAGCCACCAAGAGGGTTTTTCATTTTCTAAATCCCAAGCACGTCGTAGGAAATAAGAAATTGGATTCAAGGCGATTGAAAACAGGGTGTTGTAAAGCCACCGCACCACAAAGTAAGTGATGAACAGCGGAAGTACTACGAACAGTCCCGCGATGATTCGATTTCTGAGAAGTCGAATCGTACCTACGTTCCCAGTGCTGACTGAAACTGGATCTTTCGGTTTGATATTTGCCATGCGTTTGGTTTTGTTCTATCGATTCAAAATGAATGAACTCATGTTGACGTATTAGAACGCAATGTCGTTGATACGAGGAGATGAGCCACTCGCGCCAAGCACACAATTATAGGAATTTCACATAATCAGGCCGTCGCCGATTGGCTTTCGCGATTCCGGCCAAGAAGGGCAGTTCGGTTGACTTGTAGCGTGCCCGGGGAAAGACTGCCTGAGAAAAGACTGACGAAAGAGATAGTCAGCTCTTTTTGTATCAATATAAAATACGAGCCATTAAGAGTCGCCAAAAAATGGAGCAATCTATTGGTGCGGGATCGTGAATCGCTTTACTGCCATGCGTGTAAACGAGGGAATGCTTGTTTGCTCAAGCTCCAGCGAATTGCCTAAGAAATTCCCTCGTACGTTTGTTGCGAATGCCGCGCGCCCGGAATTGGAGATCCGGAAAATGGCTACGTAGTCTCCAGGTTCCAGTTCCAAGCTGCCGACAAATTTTCCATTTGATACTTCTGCTCGCTCGGGGGCTGATAGGTATTCCCGCTCTAAAACAACGCTGCGATGAATTAAATTCTTGTGCTCTTCGTCACGATATGTTTGATAGACGTCAACGATTGGATCAACATAGTCCAGCGGCTTGCCATCAAAAATAGTCGACCAAACAAAGGCAACCTGATTTCCCGTGATGCTAAAGTTGGCGTCGACAAAGATCTTGATGTTTTCCGCGGTGACCATTAATTGGTAGGGTAATTCGTGCCCTTTTTTGATCCTCCGAAGACGCACAAACCAGCGGCCGGCAATTGGCATGTCTTTCTTAGAAATTCTGTACCAATGTACGTTTTGACCATCCATCGATTTGCTGATGAGTTTTGAGTCTCGATTTAACCGAATTCCATCAGGCGTGATCAGAGATAGAGCGATGCTTCCGGCCTCAATTTCGCTGAGGATAAACCACGCTGTCTCGGCGGTTTCTTCTATCAATACAGGCACATCAACGCCGATGCCTCTGACTTCTAAGTTGACCAGAGCGGGAGCTGCATTGCTGTTTTTGTCGTCAGGTAACAACGGAATAAGGTTTTTTGGAATACTCGATGTGTTCTCAATCATTGGAAGTTTGTCACGCTTCAATTCGACGATGCCAATTGGGCCAGCGTTGAGGAAATAGTTTTCAACCCAACTGTTTTGAAGGCTGAAGGCAAACGCATCAGGGGATTCAGGTTCCGCTGGGATGTTGAAGTGCTTGATCCACTTGCAGCTGTCTTTGGCTTTGTTCAGTTGGTCTCTAAATGATCCCGGGCCATACGTGGTCGCACTGAGCTGAACTCGGTATTCCGCAAGTAATGGAATCAAGGGAGATAGATCTTCGGGGTAATCACCTGGGGCGAGGATCACCAAGTGTTGGTAAGCGCCAATTGAATCCTTGGGGGAAAAACCATACGAGTGAAGAGTTTGCATCAGTCCGGTGGTATCTATGGCTGGATCAAAATCGAGCTTGTCAATTTGTGCTGCCAACTCGATTTTTTGTTCGTCTGTAGGTAACAATCCTAATGGTCGAACGATTCCGCCATTGGGATGCGAATCTGAGAACAATCCAAGATGATGCTCGCTTCCGCCAACTAGGTCGACCATTGCCTTCGCGACGTTCTTGATTGCTTGGGTGGTTCTTGCGGGTGCAAATGATTTTGAACCCAAAATCGCCATTGAATACTGATTGATGTTCGTACGTTCACGCCACGTAACCGGGACGATCTTGTTTGGTTGTAAACCGGGAGGCAATTTCATTCTGGGATAGTACTCTACCATTGTTTCCCAGCAAGATTTCCCATGCCGTTGCTGTTGAGCGTTCAGTGGATCTGCGGGATGATTTTTGTAGCAAAAATGGGAAACAAGGGCTTTGGATTTTGCTTGAGGTTGGTCTTCTGGAGGAGCAACGGAACCGTCAGCATTCAATTTGATGCCATGTCCTCCTGCAAACTCCATAATTGAACGCTGGGTGGATGCATCGTTTGAGCAAAGTCGTACGCACGTGGAGTCGCTGTCATTCAAAACCAGGTATTCTTCAGCAAGGCCAAAAATGAAATGCCCAAACTCATGAACAATTATCAAGGGTTGTTTTTTGGCATGCCGGGTTACCGCGATATACCCACTTAGTGGCTTTCGCGGGACGGCACCTATAGTGACTGAACCACCCTCGCCGTTTCTCAGGAAAACATCATCAACATCGTTTTGGTTGCCTTGACTCAGCCAATAGAGGTTTCCTAGTTGCATCTGACCCATCGTTGCCACAAACAACATTTCAGACGCGTATTCAAACGATACTTTCCAGGACTCAGGTGCTTCACCTTCCAGGCCAGTGATCGCAAGATCGATAAAGTACCTTTGTTGCTCTTCGTCGTATCTAGCTTGCCCAGTCGCCATCTCAATCCTGTCTGAATTTTGACATTTGTTTTACATGATCTTCCCAGTCCGTCACCTGCTGTGCGTTACTGTTAAAGATTGCAGGGTGTTTCTTGGAAAGCTCAGCGTGCTCGCTTTGTTGTTTCTCAGGAGACATTGTTTTAAGTTTGGGACTGACTCCATCATCGTCCAATTGTGCGTAGAGTCGGCTGATGCGTTGAATGTCGTCGATTGGTAAGTTGGATGGATTGATCGAGAACAAGCGTGCCGCGTCGTCACCGGTAGTTAAAAATTTAGATTCATCAGGACTGAAATAGACCCGGTAGGTTCTCCAGTCCTGAAAGAATGGAGGAGCCAATAGAGAGCCGTCACCAAGATCCCAAAGCAGCGTAGCGCCCAGGCGTGGCCTTTGTTTGGTTGATCCAACAATACCGCCGGCAGTCGCAATCATTTCACTCTCGGAAGCGATGTCAGAGAATTTCGCCATGGGAGTTGTTGGATGTTCGAACTCTGCCTCCAAAGCATATTTACCATCGTCGAGATTCCAGATTCTTGTTTTTCCAGAGATTGAATTGGCAACAATTTGATTCCCGTGGACGGAAATGTTCATCGCTGATCCACCAGCGTTCAGGCGGTGTTGCTCAGTCCCATCTAAAATGTTGTTAATCCGCAGCCATCCATCCCCGCCTCCCCAGACCAATCGCTTGCCATCGTCAAAAAAACGACACTCGGTAGCTTGGCCCTCGATCGGTACCAATTGAGGAACACCGGTTTCAGGGTCCCAGAAACGAATTCCTTGTTTGGAATCAGCTGTCGCCAGCATTGTTCCGCCTTGGTTGAAATGAGCCCGCGAAAGCAAGCTACCTGCCTTAGTATCAATTGCAAAAATGGGAACTGGTTTTTCGTTTGAACTGGAAATATTCCAGCAAGTGACGAATCCCCCAACATCAACGACTAAGAATTTTTTCTGATCGGGACTGAATTCCGCATAGAAACTAGGGTGCTCATGAACAAATGTTGGCCCAATTTTCGCTCCTGTGAAACTATCCCAGATCCTGACTTTTTTGGAGCTAATGGTCAGGAAAAGTCGCCCGTCCGAACTTATGTCGCAGCCGGTAATTTGTTTGTCATGGTCAAGAATAGCAATCTCCTTACCAGTTTCGGCATTCCAAATTCTCGCTTTGCCGTCGGTACCAATGGAAAGGCAGCGTTTGCCATCTGGAGTAAACCGAGCGTCCTGAACGGCTCCCTCGTGTCGCAAAATTTGAGCCGTTGGACGGCAACCAGCAAGGTCCCAAATTTGAACGACACCATTTGCTCCAGCCACCGCAAGCTGCCTCCCGTCAGGGTGAAAGCTAATCGCATCAATGCGGTCGCTGTTGCGTAGTACTGTGCAAACCTCACTTCCGTCAGAGCTCCAGAAAAGGCGTACAGTCCCGTCGGCCGATGCGAATGCGATAACATTTCTGGACGGGTCCATGTCAATCCAAAAATCATTGACTTCCGCAATGTTTAGCCTTTTTTGAGTACCGGTCTCAAGATTCCAAAAGTCAACCTTTCCAGTTTGCGATATCGAGAATACGGCATTCTCTTCTTTTGAAGGGAACATGCCCCTGACTTCAAACGGTATGTCGATTTTTTCTCCAGCAGGTATTCCTGTTATTGCATCCCAGATTTGCAAGAATTCCGGTGAGTCCGAATCGTCACTCGCGTTGCGAGAGACTGCAAATATCTTTTTGCCGCTTGCAATCAATCTTGTTTGCTCGGCCGTCGATAAAGCAATAGTTTTGCCATCAGCGTGGTTCCAAATGCGAAGGGCGCGAGTGCCTAACGATGTGCTGGTTGCGACAACCTCACTGAGAACGACGACACAACTGGTTTCAGGAATGAACTGCACGTCACGAATGATTTCATCTTCAAACTTTATTTCCGAAAGCTTGGAGCCATCCGAGGTGTTCCATACTTTTACATAGGAGTCCGCGCCTCCTGTTGCAGTCAACTCTCCAGTTAAGTCGATTTTACAAGTCGCAATATATCCTGCGTGATCTAGGGTCGCGATACGTTTGTCGTTTTCAACATCCCAAAGCTCCACTGAGTTATTACTTGAGCATGACGTCATCCTCTTGCCGTTTGAGGATATCTCGAATTCTGGACGCTGTTGGTCAGTCGGTTGGCTTAGCAGCACTTCTCCCGTCAGTAGATCGAAGACTTGCACTGAGTCATCCGCAGTCACCGCAAGACGCGCACCGTCGTTGCTAAACTTAATTCCACCGATACTGGATTTCGTATTTAATACTCGGTTTAGAGTGGGGATTCGATCCTGAATCATCCCCATTCTTACCCGATTGTTTTTCGAATCCGAAAGCCTGAGTGCTTGGGAATACCAGACCGCGGATTGGGTAAGATCATTCTCATTCAACGCGGTGGCTCCGTTTTTCATCAACAGGCGTTCAAGCTGTGTGTCGCTTTCCTTTCGGCTGAGTTCGGCTTGTTCAGCATTGTGATCGGCGATATTTCGCAACTGTGTTTCGCGAGTAGCCCATATCGCCGCGAGACTCGCCCCCAGAACCAGCAACAGAGCAATGGCTGCACAGAGTGTTGCGACAGTTGGATGTCGCTTTGACCACCGCCAGACCTTGGTCAAATTGCCAACCGGTCGGGCTCGTACGGATTCGCCACGAAGCCAGCGCTGGATTTCGTCTGCGAGCTCACCCGCTGTTTGATATCTCTGGGCGGGATCTTTCGAAAGTGTTTTTAACGTTATCGTTTCGAGGTCTCTGGGGATATGCTCGTTGAGCTTTCGTGGTGGCTTAGGTTCCTCGCGAAGGACCTGCTCGAGTAGCATGCGTTTTGTACCACTGAAAGGCAGCTCTCGACACATTAGGCGGTAAAGAATCACGCCAAGTGAGTAAACGTCGCTTCTTGCATCAACGCGATCATGAATGCCAGCTGCCTGTTCGGGAGACATGTAAGCTGGTGTGCCTAGAATCACTCCGTCCATCGTCATGGTGATTTCGCCAGCGCCTTCGCGGCGGGCCAAACCAAAGTCCGCCACAAAGGTATTCCGGTCGCGATCAACAAGGATATTTCCGGGCTTCAGATCACGGTGGATCACGCCCTTGCTATGTGCGTAGTCAACGGCGTTCGCGATTTGGACCATGAAGTTTCCAATTTCACGAAACGTCAGCATTCCTGCGCTTGATATATCGCCTAATGTTAGTCCATCGATGAATTCGCAAACAATGTAGGGAACGTCGTTTTGTTGAGAGACTTCATGCACACGGACAATGTTGGCATGTCTAAGGCGAGCTGCTGATTTTGCCTCGCGGAAAAACCGCTGCTCTTCGGCGTCCGACCCAAAGAACCCACGACGAGGAACTTTGAGGGCAACTTCACGATCAAGTTTGGGATCTTCGGCCAAATAGACCGAACCAAAAGCCCCTTGGCCCAGCAGTCGCTTGATCGAAAACCGACCAATTATTTTGGGTATTGCAAGGACGTCATCGGCTTGGGTGTCGGGGGCTTGAATTTGAACCGAACTTCCACAACTACCACATGAAATCTCATGGCTTTCACGGCTGACAAGCTGAACCGGATTGCCACAATGAGGGCACCGAATTCGAATCGTTTGGTCGCGATGATCGTTTGTGAGCTCGGGCTGTTGAAGTACAAAACTGTCATCCGAGTCTTTGGCTAAGGAACTATCGGAGATTTCGGCAGAGGGTAGTTCTGCAGAAAGAAGTTCTGCCGATGTGAGTTCCCCAGAAGTAAATTCATCAGATGTAAGTTCATCAGAGGTAAGTTCATCAAAAGTAAAGTCACCAGAACCCCGATCATCAGGATTATCTCGGTCCGCTCCAAGCGTCGCGCGGAAAACAGCTTCAAATATTTTTAGTCGAGATTCTAGCAGCGGCGCAAGCTCTGGATATTTTTCGATCAGCTCCTGGCGACTCTCTGGTTGCCCTTTTCGAAGGTTTTCTAGATAGGTCTCAGCAACATCGTTGACTTGCTGTTCGATGTTCGGGGTGGAATCTTCCGAAGATGAATCCTCTGGTTGTTCGCCATTTTCAATTGGTTCTTCGGAGTCCATCGGAGTCCCGGCGAGCGGTTGGGAAAAGGAAAAGAAAGAATCTTGTGACGGATCGGTACCGCCACAAGAATTTTACACATCTAAAGCTGTGATCTTATTCCGGTGGATCTTTCTGGACGCATGCGATTTTGCCGCCTACGCACTCAGCCTTGTGGGTTGTACTCGATGCACCGGGTGGGCAGGCAACGGATGAATTTCCGTCACCGCAAGTAGTTTGTGGTTGCCCCGGAGCGGGAGGGGGAAAAGAGCAGGTCCCGCTAATGGGGCCCGGTGCCAAGAATAACGCCGTGGTCGGTGCTGAGTTGAACACGGGGGCCATTTCGGCAAGACTGCTGAAATGGGATTTTGCGATCGGAGTATGCGTTGAGCACCCCTCGATCCTGCAATCAAATGCACATTTACCATTGTCCGAATGATAAACATCGACAACAGCAGAAGCACCCTTGTTTAGTTTAAAACAGCAAGCCGCCGCAGCCAAACTAAGTGCATTGATATCTCCAGCAGGCTCACGCGAATAAGTGTGACCGTCTGCTTGGTGGTCAAAAAAGAATACAAAGTCATCTGAGTCACTTGGGGCCAAGCGAACACGTTGGACATTCTCCATGTTTACCTCAATCTTGTGTGGGAAATGGGAAGCTAATTTGGAAAGCAATAGGGCGAGTTTGCCAGGCTCAGAGTGGTGGGTTCGATGAAGACTGAAGTCCCTTCTCAAGGGCTTCCAATCCGCATTTGAACTTGTACCGAACCTGGTCGTAGCTCAGCGATAGACGCTCAGAAATATCTTTGAGTGAAAGACCGTCGACTACCCGAAGACTCAAAATCTCCTGGCTTTGCTTATCCAAACATTCGTCCATCGCGTCGTTCAATCGTTCGGCTTGCTCCTTGTTAGAGAAAACTGAACTGGCTGTTTGAACATGATCGTGACGAACCATTGTTTGAGTCGCTTCGTCGATGGGTTGAATCTTGCCTTCTGGCTTTCGCTTTTTGGCAGTTCGAGCTCGGTGAAGATTTTTCAGCACTGTTTGCGCAGTGGTACGAACCCACTGATCAAACATGGCAGCAGCATGTTCATGCTCCGCACCATTGAACTGGTCAATCTTTGTCCAAACGCGAAAGACAACTTCTTGGACAAGATCAGAATGACTCCACTCAGGGTGTTGCCGAATTCCGTATTTGGCACACTCTGTTCGGATCACACCGCTGAATCTCATCACAAGGGTTTCAATCGCTTCCGTGTCGCCGTCTCTTGCTGCACGGATCAATTCACCCAAAGTCTGCATTCTTTTTCAATCTCTTTGCTGGTAATAAAGACACCATCAATTGGAAGATTGGGAAAGAAAAAGAAAAAAATCTCGCCTTTTACCCATTCACTAAGCGCGTCTCAAAACGCTTTCCTTAGTGAGAAACTATACACGATAAAACAAGTAGTTTCCAGATTTTACCTCAGCGGAACTTATTCTCAGCGGAATTGCTTCACTATCTGGAGTGTTGAGCGAACTTTTGCCTACCAACGTTGAAAACTCAACACTTCAATGCCGACGTTCGCTGCTTGTTCACCAGGTTTGAAATTAAGAATCAAGTTGTCGCCCGGCGCGATGCGAATCCGTTGCCGTGGATCGTTCAACGCCTCGTTTAAATCGACTTTGATATTGATGGGGGGCAGTCCCGCACGATTGCGAACGATCAACAAATCACTTGCGGGAAACCGAGGGTATCCAAGGCGACTGGTCTGAGGTGCCAGTGATCCACCCGCGATCGCAATCGCCTGCAGTACATCAATCGATTTGTCGCGTGGAAACGGATACTGATTCGACCTTAACAATCCACTGGTGTAAAAGACTTCTGTAGGTTTAGATTCCACCAAAATAATATCACCGTTGCCCAAGATTGGTTGGGTCCGATTGGTTGATTCGTTCGTTCGTTTCTGAAATCCGCGAATTGGAATTTGCGATTCCGCCCGAGCACGATTGCTGCGTTGAAAGCTGTGCCCCAAGTTTGTTCTCGGAAAAGGGTCGTTAGAACTGGTTCGATTATCGAGTGTTGATTTCGTTCTGGTTTCTCCACGGAAGATCTGAACATTTGGTTTTGCGTTGACTCCTGGTATACCGCCAGTCTGAATCATTGCGTGGAGCAGATCATTTTTATAAGCAGGCATCTGCAAAACCGTTCCCCGTCCGCTTCGGTCACTTCTTTGGTTGACGGTTGTTCGATTGAAGTTGCGGTTATTAAAAGAGGCTGGTTCGTCCTGTCGAATCACGGTCACGCGGACCGTTCGTTCTCGTTGGAGCGTAACAATGATACGGCTGGAGTCACGCAAGATCTTTTCGCCCTTGCTGTTCGTACCACGATAGGCACGAATGATTGTTTGTTCCGTTTGTTCCAGCGTCATGCCTCGTACTGAAAGTGGTTTGACAATTGGAAGTGTAATGGTTCCGTTTTGTTGGACGACGATCGGAAATCCCATGGAAGGAGGCAAGTCGCTACCCGGTTCCGGCAAGTGAATTGGTGGGTTGGAATCAAGTTTTCCCAAAACGCCCTCGATGAAAATGCCCAGCAAATCCCCCGAATCCAAAAAATAAGCAGGTGTGCCCGGATGTTTCAGGTAAGTAATGTCCTGCGTCGAATTTGAATGTTGCGCCGGTGCACAGTTAACCAAAGTTGAAACGACTTGCATGGCCGCAAAAATCGCAATCGATAGTTGCCAAAAACTTCGTTTAATTCGTGAGCTCATTTTGAATCCTCGATTACGCCCAGCAATAGTTCACGAATCTTGCCTTCGATTGGAACAGAGGTTCCAGTTTTTCGATTGATCAAAATAAAATGGAAAAGCGATTTCAAAGAAGATTTTTTCTCGCCAACCTTTTTCATGTTCTGCTTGACCTCGCCACTGGCTGACCCAAGCGCAACAAGACTGGTCAACGCATGGACGCGATCACCTTCAACGACCGGCGCTCGAAATCGAATTCGCAGGTCGATGATGATAAAGCCCAGCCCCTCCTCGGCAAGCAATTCGATCAGGCCAATGTGTTCGGCAAATTGCCAGCGTGCCTCTTCCAGCAGTTCCAGATGCCGACTGTTGTTGACGTGCCCGAATGCGTCGGTGTGGAAAGTCCGGATCGTAAATTCGGTCTCGTGGATCATGGTGTTCCTGTTGTGGTTTAAAACGAAGAGCTAATTCTTCGAGTACCGACGTTCGATCTTATTAATGGCTTGGAGACTAGCCGATTGCATGTTCCATTTGTCCTGAGTCGCAACCTTCTTTAACATTTCGAGCGACTGGCTACTTCCCACCTCGGCCAATGCCTCAACGCAACTCAATACAACTGCCTTTTTAGCGTTGTCTGCCGCCGCGAGTGATTTACTTAAAGTCTCAATGATTTCCTTCTCGCCGGCTGACCCAAGTCTGATTAGAGCTAGTTTGGCTGATTGCCCCAAGCGAGCATCGGAAAGTTGTTCACACAGTAAAACTGCCGCGCTTGCATCGCCCGTTTGCCCCAGTCGGATTATCCAAGCACGTTGCGAAAACGAGTTTGCGTCTTTAAATCCCTCGATCACAAACGGAGTTGCCTCGCTGGGATTCCAATTCAAAAGTGCATCGATGGAAGGCTTACGATATTTTCCATTCGATGTTGCGATGCGCTTAAGCGTTTCAGTGATGACCGCTACTTTTTCTGCGCTTTTTTCTCCGTCGACTATTTTCCACTCAGTCAAGCGATTGAGGACACGCAACAACTCGCGAGATTCAGCCGTTTCGGGGTCAACGTTTGAAAGCCAATTGAGTTGTTCATCCGACAACTTGAGGTCCGGTGTCGAATCTGCATTTGCTTCAACCCGCTTTTGGGGATTCGTTTTAATCCCGGCCTCAGCCAATAATTTGTCCAGTTCGACACGTTTGTAATTTAGCTTGACCGGAATGATGATTTGTTCATCACCCATCATGACTTTGACCTTTCCCGAGAGTTTTTTCGAAATGAAAACACCCAGTCGTTGGTCAAAAATTAACACGCTTTTCATACTGGTGCGGAGCTTGCAATAGTCGTTTTTCTTGTCTTTGGATTTGAGCTCGGTATCTCGATTGATCGTCAACAGGTTGCCTTCCTGTTTCACAATTTCGTAAGAACTGGTCGACTCAACTACTGCTGGGCGAACATCAGGTTGGGGTTTATTTCCACGGCGCAGTCCCGATGGGCCCAATCCAAATGGACTAAACCCGCCTCCAAATCGCGGGCCTAATGGTGATCCAAAACGTGTTCCAAAAGGCGATCCACCCAATCCTCTTGGCACGCCTGGCAATCCGGCAAACGGATCGTTGAAATCTGATCGGTCGCGTGGCGATGAGGTCGGAAGTGCAGCCAAGAACATCTCAGTCTTCGACCACTTCTTCGTTGCTTGAATCGGCAAGGCTTCAAAGGGCAATTGTGAAATTGGGCCAAGCCGCAACGGCAACTGCACCGCGTCGTCGCTCAAATCTTGAACCGATGCATCGAGGCCGAGAATCAATTCGTCTTGCGTGATTGCATGAGTAGTTTTCCCTTTTTCCGTCCGTTTGATTGATCCTTTGGTCAAGAATTTTAGATTCTCAACTTCATTATGCCCGCCAGCACCAATCTCAGTTTCGACGAAAAGTACAGACGGCGTTACTATCTTCGCAACGTTCGGTCCGTCCAACTTTTTGTTCTTTCCGTCCGAGTCATATTCAATATTGTTTTCGTCCAGCATTTCACAGGCAAACTCTATCGGGATCGCAAAACCGATTTTCTGCGATTCGCGAAGTTTCGCGTTCACCACACCGATGACAGTACCGGTGTCATCAACCAATGGTCCGCCACTGTTTCCCGGGTTCACTTCGCCGTCGATCTGGATCATGTTTGCGCCTTCGATCGTGGTGAATCCGCCAACACTTCCTTTGGCAATTTTCACGTTCTCGCCGAGGAGATTGCTCAGCGGATATCCCACCGCACGAATCTCTTGAGCCAATTCAACTCTTTTGTGCTTGCCCAAGGTCAGCACTGGCAGGTCGATTGCTTCAATTTTGATGATCGCCAAATCCAAGTCGGAATCAAAGTCGATGACCTTTGCTGATTGGGTTTTTCCAGCGACCTGGACCGTAATTGATTTGGCACCTTTGACGCAGTGAGCACACGTTAGTAGGTATCCGTCTGGCGTCACGGCGAATGCGGTTGAACTTGATTCGCCATCCTCGAAAACTTCAATCTCGTCGCCTGACAAATTCAATTCGACATTCTTTTTTTGTAGTTCAATCGCGACATAGCCAGACGCCAGATTCTGCTTGCCTGCAACTTTGTATTCAATGTCGAATTCGTAAGCATGTTTTTCACCAATGTCCCAATTCATCTCAAGATGAGGCGTGTCGTTTTGTGTAGCAGCGACCGTGCTGCCAAACAGTACAGGGCAGCAAAACAAGCAGAGAAAATAGACTCGTGGAACTTTTAATTGCGGAACCATAGCGTGAGTTTTTGGTTGAAAAAGATATTTACCAAGCCGTTACAATGTAGCCTTCGAGATCCCGTGATAATAGGATGATTGGTCTGAAGGGCGAATTCTGTTAGCTCATTGATTCGAAAGTGAAAGTGAGTTTTCATGGTTTTCAAATTTAAAATTCTACTGTCGTTCAGTATTTTGCTTTCGTGGTCGTCTGCCCCAATGTTTGCGCAAGATGCCCAGTCTGAGAACGATACGCCGAATGCGGTTCAGATTCAGTCGGCTATCGAAAATCTTGGCTCGCGAGATTTCGAGGAGCGCGAATCGGCCCGGGATAAACTGTGGCATATGGGAGAGGCCGCCCGCACTGCGTTAGAAGTTGCAGCTGAGTCGGAAAATCTGGAGGTCTCTTTACGAGCCAAAAAACTTCTTGAGCAGCTTGAGCTTGGGATTCGGCCAGACACCACCAGTGAACAAGTTTCACTGATCAAGAAATTTTTGAAAGGCTCAAAGACGGAGCAAGTAAGTTCGGTCAACATCTTGTTGCAACAAATGCAAGTCGATTTAGTGCTCAGACTCATCAAAGCCGAAAAGAGAAAATCGCAGCGAAACCAAATCACGTTGCATGTGGCCGATAAGTCTCAGAAACTCGCGACCAAACTCATTGATGGAATACAATTCGGAACGGCTGGGGAGGTTTTGCGGCTGGGAATTGGAACTGCAAAAGACATCGAAGGCAGGATGACTCAGCAGTATGCAGTGTTTTTGAAATTGCAAAATCAACTTGGCGAACGAATCGAGAGTTTGCAAAATGAGTTTCAGAAATTTGATCAATCGTCAGAGGATAAATCTGCTTAGTACGAACATTTGAAGAATCGTTTGTTGCTTGGGCGTTTGCTCTTTTATGATGGAAAAGTGAAAGAAGCTGCAGGGCATGCCAGTGCGATTGTTGCTCAAAAAAAAGTCTCTGCCCCCACGCTCGAAGAGTCTGCAAAAACGCTTTTGAAAAGTTGCGAAACAAAATCGCACGACTGGGAAGCCTTGGCAACTCGTCCATTCTATAAGGACGTTTGTAAACTAGGCCTGCTTGCCGTGTACTATCGCAATGCTGGGAATCAGGAAAAGTTTGAATCGACTATTCAGGAGATTTTGAAAGACAACAAGCCTTCGTACAATCGCGGTGAGGCACTAATGCTTTCGCGGCAGTGGGATAAGGCCATAGAAAATTTCTCTGAAAATTCGCTGCATCGGTTTGTTCATTTGTCTCAGTTGCTAGGAAAGCATGAGTCAGCTTTGAAATTGATCGGACTTGAAAATCCGAACGGTCGGAGTGCTGCGTGGTATCAGGAGTCCCTGTTGGCAGTCGAATCACTCGCTCTCCCAACCATGGAGAAAAGGTCCATGAGGCGACCATCCATTAAAATATTGCCTAGGAGGAAAGACAAAGATTCCAAGCCCGATGATGGCGACGAAAAAATCAAGCCCGCAATTTTGGTCGATCTACCCGACTATCAATTTGAAAAAACGAAACGGGAGCAACTGCTGTTGGCTGTCCAAGTCGCAGACCTACTATGTGAAATTGGTGAAGACGAGGAAGCAATTTCTTTGTTGACTGCTATCGGAAAAACAGAGTTTTCCAAACAGGATCACCAAACCTGTTTTCCGCGAATCTTGAGAGTCGAGCGAGACCGCGAGCTTTATTCACAGTTGGAAAAACACCTCGTTGAGTATCTCCAAAAGTACGAAATGCACGAAAAAGCCTGGCGGGAAGTGCTGCCCAAGGAAGGTGTTGCAGGTGCCGCTTCTGCTGCGGTGGTTTGGCTGAAAGTGTTATCTGAACGTGAAAAGACTCAGAAATCTGAAATCAATGTGGAGCATGTGAGGCGAGTCGTTCGGCTGTACTCGACCAACCGGTTTCCATTTATCAGCGAACCAGAATTGGAATCACTCGCGAAAAAGTTTGTGACTTCCGTTCACGTGACTAAATCGCCCGCGGATAACTTGACCCATCTTGCACGTTTGTGCAATCACCATGGGCACTCTGAAATGGCGCTGAAATACTTTAAATCAGCCTTGAGTTTTAAAAGTTCGTATTCGAATCGATTGAACGTGGCTGATCAGTATCGCCGGATGGAGCAATGGGAGGACGCTAGAAAAGCGTACACCAAAACTGTTATTAGCAATCCCGAATCGGTGACTGCGCGAATGTTGGCTGGATATTGCGACATCCAGGCAGGCAAAGCGACGTTAGCTCAACTGGATGGTGAGAGCGACCCGGCGCCGAGGCTTGAAAGCAATAACAATGTCAAAGCTGCGAAGAAAATGATCCAACGCGGAGAGGAGGCGATGCGTTGGGCAGATTTAAGTTTGCTTTATGATACGTCCAGACGGTATGCACTTTCAAACGATTTTAATACTCGTGGCTTGGAAGACCTTCGCGTCGAGCAGCTCCATCGAATTGTCGATTTTCAGAATGCGCGGCCAATCTATTTCGTGGCGGGTGGATCATTGGCGTTCAATGATGAAACCATGCCGCTTGATGAGCGGTTGTTTCTTGTGAGTATTGGGCAAGCTTGTATCAATCATCCAAGCTCGTGGTACGAGTTTATGGACGGTTACACGGCGGCTGGCTCCAATAACGAATTATTGCGAACACAATATCGAATCGAACAGAACAATATTTCTGGTGCACTTGACGCAGCACGAGACTGCCACAATGCCAGTCCGTACGATGTGAAAAAAGCTTTTGAACTGGTAGAGGCATTTGAGAAAGCTGGCGAGACTGACGCGGCTGACGAAGTTTTCAAAAACTATTTTGATTTCATGGAAGCCAGTACCAAGCAGTACCCAAAATCATTTTTCTTTCATCACTGTCTGGCTTCGCTGTGTCTGATGTGCGAACGTGAACTCGAAGAAGGTCTTAAATTCGCGAAACTGGCCGTAACAATGCCGTGCAAGCAAGCTGCCGTTCATCTAACGTTGGCTCAGTTGCATTTCGCGTTGGGCAATAAATCAAAAGCAAACGACGCGTTGAAAGTTGCGATCGAATTGACACCCAACTCGAAAGAAGTAAACGAAGCGAAAAAGAAATTCGCAGGGCAGGGGAGTGCGGAATCTCAGGACTAACCCAAGCTCTGTCGTTTTGGTAAACGTCTGTTGGGCAAGACGAGTTGGAACTCGTTAAAGCCCCTTGTTTCTCGTCGATTCAGCTTCGACGGCCCAGCCTCGTACTGCGCAGGACGCCGGGCGTTCAATTGAGATTGAGCAATTCTTTGTCCCTTTGATAACCTTCCTCAACGATCTCCTTCATTCGATCCGTCAGTCGTTTGACGACGTCGGGATGCCCCGCATACACGTTGTGTGTCTCAGCCGGGTCCTCTGCCAGGTCGT
>JBGCDK010000126.1:0-4062 GCA_045105295.1 Mariniblastus sp.
CCGCAGTTTTCGACTGTCCGTTGTATCCGTCTAGCTAGTTCGGAACTTGATCGTTGATGGAGGTTCGTCAGATTTCTCTGCTTCCAGTTGCTCAAGTTTTTGTTTCAATTCTTCGCGGACGACTGGCATTTCGGACGGTGCTTCGATCCCAATCCTAACTCCGCCGCCGGTTACCCGAACGACTGTGATTGAGATTTCATCACCAATCCAAATGCGTTCGCCCACTTTGCGACTAAGCACTAACATTTATCGATTCCTTTGATAAAAATTCCTTCTGAGAAATTCGCAGCTTGAAAAGAAGTGGAAGTGTGCTGTCGACGAATTTCTGCTGATCTAGGGTTGACGAGTCTTCACTAAAGAGCTTGAAGGTATCTTGGATGCGAGCATTACGCAACCAGCAAGGCCAATCTGGCTTGTTTTTACGGGTTTTGCCTAATTTTTCGTAGTGTCTAATCCTCCGAAATTGCCTATTTGCCCGTGAAAGTTGGGTTCTCGGGTTGGCCAAACTCTCTCGGCAAATTTAGTCAGCAAGCCCAGTTGCCAGTTCGCAGTTGGCTGGTCCATCTTCGATCTTCTCCTGAATTCGCCAGATTCGGACTCCTTCGCACTGAGGCGAATTGGCGAACGTGAGGTTTGGTTACGCGTCGAGTTGTAGGTTCGCCGCTGTTTCCAATTGACTTTGCTGAGCCTAATTTGAATGAACTTGGTTTCATCGAACTTGATCGAAAACAGAGTTTCAGTTTTGTGCCAGGCCAATTCAGGATGGCAAATTTTCAGGTTGCGTTGCGGCCAGGCGTGAACGCGCAACAAGTCTTGTTCGGGAGAGCGAAACCTCAAAATCAAACGTTCGGTTCCGCACTTGATTCGTTTTCGATCCGCTCTTTTCGATTCTGTTTTTGATCATCCAGCGATCAATGGGGGGCGATTGCAACTTGATTTTCTTCACGTTGATTTTTGTAAACGTGAAGTTGAACTTTGGACTCATTCGCCTGGAAAAAACTACGGTAAACCGCTGTTTTTTTCATCTGTTTCCCCCAATTTTAGACATAGAGTTCTCATAGCCAGTAAGCACTACGAGAAAAGAGAACAACATGTCAATTCGACGCCGAAACCATTGGTCCGACTTTCTAAAAAACTACGTTGAGCAGTTGACGGCACGATCTAACGACCAACGTGCTCGGAAAAACAAACGTTCGCTTGGTTATGAGTCCCTTGAGGACCGTCGATTTCTTTCTGCCTCTGGATTCGAGCCAGCTTTCGATGCGTCAACTGCTGGCAGTGAACCAGTTGGGCATTTCGCTTCTGCATTTCAAAATGATGGCCTGACAAGGGTGATCGTTGAAGTAAACGACGAAACGTTTGAGTTGGACCTCGCCAACAACACACTTCAAGTTCAGGTCGGCGATTCAGTCAAAGTCGTTGGTGTTGAGTTTTATTCTTCTGCGACTGAGGGCGTGTTCGCAGCAGAAGGCTACATGAACAAAATCACCGGGCCAACGGCGCCGGGAACGATTGATTACTCTGACAGCCGTTGGTCTGAGCGAGCATCAAATCAGGCAGCCACTGGCTCCGAAGGCGTCATTGAAGGGCTCAACAGCGAATGGGTCGCCCAGGCCGGTTGGGATCGAATCACTCTGAATTTGGTGCACTATACCGAAGGAGCAGTCGATGTCGTTGATCGCTTTCAGGTCAATCTTCAAGTCGGCGAAGGGGATTTGCATTTTGACACCAACGTACTGAATCAAATTTATGAAGACACACTTCGCGTCGGCGAAGAGTTCGAGCTTCCCGGGTTTTACTCCACTACCGGCGATGGTGTGTTTCACAACTACGCCGAAGTCGATATCTATCACAGCTCTAACACTGAAGAAATCGTTTGGGCTGGAGCCATCGTTGGCAACGTGAGTGAAGGGGGCTCGATTGAAGGAGAGTTCCTTAACACTCGGACAGACGATGCGTTCTCAAGTAAGTGGACTCCGGAAATGGAGGGCGAGTACATTCTTAAGTACTACCTCGATCCTGAGCATGTCATTGCTGAAACGAACGAAGGTAACAACGAGCACGAGATCCGAATCGTAGCCAATCCAGAGGCGGCATATTTTGAAGTTGTCGACGCTGTTGGCGACGAAGACACTGCAATCGAACTTGAGATCAATACGGAACACGAATCAGTATTGATTGAGGGCGTACCTGCGGGTGTCGAGTTGAGCCATGGAGTCAAAACTGATTTTGGCATCGAGGTTGATCAGGCAGATCTGGCAAACTTGACGGTCACTCCGACATACAATTCGGACATTGATTTCGGTTTGCTTGTAACACCGATCCTAGATGGCTCGCCTCTGTATGATCTTACGCAAGATCTCAACGTGGAGGTTATTGCTGTTGCCGACGGTGGAGACTTCGACGTTCAGGATTTCGAAGTCTACACAGGGACTGAAATAGGTGCATATATCTCCGCCCAATTCATCGACTTGGATGGATCCGAATCGCATCAAGTAACGCTTTCTGGAATCCCAGACTTTATAACTTTTTCAAAGGGCGTGTTGTCCGACGGAGTTTGGACACTGGATCAGGATGAGTTCAGCGGACTTGTTCTGACGGTTGACTACACATCCGATGTTTCTGACTGGGCGAGGCGAGGGCAATATTTCACCAAGGGTTTTGAGATCACTGAAACGCTGATTTCAGTAGAAGCGAATGACGACTCTTCTACGTTCCTTTCAAAAACGTTTACACTGACCGCGAAACAGCATCGGTGGTTCAGGTTCTAATTCGAAACTCCGCGTTGCAACGGTCGCCAAGGTATCGCGGAATATTAAAGCAAGCTTGAATAAAATCGGTTTGCAAACTGTGCATGAGCTCCGGCGAGAACGGCTACTTTGACCAAGAGGTCAAGGTGCAAAATGAAAGCGGTCCTCTCTGGGGCTGCTTTTTTATTTGCCTGCGTGGCTGTTTAGCAGTTAGTTTAATGATCGGTTCGCTCACCCTCCGGTTCGTTCATTTACCAGTTTGTTCAAATGGCTTGCCTTCTTCGTACATTGCCAATCGAGCTTCGGCTTCCTCTGGATCGACAGTCAATTCCGCAGAGGCGAGCCCGATGACTTTTGCCTGTGTCGTTTTAGCGACCTCGAAATTGCCAAGTGCCGCTTCGACCGCAGCTTGGGTGTCAAGGTTCTTTGCCGTTTCCCCCGCCGCGGCTATCGCGTTGGCAATCAACTGTTTGGCAGATTGAGGGTTTCGGTGTTTTTTAACAGGGCAGGTCGATTGGAACCAAGCCATCCGCTGCATTGCGATAGGAGATGTTGATTTTTCAATCGCGGCTTGGTAATCGGATTCGGCTGCTTCCCAGCGGCCCAATCGTTGCAATGCATCACCGCGATTGATCAACGCCATAACGGAGCTCGCGGGGTTTTTCGAAGTCATTTCGACGACTTTTTCGTAGTCCGCTAGTGCTAATTCGACGTTGCCCAACGCGTAGTTGGTGTGGCCGCGACCTGTGAGTGCCTCTTTGTCGGCTGAATCAAATCGAAGAACGGTGTCGTAGTCACGAATTGCTTGTTTGAAACCAATCGCACGAACTTCATCGCTTAGAGTTTGATTCTTATCTTTTTGGTTTGCTTGATTGGCTTGATTCGTGTCATTGCTCAAAACAATGATCGGTTGTGCGCCACAGCCAAGCCTACTACGTTGGTAGAGTGCTTCGGCGCGATTGAACCAAGCATTCGCCTCATCCGGTTTTAGTTTGATGACCTGTGTAAAATCCTTGATTCCCAAGTCGTAGTTGCCGTTGTTGACATGAGCGACTCCACGCGCCATCCAGCTTCTGTATCTTTCTGGCCCATTGATTACGG
Source organism: Mariniblastus sp. (assembly GCA_045105295.1). Taxonomy (GTDB): domain Bacteria; phylum Planctomycetota; class Planctomycetia; order Pirellulales; family Pirellulaceae; genus Mariniblastus. The sequence goes on from JBGCDK010000126.1 coordinate 3,852, forward strand.
CATTGCCAAAATCCGCCATCGCTTCGCCAAAAACTTCTTTGAAACGACTATTGCCGATTTGCTGAAGTCGCTGAACCAACTCCAAACGTTTTTCGGCTCGTCGGTTGTAAGCCCAGCCGGTCAATGAAGCGACGTACTGGTGGTTCTTTTTGCTCAGCCCCGCGTTCAACGCTTCGTCGCATTGCTTTAGGAAAGCCGTGTAATCGGTCGC
>JBGCDK010000127.1:0-12108 GCA_045105295.1 Mariniblastus sp.
TCGTGTTTTTCTGGCCGGCAGTACACATCAGGACGGCAGTACGGTCATCCTTGAGCGTAGGTTGGACATTCCTGTCCGACACGAGACCGGTCTGGGGATTCGACGGACAGGAATGTCCATCCTACATTTGGGAGGTGGAAAAACGGCCGGCGCTGGTTTTCGACTTAGGAGAAATCGCCAACGAAGTTGGCTTCACTCAAAAGTGATTTTGTCAGTCGAAACAAGCCAGAATAAAACTCACTTTGGCTTTTTCCCTCAGCAACATTGCAATATCCGATCAGCCAATCCAAGTGTTCAACGTAAAACGAATCTCTGAGGTGAACCAGAGATTGCTTTGTCGTTTCTGGTGAAGACTCGTCTTCGATGGCTTCCGCTAAAGACGCCAACACTCGCTGCATCATATGAAACAAGACGCCGGCATGGTCCAACATTTTTTGATCGCTAAAAATGCCCTTGGGTTGGCCGATCACCTCAATGTACTTCTTTAACGAGTCAAGGCAGTCGCCCTGAAAACGACTGTGAGCAACAACCGATTGGTGCGGTGGCAAGTGGTTTTTGGGACCAAGAAAACAACCGCAATATTCGACGGCCAAATTTTCCAAAAGTGACATCTCTGAGTCGGAGCCTTCTGAATCGATTGACGGAAGGACGCCACCGGCCGCCACGTAGGCAGGACCAACTGGATCGCTCAGAAGCTCATCTAGCAAATCTTGATCGATTTCGCTGACCCACAACCTGGCAAGCAAGCCAAACGCGTTTGCTTGGCTGGCGATTTCGTAGGCCACGAGTTCACTTTGTGGTGCTGTCGGTTGGGTCACTAAAACTTCCGCAGGGTTCAGGTTCACGTTTTGATCGTCGCTCGACATCAGGCTTCCACTTTTTTGATCGAGACGACTGTGTCGTGAAACGCTTGCTGACCAGTAATAGGATCCGGAGCAATTGGCATCAGCTGGTTTTGATTCCAACCGTTACCCGTGTTCTTTTTCCATTGTTTCGGATCGCCATTAGATTGATCCTCCCACCACATATTGCGTTCCCAGTCGGCATCGCGATAGGTTTCGGGATCGCTTCCGAGTGCGGCATCGCCTTGTGGACGTGCCTTGATTCCCTTGGCAACGTTAGTGTACTCCCAGTGGCCACACGAGTTACTCATCGCGATGGCTTTAGGGTGAATTCCCTCCATCGTGACGATCGGAACTTTCATCCGCGATACGACTCGACGACCGTTGGCGACCTCGAGGTCATCACGTTTGAGGTGTGGGCTGTCCTCTTCCAACAGCAACGGATAGTAACTGGTCAACTCAATCCAGTCGCCGTCTTCGAGTCCGTGTTTGGCCGCAGTGATTGGATTGAGCCAAGCCGGATTGGAGTGCACAATTTCAGCCAACCACTTCAAGTTCATGGTGCGTCCATGGTTGTGCACGTTCCATTTGAAACTGGTCATGATCAATTCTTCGTCACGCAACTCCAAGTGTTCACGTGCTTGAAGGTAGATTGGCATTTCGTTGATCTCCAAATCGTTGCCCGTATGCTGAGCAGGACGATTGGAAGCCTTCGCGCCACTGGCGTTGATCAAGTCGGTACAATCCAGGTTCTTTCCGATTTTATTGATGAACACGCTGCGAATTTCAAACTTTCGCGAAGGCGTTGTGAATCCCCGGACTGGCTTGCCATCGCTCATGATGCCGATGCCTTTGCCATTTGCTCCAAAAATGATGCCGGTCTCTTCATCGACTTTTGAACCAACCATTTCTTCGTCGCTGAGCGGTTTCATAAACGGCTCATAGAATGGGTCGCGAGATTCGTCTTCCCAGGCTCCGTCTTCAAGCAATCTCTCAAGTCCTGCTTTGCCTGTTTCTGGATTCTCTGGAACGTTGGAGGCCCATTCTGTCATGTAGTCTTCTAACGAGCCGTAGTCGTAGGCCTTCTCCATACCGCCGCCAATTCGTTTGGCCAATTCAGGAAAGAACTCACGAACGTCTTTTGATTCACCTAGCGGTTCGACCATGGGAGTTCGAATTCCAACGTAAGGCCGCAGGTTGTAGGCGCCACGAGCGTCAAGGTCCCAGCGTTCCATGTACGTCGTCCAAGGCAAAACGATGTCGGCGTAATGCGCAGTTTCGTTGTAAAAGCAATTGATGCAAACGTGAAAAGGGATGAGCGATTCGTCGGTCATTACCTTTTTGGTCAAACTCTCCTCGGGCCAAGTCAGCGGCGCATCGAGATTGTAGGTCATGTAGGCTTCGATATTGCCACGACCTTGTTGAAGGTAGAGATAGATGATCTCACCAACTCGCATACGACGCCAAACGTTCGCCAATGGATACTCTGGTGGATCTTCGAGGACACTCCAGGTTTTCGCTTTGGCAGGCATTGCGGGTGTTTTGACTTGTGGATCCAAGCCACCCCAAGGCGACCAGCACCAGCCGCCTTTTTTGCCCACGCTACCAACGATTCCATTAAGCATTTGGATTGCGCGGTCGTTATAAAATCCGTTCAAGTGTGCCGAACTTCCGCGGTTACACATCGTTGTTGCTGCAGGTGCTGCGGCAGCGAACTCAAGTGCAATTCGGGTGATGTCTGCCGCAGGAATTCCACTCAGTTTCTCTGCCCATTCGGGAGTGAAATCCTTGAGATGCTCCTTCAGTTCAGCAATCGAAACGTTACTCCATTTCTCAAGGAACTCTGTATTTTGCTTATCGGCGGCAAGAATCGCATGCGACATGGCAAGCGCGATCGCACCGTCACTTCCGGGAAACGGAAAGAAGTTTTCGTCACTGCCGCCGGCGGTGTTTGACAATCGCACGTCGAAGGTGACAAGTTTCGCACCGTTCTCAAATCGGCCTTTTTGAATTCGTGACGCAAACGGAACGTGGCCTTGGTGTGCCTCGAACGCGTTGGACCCAAAGTTCAAAATGTATTTTGAGTTTTCAACGTCGTTCAAATCCCAATCGCTTTCCCAAAGGAAAGTCAGGTTGGCGGCGCGGCGGTTCCCTGAACAAAGCGAGCGGTGGCTGAGCTGTGTCTTTGTACCGAACGCATCAAGAAAGCGTTTTAGCGCGTCCTTGCTTCGTTGACGGCCTTGGTGAAACGCGAACTCTTCTGGTTTTCCACTGTCGCGAATCTTCTTGAGTTTCACGGCAATCTCATCGAGTGCCTCATCCCAAGAAACACGTTTCCATTTTCCTTCACCACGCTTGCCGACGCGTTTGAGTGGATAAAGAAGACGCTCAGGATGATACAAGTGATTCAGTCCCGCATGTCCGCGAGCACATAGAAAGCCACGACTGTTTGGATCTTTGGGGTTGCCTTCAATTTTGATCAGGCGACCTTCTTTGACGTAGCCCATCGTTCCACAGACTGTGCTGCACAACTGGCACATGCCGGGCAATTTTTTTACATCTTTATACTTATCGCGATCCGGCCAGTTCTTTTTCTTTTGTGGGCCCGGGAGAGGACAAACGCCGGGAGCAGGACCGCTGCCCATCTCGTAAGGCTTGCCTTTGATGCGATTCCATTTTTCAAGATCGATGCCTTGCTCAGGCCGTTTCGATTTGCCGTCTTGATTTGCTTTGTCCTGAGTCCTGCCAGATTGCGATGATCCACCGGTCCCGACTGCGGTCTTTTTCGTACTCGGTTTGCATCCGGCGATTGATGCTGCGCCGGCGGCGAGCCCCAATGCCAAAAAATTACGCCGAGTGGAAGACTTACGCGGCAAGCCAGCTGAGACTGAGTCTGACTTGTTCGATTCGCCTGTTGTTTCTGTACGCTTAGGATCCGGTGTCATAGGAACGTCTTTTGAGTGTTTGGAATCTATAAGAATGGAGCGGCTGTTGCCGAGACGATGATGGTAAGCAGCTTTGACATGGTTTCGTTTTTCAAGACCAAGTAAAAGCCGCGAAGCTACTCGCTTGGCTTGGCAGTTTCATCTTTACTGTCGGCGTCAGCTTTTGAAGGCTTCCAGTTGTAGATGTTGTAAGCTTCCGGATTGTAGGATTCGCCTTCTTCCGGAATTCGCGGTTCGATTTTTGCTGGAGCATCGCCAGCGAACCACATTCGTGGTTTGGTTTCTTTTTCGCTGCGAAGTTGAACGAGGCCAGATTCCGCTTCGGCAGTTTTCATCGCTTTTGAGATCTTGGAATTTTCATCGTTAAGATCACCAAAATAAAGTGCTTCCGAAGGGCAGGTGGGAACACACGCTGGTTCCAAACCATGATCAGCACGGTGGTAACAGTTGTGACATTTGACGGCCTGTTTTGCGACGGGATCCATGTAGATCGCACCGTAAGGACAAACGTCGACACAGGTGCCGTGTCCGCAGCAAGTTTCGTAATCGACGGCAACGGTTCCGCCGGCTTCCTTGTGCAACGCGCCACAAGGGCATGCTTTGATACAAGGAGCGTCCTCGCAATGTTGACAACTCATTGGAAGAAACAAACGTGCGACTTTTGGATATTCGCCTTCATCGTGATAGAAGGTCTGGCGGATGTAGTTGCCCAGTGGAACATCGTTCTCGGATTTGCAACTGACTTCGCAGCCGTGACACCCAAAACAGCGACGTGTGTCGACGAACCAGCCCAGCTTTTTTGAGTCATCCGGATCTTGCATCCGGTCTTCCCAATATTCTTTGGGCTGGAACAGCTCGTTTTCTTCGTCGGTCGTTGGGCTGGCAGCATGAGATTGAGCCGCAGCCGCAGTTGTGCCGATGACCGTTAACGCGGCTGACTTTTTCAGAAAGTCGCGACGATCTGGGCCAGAACCGGATGCACCATTGGGTTTATCGTTTGTAATTTCAGCTGGCGTGTTCGCCGAATCAATCGGCGGATTTGAATCAGAAGTCATGAATTAAGCGAATGCAGATAAATCTGGAAGTTTGACAGGTAATTGGTAAACGTCTGCCATGCCCAACTGCTTTCAGTTTGGGAGTGACTTCGTTCCATCTTGGTAGATTCGAATTTAATCGCCTCTATCGCAACAACAGTTTACCCGATTTCGCAAACAACCTGCACGATCGTTTTGATGTTATTTTGCCCGGCCTGCAAAGCATATCATTTTGTGGAAGAGTTAACACAAAAAAATTGTCCAGTTTTTTCCAACTATCCACGATCAATCGACGATCACCGCCCTTATGAAGACCACTAGTGTTCTCGATAGACCAGTTCACCAGAGCAAGCGAAGAGTAAACTTTGCTATTCTTCTGCTCTGCTTGCTTTCTTAAATTCTGGTTTTGTTTCAACCAAAATTTGCTCAATGGCTTGCCTAACGTCCGTAGAAAGATGCTCGAATTTTTTTGACTCATCGCGACCATCGAGAACCTCGACTAACCGCGTAAGGGTTGGGATCCGCACTTCATCGGGCAACCCAGCGAATGATTCCGAGTAAATCAAAAAGCTACAAGGATACTTAAACATTCGAGTTCGCAAATCAAAATCACGAAGCGAACGACCTTGCGAATCACGCTTGCCTCGCGTTGCGAATTCGTTCGAAAAATTGCCTGACCCAGCAACGGGACTGGTCAATGGAAACTCGTCGCACATTAGTAAATGTTCAACAAGGTTCTCCGCCGCTGACTTAATCCTTCGCTTCGCACTGTCGCTAACAAAATTAGGCTCGCGCCCCAAAATTTTGTTCATGGTCAACGATTGATGCAGGGCTCGACGCGTTTCAAAATTGGCAAAAGTGATTGCATTGTGCATTTGTGTTTGATGCTCCAACACCATCAGTGCGACAATATCACTGTGCGGCGAGAGATAGTTCTCTGTTGAAATGAGGCTGTCCAATGATTTGAGATTCGCCCCTTCGATACCGGTTTCGCGTACGTCTTTTTTGAAGATCGTGTTTCCAAGGTGTCGCATATCTCCGTGCGTCCCCGTCACATACCAACCTCCCCAACGTTGTTTGAACGGACTGGACAGAGTGGTAGTGTAAGTGCCGCTTCCGAAATTTGGATGCCCGGCCTTGTCCGGGAAAACACTTCTAACCAAATAGCCTGGAACATTCTGAGTGCGACTGGACGCATGGCAGACAATGCACTGGCCTTTGTCGCGTACAATCTTGGGCGAGTCAGACAATTCCTGCTTCATCGAATAGAACGTTGGGCCTTGTTTGGCATCGGTCGAACCGAACTCGAGAACACCACCTTGGACGTACCCTACATAAACATCATCATTGAAATAGATGGCTCGCGGACGACTAGGAGAAATCCGGTGAACCTGCATGCTCGTTTTTGAGAACACAAGCGTTTGCGAACTTACAGGAATGTCCAACGCTTTCAGGACGGAATCGAGGTAGCCATTCTTTTTGTCGTAGTCGAGTTTGTTGCCAGCCTTCATTTTTAAAATGAGCTTGGCGACCGGATCGTTGACCTTCGCGTTTTGATAGTTGATTGGGGCATTCTCAAACGACGAAACCTGTGCCGACAGGCTTGAGCACATCCACAACAAAACTTGAACGGAGACGACGAGTTTGAGTTTTCGCCAAACATTCATGAGCTGGCCTGTTCGCTCGTTGTCAAAAGAAGCTACCGCGCGCCTCAATCTGTTGCTCTTTACTCTCGGATTTTCACGCTGAGGACCTAGCGTTAATCCTCAAGTGTTAGCCCAACGTTACGAGCAGCAGAAACTTCTAGGCTCGTTCGGCCAAACGAATTCGAGCGCGGGCCTGGGCGACAGCCTTTTGTTTGATGGCTGCCAGATCGGCGTTGCCAGATTCTTGATTCTCGGCGGCTTCGAGATCGGCTTTAGCTTGAGCGAGATCAAGCTCGCCGACTGGCATGCTTTTGCCAGTTAGGATCGAAACGACGCCGCCTTCGATTTGAACAAAACCACCATCGACGTAAAATCGCTCCGCTGTTGCGCCTTGGGTGCGAACTTCTCCGGGACCAAGCCGCCCAATCATCGCCGCGTGGCCGGGCAAAACTCCGGCTTCACCGTCAATCAACGGAAGCGTCACGCCGTCAACCTTGGAGTCGAAGGTCGTGGTTTCTGGTGTTACGATGACAAGTTGTAGCTGAGCCATGACTTACTCGAATGACGGGCCGGTTGTGTCTGCTCGAACGTGATTTGTTCGACGCTGAGGTATCAACAATTGACGAAAAAGCCAGCACCACAATTGGGCTGGCTTTGGATTTCCAAATGACTACTTGGCCATTGCCTTGGCTTGTTCTTCTGCCTGCTCAATTGAACCGACGTACATGAACGCGTTTTCTGGTAGGTGATCCCACTTACCATCGCAAAGCTCTTCAAAGCTGCGAATGGTGTCGGCAAGTGATGTAAATTCACCTTTCTTACCGGTGAAGACTTCGGCCACGAAGAACGGCTGCGAAAGGAATCGCTCAATTCGACGAGCACGATGAACGATCAATTTGTCTTGCTCGCTCAATTCATCAACACCAAGAATCGCGATGATGTCTTGAAGTTCTCGGTATCGCTGCAACGTTGTCTGAACACGGCGAGCAACTTCGTAGTGATGATCGCCAACGTAAGCTGGATCAAGAATACGAGATGACGAAGCCAACGGATCAACCGCAGGGTAGATACCTTTCTCAGAAATCGAACGCTCAAGATAAAGGAACGCGTCCAACTGACCGAACGCTGTCGCGGGAGCCGGATCAGTCGGATCATCCGCCGGAACGTAGACGGCTTGAACTGATGTAATCGCACCTTTGTTTGTCGATGCGATACGCTCTTGAAGAGCACCCATTTCAGTCGCAAGTGTAGGCTGGTAACCAACCGCAGAAGGCATCCGCCCAAGAAGAGCAGACACTTCAGAACCCGCTTGGGAGAAACGGAAAATGTTGTCGACGAACAAGAGCGTGTCTTTTCCGGTTTGGTCGCGAAAGTGTTCCGCCATCGTCAACGCAGAAAGAGCAACTCGCAAACGAGCACCCGGTGGCTCGTTCATCTGACCGAAGACCATCGCTGTTTGCTCAATAACCATGCGGCCGGTTGAGCCGATAGGAGTTTCCTGCATCTCCAACCAAAGGTCAGTTCCTTCACGTGTTCGCTCACCAACACCAGCAAACACAGAGTAACCACCGTGCTGACTAGCGATACGAGCGATCAACTCGGTCAAAATAACTGTTTTCCCAAGCCCCGCACCACCGAAGAGACCGGCTTTACCACCACGAACAAACGGGGTCAGCAAGTCAACCACTTTGATTCCGGTTTCAAAAAGCTCGGTCGAAGTCGACAGCTCATCAATTCCTGGAGCAGCACGGTGAATCGAACGTCGGGCATCGGTTCCGACTGGGCCTCGGCCGTCAATCGTTTCACCCAACATATTGAACACGCGACCAAGCGTTTCTTCACCGACAGGAACTTTAACGGGTCCGCCAGTGTCGACACAATCGGACCCACGACGCAGACCTTCAGTCGAACCTAGAGCAACGCAACGAACGCGTCCGCCGCCAAGGTGTTTTGAGATCTCACCGTAGAGTGTTCGCTGGCTTCCACCTGCGTCGATTTCCGCGGTAACGGCGTTGTAGATCGCCGGCATGTTTGAATCGCTGAATTCAGCATCAAAAGTCGAACCGATCACCTGAGTGATTTTACCGATGTTTGCCATAGGAATTATCTTTAATAACAGTGTTCAAAAATTGTTTTAGTGATTTCAAAATCCGATACCAGGATTTCAAATTCCGCTTTGTGTCTAGCCTTCGAGTGCCTCAACACCACCGATGACTTCCATGATTTCGCCGGTAATCTGTGACTGGCGAGCACGGTTGTAAGTTCGAGAAAGCTCTTTGATCATATCGTTCGCATTTTCCGTCGCACTTTTCATCGCAATCATCCGAGCAACTTGCTCACTGACGGCCGCATCGAGAAAACATTTGAACAGTTTGATTTTGAAGCTCGTTGGAACGACTTCTTCTAAAATGCTTTCGGCCGAAGGAACAAATTCATATATGGAATTGTCACCATTGGCGACTTCAGGATCGACAGGTGTGTCGGCTCCCTCGATTTTTCCAAGTGGCAAAAGCGTTTCAGTAACGACTTGTTGTTTCGCTACTGAATGGAATTTCGTGTACGTCACATCAAGACGATTCAGGTTGCCGGCGGCGTACTCTCGCAAGTAACGTTCGGCGATGGCTTCGACTTCGGCGTATTGCGGTTGGTCATCGAAACAGGTGAACGAATCGTTGATCGGAAGTTCGCGAAACTTGAACCCGGAGATTCCACGCTTGCCACTGACTTCAGTCCGAACCTCGGCGATGTCTTCCTTCAAAGCATTGAGCGTTTTTACGCCCAAACGAAGTGCGTTGCCGTTGTAGCCGCCGCACAGCCCGCGGTTACCAGTCAAAACCAACAAAGTAGCTTTCTCGGTCTTCTCCGGTGCTTCTAAAAGCGGATGCGAAACTTCCAACCCAGCACGAGCCAAATCAGAAACCACAGCCGTAATGCGTTTGGTGTAATCGTTAGCCGCAGTTGCTCGATCCATTGCTTTCTTGAATCGCGCAGTCGCAATCAATTCCATCGTTCGCGTAATCTTTTTGATATTGCGAATGGACTTGCGACGTTTATCTAATGCTCTGGCGTTGGCCATTGTTCAAAATGCAGATTGAGGAATGCGGACGGGAATTACTTGAAGGACTTATTAAACTCTTCGATGGTCGCTTTGACCTGAATCGTCGTTTCGTTGTCAGCCTTTTTCATCGCTGCACTAACGTCTTTGTTCTCATTGAGGTTATCCCAAACATCTTGTTTCTTTGTGTGAACAAACTCAAGAAACTCAGATTCCCAGCGACGCACGTTTTCAACAGGCACGCCGTCGAGATATCCAGCCGTACCCGCGTAAATGACCATGATTTGGTCGCACACGTTCAACGGTTGGTATTGAGGCTGCTTCAACAGTTCAACCATTCGGTAACCACGATCGAGATCGGACTGAGTCGCGGCATCAAGATCAGTTCCCAACTGAGCGAAGGCTTCCAACGCACGGAAGGCAGCGAGCTGTAGTCGCAAACCACCGGCCACGTTTTTCATCGCAGCAACCTGAGCGTTACCGCCCACACGAGAAACGGAAATACCAGCATTCATCGCAGGTCGAACACCTGAGAAAAACAAGTCAGGTTGGAGATAGATCTGACCGTCAGTAATCGAAATAACGTTGGTCGGAATGTATGCAGAAACTTCGCCTTCTTGCGTCTCAATGATCGGCAAAGAAGTGATTGAACCGCCGCCAAGGGCGTCACTCAATTTTACAGAACGCTCCAGCAAACGTGAGTGACAATAAAACACGTCACCAGGATAGGCTTCACGCCCAGGAGGACGACGCATCAAGAGTGACAATTCGCGATAGGCAACAGCTTGTTTTGAAAGGTCATCGTAAACGATCAAGCAGTGCTCGCCGTTGTACATGAAGTGTTCGGCCATCGCGGTTCCAGCGTAAGGAGCGATGTACTGCATCGGAGCTGGAGCACTTGCACCGGAAACGATGACGGTTGTGTAATCCATGGCCCCTTTGTCTTGGAGCTCTTTAATCACACCAGCAACAGATGAATCTTTTTGCCCCACGGCGATGTAGAAACATCGAACGCCGGTTTCTTTGTGGTTAATGATCGCGTCGATACCGATCGCAGTCTTGCCTGTTTTACGATCGCCAATGACCAATTCTCGTTGGCCACGACCGACAGGAGTCATTGCATCGACGGCTTTGATACCAGTCTGCATGGCCTCGGTCACAGGCTTACGCTCAGCAACACCGGCAGCAATGATTTCAACCGGGCGAGTTTCGGTTGAGTTAACCGGACCTTTCCCGTCAAGCGGATTGCCCAGCGGATCAAGCACACGGCCGACAACCGCTTCACCGACAGGAACAGAAAGCAGAGTACCAAGCGATTTAACTTGGTCGCCTTCGTTAATTTTGAGGTAGTCACCAAGAATAATGATACCGACTGAGTTTTCTTCCAGGTTGAACGCAAGGCCGATAATTCCACCCGGGAACTCGACCATTTCACCTGCGGCGACGTTGGTTAGACCGTGGACTCGCGCGATACCATCGCCGACTTCCAAAACCGTTCCGACTTCCCGTACATCGATCTCGCTCTCAAAGTTCGCGATCTCTTGTTTGATCACGGAAGCAATTTCGTCAGCACTGATTTTCATTGGTTTCCTCGTTTATTTTTAAGGCCATCCGGTTGGAAAGCCTTGCTTCAAAAAATTGAAGGTGTCTGTTTTTTAAATACTTATGATTAGCCGGAAGTCGCAAATCGCTCCAGCTTTTCGCGGATCGCATCAGCGGCACGTTTGACCGCTTTCGCACGCACTTGAGCCAGTTGATTAACGACACTTCCATCGTAAACCGTATCACCGATTCGGATGACCATGCCACCGATAATGCTTGGATCAACCTCTGACTGAAGACTGACTTTCTTACCAAGCTTTGTCGACAATCGTTCCGCGATGCCATCCTTCACACTGTCATCAACTTCAGCAGCTGAAATCAACATCGCCTGAACGCGGCCGGACATTTCGTCCTTCATCTTGTTAGCTGAATCAGCAATCGCACCAAGGCAATCGTAGCGCCCTTTATTACCGATGACCTTCAAGAAATTAAGCAACCCCTTGTCGACCTTGGATCCAAACGCTTTGTCGAGCATTTTAGATTTCGCTTCACTTGCGATTCGAGGCGACTCGAGCGCGGATTTAAGTTCAGGCAAATCATTTACGACACCTGCGACGCTGTTTAATTCGTCAACAAGCTGGTCAACATTGTTACTGTCCTGGCCAAACGCCAACAACGCCTTAGCGTAAACAACGCCAAGCTGTTGCTGGTCGGTGTCAAACACGGCAGGTTGTTTTTGAGCTTCGTCCATCTGCTAACACTTATCCGATCAGTCGTTCGATCCGTGTCCCGAAAATTAAAACTAACAAGCGCCACGCCAAACGGAGCACTAAAATTCAAATGGGAACTTGAAACTAAGCCCCAGTAAACTGCTTGATTGATTTCTCGATCAAGTCAGCGTGGTCGCCTTTATTGAGCGACCGACCCACGATGCTTCCTGCTAGATCAACAGCAGAATCGACACTGCTTTCAGCCAACTCACGAACAGCTGCGTTCTTGGCGGTCTCAATTTCCGCAAGAGCACGATCGCGAGTTTTCTGGGCC
>JBGCDK010000128.1:0-40493 GCA_045105295.1 Mariniblastus sp.
AAACCAGCTGCTCCTGTCTTGCCGGTGTCGGCCAAGCCAGTCCTTCAAGACAAGCCTGTTCCTAATCGTCGTAGCAATGTGGTCGTTGCTAAAAAACCAAAGACTGTCGAGCTTCCTACTTTTTCAAATCGAGATAATTTCCCAAGCCCTATATTTCCTTCGGGTTGGTTGAGTGTTCCCAACTGTGAAACGTTACTTTTAGAAATACGAGATCTTGTCAGAAAGGCAGGGGGGGCAGCACCTTCGAGATTTTCCGCCATTCGAAAACGCAAACTAACTTGCTATCCAAATGGAATCCTTTACGAAGCAGAAGCTGATGGCAATCGCAAGTTCGTGGTCCTGGATGTCGGCAACAGAAAACTGCTTTTTGATGGAACGTCTTCAAAACTCCATCAACTCAATGCTGCTATTCCTCCCAACCTTGCGAACAACACTCAAGCAGTCGAGTACCTGACTTTGTTCTGCAACACGCTCCAGGGTCCCAACGGGATTTTTCGAGTTGTCGCGTCTGAAAACATGAGAAACGAGCTGCAAATGAAATCTTCTAGTTCAAAAAATTATCGCTACCTGCAGCTGCCTTCCGTAATCAAAAGAACCGCAGGCGATGTTCACATCAACGCAGGGATCCTGTTTGGAAACACAGTTTTTGAGGCAGAGTGCATTGTCAGAAAATCTGGCAAAGTAGAAATGGAAAATGACAAAACTTTTGACACGAATGTAAGTATTGCCAAACAAAGCTACGTTAATGGCGCGTGTATCCTCAACAGCGGTGCCTCTTCAACTGTTGCTGCAAAAACATCGGCGAGACAGCCTCGACGCACCAATCCCAAGGAACTCATTGAACGGGTCGCCAGACAACAGGCTAAGAAGCTGATGGAGGACATCGGCGGAGGGCAAGACCTGGTCTACAACATCGGCAATGTCAAATTCGATGAATACCTGAAACGATACCAGTTCGATATTTCGGTATCGTTCAATGGAGTGTTCTTCTCAACTGACAACTATCAAATTGCGGGCCGAGTGACGGTCAACCCAGACGGCTCGAGTATTGCATTTGCGAGAACAGGAGCCAACGAAAAATACAAAGAATGGATGCTAAATATCGGCGGACTGAAACTTCTCGACCATGTCATCACGGAAGCCAACAAAAAATAAGAAGCCCCAAGAAGTCGAATCCCATTGAAACAAACCCACCGAATCCGAGCGAACAAAGAGGTATGCTTTCACTGTGGACGCATTGAAGCGTGGAAAGGAATCCACGCTTCATTCCAACAATGCCTAGAACTTACTTCTTGTCATCTTTCTCTTCAGAATGATCATCTTTTGACAAATCGACATCGTGCCCCATCTCTTTCATAAGCTTGGTGATCTCTTCGTCGATCTTGCCGCCGTTTCCTTTCCAGCGAATCACTCCGTCTTTGTCGAGGATGAAAAGTGTTGGCCAGCCCTGGATCGCGAACTTTTCTGAAATCTTCCCGTCGACGCCTTCTTCGTTTTGAAAGCTTCTCCAAACAAGTTCTTTTTCTTTTACCGTTTCGCGAATCTTTTCCAAATCGCGATCACTATTAACACCAATCAATGCAAATGGTTTGTCAGCAAGCTTCTTTACGAGCGACCGCTCGTGTGCGTACATCGCACGGCAAGGCGGTCACCAATCACCCCAGAAATCCAACAGCACGACTTTGCCTCGGTAGTCACTGAGCTTGAATACGTTGCCATCAAGATCGGGTGCCTCAATGTCGGGAGCGACCTTGCCAACTTCGAGATTCTGGTGCCACTGAATTTTTTTCAACTCAGTCGATGCCAATTTGCCAAGTGTTGATTTTTTGAAATCCACGTCCGCGTATTCTTCGACGACAGACTCAAGGCTTTCATTGATGTCGTCCAATGAACGACCAACCAGCTCTCGATAAAATTCGATATCGTCAGGATGAGCCTTTTTGAACGAAGCACGCTCCACTTTGTTCGAGTAATACTGGCCCGATTTACGTGACAACGTGGCCAAGAGAAATTTCGCTACGCCTTGGCTTGATTCATTTTTGCTTTGCCCTGCTACCCGCTCCAACAATTTATGAGTGGCAGGAGAGAGCATTCCCTGGTTAAACGATTCAAGTTTTTTGGGAAGCGATTCACTATCAAGGTGACGATCCAAAATCTGCTGAACAATTTTCAGTTTCTCGCTTTCCATTTCTTCAGCGCGAAGAACCGAGGCAAACGCGTCCAAGGAAACGGCTTCATCTTGCACCTCGGTCAGCAATCGCATTCGCTTGGTTATCAGGCTCATTTCTGACTTCCAATTCTCCTCTTCTTTTTTTAAGTCGATTTTTTTGTCAGTTCGAGCTCGACTACGCAAGCGATAGAACGTGTTGGTTGAGTTTCGCTGATCTGAAATCAGGGATCTGTAAAGTCTAGCGATCTCTTTGTCAGTTGAGGTTTTCAGTTTTTCTTTAAAAGAAACGATCGAGTTAACGCTTTCAAGTTTGCCCTCAACAAAGTCACGAATGACTTGAACCGGCACACACTCGTGGAACATGATTCGCAAATGCCCTTTGTCGCTGACCTTGGGAACTTGCCGCGTCATCAATCCAATGACGTTTCCATTGGAATCGAAAGCTGGACCTCCGCTGGAGCCGCCCGCAAAGTCTGCGTCGATTTGCATCCAGCGAGTTTTTTCATTTCCTTTTTGTCGTTGGACGTACCGTGCGACTTTACCTGTCGACGCATAAAAGAAATTCATTTCTGGATGGCTCACGGTATATAAATCATCCAGCGGCTGAGGCACCGACGGAGCAATCGAGGAATAGGTCAAATCCTTCGCTGCGATTTTGATCACGGCAATGTCGTTGCCTTTGTGGGCGGCAAGGACTTTTTCAACAGGAAAGATTTTGCCATCCCGAGTCATGACAAAATGAATGAAGTTGGCTTTGCCGCTGAACACGTGATGGTTAGTCAGGATCAAACCGTCGGGACTGATGGCCACTCCGGTCGCAATACCCATGTGCTTTTGATCGCATTTACCACAATCGTAGAGAAACCCAACAATCACCGTTGAGTCAAAACTCCGTTGCCGATCCGACTCATCGAGTGTTTCAGGAAGTTTAAGTTTGATGGAAGCCGGAATCTCGTCGAGCTGTTCCAAAATCTCTTTCGACAACAGCAAGCCATCTTGCTTGAGCATCGCCTTGCCGGCTTTGGTAAGCTGCTCATACATCGACCGGTCGTTAAAAAACTCGCCTTCACCAACGTCGATCTGGAGTGGCTTGGAGTCACCTTTGTTTTCTTGTGCTGTCACGCACATCGCTGCGCCGAGCACTAAGAAGCTCACGGCAAAGGTGAGACGGATTTTGTTGTACATATTGACCCTAAAACTCAAGATTTTGATTTGCTATGTGTCCAGTATACACACAACTTATTGCTAAAAATTTCTCATCTTCCCGGCGATTCACTCGATAGAAACCGCGTTGAGGGTGGTTGGTGTTCGCGAATGGGTTACCGACCATACTCATGCGAGGGTGAACCATGGTCCCGTCCAGCGATGGCCCAGCCGTCTCGCGTTGGCCCTTCTCACATTGGCCTGTCGGCACAAGCGTGAAACAAGTCACTTTGTCAATTCAGGGTCGCCTCTCTAGTTGCAATGGCTACTGAGACCTGCTGAATTTCACAGCGTTTTGACTTAAGCTATTGATCCCTGATTCATCATTCTTTCGTAAACCAAGGCTGTCCGATGCAACCCTACCTTTTTTCAATTCGCGCTGCCTGTTTCTTGCTTGCTGGGATCTGCTGTACTGCAGCCGTTTCTAGCTTGAACGCTCAGGAAGAATCGACGGGCCACTGGGCACAATTTCGAGGCACCGATGGGTCAGGCATTGCCGACGATGCTGCGGCCCCTCCGACCCAGTGGGACTTGGGAACACAAACGGCTTGGTCAACGAAGATCCCCGGCATCGGTTGGTCGTCGCCCGTTTATGATGGCGATAAAATTTGGTTAACAACGGCGGTTACCAAAGAAGCCACCGAAGCTGAGATCGCTGCAAAACTAAAAGGCGACCGGATGGCGGCAATCAAAACGCTTGCCAAATCGGCTGACCTGCACGCCATTTGTATCAGCATCGAATCTGGCGAGATCCTCCATAACATACTGCTGGGCGAAATTAACGAGCCCGACCCAATTAACCCAATGAACTCCTACGCTTCGCCTACCCCGGCGATTTCCAATGGCAAGGTCGTTTGTCATTTTGGATCTTACGGAACGTGGTGCCTTGACGCGAGTTCTGGCGAAAAAATCTGGGACAAAAAATTCGTCATCGACCACAGCGTCGGACCTGGAAGTTCACCCATGATCTTTGACGGCAAAGTGGTTCTTGTTTGCGATGGCATGGACTTACAGTACATCGCCACACTGGATCTAAACACAGGCAAAGAAGTTTGGAAAACGGATCGACCTCCCATCCGTGCCACCAACGGCGAATTCCGTAAAGCCTACTGCACACCAGTTGAGATCGTTGTCGACGGAAAGAAGCAACTGATCATCCCCGGTGCCCAGTGGGTTGTCTCTTATGATCCAGCAAACGGACAGGAAATCTGGCGAGCCGAACATGGCGATGGATTTTCACTCACTCCAATGCCAGTGTACGAGTCTGGGTTGGTAATTTTCTCAACCGGATATGGCCGCCGAACCGAGCTTGTTGCGATTGACCCAACCGGCTCCGGCGACGTCACTAAATCCAAAGTTGTTTGGCGGAAACCTGGCGCACCAACCATGCCGAGCATGATCGCCAAAGACGGACAGATTTACGCGATCAATGACAAAGGCATTCTCTCTGTCCTTGATGCAAAAACGGGAAGTGAAATTCGGCGGGCCCGTGTCAAAGGAAATTACTCTGCCTCACCGTTACTCGCGGGAGGGAACTTATACTTTTCCAGCCGCGAAGGTTTGGTGTCCGTGATTGCGTGTTCTGCTGAGTTAGAGAAAGTCGCGACCAATGAACTTGGCAGTGCGATTTTGGCGAGTCCAATCCTGATTGGAAATGATCTTCTGATTCGAACTGAAAAAGAGCTTGTTCGAATCAAGGGTCAGTAACACACGAAAAATCGCTGGATCACTTGGCACGGCAATTCGATCGAATTGCCAACCTCGCTATTACTCTCTAGCTGCTTTGCGTTATGAACATCTGGGGTACTTCGGGATCTTTAACGATCCACGACCAACACTCAGGGCACGGCTTTTTTTCAACCACGATTTTCCCGATCAAATGACAGAACATATAGCATCCACGACGGACCCCAAACGAATACGAAGCGGACACGTTCGCGCTGGGGTCAACCTGGCTTTCTTCATTTGCATGGTCATCGTGCTTGCTCCTAATGCAACAGGCATCGCCGTACACGAGTGGGCAAGTTTTGTGATCATCATTCCGTTTTTTGCTCATATGATCATGGACTGGAAGTGGATCGTCAGAACCACGAAACGCCTGTTCGCACGCATGTCGGGAGAGAGAAGATTCAACTACTTTCTCGACTGGCTGCTGTTCTTTTTATTCGTCGTCGCGATGTTTACCGGTGTCCTGATTTCCGAATCCGCGTTGCCTGCGATTGGCATCAACATCGTGATCGACCCATTTTGGTCAAAGCTCCATGACACAAGTTCAAACATCATGAGCGCGGTGCTAGGAGTTCATCTTGCGATGCACTGGAAGTGGATCGCCACCAATGTAAACAAGTACATTCTTCGCCGATCTGGCAACAGCCAAACCGCACAAGGAGCAAGCTAAAACATGCCAAGCCTAAAAGAGACGGCGTGGGCGATTGTGTTCATCACGCTCGCGTCAGCAATTCTGATTTTCGCGGTGGCTCAGCTTGGCAATAGCGGCTGGGCAGACAGTGTGCGTGCTGATGCCTTGGCCGGAGGTAAAGGCGGCCATGGTCATGCTTATTCTGAAACCGGAAAATCTTTCTCGCCACTCATTTTCATTGCCATAGTCGCTGGCTCACTCCTGAAAATCGTGTTTGCGTTGGGCATTCCCGGGCTCATCACGCTTGGTGTTCTGCGATTCACTCGTCGCAAACGAAAACGATCTCCTACTGTACCAGCAGAGAATTAGTTTCGGCCTCCAGACAACATTCGCTCCGAGCTCCGGCCAACAAATTTATCGCTGCTGGGAAGTGGATCTTGTTGAAGATCCCGAAGCACCCCAGATCCAAAAAACGCAAGAAGGTTAAAAACATGTCAAACCTCAATCGCAATCACTCACTTCTTTTCGAAAGGTTAAGAACGACACACTGATCCTCTGGTGAAATTCGAAACGCAGCGCCGATCTGTTTCGTGAACCTGCCAGACGATGCCGTGACTGAGTAACGTGTTTTTCGGTGGGTGCACGACAGTTGTTTCTCGTCAATTTTCTGGAAAGGCAGTTCTGCTTTTTCCGCGTTGGTCAATTCGAGATACCAACCTTTTTCCACGTCACCGCTTGCCGCGATGGTGATCATTGATTCTGTAAACGTGATGACAACCTCTCCCGCCTCTGACTTGAGCGGCCATCGGACAGCAAGTTGACCGGATTGACTGTCGTCTACTTTTGGAACTCCGCCAAGTAATTCTTTTCCATCATTGGATCTGAAACGCAGACCGGCGACCGTTTCCAAATCACTCCAGCGAAATCCGTCGACAAAGGGCAAGGTGTCGTACAGACATTGGCTTGATTCTCCTCGTTTTGTGAGATAGTCAGATTCTACCGTTTCGTCAAAGAGATGAATGTCTCTGAACCGCATCGTGTTCTGATGCCAAAGCAAATTCGCTCGATAGAAACGTGAATTGAACCAAACCGTTTTCTGATCCTTCTCTGAATGATCATTCAACACCGTCACCGACGTTGGCGGTGTGACCTTGTAGCGATCTTTAAACCATCGACCCGTTTCAGCCAAAGTTTTGACTTGTACTTTCCCTTCGGCTTTTAATTTGGCAACCATCGGCATTTGGATCGAAAAACCCTTTTCCATCTTCACCCAAGCGAATGAGTTCTCCTGTCCAACTTGGGTATAGGCGTAATCCATCGCGGAACCATCAACGAAAGCATCGAAATACCATTTACACCAGTCTTCGTTCCCACCTCCACCTTGATAGACCGGTTCCAACGAAACAACGCGCTGGCGGTTTCCGCCGAGGCCACTGTCATATTGATGAATCGGATCACTACCAAGCATTCGAAAAATCGGAACTGGGATTTGACCTTCGGTGGTCTGAGCCGGCATGTAAGCGTTTTTCTTGCTGGGATAATAACCCTGACTCCAATAGCCACCCCACATCGTGTAGCCGTCGGTTCCAATTTGGTCTTTGCAATTGCATGACGCGACGATGCCGTAGCGTTCAGACATGTAGTTCAATGTATGAGCATCGATGAACCAGGACCCAACTGATTTCGGATAATAGCCAAACACTTTTTTGAACTCGGCCATGTAAGTATCAACTAGCTTCTCCCGCTGCTCTGGAGAATAGCCCGTTGCGAATCCAACGTCCGCATGCCAGTCCCAAGGAAAACGACCACGCCATTTGTAACCACTGTTTTCGACCAGCGGTTGGGGGATTTCCCACCACGCACCGATCTCGAACATGCCTTTCGGTTGATGCTTCAACAGTTTTTGATATCGCCCATCGATCAACGCGTCGTACTGCAGCAAAAAAGTTCCACGAAGCTCATGACGCTTCATGATCTTTACTTGCTCGACAACCGTTTCGTACAAAACGTCTTCGGTGATCCAATCGATCCTCGGCTCACACTGACGAATGAAGTTCACGATGTTGACGATCCGAGCAGGGCGATCTGATTCGCTGGTCGGCTTAATTGACTTGCCCTTTGCATTGCTCAAGTCGCGGTCCGCCGCCTCCTGACCCAGCGTTTGGCGGCCGAAACTAAAGACGAGGGTCAACACAAAAGTAAGCGCGAGAATGACGATCGTTTTTGTTGGGAGCTTTGACTTGCATGATAACTGCATAGCGGATTTGTACTTTGCTGAGTTTGAATGAGAGCGAGTTGAGAATGGACAACTGCCATACAACCTTTACCGATCAGTCAGAATGCCTCCCACTGACTGAATCTATTTTGCCAGCATAAACGATAGCAGAAGCGACCAATCGTCTCGACGCAACAGAGCAAACTACATTTCCAATCGGCCTCCCGCCGATGAACGACAGTCTGTGTTGCCCACAACAGAATACCGCTTCAACGCGTAAACGTTTCGTAACGCCCCGGCTAACGTGACTTGCAACAACCAAAAAAACGGCTGAGGTTAAACGGAAAACCATTGCGCAACTTGCTAACTGTTTTCCTATCCTCAAAAGCTCGCAAACACAATTGCCGCTACCCCTAACTTTGACTAATAATCGGGACCTAATCGCTTTGAAAAATCACCTTTGTAAAACGACCTCCTTGACCGTTTTTCTACGCAGATTACAACTTACACCCGCAGGATAGACCCCCTCGAAAGTGCTGAGACGTTTTTACACGTCGACCGGCATGCGTGTTTGGCTTAAATTTACCGATGAATAGGTGGTATTTCTGCCATTTGGTGCGCTGACGTTTGTTGGATTAGTGTCCCAATTTTCATCCCAACTTCTACATTTTTCAAAGCGGCTTTGCAGGTCGCACTTGGTGATTTGAATGCAAGAGTTTCATTTCCCGACTTGGGTAAACAAGTTCACATTGTTGGCTGCCGTTACGGCGGTTTCGGTGGGTGGTTATCTAGCGACATGTTTGTTCGCTGCGATTCATCCGACCATCGTCAACGTTGGACATCAGCCTAAGCAACCCGTTCCGTTCAGCCACAAACTGCACGCCGGTCAACTAAAGCTGGACTGCCGTTATTGTCACAACACGGTTGAGCGTGCAGGTCACGCTGCGATTCCTCCAACAGCGACTTGTGGAAATTGCCATGGTGGAGAATTGACAACCATGGGTGAGCGAGACTTGGGAAAGGTTCATTACGAGAGCACATTGCTTGAGCCAGTCCGCAACAGTCTTGAAACGGGCGAGCCAGTTTTGTGGGAACGCGTCCACGACCTTCCTGACTTTGTTTACTTCAACCACAGCGCTCACATCAACCGTGGTGTCAGCTGTGTTTCTTGCCACGGTCGCATCGACAAAATGGAAGTCGTCACTCAGGTCGAGCCACTCTCGATGAAGTGGTGTCTTGATTGTCACCGCAACCCTGAAGCCAACATTCGCGATCCAGAGTTGGTGACTCAATTGGACCTTAACGCCAAAATGTCCAAAGAAGAAAAATTAGAGTACGGCAAAAAGTGGGCTGAGAAACTTGAGATCAATCCAAACGTAAGTTGCTCAACCTGTCACCGCTAGACATTTGCCGCTCAACCATCGCACAGTTCGCCTTTCAGTATCGACGCGAAAACAAAAAACCCAGACATGAATAAACCACATAACAAAATCAACGAGTTGCCTTCGACACTTCCAAGCGATTCGCCTGAATTCAACGAAGCGATTGAGCGCGACTTTGGTGGAGCCCTTGATGGCCAAGACGGCGACGGTTTTTCACGCCGGCGGTGGCTGCAGTTGATGGGAGCTTCGTTGGCGCTTGGCGGCATGTCAGGCTGTCGTTACCAAGAAGAAAAAATCGCACCGTTCGCGTTCCGCCCAACCACGCGTGTTCCAGGTATTCCTGAGAAATTCGCGTCGATGACTGAGCTTGGTGGAGTTGCTGAACCACTGCTGGCGACCAACTACGACGGTCGTCCGATCAAACTCGATGGGAACCCGGAACACCCTGATTCCATGGGTGCTTCATCAACTTACACCCAAGCGCGAATTCTTGAGTTCTACGATCCCGATCGCTTGCGTGTTTCACTGGCGTCTAAAGGGCCGGAAACTGATGCGGCTGCCAAGTTCGAAGAAACAACTTGGGACATCATCGTTCGCGAATGCAAGTTCCCGACGAACCTCAAAGGCGTCGCAATTCTCGCCGAGCCGTCTGCTTCGCCAAGTCTTATGCGATTGCAGGGTGAGTTCACCGAAAAAGGCGGATCTTGGTTCACCTACGCCTCGATCAACGATGACAACACGCGAGCGGGCATCAAGCAAGCCTTCGGTGCTCCTCATCGCCCTCACTACAAATTTGATGAAGCGAACATCATCGTCACGCTAGACGCTGATCCGCTGCTTCAGCAAACTGGCTCTATCGCCAACAGCATTGCTTTCGCCAAAGGTCGCGACGCTGATAACAAAAAGATGAGCCGACTTTATTCTGTCGAAAGTCAATTCACAACGACCGGTGCTGCCGCAGACCATCGCATCTCAGTTCCAAGTTCGAAAATCGCTGGCTTTGCTGCGACACTGGCCGCCGAAGTCGAACGACGAATGGGATTGTCAGGCGATGCAAAAACGGAGGTCGACGCTTCCCTTCCGTACCGCAAGAAAGTTCTTGCTGCGATGGCGGCCGATCTTGTTAACGAAGAAAATCAAGGCAAAAGTGTCATCGTCGCTGGCGAACGTCAGCCACCGGAAGTCCATGCTTTGGTTCACTCGCTGAACGAGAAACTGAAGAACCACGGCAAGACTATCACGTTCACAAAACTGCCGGACCCGAATCGCCCTCCGGCACTCGAGTCGATCAAGAGTTTTGCCCAGCAGCTATCCGATGGCACAATCAAATCGGTTGTAATTCTCGGCGGCAACCCAGTCTTCGACGCTCCACGTTCACTGAAACTTGACGAGCTAATCGCGAAGGCTCCAAATTCAGTTCACGTGAGTTACTACAAAAACGAAACCAGTTTGGCTTGCAAGTGGGTCAGTGCTGTGGCTCATCCGCTTGAGTCATGGAAAGATGGTTTCTCCAACAATGGTTCGGTTCTCATTGGCCAGCCGTTGATCAACCCGCTGTTCGGCGGCAAGTCTGTCTTGGAAACACTTGCTACGTTCATGGGTAACGAAGTCGTTTCTGGTCAGGCGATCGTTCGCGAAACACTTGGCTTAAGCGAAGCCGATTGGAAGAAAGCTGTCCACGATGGTTTTGTTTCTGGTTCCGTTGGCGAAGCGGTCGAAGCAACCGCAAAAGCTGCTCCTGCAATTCCAGCCGACGACAGCTGGGCAACGCCGTGGGACGAAAGCTCGCTTGAGTTTGTGTTCGCCCCAAGCCTGTCCCTGTACGACGGTCGATTCGCGAACAGTGCATGGTTGCAAGAGTTGCCAGATTTCTTCACGAAAATCGCCTGGGACAACGTGGCATCGATCAGCCCACGAACAGCCGAAGCGTTGAACTTGAAGCAAAACACTTTGATGACGATCAAACTCAATGGCGAAGAACAAAACATTCCGGTCAACATTCAACCTGGTCAAGCCGATGGTTCGATCGGTGTTGAGATCGGTTACGGCCGGACGATGGCAGGTCGAGTCGGTGGCGATGTTAGTAGTAATGTCGATCCTGTCGGACACGATGTTGGGGCCATTCGCTCGCTAGATCACTGGTTGGTTGCAACCGCTGGGACTGACGCCGCGATCAAGACACGAACCAACTATCGGTTGGCTGTCGTTCAGGAACCTTGGACGATCGACGAAACTGGACGAGACGAGATTCAAGCTCGTATGTTCCGTAACTACAACAAAACCGAGAGCGATCGAAGTAGTTTGATCCGCGAAGGTTCATTCGAGAGCTACGGTAAGTTTCTTGAAAAGCATCCAATCGAATCACACGAAGCCGCCGAGACGAAACCGGCCGCATCACGCACAAACGCGATGTTGAAGAGCGGTTCGCTTCCCGTGATGAACCAAGTCAGCTACGTGCCGGAAGAAAAAGACGTAGAGCACGGCGACGATCACGGTCACGATGATCATGCCCACGGCCACAAGGCTCAATGGCCCGAAGCGTTCCACATGCATCATGACTTGTTCGATATCACGCCTGGTGTTCGCGAGTTGTACAAGAACGAGGACCCTACATTGACCAATGTTTGGGGCAAGTCGATTGACCTCAACAAGTGCATTGGCTGCAACTCATGCGTGATTGCTTGCCAGTCAGAGAACAATGTTCCCGTCGTCGGAAAGGCCGACGTTTGGCGTGGTCGTGAGATGCACTGGATTCGCATCGACCGCTACTACGGCGACAACCTTTATAACGCCGAAGCCAAAGAGGACGACAAGCAGATCGTCCATCAACCGGTTGCCTGTCACCACTGCGAAAACGCTCCTTGTGAAACGGTTTGCCCGGTTGCAGCCACAGTACACAGCAGCGAAGGTTTGAACGACATGGTTTACAACCGCTGTATCGGCACACGTTACTGCGGTAACAACTGTCCTTACAAAGTTCGCCGCTTTAACTACTTCAACTACAGCGACGCAGTCACGTTCCTCAAGTACCCAGGTGCGGACAAATTGCCAGCTGGCGATCGCAACTTGCAAAACTTGATGATGAACCCAGAAGTCACGATTCGCAGCCGCGGTGTGATGGAAAAGTGTTCTTACTGCGTTCAGCGTATTCAGAACACAAAAATTCAAGCCAAGAACGAACATCGTGAAATTGGTCCAAACGAAATCACAACGGCTTGCCAGGATGCTTGCCCGACTCAAGCGATTGAGTTTGGTGATCTTCACAACGCGGAGAGTCGTGTGGCTAAAGCTCACGCTAACCCGCGTGCTTACTCCATGCTTGAAGAGCTAAACAATCGTCCTCGAACCATGTACTTGGCCCGCGTTCGAAATCCGCACATCGCTCTTGTTGATTGGGATGACCGCAACCCTGGCGGACGTCCAGTCGAAGCCGGTGGTCATGACGGCGACCATGATGAACATAAAGGTGACGATCACAAGGGTGACGATCACAAAGGCGATGGCGACGCTGATAAGAAAAAAGCAGCCGATCACTAAGAACTCAAACTTGTAGGATGGGCACTTGTTCGTCTTGCAAGATAAAAACTCGGACAGGAATGTCCAAGCTCTACCTACAAAACACATTCAAAAACTCAAACACGAGATTTAATAGATGGCTACGGTTAATCCTTCATTGGACAACACCTACGATGACGCAGCAGAGCGTTCACCGCTGATTCTTGGCGGTCTGGATTACGCTGGCGTTACGGACACGGTCTGTGACATTTGGGAGCAGGAAAAGCCACCCAAAATCTGGTTCATCGTGCTGGGTGCAGCGATTTCGTTGGTCTTGGTTCTCGGCGGTTGCGTCAACCACCTGCTGATGAAAGGCACCGGAGTCTGGGGTAACAATAACCCAGCGTATTGGGGTTGGCCTATTGTCAACTTCGTTTTCTGGGTCGGTATCGGTCACGCCGGAACGCTGATTTCTGCGATTCTGTTCTTGTTCCGTCAGAACTGGCGAACAAGTATTAACCGTGCGGCGGAAGCGATGACGATTTTCGCCGTTATCTGTGCGGGCCTTTTCCCTGGCGTCCACATCGGTCGCGTCTGGGCTTTTTATTGGTTGTTTCCAATCCCAACAGAACACTTGGCAATGTGGCCAAACTTTCGAAGTCCACTCTTGTGGGACGTTTTCGCCGTTTCAACTTACGCGACGGTTTCACTGTTGTTTTGGTACATGGGTATGGTTCCCGATATCGCAACGTTCCGTGATCGTTGTAAATCACGAATTGGAAAATTCATCTACGGTTTGCTTTCTTTAGGTTGGACAGGTTCAGCCAGAGCATGGCACCGTTACGAGATTGCTTATACGATTCTGGCCGCCTTGGCGACGCCGCTCGTTCTTTCTGTACACACGATCGTTAGTTTTGACTTTGCGGTTTCGCAGGTCCCTGGTTGGCACACGACCATCTTCCCGCCTTACTTTGTTGCGGGTGCGATCTTTAGTGGTTTTGCGATGGTGGTCACGCTATTGGTTCCGGTCCGAAAAATGTACGGGCTCGAGAAACTGATCACGCTGCGTCACCTCGAGAACATGAACAAAATCATCATGGCGACCGGGATGATGGTCGGTACTGCTTACGGCATCGAATTCTTCATTGCCTGGTATTCAGGAGTTCCTTGGGAATCTTACGCATTCTACAACCGTGCATTCGGTAACTACTGGTGGGCTTACTGGATCATGGTCACCTGCAACGTGGTCATTCCGCAGTTCTTCTGGATCAAGTGGTGTCGCACGACGCCTTGGTTCATGGTGATCATTTGCATCTTTGTGAATATTGGTATGTGGTTTGAGCGTTTTGTGATCACGATCACTTCGCTCTGCCGTGACTTTGTTCCGTCCAGCTGGGCGTATTTCCATCCGACCTGGGTGGACATCATGATGCTGATCGGAAGTTTCGGTTTGTTCTTTACCTTGTTCGCTTTGTTCTGTCGTTTCCTTCCAGTGATCGCGATGGCAGAAGTCAAAGGCGTGATGCCCGTTCCTCACGACAATCACTAATCGGACCGGATGCAAACGAGTTCCATGCGAACTGCATCCAAACGCGGAACGGCTCAAAGAGACATTTTTAAAAAACGAAAATAATCATGGCTGAAGAAAACAATAACCAAACGGCAAACGATACGAAACTCGTCGGTCTGCTCGCGCAGTTCGACGATCCGACTTCGCTAATCAGTGCGTGTAACAACGCTCGTGAAGCCGGCTATACGAAGACGGATGCCTATTCGCCGTTTCCTGTTCACGGAATTGATCCCGCGATCGGAATCAAGCGTTCCATCTTGCCGTTCATCGTTCTGGGCGTTGCCTGCGGTGCGGTTTGCATCGGTTTGGGAATGCAGTGGTACACGAACAAAGCCGACTGGTCTCCGATCTTTCCAGGTTATGCGTTCAAGATCAGTGGTAAGCCATTATTCAGTTTGCCAGCCAACATTCCGGTCACCTTCGAAGTCATCGTTCTTTCAAGTGCGTTTGCAACGTTTCTTGGAATGTGGTTTTTGAACAAGCTTCCAATGCTTTCCAATCCTCTGCATCGTATCTCACGATTCAAGCGAGCGACCAACGATAAATTCTTCTTGATGATCGAAGAGCGCGACGGAAAATTTGACCGCTCTTCAACCGAAGCTCAACTCAACGAGTGGGGCGCGGTTGCGATCGAAGAGTGTCGTCAGGATTTGACAGACAACAAGCTACCTAGCTGGCTTCGTTTGGTTGCATTGATGGGAGCCATCCTGCTACTGCTGCCTCCTGTTGCGATCTTTCGAGCGATGGGCCAAACCAATCGTGCTCCTCGTTTGCACGTGATGCCCGACATGGATTGGCAGCACAAATCGAAAACACAAACCGAAAGCCCAATGCTTGCTGGTTCCGACATGATCTTCGTTGACGAGCGAGCCATGCGTTTGCCAGTCGAAGGATCCGTGTCTCGCGGAAACCTCGAAGCTGACAGCGAAATGTATCGCGGCATCAAAAAGGACTACGTTGCGGTTGCTGTTTCAACTCGCAACAACGTTATGGCCAGTACTTCGACAGGACAGGATCAAGACGCCGCAGCAAGTGCTGCTCCGACTGAAGATCTTGCCCAGTACGTTGCTGCATTTCCAAAAGGAATCGTGGTCAACGAAGAACTCCTGAAACGTGGTCAAAACAGATTCAACATTTATTGCTCAGTCTGCCATGGATACTCTGGCAACGGTGATGGATTGGTCAATCAGAGAGCTGTCGCTTTGGCGGCGACTGGTAAAGCGTCATGGACGTCAGCCAAATCACTTCACGATCCAATCGTAAAAGATCCCGCTCAAAACCCTGTCGGTCGAATTTACGACACGATTACAAACGGTCGCAACACAATGGGTCCCTACAAGGATCAAATTCCTGTCGCCGATCGTTGGGCAATTGTCGCTTATGTAAAAGCACTTCAGGAAACCGGCATCGAGCCGCCTGTCGTTGTAAGCGACGAAGAGGAAGAAACAGAAGAAGACGCAGAGTAAAAAACTGACTCAGTCAACCATCGATCTGACTAAGTCATCCAACGGTCATTCCGGAAGGCCGAACAACGGCCAACCAACCAATAAACAAAATCAAGATCTGAAATGCACGAAACTAGACCTGCAAAAATCACTTCGCCGATCGTCTCGCTGAACGAAGGTTACGTTCGCACGATTCCCGTGGCTTTGATCGTCGGCGCGATTGGGATTGGACTCGCTCTGTTTATGTCTTGGGGCGCAGAAGATGGCTTGAAACGTTTCATGCACATCTATCTGACTTGCTTCTGCTATGTGCTTTCGATCTCGGTCGGCTGTTTGTTCTTTGTAACAATCATGCACCTGACGCGTGCTGGTTGGAGCGTTACTGTTCGCCGAATCGCCGAACTCTGGGCGATGTGTGCACTTCCATTGTTCCTGTTGTTCTTGCCAATCTTGATCACCGTCTTGATGGGCGATGATACGGTTTACACCTGGAACAAGGGGGGATTCTCAATGATGCACGCGTCTGCTGCGGAACGTGCTGTTGTTGACGCCAAACCGATGGCTGATCGACCACCGATCGAAGTCCTCAAAGGAAAATTCCTCAACCGAGGATTCTTCAGCATCCGCATCATCGCTTACTTCCTGATTTGGGGCGGCATGGCTTGGTTCTACTTGAGTAACTCACTTAAGCAAGATGAAACCAAAGACAAAAAGATCACTGCAAGACTCCAAGCGTTCTCTGCACCCTTCATGATTCTGTTCGCCGTCACAGTGGTGTTCGCTTCTTTTGATTTAGAAATGTCGTTGTCGCCGCTTTGGTTTAGCACGATGTTCCCCGTTTACTTTTTCGCCGGTGCATTCCTCAGTGCGTTGTGCACAATTCTTCTAACCGGTTTATGGTTACAGAAGACAGGTCGCGTGACTGACGAAATCACAATGGACCACTACCACGACCTTGGAAAATTGATGCAGGGTTTTGTGATCTTCTGGGGCTATATCGCATTCAGTCAGTTCTTGCTGATCTGGTACGCAAACATTCCAGAGGAAACATTCTGGTACGACTTACGAATTAACATGTCTGGCTGGCAAGGGCTTTCGATCTTCCTTGTTGCTGGTCACTTGTTCATCCCATTCTTTTTGCTGATGGGTCGCGGACTTCGACGAAACAAAACCATGCTGACCATTTCAGCATGCCTCATCCTGGTCATGCACTGGGTCGATCACTACTGGTTGGTGATGCCTCAAATGAATTGGGAAAACAAAACATTTACTTTCACAGGTGCCGGCATCTTGATTGATATCTCATGTGCTATCGGAATGATCGCGGTTTACATTGCATTGTTCTGCTTGGTTACACGGAATCGTCCGCTTGTACCGCTTGGTGATCCACGACTTGGTGAAGCCCTGAACCATGAAGTTCACTAAGTCACGAAACCAAGTACCCGACACACAAAACCAACAACGAAGACAACTAACTCTTGAACGTTTTCTAAAAACAAAAAACGTCCAACAACGAGATTAAACATGACTGAATCTACACACGAGCACGGCCACGAAACGCCAAGTTATGATGACGTTAACACGCCGGTTATTGTATTGGTCGGAGCCATCGCGGCGCTAGTAACCTTGCTGACGATCATGTTCGTTCAAGGTCTTTGCTACCACTGGCAGAACAGCTTCATTCGAAAGCGTTCGATGGAAGTCGAAAACATGCCAGCCGTTGTCGAAGTCAACCGACAGAAAGAAATGTTAAGCGGCCAAAACGGATTGGTATCAATCGAAGACGCCATGAAAAAAGTTGTCACTAACTACGCGAAGTAAAACCAACAGCACTACAAGCACGATGAAAATTTCAAACTGGACAACTCGAAACTTGACGATCCTGATCGCAGCCATTGCGATCACGGGACTGAGTTTTGGTGCGCCAGTTTGTGGGACTGCGATCGGGGACGATCAAGACACAAAACAAGAATCATCCGACGACGGATTCGACACCGACGCACCAGAGTTCGACGCGTCTGATGACCCACGCGGTTTGACGAAGAAGCCAGTCGCAGCCGAAGATATCGGTGTCGATTCAAAACTTGGTGACATGATTCCAATGTCGCTTCGATTCAAAGACCAAAACAATCGCCAGGTTCAGCTGGGCGATTACTTTGACGGCGAACATCCTGTCTTGCTTTCGTTCAACTACTCGGACTGTCCAAAACTTTGCAGCGTCCAACTACAAAACATGACTCTCGCGTTGCGTGAGATCAGCCAAGTTGCGGGCAAGGATTTCCAAATCGTGTCGATCAGCATGGATCCCAAAGAGCAAACTTCACGAGCGTTGGAAACCAAGAAAAAATTCACCAAGATGTACAACAAGAAGGGCACCGATGACGGTTGGCATTTCTTGACCGGCAAAGCTGCCAACATCTCGAAAGCCGCCGATGTTTGCGGTTTTCGCTACAAGTACATTCGAAAACAAAAACTGTTCTCCCATCCGCCCGTTTTCATCCTGATTGCCCCTGATGGAAAAATTGCCCGCTACGTTCACGGATTGTCTTACGATCCCGACGTGATGGAAAAAGCAATCGACGAAACGGCTGATGGAATTATTGGAAAACCAGTCAACATTTTGAGTTATGGACTAGGCTGTTTTCTGTTTGATGAATCAACAGGCAAGTACACTTTTCAAGCGATGACTGCGATGCGATTGGGCGGTGCGTTAACTGCTCTGTTGCTTGTCATCACTTTAGTGCCGTATTGGTTTTTCCGACGCGGTCAGACGGATGATGGTAAGAAGGAATCTGGATTGCCCTTGGCGTCAGCAAACTGACTTCGATCAGTAATACGAACAACGATACAAAATAACAACACACTTTTTTAACGACATAGATACGATGAACTGGCAACTACCAATGATGCTCGCTCAATCTGACCCAACTGGCAAAACCGTTATGGAACGCCTTCAAGCCACCACTCAGGATGGCACGACGGTTCCAGATTCGGCACTTGAACGAACGGGCACGTCAAATCCATTTGCGACTGAGTACTGGTTCCCTGAGCAGGCTTCTTCATTCGCAGGCGAAGTTGATTTCCTCTACATGGCGATCTTTTGGATCTCTTTGGTCTTCTTCATCGCCATCGTTGGCGTGATGGTTTACTTCTGTATTAAGTACCGACGTAAGGACGGCGTCATTGCCCCCGAACCAAGCTCATCACACAACACAGCGATCGAGATCCTTTGGTCGGTTCTCCCAAGTATCCTTTTGGTTTGGATGTTCTACGTTGGAGCCGAGAGTTACTTCACGATGCGGATTCCAAAAGAGAACGCAGAGGAAATTCAGGTCCAAGCCCAACGTTATAACTGGTTGTTCACTTACCCGGACGGTGATACATCGGCTGAGCTGCATCTTGTTCTGGATCGACCTGTCAAATTGATCATGCAGTCGCCAGACGTCTTGCACAGTTTCTACGTTCCAGCGTTCCGGCAAAAAATGGACATCGTCCCGGGCCGTTACACCTATGCTTACCTCGAGCCCAACAAGGTTGGTACTTACCGGCTTTCTTGTAACGAGTATTGCGGACAAGGCCACTCAAAAATGCGAACAGCGGCAATCGTTCACGCGACCGCAGAAGATCGCAAAAACAATACAAAGTGGATTGAAAAAGACCACCAGCCTTGGGAAAACGGACAACGAATTTATCAAATCCAGTGCTCTGGCTGCCACAAGATTGATGGTGTTGCCGCAACTGGGCCAGCGCTCAACTTGATCTGGGGTGAGATGGAAAATCTCGACACCGGCGACCAAGTGTTGGTTGACGACAATTACGTTTTGGAATCCATCTGGTATCCAAACAAAAAAATCGTGGCTGGATACGCCCCCAAGATGAACTCTTTCAAGAGTATCCTGACCCAGAAGCAAGTCTCCTATGTCATTGCTTACTTGAAGAAGTTGAAAGAAGAAACGGCTAACTAAAGTTGGCAGAGAACAGCAAACAAGAGACGAACATCGCTTTGACCACGATGTTCACAACTACAAATTGAATGAGCTTAACCAGCTTTCAAATCCAAGGTTAAAATTATGGTAGACGCAGCAACACGAAAACAGCTTTTCAGCACCCCTGAAACCAACTTCTTGAATTGCACCAAGGGTTGGAAGTCATGGGCGTTTACGCTGGATCACAAACGCATTGGGATCATGTATTTGGTCGGCGTAACCATCGCTTTGTTCCTCGCCGGAGCATTCGCGTTGGTCCTTCGTTCACACCTGTGGAACTTCGATGGGCAATTGCTCAGCGATGATGCCTACAACCAAATGTTCACGCTTCACGGAGCGGTCATGGTGTTCGCATTCATTATCCCAAGTATTCCAGCGGCACTTGGCAATATCGTTTTGCCCATGATGCTCGGTGCGAAGGACGTCGCGTTCCCGCGAATGAACCTTGCGAGTTTCTACCTTTGGATCATCGGAACAGGTTGCTTGATGGGAGCGATTCTCTCCGGTGCTGGTCTGGATACAGGTTGGACCTTTTACACGCCGTACAGTATTGAAACAGAAACCGGCGTGATCTATGCGACGTTTGGAGCTTTCATCCTGGGATTTAGCTCGATCTTCACCGGTCTGAATTTCCTGGTAACCGTCAACACAATGCGAGCCAAAGGGCAGGGGTGGTTCAAACTTCCTCTATTCATTTGGTCACTTTACGCGACTGCGATCATTCAAGTTTTGGCGACTCCTGTTCTTGGAATCACATTGCTAATGCTGATTGCAGAGAAAACGATGCACATCGGTATCTTTGATCCGAAGTACGGCGGTGATCCAGTTTTGTTCCAGCACTTTTTCTGGTTCTATTCGCACCCTGCGGTATACATCATGATTCTCCCT
Source organism: Mariniblastus sp. (assembly GCA_045105295.1). GTDB lineage: Bacteria > Planctomycetota > Planctomycetia > Pirellulales > Pirellulaceae > Mariniblastus. The sequence goes on from JBGCDK010000128.1 coordinate 20,714, forward strand.
GCGATGGGAGTGATCAGCGAATTGATTTCTGTCTACGCACAGAAACGAATCTTTGGATACTCATTCATCGCGTTCTCAAGTGTTGCGATCGCTTTGTTGGGCTTCCTGGTTTGGGGTCACCACATGTTCACCAGCGGCCAGTCCCAAGTCGTTAACTTGATCTTCAGTGCGATTACCTTCACAGTGGCGATTCCGTCTGCGGTGAAAGTGTTCAATTGGCTGGCAACGCTCTACAAAGGTTCGATCCTGTTGTCGACGCCGATGTGTTACGCGTTGTCGTTTATCTTCTTGTTTGGAATCGGTGGTTTGACAGGTTTGTTCCTCGGAGCGTTGTCGACTGACATCCACCTTCACGATACTTACTTTGTTGTTGCTCACTTTCACTTTGTGATGGTGGGAGGAACTCTTACAGCGTTGCTTGGTGGACTGTTCCACTGGTGGCCAAAAATCTGGGGTCGAATGTACAACGACATGCTTGGTCGTGTCGGTTGCTTCCTCGTGTTCGCCGGATTTAACTTGACGTTCTTTCCTCAGTTCGTGATGGGTTCACGTGGCATGCCACGACGTTATGCTTCTTATGATCCTGAGTTCCAAATCTTTCACCAGCTTTCAACAATGGGTGCGTTTGTTTTGGGAATTGGAATTTTGCTTTCTTACGGCGTCTTGGTTTACTCTGCATTTAGAGGACCACGTTGCGGAAGCAATCCATTCAAAGCAGCGTCGCTTGAGTGGCAGTCAAGTTCACCACCAGACTTCCATAACTTTATTCACCAACCAATTCTCAACGATCCGTATGACTTTGATTCACAAGTTTACGACGAAGAACTGGATACCTATATTTCTCGAGAGTTCGCTGACCCGGACAAAGTTCCTCCTCGCAAGGAACCGGTTCATCACTAGTCTTGAGTGAACGATTACTTAAAACTAGTTGTTCAAACCAATTTGATCATGATCGCTTAGCGAGCCCTTTTTGGGGTTCGCTTGGCGTCGTTTAAACCAACAATATTTAGCCGAATTTTCGGAGCCGGAAATGGCCGTAGTCGACTCGACCGATACGCATGACGCACACGATGATCATCACGATCATGGTGAGTTCATCGCACACCACTTTGATTCACCCGAACAGCAGTTTGACTCGGGCAAGCTAGGAATTTGGTTGTTCCTGGTCACTGAAATTCTGTTTTTCAGTGGCTTGTTCGTCGCCTATACGCTTTGGCGAAACCATCATCCAGAAATTTTCGAGCAAGCTCATGTTCACTTGGACAAAATCCTAGGTGGCTTGAACACTGTCGTTCTTTTGTTCAGCAGTTTGACGATGGCTCTCGCAGTTCGTTCGGCTCAATTGGGCAAGAATAAAAACTGCTCTGTTTACCTTTTGGTGACCATGGTTTGTGCCTCGATGTTCCTCGGCGTCAAAGCCGTTGAGTACAGTCATAAATGGGACATGGGAATCTTTGTGCGAAGTGCATTCGATATGCACGCTCACTCAGCACCTTCGGGCGAGATCGGAAAAAGCCTCGGCATCTCCGATTACCTCGTTACCCTTAGCATCATACCCTTGATTTTGTTGGTTGGTTTTTTAGTCGCAAGTGTGATCAGCAAACTCACCGCCAAAAACAACCTTGCCAAATTCATGCTGGGAATGGCAATCATGGTCGGTGGTTATTTCCTTGGAGCCGCAAGTGGTCAGCTGTATCAGTGGGCCAAAGACGGCGGAAGCCATGACAGCCACGCTTCAGTGCAAATGAACTTGCACGCGATGTCGGCAATCCAAGAGGCTGAGAAATCAGAGAACCACGATGGCCACGACAAAACATCGACCGAACACGGCGACGATCATGAGCACGCTGATGGCGAGACTCACGACGCCCATGCTGGCGAATCGCACGACGGCGAACACAGCAGCAACGATCACGGCACCGATCCTTCGAAACTCGATCGTGACATCGGAGTTTTCTTTAGCATCTACTACTGCATGACTGGATTGCACGCGATCCACATCATTGCCGGAATCATTGCACTTGCCTGGTTGTATTGGCGATCATTGCTTGGCCATTGGCGAAGCGATTACTTTGGCCCAGTCGACTATGTTGGTTTGTACTGGCACCTTGTTGACCTGATTTGGATTTATCTGTTTCCTTTGCTTTATTTGATTGATTGATTTAATCATGTCTGACCATCACGACAACCTTCCATCGTTCTGTCACCCAGCACCCATGAAGTTGCTGTTTGGCGTGTTCTTTGGTTTGATCTTTTTGACGATCCTAACCGTGGTCACATCGGCCTCGGCGAAATCGCTCGGTATCCCCGGTGCGTTCATGTTCCCAATCGCAATGATTTTTGCGACAGCGAAAGCCTTCCTCGTTTGTGCATTTTTCATGCACATGTGGTGGGATAAAAGTTTCAACGTAATGGCGTTTTTGTCGTCGTTGTTGTTTGTGAGCATGTTTATCGGTATGACTCTTATCGACACGAACCATTACCAGGAAACGATCGACATCTTTCCTCGCGGTGCAGAACCAGAAGCCGTAGCAACTCCCGATGCTGCCGACTGAGCGAGAACCCAATTGTCTTGAACGTGATTGAAACATGTTAAAACAGTCCATCAACTTGGTCCCGGCCCGCCGCGATTTGTATCAGGCCAAGATGGTGTTTTACTTGTTTCTCGCGTCGCTGGGGATGTTCTTCATCGCGAGCATGATGACCTATCTCATCGTTCGCAACCAAGCCTTCCAACCAATACCTGACGCGATTCCCGGCTCAATCTCAACGATGGGCCCGGAGATCTATTCTTCGCTACAGCTTCCCATGTCATTTTGGGTGAGCACAGTTGCGTTGATCTTTGTCAGCATCTTTCTACAGCGTGCTTGCTGGATGATTCGCCGAGAAAAGCAGAACGCGTTTCGTCGCATGCTAATGTGGTCGCTAGTTTTTTCATTGGCATTCGTTGGCATTCAAAGCTTCGGAATGTACGACCTGTTGTCGCAGCACTTAAGCGCCGCCGATGGATCGATGAAAGTTTACGGCATGAGTTTTACGCTTTCCTTCATCCACGCACTTCACGTGCTTGGCGGAATGATTTTCTTAGGTTTCGTCATCTACCAAGCATTCAAAGGTCGTTACGACCATGAGCGACACTGGGCCGTCGACCACTGCGCCAGCTATTGGCATTTTCTCGACGTCGTCTGGGCCTGCATGTTGATCACGTTTGTAGTGACTCAATAGTTGATCCGAGTGTGTGGCAATCAAGTGCTCGCGATATACACCGCTCAATGCCCTACGAACTGAAAGTCCGTTGCTCTACCAACGAAGCCACTCTTTATCTAGCGTCAAGTACGATTGATTCCTGCCTCGTCTATCTCAGATATCACATACATTTTGTCAAAGGCTGCCTCGGTTGGGACAACAAACGAGGTTCAGCGAGTTTAGTTAGTCGAGAGCATCTCGATGATCTCAGCAAGTTCTTTTTGCTTTGCGATCGCTAAAGGGTTCGTTTTTTCCGGATCACAAGCGCACAAATCTGCTCCTTGGTCAATCAGGTATTTCACGTAAATTGCCATTCCCGGATGGTGACCACGATTGACCGCTGCGGCAAGTGTCGAAAGCTTCTTTTGTGGATCACGATAGTCAATGTTTCGAAAACCGTGCTCCATAAAAAGCTCGGCCAGATCGATGTAGCATTCTGGCTTCGCAATTTCTGCTTTGTAGCCGTAGTTGGCATGCCAACAGAAATCGGTTGCGATTTTGTGAAGCGGTTGAAACTCAGGGTCTGCGATCGCGCGGTCCAATTCATTGATTGTGATCAAGTATTCCAACTGATCGCAAATTATCTCTCGATAGTCCGCGTAGGAACCGTCTCGGTTGTGACTACTGATCGCGACGTTGATTGTGGCTTTGGCGACGGACGCATCAAAGCGTTCGGGAAACAGCTCCATCGAACGCTTGACCAATTTGGGGTAACCATGCCATCTCGCGGCGCCAAAAATATTTTCGAAGGTATTGGAATGTGGAAAATCGTGGGGCGTACCAGGCTTGTCCAGCGCGTGTTGTAAAATCTCTTCCGCAATATGATCGTAGCCTTCGCGAACCAAACAACAAAAAGGGGGTTGACCGCCAAGTTTCAAAATCCGGACGAACAGTTTGAGCGATTCCGGAGAATTTCCTGCCAGCTCCATCGCCGAATGATCAACAGACCTCGCAGGCAAGTAGTTTGAGTAACCATTTCGCAAAAGCGATTCCGACGCACCCACATTTTTTGCTTGATAGAAAAGCCGCTCGATCGTCGATTGATCGCAATACGGATAGCCATTTGGAATCGCGTTGTAGTCCAACAGTAGATTTGCAAGCACGTAATCCTCTCGACGCACAGCATGATGAAGTGGCATCCCCAACTCCCCCGGACGCTCGGTCGACTCAACCTGCGAAGGCGAATCGGGATGAGCTCCATGGTCAAGCAATATTCTCGCGACCTCTACATGCCCAGCGGCGCAAGCTGCCGTTAAAGGAAATCCTTCTGTCGAGTGACCCTCGTTGTTGTGACAATTTCTCGCCAGTGACGAATCATCCACGAGCATTTCAATCACTTTGTCGATCTGATTATCAACGACTGCTTGAAAGAATTCGTCGTTGCTCATGGGATGCCATGCCCTTCCATTTTACCAATGCAAGCCGCATCGTTCTTGGATTGGAACCGCTTTAACATGCGGGTTGATAATGCGATAATGAATCATTCTACCAATCTCTCTCGGTAGTGTTTTACAGATTCTGTCAAAGGCGATGCGATGTCACTTTTCGAAAAAGCAGAAGCCGCTAATTTGGATGCCGCCAAACCGCTTGCCGCGCGAATGCGGCCACGCAACCTTGAAGAATTCGTTGGGCAGCAGCATTTTCTTGGCCAAGGGAAATTGCTTCGCCAACTCGTAGAAGCAGATCGTTTGGGCTCAGTCATTTTTTACGGGCCGCCCGGAACTGGCAAAACGACACTTGCGCGAATCCTTGCTGGCGAAACCGAACGCGAGTTCGAGCAGTTGAGCGCGATCATGCACGGCGTAAAAGATCTACGCGAAGTCCTTTCTCGCGCCCGTGACAATCTTGCATCAGGCGGTCGCGGGACTCTGTTGTTCATCGACGAAATTCATCGTTTCAACAAAGCCCAACAGGATGCGATGTTGGCCGATGTCGAAGACGGTGTCGTTACCCTAATTGGAGCCACAACGTCGAATCCATTTTTTGCCGTTAACGGTGCGCTCGTCAGTCGAAGCCAAGTCTTTCAGTTTGAACCACTTTCGGATGTTGAAATCGAGCAGCTAGTCAACGGCGCCCTCAATGATCACGAACGTGGGCTTGGCGGGTTGGATATCGTCATTGAACCAGACGCGATGGAGTTCCTTGCCAAAACTTGTGACGGTGACGCGCGGAAGGCACTTTCGGTTCTCGAAACGGCAGTGATCGCTGCTAATGCCACTTGCACAGAAAACGATTCGTTGCTGACTGACGAACCAGAGCAGGGCGGCGATATTCGAATCACCAAACCAATCATGCGAACCGCAGTTGGACACCGCGCTGTTCAATACGATCCAACCGGAGACGAACACTACGATTGCGCCAGCGCGTTGATCAAAAGTATACGCGGCAGCGATCCGGACGCGGGAATTTATTGGCTTGCTCGAATGATCGAGGGCGGAGAAGACATTCGCTTTATCTGCAGACGATTGATCATCCTCGCCAGCGAAGATATCGGAAACGCGGATCCACATGCGTTGCCGTTGACGGTGGCATGTTCACAAGCCTGTGAGCAAATCGGTTTGCCCGAATGTCAGTTGACACTTTCGCAAACAGTGACTTACCTTGCGTGCGCGCCAAAATCGAATGCAGCTACGACTGCCATTGGCGAAGCCCGGAACGACGTTCGTGAAGATCGGATCTTGCCGGTGCCACGTCATTTGCGAGACAGCCACTACCGCGAAGCGAAATCGCTTGGGCACGGAACCGGTTATCAGTATTCACACCAAGAAGAAGACGGTGTTTCCAGCCAAGATTATCTTGGCGTCGACCGTGAGTACTACCAGCCAGTCGACCGTGGATTTGAAGCGGAGCTGAAACAGCGATTGGTTGCGATTCGTGAGAAACTAAAGAAGAACTAGTTTTTTTAAACTTCGGCGGGAAGAATTTGTACTTTGCCCAAAACCTTACCTCTCGGGCGTAAAAATAACGGGCAATATCAATCGCGGAAGCAGCAACAACTCCATCCGTTGGCAATTTCCAGAATCCCTGACCGACCAACGCAAAGGCGCCAGGCCGCAATGACGCAAGGAATAAATCAAACTCGATTGCTTCTTCGCGCCGCTGCGTCATAGCGTCTTTGCGTTTCTTCAAAAGCTTATTCCAAGCGCCGAAGATGTACCGAACAACAGCTCCATCCGTTGGCAATTTCCAGAATCACTGACCGACCAACGCAAAGGCGCCAAGCAGCAAGGACGCAAGGAATAAATCAAACTCGCCCACTTCTTCGCGCCGCTGCACCATAGCGTCTTTGCGTTTGTCTACGATCTAACTGCTCCCAAACTGGAACGAATTTACCTCGCATCCCGCCAGAATTGGAATCACTCGACAACGGAAACCGGCTAATGCTAGCGATCTATTTTTGCTAGCCATCCGAGATGACTCCCCCGACACCGAAAGATATCGCACTAAAACGACTTACCTGCTACGGTCCTAATAGCGATCAGAAACTGAAGTCAATTAGAACCAAAAAGTCGACATGGCGATCATGGAACCGATCGTCAAAACAATCACAACGAACATCCAAGTTGGCATTTTTCTTTTGAAATCCGAATCCAAAATGTATTGCCGACAATACGGACACTGTTCAACTTCGTCATGAATATCCTCGCCACAGTGCGGGCAAGCGATCAAATAATCTAAATCCTCGTTATCCATTTTCAAATTCGTTTGTAAAACTTCGAGTACAGCAGGCAGTCAAGGAGGACTGAAATGCATTCAATCAAAAACACCGTAGTTGCCGTCTGTTTACTTGGGGTTTCGTTTCTGTTTTATCAGGCGTCGTCCAAAAATAACACCGACCAAACGGACTTGATTCCCGCTTTTGGAGTTTCCGACGGTTCGGAAGTCGACGTTCTAGCTGGCGACATTATGGGAGGCGCAAAGGACTTAGCAAACCAAGGCTTGGATACGATTAAATCCAAAATGCCCAACCTTGAAATGCCAAATTTGGACAGCGCGAAAGAGTTTGCTACCAACGCAGCATCCAATGTCGCGTCAAACGCTGCTTCGAAGATGAATCAGTTCGGCGAAAAAATCGGCGACCAAGCCAACCAGTTCAAACAAAAAGCCAACGAATTTGTCTCGAGCGGATTCCCCGGTGCAACCAAGCCACCAGCAGCGAACTCGCTGCCCATGAATACACCGACGACGCCCCCGCCCTCAATGAATGCGGGTTCGAGCTTGGCTCCCATTCCTCCGTCCAACCAATTTTCATCTGGCTTTAACGCGCGGGCTCCAAATCCGAACGGATTCGGCGGAAGTAATTCGTTTGGTGAATCCGTTCCAGCGACACGCCAACCTTCCAACGAAATGGCGGATCGAACCGCACGCGATCAGGGCCTGATCGCCGAACTCGAAAATCAATTTGTCAGCAGCGACAACAGTTTCGGTAGTCAACCTGCTCCAAAGACTAACACTGACAGCCTTGCTCCGTTGAACTCTGGAAACGCAAATGAATTCCAGTTCAACTCTCAACCTATTCCGTCTGCAGATTCGTCTTTCAACCAGTTGGCGTCCAACACAGACGTCGCCAAATCCGGTTTTGATGTTGAACAAGCGTCGCCCGGTGGCTCGGCTTCGCCACCAATGCAAACCCTGGAATCAGTTTGGCCAGAAGTCGATCGACTGGTCGAGGCAAAAAAATTCCGAGCAGCTTTGCGGCTGTTATCTGGCCAGTACCGCTCCCGCGATTTGTCTGGACCTCAACGCCAGAAGTTGGTTGGATGGCTGGACGCATTGGCAGGCAAAGTTATTTTCTCTGCTGAGCACCATCTGACTGGATTCCCATACACTGTGGCCAACGAATCGTTAAACGAGATTGCTGAACGCTGGAAAGTCGCACCTCAGCTAATTTACAACGTCAATCGTGCGAACATTCCGAACCCAGCCGTTCTGAATCCTGGCACTCAGTTGAAAGAAGTCAAAGGGCCGTTCAACGCTGAGATCAATCTTGAAGAGAAAGTCATGACGCTTTTCCTCGGCGATCTTTATGCTGGGCGTTACGCTATTCGAGTTGGAATCTCGGGAACGCCAAAGCCTGGAGTTTTCCGTGTGCTAGTCAAATCAGCAAAAGGCCACAACTGGCGCGATGCTCAAGGCAAAATCTATCCGGCGGAATCGCCTACAAACGGATACGGACCAAACTGGATCGGCCTTTCTGGTAGTCTCTGCATCCATGCAGTTGATGATTCAGCGACTGAGGGACACCGCGGTTGCATTGGGCTAAGCTCCAAAGATTCGAAAGACGTTTTTGGTATCCTGACAGATGCATCGACTGTAAAAATCGTTCGATAGAACTTTGTTAAGTCCTACTTCATTGGGAGATTTTTGTTCGGTCGAATTCTTATTTAAACCTGTGTTTGAATTTGCGAATGCACCAAACCTGCCAATCTCCAAAGAGCATACTCTGTGACTCCTACAAATTGTAGAATTTTGCGTCGAGCATAGCGACCATCACGAGCCCGAAACGCATGGGAGTGGAATCCGTGACAATTCCCCTCGCTTACGTTTTGGGCTTGTACTATTTCAGTTGGAAACGAACAAAATGTCGATGTAGCGGTTCATCAAAACTCGCGCACGGACTCGTTCTCCCTGCCACTTAAAACGTTTCAACCGATCAGAAACTTGTGAGTCTTTCCTCCAAAGACATTGGCGCGAATTTCCGAATCGAGCCAAACCGTGTAAAATACTCGCGGTCTATGCCCGAGCCTCTTTCAACGATTCCCGTTTCAAGGATTTGTGAATGTCACAGCGTCAATTTCTGCATTCGTTTTTACGGTCGATTTGCATCGTAATTTTTGTCAGCTTCTTTTGGTTTGCCTTACCCACGCAACGCATCGTAGGCCAGCAAGCCAGCATTCAACAAAATTATGAAAAACGCTCCGTACGAATTCCGATGCGAGATGGAATACATCTTTATACATCGATCTACACACCGCGAGACAAAACAAAAAAGTACCCGATCATGCTCAACCGCACGCCTTACAGCGTGCAGCCCTATGATGACGCGCGTTATGGACGCCGAATCGCTCCTTCGAAATTCATGGAAAACGACGGTTATATTTTTGTCCATCAGGATGTTCGTGGTCGTTGGATGTCCGAAGGCGATTACGACAACATGCGACCTCACGTCGACGGTGACAGTGAGATCGATGAGAGCTCAGACACGTACGATACGATTGAATGGTTGTTGAAAAACACGGCGGAGAACAACGGCAAAGTCGGAATGTGGGGAATTTCCTACCCCGGTTTCTACACCGCTGCCGCACTCCCCGAGCATCACCCAGCACTGGTCGCCGTTACACCTCAAGCACCGATCTCTGATTTCTTTTTCGATGACTTCCACCATCACGGTGCGTATTTACTGGGTTACTTTGTCGCCACATCAACGTTTGGATATCAGCACGACGGGCCAACCCCGCAGCAGTGGTATTCTTCGCTTAAACCTTCATCGCAAGACCCGTGGACTTTCTACACAACACTAGGGCCGATGAGTAACGCAGGACGCTTGTTTGATGACAAGAACTTTTTTTGGAAGCAGTTAGTCGAGCACCCGAACTACGATGAGTTTTGGCAGAAACGAAGCATCCTTCCACATTTGAAGAACATTAAAACAAACGTCATGACTGTTGGTGGATTTTTCGATGCAGAAGATCTGTACGGTCCACTGAACATCTACAAGGAAATTGAAAAGAACAACCCAGACACATTCAACACGATCGTTATGGGACCGTGGAGTCATGGTGATTGGGCAACGCTTCATCAAAACGCGGTCGTCGGCAAGGTTGGATTTGGCGAAAATGTTTCGCTGACATACCAACGTGATATCGAGGCTCCCTACTTTCGTCATTTCCTGAAGGGAACCGGCGAGAAACCAAAATTCGAAGCGCTGATGTACGACACGGGAGTTCGAGGTTGGCGCAAATTTTCAAAATGGCCGCCTGCAGCAGCAACACCTACTAAACATTACTTACACGGCGATCGTTCGATTTCAACAACGGCTCCCGCTGATGCGAAAACGCCCGAGTCCGCTTTTGTTAGCGATCCTGCCAATCCTGTTCCGTATCGCGATCGTCAAGATTTGCGAATGCAGTTCACGCCTCGTCAGTACATGTCCGACGATCAACGATTCGCAACCGCACGCCCTGACGTTTTGTCTTTTCAAACGGCTCCACTGACGGAACCCGTCACAATCACTGGCGAAATTTTGGCTCACCTTAAAGTCGCCACGACCGGCTCGTCGGCTGACTGGGTTGTCAAACTCATCGACGTTTATCCAGATGACCATCCGTTCGTGCAGGGTTCAGAGCCTGGGCTTAATTTTGGTGGCTTCCAACAGATGGTTCGAAGCGAAGTGATTCGCGGACGATTCCGGAACAGCTATGAAAAACCAGAACCCTTTGTCCCTGGCGAGATGACGGAAATCAATTTGCCACTCCAAGACATATGCCATACTTTCAAAAAGGGCCACCGCATCATGGTGCACGTTCAAAGCACTTGGTTTCCTATGATTGATCGCAACCCTCAAAAGTACGTGGACAACATTTTCAAAGCCACAGCCGAGGACTTCATCAAAGCAACGCATACCGTTTATCACAAACCTGACGCGGCAAGCTGGATTGAGTTGAAAGTTTTCAAACCTTAGTCATCAGTTAAGATTGCTCAAAACTGTCGGCGTCGACGACAAGAAAAATAGAACGAGAGAACTCACGGGTATCGAAATGTTCGATACCCATTTTTTTTGGGACGCAACAGCGTTTGGATGTCGATCCAGTAGAAAGACTAACAGTGCATCACGCAGGACGCGAAAAAACGCAAACTCCGACGCCGAATTTGCGTCTGAGCGCAAGCTGCATCTCCCGAGAAATTGGATTGCCGGTCATATTTAAATGAGCCAACATGCTCAGGTCGGCATCCAAAATCGCTTTGCCAGTTTCATCTGTCAATCCACAGGTTGAGAGTTCGAGTATTCCCAGCTCGCTGACTTTTTGAGATTTACAAATTGCGATCGCACCGGCATCGTAGATCGCGTTGCGGCTAAGTTTCAGATCTTTAAGCTGTTTCAATCGTTCTGAACTGGCGATGGAATTAGCAGCATCTTGAGTCAACGAGCAATCTTCAAAGTTAACTCGTTTGAGATGTGGCCATTCCAATTGATGAAAAATCGCTTCGACAAATTCGTCATTCAAGTGGTTGTGTTGCAGGTCCAGCCGTTCGATCAACTTCATTGGTTGAGCTCGAATAAAATCGCTTGCGAGATCGTGTTCCGTTTTAAAGTTCGTTGAAAAATATAGTTCTCTTAGGTTCTCAAACGTTGGGCTGCTGGCTAACAGCCTAAATATCTCTGCCGAAATTTCATTTTCAACCAGCTGAACCGATTTTAAATTCGTCAATGAAACAGGATCCGCCAATGTCGCGAAGTCCAATTGCTTGGAACGATTCAGTGATAAATTTTCCAAGCCGCTTAATCGTGGCGATTTAACGAACTCGGAAAATACTTCTTGACTGGTGCACCAACTTCCTAAATTAAGCTCGACCAACTGTTCAATACAATTGAAATTCACGACCGCACGCATTTCAAAATCTTGGAGCACACCATTGGTCGGAGTAAACTTCTTGAGGTTTGTAAAATCGGTTGAGCTCGCAAACGATTTCCAATTCTCCTCGGTTAGCTCACCGTTGCTGAGCTTCAGGCTGTGCAGTCGAGAGATCGAACTGCAACTTAGAAAGGCATCCATTGTCCGATGCGACAGCGATGTGAGGAATGTTTCGCGGATCGGTGCGAGGTCGTAAATCTCTTCCGAGTGTTTCAAGAACTGACGAATCCCAAGCCTGATATTCTCAACAAAGCCGCGAAAATATTTGATGTGGCGAATCAATTTGGCCAATTTTGGTGCGCCAAGATGCCGATTGGATTTGATCCACTTCATCTGCTCTTTGTCGAGCGAGTGGAATTCCCGATCCTCTGGAGTCAGTTCGGCAATGCGACATTGAATTCGAATAAATTCACTTCGAGGGTCGCCTTGTTCTTCCAGCCAGTCTGCGTAGACGAGTCGCGGTGCCATGTCATCTGGATTGGCGATAACCTCAGCAAATAGCGGATGTTTCTGCGGCGAAATGTCTTCTGGCATACGTCACTCCAAAATCGGAACGACTCTATCCTAACAGACTTGTATCGAGTTTCACTGCAAACCAAAACTTGCCGATGCCTACTAACGGTCGGAATCGGCAGTCGAGGCTGGCTCAAGTACATCGAGCCCGGCTTCAAGATCGTTGCTCGTTGACAAGGGTTTCGCGTAGCATCACGAATAGATCGTCTGTGGGACCACGATTGAGATGAGTGGTCCTCCAAATTTGATTTAACTACTTTGGCAGGTGCCGCGTTCCACCCACGTAGCCATGCTCACGCGACCGTGAAGCATGGCACCGGCCGATGCAAGTTTGACGGTCAACTAGGTTGAAGTACGAATCGACTTGCCAGAACTAATTGATCGCAACCGCTTCGCCCGCTGGCTGGCCAAGTTCTGCCACCTGTGTTTGAAGTTTCAAGCTCATTCTACATGCCCAGCGACCATTGGAATCGCCACGAATCAACCAATGCGGCTGCACACAAACAGATTGATGTACGAGTTCGAATCCAGATTCAGATTGGCTGACCGTTTGAACAGGGTAGGCAAAAATTCCGCCAGGCTGATCCGAATCCAAACTGATTTCCAGCCCCAACCACCCGTCCGTCAGTTTGATTTGTTGCGATTCGGTAAGATTCAAAAGCGAACCAAGATCACCAAGCCGTTGATTTGATTGATCGCTGAAATAACGATCGTCTTGACCGTCTGGAAGTCCCGCGAAATTGTATTCAACAGCAAAATGAAGATCGCGATCCTGTGGTAAACCGTCAATCAAGTAAGCGATTTCAACCGTGTCGGATCCCGCATTAAGCGTGATGCCTTTTTTGATCGTTAGCGGAATCCCCCAAGCGTTACCTTCGCGTGTTTGCAAAATCTGAACACGGCCGGGGTTGCGACGGATGATACCGACGAATTCGCCATCTGCAAAATCGCCACGCTCCATTGCGCGATTGTCCTGCAGTGCATTCACGTCAACATCTTCATCCCAAAAATGGTCAATCAGCATGTTTCGCAATCGACTGTCGTACTGCAATCTCTCGTCCAGATCGGCTTGTTTGAAAACGATGCGATCATGAATACTAGCAGCAGCATCGCCGTTTTCATTCTCACCCTGCAAGACTTTTGCGTGGTAAAGCTCCGGCCGACGTTGGATCGTTGCGCCTAGATTGTGACCGATCTCTCGTAGATCCAATTCATAAATTTGGCCGCCCTGTGTTGGCTTGACCCAAGTCACCAATTTATCGTTGGCCAAACGAATTTCGTGACGGCCATCGAAATCGTAATCGTTAGTTGTGGCTTCCACCCATTCGCTTGGACGCCCCATCCCTTTTTCAAGCAATGTTTCGGCAGCGAGCAAATGTTTGTAAACCGCGTTTCGAAGGTGAGGAAGATAAATTCCACCAAACGCTCCATGCCAGAAACTGCAGTTGCATTGGCCTTGGTAGAGATGATCTTTCGCTGAATCAATCACTTGTTCGTTACAGCCTTGAGCGACCGCTTTTTCCAACAGTCCGCTGACGTACATCATTCGCGAGTACATCTCGTTCGACTCAGGATATTTGACTTTGAAATTACGCCAAAATCCGCCACCCATGAAAGATTGAATTTGACTCCATCGAGGGTCATGTTCGAGCTGATGCACCAATTCATCGTGTTCGATCTGTCGATTGACTGGCATCGCCCATTCAGTCATCTCACGGTAGCTTGCATCGGGCAGATAGATTTTTCCGCGCGGTGGTGTTGATTCGACTGCGTCGCTGAGAGTCGTGGTCGAAAGCCAATCTTTGTTTTCAGTCAACGCTTGGAAGAATCGCTCGAGCCATCCATCCTGATAAACGTGTTTCTTTGTGTTGGGCCAAGTGCCAAATTTTTCACCATCGTCACCAAACACGACGACGCTTCCGGGGCAACGGTCGGCCAGCATTCGGCAATGCTCAATTGTCTCGTGCGGCTCAGAAAATGGGATCAAGTAACGAAGACGTTCGCTACCTGGAAACACGTTGACGGTTTTGCCTTCGTCTTCAGCGACGTAGTAACCAGTAAGTTCTTCGTTCTTTAGACCGGCTCGTCGAAAGTGATAATCGTCAAGGACAGTGTATTCGATTCCGCTGTCCGCCAACGATTCTGCGAGATTTGATTCCCAAACTCGCTCTGGCATCCACATGCCTTTGACCTCAGAACAAACTCGTTCTTCCAGCCATTTGGAGAACTGAGTGATTTGGCCGACGCGATCACGTTTTGGGATCATCGTCAGAATCGGTTCGTAAAAAGCACCACCGATGATCTCGATACGTCCGGCTTCGACAAGTTGCGCGAGGCGATTGAGGTAGTCGGGATGATTCGTTTGCAGCCATTGCATCAACGGTCCGCTGGTGTGCAGAGAAATCTTCAAATCCGTATAGGGCTCAAAGACTTCCAAAAAGGGCAGATAACTGTCCTGATACGCTTCTTCGAAAACGCCATCGAAATTGCCAATTGGCTGATGGTTGTGAAGAACAAGGCACAGTCGAATTTGAGGATCGTTCATTTCGTTGGGTCTGCTATTCGCTGGATTCCGCTTTGGTGATTTGGGAACACGTCCCTTATCAATTGTCGACAGTCAAACGATCATTGTTGTACCGTATTTGGAATGTGTCTGAAGGTCGAAAAAACGTAGGGTGCAAAAAACATATCTTTATTGCATACGATTTTTTCAGGTTTGCCGGAAAAGATTCACGTATCGGAATATTTTAAAATAACAAACGGCCAGATCGACTTTGACGGCTCGCCAACCGGAATTTTAGGGAGGCTTAAATTGAAGAAAGTCCGTTCACTATTCCTGCTCTCTTAAGCGCCTTGCAGCAAATTCCGGCAGAACAGGGTTTACCCAAATATCGGTCCCCCATTCATAACCAGCGGCGCGAGTGAGCCGTGGAAAAACTTCCACGTACCAGCAATCCTGGCCCTCACTAGAAATCCGATTGAACGGGTCCAAGTGGAACAGCATGTTGTAGCTGGGTTCCTCAAGCACCGACTCCATTTGCTTTACGATGCTGCGACAATGGCTCGCCAATTCATCCCGCATCGCGTCTGGGCATTTCAAAAAATCGTTTCGATGATTCAAAGGAATGATCCATGTCTGAAACGGAAACTTGCTCGCGAAAGGGCAAACAACGCAAAAATTTTCGGACAGTTTAACGATGCGGGCTTGTTGCTCGATTTCCCAATCTGTCACCGAACCAATCAATGAACACCCGTTTTCGTCAAAGTGATTTTGTTGACGTTCGACTCGACGTCGCATGCCGCTGCTGACGATGGGAGATCCGATCAATTGCGAATGGATGTGCCCCAATGTCGCTCCGGCAGCAGAGCGGCAATTCATAAACAACATCGCATGTTTGACGTACTCCAACGTTTTAGCTTCCGCGATTCGATCCTGATACGCCTTGAAGGAAACCTTAAGCTCGTTGTCCGACAACTCTGACAATGACGCCAAATGTCTTGGAGAAGGAATGATCAATTCCTGGATCCCAAAATCACAATTGACCTGATAAGGATTGGACGCGATCACAGCGTCGACTTTAGAGGCTGAGGCACGCTCCGTCGCGGTAGTTTCGTTGGAGGAAGATGTGGCTTTGCTTGATTCAGTTTTGCTTGATTCAGTTTTGCTTGAAAATGAAGGGAACTTGTTGGGCACTACCCGGACCGTCCAAGGCCCCTCGTTCTCTGACGAAATCGCTCGACCATGACTGTCGTAGATTGCCAATGCTGAGGGAGTTTCTTCCTCATTGCCCGCACAAAAAGGACAGACAACCCGTTGCAACGTTTGCTCTACAGGAACCAACTCAATGGGCCGATCGCGGCGACGCGACGCAATGGAAACCCATTGATCATTGATTGGGTCGTAACGAAGGTCTGACATACAAATCTATTGGCGGAGGTTTCAGTAGGCTGTTGCTTGTCGCGATCTTGCTGCTGTGATCGAGTCTCAAACTTTTTTCATACTTCGGTGGAGAATCGTCTTTCGATAGAGATCCTCATATTGTTTCGCACTTGCGTTCCATGACCAATCACGATTCATCCCGGTCCAAATTAATTGGTTCCAGGTTCGCGGGTCTTCTTTGTAAATTCGAATTGCTTTGTGCAGTGATGATTCAAGTGCAGCCGCGCTGAACTCATCAAAACAAAAACCATTGGCGGTCTTGTTCTCAATCGTTTCCGACGTCGCGTTGACCACTGTATCGGCAAGCCCGCCCGTCCGCCGAACCACAGGAACGGTTCCGTAAGCCATGCTATACATCTGGTTTAAGCCGCATGGCTCGTATTGGCTGGGCATCAAAAACAGATCGCTGCCGGCTTCGATTCGATGTGCAAATTCATTGGAAAATCCCAACGTCAAAGCGAGTTTGTTCGGATGTGAACGATGAAGCGACGTCAGCACGTGGTGGTAGTCGGGATCGCCCGTTCCCAGAATTACCCACTGCGCGTCCACGTTGGCCAACCATTTTTTCAGAACCGGTAAGATCAGCGACCAACCTTTTTGCGATGCAAGCCTCCCAACGATACCGATCAAAGGCACGTCGGGATTGGATTCGAGTTTCGCTTCGATCTGCAAATCCGATTTACACTTTGCTTTTCCTTCGCTTCCTTTTTCAATATCAAAGTCGGCTGAAAAATGAGAAGTCAGGCATTTGTCTGTTTCAGGATTCCACTCCGACACATCGATGCCATTCAAAATTCCTGACAACCGATCCGCGCGATGACGCAGCACATTCTCGAGACCGCAGCCCTGTTCGCTGGACTGAATCTCGGTCGCGTAGGTCGGGCTCACGGTGTTGATCGAATCGGCAAACACGATCCCCGTTTTGAGCAAATTCAACCGCCCGTAAAACTCCATTTGCTCCCAATTGAAATACTTGACATCCAATCCTGTGATCGCCATTTTTTCCTGATCGAAGGTACCTTGGTAAGCAAGATTGTGAATCGTGATCAGCGAAGCGATATTTTCATAGATAGGATTGTCGACGTATTCGCACTCAAGCAACGCTGGGATTAAGCCCGTTTGCCAATCATTGACATGAATGATGTCAGGCGCGAGTTCCATCAGACGGACGGCCTCCAAAACACTTCGCGAGAAAAATGTGAATCGCTCACAGTTGTCTTCGTAATCGGAACCGTTCTCGCCGTACAACGAGGGTCGATCGAAATACTCATTGTGCTCAACAAAATAGATGGTGACGTTGCTATTTGGCAATTCACCTTTAAGCAGCTGCCCCTCTTCGACGTTGTGCCCAATCGGTATCTCCAGCTGCACGCCGGTAGACTCGATTGAGATGCCTGATTTTCGCACGGACGGGTAAGCAGGCATGAACACCGTTACCTCGTGGCCGAGTTTTTCCAACTCCCGAGGTAGTGCGCCTGTAACGTCAGCAAGACCGCCAGTTTTGGCAAAAGGAATAATTTCGCTACTGGCCAACAGAACTTTCATAAGCTCATTTTTATGTGTTTGGTGTCAAATGGTTGAGCTTTCATGATATTTCATCACCCAACGAATTCGAATACCCATCAAGCTGAAAAACACGCGGCTCTGATCCTATTCATTCATGACTCTGACCCGCTTGAATCAAAATTTTATCGAGCTGGATCAAGTTTTTTAAGTTCAGCAACATTATGTTTAACACGCAACGTCCAAAACGTTCCACCAAGCCACCGCAAACTGTGCATCGGGGCCCATCAGTCTTTCGACATTGCCTCTATCGCCGCCATGACTTCGACAAAGGCTCTTTCCTCATCGTTCTTCAACTCGAGGGTTGGCCCAGCAAAATTTACCGCTGCCATCTGCAGTTGTTGCTGAGAATCGTACTTTGGATCCCGTTTGGAAGGATCTGGAATCTTTTCAAGAGACACCTTCCGGGCGTTATCATTCTCGTCAGAAAAATGACAAACCAATATTGGCATTTGTATCGATGTTTGAGCCAACAACGACTCCGAATCAGGTTTTTCTTTGGCTGATCCTTTTGGGCGGAGTTTCGTTTGGTCGAAGTTTGAGAAAGCCATTAGATCGTTGGCGCTCCGCAAAACCTTGAACTGCCAGTTGGCCGAGTCCTTTTTTACGGCCTTGGATTCAGGCGGGATTTCAACGTCCGAACCAATGCCTGAACCAGATTCGACTTTCGCTTCGCTCAATGCTGCGATCAGCCTCTTCGCCAAGGACTCAGGAATTTGAGAGTTCGCGTTGGAACTGACCAATAAAACCAGGCGTTCGGCTTGATCGAGGTGACTGACCAATTCGCGGATGGACTGTCCCGACACTGGATGAATCATGTCGCCCGCAATTTCATGGGCTGGGTCCAAAACGAAACGTCGAAACGACATTCGTGGATGTGGGACGATCAACCGATCAGTCAAAATGGATTCCTGGCCATACAGCAACAAATCTAAATCGACTCGGCGTGCCCCCCACCGTTCATGGCGGATTCGCCCAAGTTCTGACTCGATTTCCACCAACTGAGAATGTAACTCAGATGGTGAACACGACGCCTCAATTCGAATCGCCGCATTTAAGTAAGCGTCTTGGCCGGCAGGTCCACCGACGGGTCGTGTCGTTTGCAGCTCGCTTTTGGACACGACGTTGATCGACTGATTCGCATTCAAAAGCTGGATCGTCTGCTTAAAAATTTGGCCGCCATCGCCCAAGTTAGAACCAAACGCGATTAGGCAATCGAATAAGGTTGCCTCATTTGCATTGGGCGAATCTGGTTTTGCCGTTTCCAATTAAGCTCTCCCGATCATTTTACCGTTTCCCATTTTCTGTTGGTTCGCGATACACGACTTTCTCGTGGATACACAACCATTGATTCCGTCGCTGGGTCGACCAATGTTGATCATCGCAGGCGATTCACGTTATCGTGACAACGGACGCTACCGAGATGCATCGGACTTATCAAATTGAAACGTTTCGGATCGACTCGGATTCGAACCTTGATCGGATTCGATTCAGCGCATAAAAAAGCGACGACCGGCTTCCGAGCCTCAATCGCCGCCATGCTCTGGATCGTCAAATAACACCAACTCAACCAGAAAATAAAATTGCCTGCTGGGTCCTACCACGTAGATGAATTCAGCGAATCAACCGACTCACAAGATATCCCTATCTACCTTCATCAAACAGGCCAAAATAATGGGTGTGGAATCCGCTCCACGAAAATGTCGTCGACTGTCATATCCCTCGGTCGCCGCCACCCAAATATCAAAAAATGCTTCGTGCATTCATGAATCATTTAAACGAGACGTTGTTAAAAACGACTCAAACGCAATTTCGCAGGGTAAAAAATCAGAAGTCTATACAGAAGAAGGGGGAACAAGGTGGGCATCGAAATAAGGTGAGAAAA
>JBGCDK010000129.1:0-5745 GCA_045105295.1 Mariniblastus sp.
GGCCTTTTTCTCCATTTTTCTGGATTCCAATAAAACCCATCGCATCGGTAGCGTCACGAAACCGAACGGTCTGGACTCCATTTAGCTCGATCGTGATGAGGTCTTTCACACACGTTACCACGTACCGATTCCAGCCATTGCGATTGAGTGCGTTTGCGATAGCAGGAGTGGCAAAGATTGCCTTTGATTCTGCTTCATGCTCCAGAAACTGGGCTGGGGAGCGTCCTTTCGTGCTTGGCCAGATCCAACCTCGGCGAGATTCATCGTAAAACCCGCCAGACCAGCGACGGTCGGATCCATCGCATTCGGCTTGGTAACCAAAGACTTTCTTTTTCGCTTTCTCATCGACGTGGCAGCGGAACATCACGCCGGAGTTGGCTTTGCCTTCGGGCAAGTGAATATCGATGCTTAATCGGAAGTCGGTGTATTTTTTTTCGGTGACCAGGAAGAATTTCTTGTCAGCCAACAAATGGATTTCACCGTTGACAACTTTCGCTTCGCCATGCGGATAGGGATTTCGCCAGCCAGCCAAGTCGGTGCCATTGAACAGCGGAGTGTATCCGCGGCTGGCCAGCGCTGCGGATTCAGCTTTGGTGTCGTCGGTGAGCGATGGCTTTTGAATCGAGCCAAGAGAATTGTCTTGCGCTTCGCAGGAGCAAACGATCAAGCCAATGGATAGAAAAACAAAGAGGAATCGTAGCGACATGTTCGTTGGTCCGCGTTTCTTGTTGATAAATAGATGGACGAATGCGGTACGTGAGTGAACCAATCGGTCATCCATCAAGATATTGAGCGTAGTATCGGCGAGGTTCATTCAAACACAAGAATTGCCTCTTACACTTGGTCCACTCAGCCTAAGTATGCGCTTCAACGGCATCTGCCTTCGATTCACGGCCAATCCAAAACGGAGTGGTGGCGAACCAAGCGATCGTGCCGGCCAAAGTGATCCACTTCATCGGTTCGGCTTCGATCATCCCAAAAAAGTTAAGGCAGCTCGGAACCACTGTGACCGCAAGAGCGATCAGTGAAGTTATTTTTGCAATTGAATTCATGATGATTTCTTGATTCGATTTTGAATGTTGCCAACAGATTTCTGTTTTACTTGGAAGGCTCTGCCAGAGCAACTTGGTCGCGTTGCGTGATTTTGCTGAGCACCAAGTAAATGACTCCGCACGCGACCCAACACGGGATAACTGCGTAAGCGGCAAAGATTCCTTGCCAGAAAATCAGATACAGGCCAACTGCTACTGGCAAAAGCCAACTAACCAATACCGCGAAGTTGATGCCTTGCCCGGTTTTCTCTGCGTACTCATCCTTCAAGCCAAACTTCTTGAGTAGCCAAAAGTCAACAAAGATAACGGCGCCCATCGGACCAAGCACAGTTCCATACGTCCCAACGAATCCTAACAACTGGTTGGATAAGTTCGGGAACACACCAGCAACCGTCGCTACAGCACCAGCGACCAAAGTCATCACAGTGCGAGAGCTTTTGGGGAACACGCCTTGAAAGGCAAGCCCAGCCCGGTAGATCGTTGGGTTAGCAGTCGTCCAGCCAGCGATCACGACGCAGAGAATTCCCGTCCAGCCCAAAGCTCCCCAGGCAAGTGCTCCCGGGTTGGCAGTGTGGTCTTGTGAAAGTTTGATTTGAGCCGCCAGCAACAGGGCTGCACAAATCCAAGCCATGTAATGTCCTAGGAACATTCCAATGGACGGAGCCCATCCAGCGTTGGGGCTCTTGGCGAAACGAAAAATCGAGAGGTCGGCCATTCCAAAGTGCATCGCACCATTGCATAACCAAGCAAACACAACGATCTTCCAAAAACCAAACTTCTGTTCGCCGTCTTGAGCCTGAACGAACGCAATCGCGTCGCTCCACCATTTGCCTTCTGAAATGGTCGCCCAGTCCGTTGCCCCCATTTGGGTCAAAGAAACGATTCCACAGGCGGCAAAAATTCCGATCATCCACGGAGCGGCAATGTTGGCGAAACGTGCTACCGTTGAGTAACCGGCAGAAGCAACAATCGCGATCACGATTCCGACTAACACGACCAGCCCGGTAAATGAGGGCAAACCAAGCCCAAACGTTGCCTCAGGAACTTCGTAATTGATTCCGAATGGGATACCAACCGCACTTGCCGATACCGTAATCATCGCGCCGGCTAAAAAGCAAAACAGCACGCCGTTAACGACATTGTAAAACTTGACCAAAGAGCCACCGGCAATCCGCTCAAGCTGGTAATAAAGCGTCATCCGTTTGGCGATCGCAATTGGCGTCACTAAGAATCGCCAAGTCAAAACGGCGAGGATATTTCCCAATAGCAACCCGAGAATGAGATCTTGAAGACTTGCGCCTGCAGCCAAAAACAGAGGGCCGATCATGAACTCGGTTCCGGCCGCATGTTCTCCTGCGTACATCCCCCAGAATTTGCCTTGTCCCATCAAAGCATGATCGGGAACAGGCTCACGTTCGAACTCGCTGCTACCAGAATCTTTCTGTTCTTTGCTCATGGAATCATTCCACTGAAATGGTTAATTGAGCCGCAAAGCAGCGGACTTAACTTGGTTGTTTAAACGATCTCTGAAATGCCGGAGCGATGCGATTGGACATCGCGTTCATACTGCTGGACCTCTTTGAGCCAGTCCAGTCCCACGGGAACTCCCGAGGTCATGCAGTAGTAATCCCAAACAGCACCCAGTGGCATCGACTTGAACTCTTCCATCAAAGCCAATCGACTGGTGTAGTCGCCTTCAAGCTCTGCCTGCTGCAGCCGCGAGATCGGATCCAGCATCGCCGCCAAGAGTGCCTTGATTACGTTTTTCGTACCGATCACCCAAGCCGCAACGCGGTTGATACTTGCATCGAAGAAATCCAAACCGATGTGGACGCGATTGAGGTAGTTTCCTCGTACGATTTCTTGTGCGATCGCCAGGACTTCATCTGAAAACGTCACGACGTGATCGCTGTCCCATCGCACTCCACGACTGATGTGAAGCAGAATTTCAGGCAAGTAAGTCATTACGCTTGAAATCTTGTCCGAGACGACTTCGGTGGGGTGAAAGTGTCCGGCGTCCAGGCAGAGCAATTTCTTTCGAGTGATCGCATAGCCTAAGTAGAACTCGTGCGACCCCACGACGTAGCTTTCCGAGCCGATTCCAAATAATTTGCATTCAACAGCGTCAAGATTGTGAGCTGGATCAATCGTCCGTTTAAAAATTGTATCCAGCGAAGCCATCAATCGCTCGCGAGGAGCAGCACGGTTAGCTGGCGTATCTTTGTAACCATCCGGCATCCAAAAATTTGTCACGCAAGGCGTTCCCAATGTCTTCCCCATCGACTCGCCGATCTCGCGACAAGCAATTCCGTGGTCGATCCAAAACTTTCGAATTCCCGGATCTGAATGAGCAAGTGTGAATCCGTCTTTGGCATTTTCGTGAGAAAAGAACGACGGATTAAAGTCCAAGCCGACTTCTTGTTGCTGTGCCCATTGGATCCAGCCTTGAAAATGTTCTGGTCCAATTTCGTCTCTGTCGGTTGCCGCGGGGAATTCGCCATAAATCGCATGGAGGTTCAAGCGATGGCGTCCGGGGATTAAGGAATATGCCTTTTCCAGATCAAGTCGCAACTCGTCGACATTACGAGCTTTGCCTGGGTGATTTCCCGTGACCGCGATTCCCCCACCTAATTCTTCGGCGGAATGTTCAAACCCTTGGACGTCATCGCCTTGCCAACAATGGACTGAAATTGGGATTTGCTTGAGAACGCTGAGAACTTTGGCTACGTCGACACCCAATGCCGCATATCGTTCCTTCGCCAATTCAAATGCATTTTCGATAGATGTATCTCTACTCGAATCGCTCATCCGCTTTCCTAAATTGGATCATCAATGTGAAAGGACTTACCACGCATGCGAAAGCAGCTTAGGACAACTGAAGCTATTTCGTGCTGTAGTAGTTCCGTGTGTCTTTTTGCGTCGAAGTTTAGACACGGTTCTCAAGACGAAATTGGGACCAAACCGTTTCTAAAACGCCGATTTATGCCAATAACGTATCGTCACCAACAGTCCAGAATATCAGAGGCCATCCGAGCTGAAGCTTGAATTTGATTGTCGTTTTGCGACAAATTGCCAAGGGACTTAGTTGCAAAGCCGAGCTTTCGCTAGTCAATGAGCGAAACAAGATTCAATTTCGAGTTGCGGGTCGATGGTTACTTCCGGCGTGTTTTACTTTCTCTGTAGTCTCCGGGAGTAATGCCCACTTCGCGCCGAAAGACTTTGCAAAGATTCGAAAGCGAACTAAATCCGGCCGCGTAAGCCACGTACTTAATGGGAACATGCGTTTCACAAAGCAGTCGCTTGGCCCGTTGAATTCTGCACGCAACTAGCTCCTGCAGCAACGTCCGCCCAAGATGCTTTTTAAAATGCCGTTCGAGCGTACGCCTTGTTACGCCCACTTGATTCGCAATCATATCGACCGAAACACGTTGGTGACTATTGTTCCAAATCACTCTTAATGACTCCGTAACCAATGGATTATTGCAACGCTCAGAATCATTGACATCCAATGACAGCGACGTTTGAGCTTGCTCCAAAGCACTCGCAATAATCGCCATTGCGTGCGCGGTCAAAATCGGAGCGTCTTGCTCTGGGTGCTTCACGACGAAATCGATGATATCCCTGTATTGCTGAACAGTTTTCTCCGGCTGTCGAAGTTTGATCAATGGATGTTCGGCATGGAATAGACCACGTAGATGCCATTGAAACAAAAGGTCTCCGCCAACGGAAATCCAATACTCTGTCCAGCCAGAATCCGAGTTGGGGCGATAGCGGTGCCAAACGTCTGGAAACAGCATGACAAAAGTTCCACTGGTGACTTCTACTAAACCAGTTTCACGAGATTCGAACTCTCCGTGTCCCTCTGCAACAAACAGAAATTGAAACTCAGGAAGGATCCTACCTGCGTTCCATGAAAAGTCATAAAGCTCAGGGTGATTCTGCCTTGGATAGCGAGCACCGGGAGGGACGACGTCAGTTCCAGCTCCGGTGACGTACAGACCTAGCCGACTCACAATCTCAGGTACGGGGAGATAGGCAAATGTTGAGTTGTCTAATTCCGTCATTGGGCCGCGCGAGTAAAGGGCGATCAGTCAACGATTAACGGTTGAAATTATCAGTTCTGTCTTGTCTCAGTCACGAAATTCTAGCAGCTAACTGACGGTTTCACCCCAGGAGCGACTGTCTTTTTACGACAACTTTTTTCATCGCTCCAAGCCATCCAAAGCCATTTGACACGCCAACTGTGCGCTTGGATTTGCTCCAGTGTACTAGTGGCAAAGGTAAACCATCGTTGGGTAAAGGCATGTGCCGTAGCCTCGATAAGGTGATTCAGACCGTGGGTTCAACCTCCGCCACTCATGGTTTTTCAAATTTAAGTACTGAATGTGTTGCGAGGAATTCTAAAGCACCTGCTGTGGGCCTCTGCAAATCTAGGAGATTGGATTGAAATCAGGGTGACGAATTGGGAGTGTGATTTCATCCAAGTGTATTTCACAATGGAAAAGGCGAAAAAACTCAATTAACGAACTCTAACTTTTCTCTTCTGTAGACGCACATGGTTCGCTAATTGAGTTGTTCAATCTGCTTAGATGTGTCGGACCGGCGTAGGTATGTTTGAGTTTGCGATGGAGTCGCATTTGCTTTTTCCGTATTGTAGAATGCGGTGCCTGTCCAAATCGCTTCCTCTCACAAT
>JBGCDK010000130.1:0-28039 GCA_045105295.1 Mariniblastus sp.
GAAGCTGGCATTGTTGGGGAAAAGGAATGCGAAGGAATCAACAAAGTTCTCTTCGCCGCCGCGCTGACTTATGTTGCCGCTTTCGTAACGTCACTTTTGACGTTGTTGTACTTCTTGCACAAGGCGGGCTTGCTTGGCGGCAGACGAGGCCGATAAGCGACCGAGAGGCGCCAAAGGTTGCGTCAAAAGATTGAGTTTTCAGAGGTTGAGTTGCCCGCGCGTTGTATTGTCGGTGCATTGTTTGTCGGTGCAACTTCGCGGTTGGATTGAAAACTTCCCTATGTCGTGGATCTTGTTAAATATCCTGTAGCGGGAGAGCAATTCAGGATCTAACACACTACGCGAAAAGACAGCCTTTTAAATCAATGAGATCAATGGCTGGGCATGCCTTCTTCGGTTTGTTTCGGACGTGGCCGGACGGTCAACTCGACTTGGTTTCTACCTGGCGAAATTACACATTCCAGATCTGATGTCCGGTAATCAAAATAAGCCGAATCAAGCAACGCGCCATGATCGTGCTTGATTTGATTACTGAGTTTTTCGGTCAAAGAGTCGCCCGTGATCTGTTGGATCACGATTTGATGCCGACCTTCAACGGCACCGTCGCTGTCTTCGTAGGTTCCGACAGTAAATGTACCGTCGCGGTTGATCGTTCCCCGTGCGTTGATTTTATGGCTTTCGTTGTAAAATTCGATGTTACCAAACATTGGATACGTGCCATCTTCATATTTCAAAACACCATCCACAGGGTGCGTTGCTAACTGGTCAGAATTGCAACCCACTGCACTTGCCAATAGCAATACCGCGAGGGCGGCATACCGGCGCCGATTCATGTGCAAACGAGATGCGACAATTCTATTTTGGGTTCTCAAGGGACAGGTCTCTTTTGAGTTTGAATTGGTCATTAGTTGGCAATTACTTCACCGTCGCGACGATTGCACATCTGGCCCAGCGTAACCGTGTCGACAGAGTTTGAGATTGCAGTTGTACTGCCATCGGCGAATACAAAATTGCAAGTGCCGGGGTGCCAACTTCCAAATCCGAGAACCGAAGTGTTTGGTGTTTGCCTTGCTGATAGGAGTGGAACGCCAGGACCACCAACTCGAGAAAATGCTGCCAAGTCTTCACCGTTGTAGATTGGCCCATTGAACGGAACCGTATTGAGATTATCAGGGACCACTTGCAACTCACCTGCAAGAATCGTGTTGCTCGAACCGTCAGTGATACTTGCATGGTCGATTCGATCAATCCAAGTCAGATTTCCTTCGCTTCGCTGCCTTGCTTGAGAAGAGATAATTACCCCAGTCCCGTTTCCTCCATAATAATAGTCGGTAGCAGACCCGATCGAACCCGGCGATAAATCTCCGTGGTTGCCAGCAAAATCTCCAGTCGCTCCGCCAACAACTTCAATTTTAAACCAGCCACCACATCCGCATGATGCAGTGACGTAAACGTCCTGAATCTGATCGGGCGCTTTCGCGTTTGATAGATTGCGGCGTGATGGGCAAATGTAACTTGCAAGGGCTTGGCCAGCGATGTTTTTTGGATGAGAACTGAATGACTCGGACAGATCCCACTCTTGATAAAAATTCTGTTGTTCCAGGTAAGGCAGAATGCGGACAAGCCAAGATGGTTCGTCATTTCCGAGGTTCAGTGGAGGAAGAGCGTCTTTTTTCGGATACAAACGAGCTGGGGGAAAAGCTTTTTGCGAATCATGAAACATGGCTGTGGCAAGTCCGATTTGCCGAAGTCGATTCAAGCACTGAGTACGTCGTGCGGATTCACGGACCTCTTGAACGGCTGGCAGAAGCATCCCGATTAAGATTCCGATAATAGCGATCACAACTAGCAATTCGACTAATGTGAAAGCGCGGGTTCTAGTTTTCGTTACGTTTCTAAACACAAAAGCACCTTTCAAGCGGCGTTACCGCTGATTCAGTTTTTGGGTGGATTATCGCTCTGGCTCTGTAAATTTCAGAGTTTCAAACGTCTGCTACGGTTGTGAGAAGACTGCCTAGGCATACTCAAAACTCGGTTTTCAATTTAATGAACAATATCTTAGCTTAAAAAATAGACGCGGAAAAAGGAATTTAGTTTGTGAGGGTTTGTTCATAATTGCAATTTTAAATCGTTCAAAAACCCCTGGGGTTCGGTTTTTCAACGATCTGTGAGCCAGATTACTGAATTTTAGTTGCTTCAATCAAGAGCAGGCACGCTCAAAAAAGAGGGGACTGAGCTATTGAGAAACGGTTGCGCTTTCTGGATCACTAAACTCAAACACACGAACTTGTTCAAAGTTTGCGTTACCGCCCTCAACCATCACTTCGATTTTTGCACCAGAGTTGTCTTGGTTGGAAATTTTGCCAAGGGATTCTCCGTCGAGGAAAGCGGTCCAATAATTGACATGCCTCTCGATTCGTAATTGGTGATAGCCAAAATTATCCTCGCTAAACATGTTTATTTTCACAGGGGAGAGCTGTTCGTTGTTGTTGCCAAAAAGTTGTGCAGCATCTTTCGCAACGGACACTTTGCCGACTTCTTTCGAGTCATCAAATTTGACAGCGAATTCCAGCAACTCGGAATCGAGGTGGTCGAAACCAATTTCAAACCTAAAAAATTTCAATGGTTCGCCAACTGCGGACTCACAGTTGAAAGTTTTGGAACCATTGCCAGTTAGAACAGTGCCAAGCTCAGCGTCTTGTGTGATTTCCCAGTTACCGGTTTGATTGCGATAGTCGAGATCCATTCCATTGAAAAGGAAAACGGGTGGGCCGGTGACCTCCGATAGAGTCTGCTGACTTGGACCGCCCAACCATCCAAAACTGAAAAGCAGGAAGTAGCCAAGTGCCGCCGTCAGTGCGATGCCAGCGCCGATAATAGTGGGACTGAGTTGTCGAGATTTTCGAAGGGGCAGTTTAGAAACTTCTGGAGTCCCTGAGATCGTTGAGCGCTCTCCTGCCAAATCGTTGGGGCGTACGTGGTCTTGAGTCGTACCCCCTTCTCCAGATGTTGTCGAAGAGTTTGGCTCTCGTTGCAAATCTATCGTCGAATGCTGAACCGCATCTGTTTTGTGAAGTCCCGTTGGCTGGATTGGTTTTTGGGCAATATCGGAGGTTGCCATTTCTGGATCCAAAAAACCAGTAGGGCTTACCCGAGTTTTCGAATCGGGACCGGGATCGCCAACGAGCGAAAACTCTTGACTGACTGTTGAGCGACCATCAGGTGATTCAGGAAGTTCAATCTTTGCCAACACTTCGTCGATTCTGGAGATCAATTCAATGTGATTTTTAGCTCGGTCTTTTCGGTCATGGGCGCACATCTCCAAAACCAGTTTCCTCGATTCCGCTGACCACGAAGCTGGCGGATGGGCCAACCAAACTTGCTCGCCTTTCAGCTTTTGCATAATGATGTCCATCGGGCTTGAATCATGGCTTGGCGGTCTTCCTTCAAGCAAATGCCAAGCAGTAACGCCGAGTGAATAAATGTCGGCTCGTTCATCAAGATCGTCAGACGAAAGTTGTTCCGGCGAAACATAGAACGGCGTTCCCACCATGCTGTTGGCCATCGTGATTCGGTCATTACGTTGCTGGTTTTCGTAACAAGCGGCCAATCCGAAATCGGCGACTTTTACCATCGGCACCCCATTGGGCAATTCGTATCCCACCGGCGGCGTAGTGAGGATCAAATTTCCGGGCTTGATGTCGCGATGAATGATGTCGAATTCTGCTGCGTAAGACAGAGCCAATGCGACTTGGCGGATGATTTGCCAGGTTGCAAATTCACCGAATGGACCAATTCTCGAAGCTGCAACATCGGCGTCCCTACCCTCAATAAACTCCATCGAGAGAAACAAACGTTCGTCGGCGAGACCAAAATCGAAGGCCGCGATAATGTTGGGGTGCCGCATGTTGCCCACAATTTTCGCTTCGCGTTCGAACCGTTGTTGGGCACCAGAGTCCTGCAGTTTGGAAATTGGGATCGTTTTGAGCGCGACGGTTCGATCCATGTTGAGTTGAGTCGCTTTGTAAACGACACCGAATCCTCCGACACCGAGCACGCTGATCAGTTCGTATCCGGGAACAACGGATTTTGGGTTTTCTAGTGCAGCAAGGATGTCGAGCTTTCGACTATCGATGAACCCCTTTTTGATCGCCAGTTCTTTTGAATTCGAGTCAGGCGCTAATTCAGAAACAATTTCGCTTGCCTGTTGGTTGGTAAGCAATTGATGACGAACAGCCGAGTCGAGAAACTCATCTTCAAATTCCACAACTTGATCCATGGTGCGACATTGTTCCGGTTGGGTTATCAAGTGCTTAATCGTCAAACTTCGATCGTCTGAGAGTAAGCTACTGGATTTGAGCCCTTCGACCACACAGTTAAGTCGATGGTGAAAACCTTGCGTCCTACCCTACATCAATCATACGCCGTGTCTGTATTATTCGTAGGACATAGCAATCATACGCCGCAGTAGTCAAACGACGTAGTGGACCGACAGGCAAGACTTAACGGGTGCAATACTTTACGCTTGCGTGAGCATGCTTCCAGACGCTCAAGGGTAACCCCCACGAAAGCGTCAATTCAGCTGTCCAAGGCCACTAGCGATTGAGAGTTTCGATCTTCTCAAGCATCGCTTTAACCGAAGGCCGATCGGCGGTTTTGTCTTGCCCAACGTAGGCAAGTTGGACCTTTAGATTTTTACCAATAATAAACGTCGAAGGGTGAGCGTGCAAACTCTTGATGTCGAAAAACGTTGTTGCCACAAAGTCTTCATCCAACACGATCGGGAATGGAACTTTACCCGTTTGGGACTTTGCTTCTTTCGCCGCAACCGTCATGAATTCATCCAAGTGATCCTTGGGACCCGGGTACACGACCAGGATTTCCGAATCGAGCTCAGAAAATTTTTCGTAGTTGGCGACCAACCTCGAAGTTTGCGTCTGGCAAAAAGGACACAACGCTCCGTTGAAGCCCTGCGTGAAAACGAGCACAACATTTTTTTTACCTTCAAAATCGCTCAGCGTGATTCGGTTGCCGTTAGTGTCAACGAACTCAAGTGCACCTACTTCGGTCGGGATCTCAACATTGGTTTCAACGGAGTCTTTGAATTTAATGTTGGCTGGATCGTGTGGGCTGGCGATTGGCTGATTGCTGGTGGTCTCGCCACATCCAGTTAATGCGGCGATTACGGCAATGATGGCGAGAAAAACAATTGACGTGAATTTTTGCATAGTGATTTCCTCGGGCTTTGCCGATGTAATTTGCAAGTGGAATGCTAGTCGGGGCAAGAGTACTCTCGCAAGTCTTCCCATCTGCCGGTTGTGAATTCAATTTAGAATCCACGATGATCGGTCTCGCAAGTAACAGTATCTCAAGGCCCAGCATAGAGTCAAATTCTTGTTTCAACTATGGCACCGTGAACTGGAGAGGCTCGCCTTAAAAAACGGACACGCTCGATCAGCATGCAGTGAATTATGTGTCGATCAGAATGGGTAAGCGACAGTTTTCAATCGCTTACGCTTATTGAGCCCACTTTGGGAAATGGCGTACGTATCGTGATACCAACAGATCGAGACTTCGTTCGTAGTCTTCCTCGTCGAGTTCTTCTTTGGTGTTGATGCGATACCAATTCAGCATTGATTGCGTATCGTTGGCCGCTTCTCGGAGCGTCGCCAATTCTGCACCCTGAGATTTTACAGCTTCTGCGGCCCTAGCAATTTCCTTTGATCTTGCATCCAAAATGAAATAAGAAACCGCGACGACTAAAAACGATAGAGCTGCAAAGAAAATTGCCGACGACTTCCAAGAAAACATTGATGCTCCAAGGATTAAAAACCAGCGTCCAAATTGTTGAACTTACCGATTCGCAATAGCTCTTTAATTAGATTCGTTGGCGTATCAAAACGATCAACGGGATTCTTTGAAATCAAACCCATCACGACGTCTTGAAACAATTCATTGACGGAGAGCTGGAACTTTTTTGGTTTCTCAGGTTGTTCTTCGCGAACGTTGCGAATCATCTCGGTCAGCGTATCACCACTGGCGGGTGGCCGACCGGTGAGCAGCGCGTAACACGTCGCGCCCAATCCGTACATGTCCGAACGCGTGTCGACTTCGGCGTCGGCCATTGTTCGCTCGGGAGCCAGGTAAGGGATGTCGCCCAGGATTTGACCGGGCTGAGTGACCTGTTGGGCTAGTGTGCCTTCGAGTGCTTTGGCCAACATGAAATCGCCCAGCAAACATGCTTCGTCACTGCTACGTCGAATGATATTGGTTGGCGTCACGTTTCGGTGAACGATCTTGTGCTCGTAGCCCTTGGCAAGTGCACGCGCGACGTCAATCGCGACTTTCCAAACTTTTTTCCATTCAAGCATACCCTCGATGCCCGTTCGCTCGATCAACTGAGACAGATTTTCGCCATCGACGTATTCCATCGCGGCCCAACAGTAAGGGCCATTCTTTCCAGCGTTGTACAAGTTAACGATCCGCTCGTCTTTGATCGGCAACATCGTTTTCATCGCACGAACAAAACGTTGACGTTGTTCTTCGTTGGCGGTGAACTGTGGCGTGAGGACTTTGACAGCGGCGGTACGATCTTTTTCGGCGTCGTGAGCTTTGAACACTAACCCGGAACTGCCTTTGCCCAAGATCTCGGTCAGTTTGTAGGGACCCAAATTTGTGCCAACGAGTTGTGGTAGTGGAACAGCGTCGCTTGTGTCGTACTGTTTTGCAGTGGGTGCCATCGTTTGTTCGGTCGACTCAAGCGATTCGACTCGCAAACGTGTGTCGCCGGCTTGGATGACGCCACCGAGTTTGATTTCTGTTTTTTGAATTTGGCTGCCTTCGACGAATGTGCCGCTGGAGCTTCCTCGGTCGGCTACAAAAATCGTATCCCCGTCATTGCCGACTTCGAAGTGAACTCGTGAGACGGAGGGATCGCCAAGTCGGGCCTCGCTTGCTTCTCCGCGACCAACAACAAGTGTTTGGCCTGGATTGAGAGAGAAAGAACGCCCAGCGTCGGGGCCTGCGATGACGGTAACTCGTAACTTCATAAAATCATTCAAAAATCAAAATGCATAATTAAACTCTGGGCGTAGCGAGTATACCGCGCAGGATCGTTGGATACGAATGGATTTGAGCCAGTGGTCAACGGGTCATTCATTGTTGGTTTGAACAATCGGGTTGGGCAAAAGGAACCGGCGAAGCCAGCGGGTCAGTGGTTGATACCACGGGTGGCAACGGATAAGTTCCAAAGGAATCGTGGACCATTCGTGCCAACCATTAGTTCACAAATCCTCGTTTAAGACCCTTCAAAGGACGGTTTCATGCTGCTTACCACAATCGATTGGGCTATCATTGTTGGCTACTTTTTGGTGACGCTTGGCATCGGCGCGTTTTTCACACGCAGGGCCGGCAAGAGTCTGGCGGAGTTTTTTGTCTCTGGCAGATCGCTTCCGTGGTGGATCGCAGGCACGTCGATGGTGGCGACCACGTTTGCAGCTGATACTCCGCTGGCGATCACGGGACTGATTACAAAAAACGGTTTGGCTGGCAACTGGATTTGGTGGTCTTTAGCGATCGGCGGAATGTTGACCGTGTTTGTCTACGCGCGTCTGTGGCGACGCGCCGAGGTCATGACCGACGTCGAACTGATTCGGATTCGATATGGCGGACCAGCGGCCAACGGGCTTCGTTACTTACGTTCGTTCTATGTTGCCTTGATCGTTAACCCAATCATTATCGGGTGGGTCATCGGTGCGATGATCAAAGTGCTCAAGTTCACTGTGTTCTCGGACTACCCGTCGGCCGATGGCGGTTTGGAAGAGCTTCCGTTTTGGAATCAAGATACGGCTGCTTGGGCTGCGGTGATCGGGATGATGGTCGTGGTTGGCATCTATTGCACGCTTTCCGGAATGTGGGGCGTAGTGATCGCGGACATGATGCAATTTACAATCGCGATGGCAGGATGCATTTGGCTGGCCATTGTCGCCGTCAATCACGTCGGCGGTATTGAAGAAATGCAATCGAAAGTCGAAGCGAGTTTTGGTGACCGGGCAGTGTTTGACTATTTGCCATCGCTTGGGACGGGTGAAAAATTCGATTCAGATGAGTACACAGGTTTTGTAAAATCAGAATCAGGTGAAGCGATCAAGTTGGGTGAAAAGGAAATCGACTTTGCCCAGATCGACAATGTCGTCGCAGCCGCTAGATCCTCCGCCGATCGTTTCTTGGTTGACCAAGAAGAAAAACTGGCCCCGGTCATGACGGCGGCGATGAACAAGGCTGTTGAGAATCTTGAAGAAGCTAAAAGCAAACTTGCCAAAGAAGACACACAAAAGAATCGTGATCAGTTTGAGCATTCCGTCCAACAAATGGGTTCTTCATTCGCAAGAGCCATGCCTGGACCGTGGATGCTGCTTCACGTGTTCCTATTCATGTTGACGATGCAATGGTGGGCAACATGGTATCCCGGTGCCGAGCCTGGCGGCGGTGGTTATGTGGTTCAGCGAATGGCCTCATGCAAAGACGAAAAACATGCAATTCTCGCGACGTTGTGGTACCAGATCGCTCACTACTGCGTGAGACCTTGGCCCTGGATCATTATTTCGTTCGCGGCATTGGCGATTTTCCCAACGCTACGTTCGGACTACATCGCGGACAGTAGTTTTGACCCAGGCGTTGGTTTCCCGATGGTGATGAAAGAACTTTGCACACCTGGTTTGGCGGGAATGATGTTGGTCGCTTTCTTCGCTGCGTTTATGTCAACGATGAGCACTCAAATGAACTGGGGCGCGTCGTACTTGGTACGAGATTTTATTCAGCCTTTGTTCATGGCCGACGCAGACGACACAAAATTGACTTTCGTTTCTCGAGTAACGTCGATTGGAATCTTGTGCGTTGGTTTGGTGTTCGGCTATGTGATGAATGAAGCCGGCGTTTCGGTCGATGATGCATGGAAAATCTTAATGGCACTCGGAGCCGGAACGGGCCTCGTGTTTATGCTTCGTTGGTTCTGGTGGCGAATCAATGCGTACAGCGAGATCGTAGGAATGGTCGCGTCACTCGTTTATTTTCTCGCACTTAACAACTCAGCAATTGCGACGGCGATTTTCGGGAAGCACAAATTGCTTTTCGAAGAGCAAATGGCAATCGTAGCCGTCGCGACGATCGTGACCTGGCTGATCGCGACGTTCCTAACACCGCCAGAGTCAAAAGAAACACTTCGCGCGTTTTTCCGAAAGGTCCGTCCGGGTGGTCCGGGGTGGAAACCAATCGCAGCAGAAGAGCCCGATGTTGAGCAAGACAAAGATCTCGGCATCAGCATCGTCGGTGCGTTGTTTGCGTCTGGCATCGTTTACCTTACGCTTCCGGCGATCGGAAATCTTATCTTCGGACACACAACGGCAGCGATTTGTTGTCTCGCAGGAGCCGCGTTTTGTGCGGGTGTGGTCGGGGTTGTTTTGAAGAAACTCTATTGATCGAGTGTCAGATCAACTATTTACCCTTCATGAAAACCTGAACCTCTGTCAGTCGCGAAAACGAATCGAACACATTCGACTTGCATCCGCGAGTGACGATCCGAACGTAGCGTGCGTTTTGTTTTTCGAATTCATGCGTGATACTGGCCGCAGGTTTATCCGGTTTTTTAAAACGCTCGGCGACGCGAGTAAACGCCGTTCCGTCTTTTGAGACTTGAACTTCATATGACTCATACGCGTTGTTGTTGAAAAACGTGTGCACGATGATTTGGTTGAATTCTGTTTCAGCCTCCAGGTCGATCGTGATTTCAATCGGTTTGGGTTCGGCGGGATAGCCGAGGAAATAATCCAGATTGCCTGTACCTCCGTCGGTCAACCTTGCAGGTGTAAACAAAGGCCCAGATGAAACGCTGGCGGTTACAGATTTGCCAAGGGCCAGGTTCTCCACAGGCTCAACCATGACAAAAGTCTTGCGACTAAAATGGCCATCGAGTCCTTTGGTGAAAAGCCCAGCTCGAAGCACGGCCGATTTATTGAGAGTGAACGGTCCGGTGTAAGTTTGCCATTTGTCCACCGACTGATTTGGGTCAAGCGAATACATGATCTCACCGATCTCATTCTTTTCGAGTGTGATCGTGGTTTCGTTGTGGAACACACCTTCGGATTCCAGCACCATGGGCGATGCTGTGATGGTTATCGGATAGAAACCGCGCGCGCGAATGGCTTCCAGGTTTTTGACTCGTTTATCGAATGTGGGATAGTCCCGTTTTTGATTCGGATTCCAAGCGACTTCCGCCATCGGGATCAAACGGGGAACGATCATTGGAAAATAATTCTCTTCACGACCTTCCCACCATGGCATGCAAAATCCAATCAGCCGTTTTGCACTTTCCGATTCTTTGTCGACCATGATCGGTTTGGCAAACGTTGGGATGCCCGGGTTGTAGTGTGCGAATCGATAGAGATCCAGTTTCGTGTAAGTGTGCTCCGGCGAGACCATCGTGAAATTGTTTCGCGGATAGTGATCGACAATGTAAAGCGGATCCCAAGCCGCATTGACCACCGGGTACCCCGCCTCCAACATTTTGTCAGCGGGAAAATTGATCGTTCGCCAGTTGATATGGATGACTTCTTCGTTGACCTTGTTGTCACCCTTTCCCAAGCCTGGCCCTTCCCAAACGATCGTCTGTTTGCCTTTTGATTTAAGATGAGCATGCAACTCGTTGATCAAATCGCGCTGGATATCGACAGGAACACCGTAAGCTTCATCGCCGCCGATGTGAATGAAAGGCGACGATGGGAACAGTTCGATTACTTCATCGAGCAGAACCTTGATCGCATCACGTGATTTTTTGTTGGTCGCAAGGTCGGTTGAAGTTTTACCAAAGACATCAGGATAGTGTTTTCTTAGCAACGTTGAGTGACCGGGTACTTCCAATTCAGGAATGATCGTCACGCCTCGTTGTCGAGCGTAATTCTCAAGCTCAGCAAACTCGTCCCAAGTGATCTTGCCACGGTCGGACAGTAGTTTTGGAAACGCTTTGGACGGAAAAGCAAACAGCTGATCGTCGGTCAGGTGAAGATGAAGCGAATCGACTTTGTAAAACCACAGCAAGTCGATGGTGTCTTTTAAGCATTCCAAACTGTGAGGGTTTCGGCCGACGTCGACCATGAAGCTTCGGTATTGGCATCCGGGTTGGTCTTCGATTTCGACGGCAGCAATCGTGTTGTCTTTTGCCTGGCCGATCAACTGCAGCAATGTTGCCGTCGCGTGGGCGAAACCCTTAATGTCGGAAGCCTCGATGGTGATGGATTTAGAATCTACAAAGAGCTTGTACGCTTCGTTTGCCAAGTCATCGTTTTTTGTCACGATCAAGGCCGTCGGTATACCATCGTCATCGTGTTGTTCGAATTTTGCGTTCGGATTCAATTGGCGGGCCGCCATTGAGAACCAGATGTAGTTCAAATTCCAATCGGGTTGGTCAGCTGGGATTTTGGCAAAGAATTTTTTGTCGAATTTGAAGCCCGAGTCGAGAGAGTTCCACGTTACGTGTCGCGGAATTGGCACCAGATCCTGAGCGTTCGCATTTTGGATCGCCCCAGTGACCATCAATGCTAGAAACAGGAATGCGATTAGCATTAAATTTTGAGTCCGAAAGGTTTTTTTTCTAGTCATTGTTTTGCAGTGCTTGGTAGCCACGTATTTCTGAGAAGGTCGCATCATACATTGTGGTTGCTTGTTTTGAAGGTTGTCTGAGACTTGCCGTTTTTGGATAAATGGTATCTGGAAAGCACTTTTTCCGTCCAACCCGAATGAACGGCGTGTCGTAGTGGCAAACTCACGCCCGCATTTAAAAGCAAATTCTCTTTGGGTAATTGCAATTTCATATCAAGAGTCGCCGGTTGACCGCGAATACGGTTGAAGGGTTATTGTCTTGGAGTCGACGCCGTTTCTGGTCACAACTACAATGGCGACCTGTTCACAAACTTTATCGAATTCGAAAATGCTCAGGCAGTCTGTTGGAAATCTTTTGTCCAAATTGCGATCAGACCATTAGCTACATCGGCGAGCCTCCCAAGTTCTGTCAAAACTGTGGGAAATCGATTGCTGAACAGACGGGCGCGCAGACTTTAGTTGACTCCATTGAGCAAATCATCCCGCAAACACCGACTCCGTTGGTTTCGATTGATCCGACCAAGTTTTCAGAATCCGAAGCCACGATCGCGCCAACCTCAAAAGTTGTCGTGCCAAAACAGCCGATGGGCCAAGGCGAAATCGTCGGGCCGTATCGCTTGGAACGTTGGCTTGGCTCGGGTGGCATGGGAAATGTCTGGGAAGCTGTCGAAGTCAAAACTGGCCGCCGAGTCGCATTGAAACGCCTGTCCAAAAGCATGGTCACGGACGAGTCGTACCTGAAACGATTTGTTCGCGAAGCACGTTTGGCTGCGAAAATTTCTCACCCTCGTGTCACGTTCGTTTACAACACAGGAACTGATAAAGGCCAGCCCTACATTGCGATGGAATTGATGCCGGGCAAGACATTGGCAGATAAGGTTGAATCCGAGGGACCCTTAGATATTCGCACCGCGGTCGACCGAACGTTGGATATGGTTGACGGCTTGATCGCAGCACATCGGCAGGGAATGGTTCATCGCGATGTGAAACCTGGGAACTGTTTCCTCGATACCGATGACACGGTAAAAATCGGCGACTTTGGTTTGTCAAAATCATTGATCAGCAACGATGTGAATCTAACGCAAACCGGCACGTTCATGGGAACGCCATCGTATGCGGCTCCCGAGCAAATTCGCGGCGGCGAGTTGGATGGGCGAACGGACGGATATGCAGTCGGCGCGACGTTGTATTTTTTGCTGACGGCACGCACGCCATTCAAAGGTGATGCGATGTCGGTGACGGCTCAAATTATGACCGACACCGCCCCGTCGACTCGGAAGTTCAATCCAAAAATCCCCAAGGAGCTCGATAACGTTATTTCGAAATGTCTTCAGAAAGATCCGGTCAAACGATTTCAGGATCTTGAAGATTTGAAAGTTGCTTTGTTGCCTTACGCGACGCAGCCCGACACGATTACCGATGCAGGTCGACGATTGGCCGCGTTTATGATTGACCAATGCTTCATTCAAATCGTCGCCTTGTCGAGTTTGGTGTCTTTCGCAATCGCGAACGCAATTTACCTCGTTACGATTGTCAGAATGGAGCAAGAAGAATTTCAGGCCAATATCCAAGCCAACACCAGTAACTCGACGATGTGGTTCGGAGTAACCATTTGGTGCGTGACGATTTTGTACTATGGATTTTTCGAAGGACGATACGGACGCGCGGTGGGTAAGCGAATCATGGGGTTCCACGTTGTCGATGTCGAGGGACAGCGGGTTGGATTCTGGCGAAGTGCGCTGCGAACGTTTGCGGTTCCAGGTTGCTTTGGAATTCCGCTGATTCATTTCGCGGTGATTGGGATTGGTGGTGCCGACATTGCCCAGACGGCCAGCCAGGTGACATTGTTTCTGCGCGGGCTGCTGGTTTACTTCGTCCCACTGGCGATATGTGCCTCGACAATGCGGGCGTCCAATCGATTGCTTGGACTGCAAGGCATTATCAGTGGCACCCGCGTTGTGCGACTAAACACGGGTAAGCAAAAAATTCGCGTGCCAGTGGTCGAGCCGAAACTTAATACGATCGACATTAAACAGTTTGGTCCTTACGCGACCCGTGATTTGATGGGCGAGTCAAAAGCTGGAAAAGTATATTTGGGTAGCGACGAATCGCTGAATCGTGACGTGTGGGTCGTCGAACGTGAAAATGGCTCCGAGCCCGGACAAAAGCGGATCAATCTCGCGAGAGTCTCGCGCCAACGTTGGCTTGAGGGCGGTACAGAACCGTCGACAGACAACACAGGAACGGAAGTTCGTTGGGATGCGTTTGAAGCGATTCATGGTGTACCAATTCAAACATTTGTTGGGCTTAACCAAGACGCCGATTGGTCTCATTACGGCCAAGTCATGAAGGAGATGGTCGCTGAGTTGAGGGCAGCATTGGCCGATGGAACGTTGCCTCAGAATTTATCGCTGACGCAAGTTTGGCTGGACGAAGATGGACATGCGAAGCTGTTGGACAAGCAATTGGTTGATGTTGTCAGCTCAAATTCACGGTCGAAAAGAACCACCAAATGTTCAAGCGTTGATTTGGCGATGTCCGCTGTTGAAGATCACGAAGCGTCCGATGTCGACCAGGCAGTTCATCTGATTCAGGACTTGGGCGACCTGATTCGCCGTACCAAACTGCTGCCTGCTTCGGTTCAAGATTTTTTAGTTGAGTTGAGCACCAAACCCGTTCAGGCTTCGACTTTGGATTGGGCGGGTGAACAGTTGGATTCGCTCTCAACCGACAAAGGAAATCTGACTTGGGACAGTCGGTTGGGAATCGTCGCAGCAACAGTAGGACTAG
The DNA here is from genome assembly GCA_045105295.1 of Mariniblastus sp. GTDB lineage: Bacteria > Planctomycetota > Planctomycetia > Pirellulales > Pirellulaceae > Mariniblastus. The sequence goes on from JBGCDK010000130.1 coordinate 14,443, forward strand.
AAATGATCCCGTACGTTCTAGTGGCGATTGTCGCTTATCTGTTTTGTTTTTACATTCTGCCGATCCCTAACTATTGGAAACTACCCGTGGGTGCGTTTCTCAGCTCGATATTACCAGTTGTGTTTGGGTTTTGGTTTCGTGGGGGCCCGGTTTTCAAATTCATGGGCGTCCAAGTTTGCAATTCTCGCGGCCGTCCGGCCAGCGGGTTGGTCTGTGGAATTCGGTCGTGGATTTCTTGGTCCCCAGCAATGACGGCGATGGGTTTTTTCTTTTTGTTGATGTTGTTCTCGGAATATCAGAGTCATCAGAAACAGATGAAGCCAGAAATTGGAACGCTGGCCTACGAGTTAATGAACAACGATGCGTTGGTTGCAGGATCGTTTTTAGTGTCGATGCTGATTGGGTTTGTTATCGTCATCGGTCTTGCGTTTGCGATCTACAGTCCCCGACGCGGATTGGTAGACTATGTGGTGGGCACTAGATTGATGCCGAAGTAGAAAAAAACGTCGTTGGTCGCTTGCGACGTGGATAGAAGTGGTTGCTGGCAATCGAAATTTGCAGGTCACGCACTGCCGAATCGGGGGTCGACGGGCAAGACTACTCGCCGCCGTTAAAAAGGCTCAATAGCTAAAGTTACTCAGTGGCTAGCGCTATCCCGTTTCATCAACGGTCAACAATACAGCCAAGCTTCAATTACGACCTCAAAGCCAAATCTAATTTGGCTCGAGCTGGACTCCATGAACTGACCCACTCACCGTCATTGTTGCGGCCACCGGCAAATACCGCCCCATCGCCGCGTTCTTCATCTGGTTGGAATTCAGAACCCCACTGCCACATTGCGAGTACATAATCGCTATCCTGTTCGCTGACACCCGCGTGAATGGAAACCCAGTAAGTCTTACCAGCTTCCATTTCAAAATCGATGTCAGCCGAGTAGCTGAAAATGTTCTGATCGATATGGCGGTTTTCATAGACTTCGCCGGTATCTGTTCGATTGACAGGGATACCAAAATCGTTGCCAACGTTGAAACTAGCCAAAGCTTCGCCTACTGGAGCGTCAAACTGCCCTTTCCATTGGGTGTCATAAAATCCGTTCTCGAAAATCTCGATGGTAAAGACTTCGTCTCGCGGGAATTCGTTGTTCTCGTACGTGCCGGTCCACTCCACGCCAAGAATTCGCGTCGTTTCGTCAAGAGTGACCCGACTGGCCACATGTCGATAAGTCTTTTCGCCCAAAGTCCACGAATGGGCTGCATACTCAAACTCTGCATTGTTGTCGAATACCACGAGGTGTTCGACCGTACCGACCGTCACATTGTCGGCAACTTCTTCGCTCATTTCCATTTCAAGTGCCTGATCGGCGCCGGCTTGCCCAGCGACTTTCACAGTGCCTTCAATCGAAGCTTCGGTCAAATCGATATTGATCGTGTCGTCGTCGTTGCCCAAAAAGATGCCAAGCAGTTGGTCGCCAACAACAGGATTTGTTAGCTGTACCGTGTCTTCGCCTGCAAGCGAAAGGACAAGATTTGTGTCTCCCATGTAGTGGTTGCCTTCAGAGTCAATTACATCCGAGTGGTTGCCCGTGACTACAAATGAGTCTCCAGCAAACATGGAGTCAGTCATGGAAACCGTGTCCTGACCGTCAAGTGTGAAGATATAGAATGACTCCTCAAAATGGCTTCGTGTTGTCGCAATCGAGTCATCACCTTCGTAAGTCTGGATCACGAGACGATCCATGAATTCACTGTCAACGACGTCGATGTTGTCATCACCAGCACCTCCGTAGATGATCGAAAAAGACTCAAACAGAGTGTCCTGCAAAGAGAAATCATCGTTACCCTGGCCAAGATTAGCTCGTAATCCTCCCTCGAACTTAACGCCAGAATCGGTAACGGTGGCGCCTTCTACGATGTAGCTTTCCTGACGATTGATCGTCGTCCCTTCGAGCCCGCAAACCATACCGCTCCAAGCATGATGAACGTTTCGGTCGCAGCTAGTTTGCTTAAACCGTAGCCAATGCCGAAACGGGCAATTTCAACATTCGGATTTGACGTACTACTCAGGACGTAGCAAACCCTTTTGCGGTTCCGTATTCACTTCAAATAGTCGCTCATTACGTGCTTAAACTCTCGGGTTTTGCGGAAAAAACTGCCTTGACGGTAAGTTTTGCCGGTTGAGGAAAGGATCTGCTGCTGGTAGTTTGGGGGGCTTGCATGACACGGGTGGGAGCATGTTTCTCAATCCGTGGAAGATGTTTGTATGTTCAAACAATGGCTTTACGCCACACAAGAATCTGAGACTACCAGTAATAGAATGGGAATGAGATGAAGAAATTTTTCGTAGCCGTATGTTGTGCAATGATTGCAAGCAGTTCAGTTTTCGCTCAGGACGAGACACCTTCTCCAGTTGCTGACGCAGCCGCAACAGTTGTGGATGCAGTACAAGTCACTGAGACTCCAGCAGTCGAAGCTGCACCAGCAGCAGTCGAAGCCGCACCTGCAACACAAGCAGTTCCAGCGACCCAAGAAGTTCCAATGGCTCAAGCAGTTCCAATGACTGAAGGCGTCATCATGAACGAAGGCAGCGTCATGGAAGGCAGCATCATGCCTGCTCCTGTTTATGGCAACACAATGTCTGGCGTTGTCAATCAGAGCTGCTGTGGTGGCAACGTTGTTGCTGCTCCTGCAATGAGCACAGTGATTGCTGCTCCAATGATGGCAGCTCCTGTTGCAACTGTTGCTGCTCCAGTCGCAACCGCTTGCGTCAACTGCCAGCCACAACGTCAGCAAGCTGTTCGCTCAGTAACAACACGTGTTGTTCGTGGCGGACGTAGCGTATTGACACGCGTCCGTGGAATCGGTCGTCGCAACAATTGCTGCAACTAACTACAGTGATTCACTACGACAATCGACGTCGTAGCTGACCAAAAAATTAAAGGCATCGCTTGTTTGCAGGCGATGTCTTTTTTTTATTGTCGTGGATCGTTGTCCGTGAGCCATTGAAAATTGTGCGCGATCCATGACTTTGAGATTTACAATTGCGAGCCACCATTACGGGAACGTTTCGGTCAAGAATTTTGCTGCGTCTTCCCAAACATCGGCGGCGGCTTGAAAGTCGACTTTCATGATTTTCAATGGTTGTGAGATGTCTGATTCAACACGCGATTTAATTTTGACTTGGCTGCTTAACGGGATCTGCGCACTGGAGCCTTCTGCCAATCGCTGTTCGATATCTGGTTGAAGCAATCGGTCGACCAGTTTTTTTGCTCGCTGCGAATTGGGGCCGTTCTTGATAATCGCCAATGTGTTTGGGATCAGCAACGCTCCCATTTGATCCTCGGATTGATCGGGAAAGACGATTGTTACCGGATTGGCTTGTTCGATTTCAATAATCGCATCATCGGTATCGGTTATCCCAAACGCGAACTGACCGGATGAAACTTTTAGAGCAACCTGTTTGTTGCCTCCTACAATCACGGCATTGTTTGCGATGTTCTTGAGTAACTGTTGGGCTTTTTCTTCACCAAGCTCAGCGAGCAAAACGGCGGCGTGTGTGGCGGTGGTTCCGAACAACGGTCGAGCCATCGCGCATTTGCCTTTCCATTTTGGATCTGCCAAATCGTAAATGGAACTAGGACGCGAGTTGGCGTCGGGGATCAAATCCGTGTTGATGATCAGCACTCTCGCTCGGGCAGCGAAGCCATGCCATTGCTTTTGCGAGGAAACAAACTCGGTGGGAAAATGGCTGGCCTGCGGGCTTTGATAGACTTCCAAAAATCCCATTTTCTGCAGCCGCATCGTGTGAAGGATCTCGTTGTTCCAGAAAATATCGGCTTGTGGTTGTTTCTGACTTTGAATGATACCCGTTACTAATCCGACGGTTTTGTTTGACTCCTGATCATATTTTGGGCGAATCGTCAGCCCCATTTCTTTCTCTAGGTCGTTGAGGATGGGCTCGGAGAATTCACGGTCAAGTGCTGAGTAGACGACGACTTCATTTTCTGATTTTTGCATGCAACCTGTTGAGAAAATAGTCGAAAGCAAAGCAGCTAACGTCAGGAGGTTTTGTGAAAATGGGGTTAGTCTATGCGTGTATTTAGATGGCATCGTTGATTGCGTGGCTGAACGAAAAATCGGAACTGGTTACAATAGAATTCTCCAGTCGCAAGAAAGCAAACAAAAAACATGGTCGGTTCCCGCTTCATTCAACGAATCCCGATGGCGCAATGTGTTTTCATTTGTTGCGTTTCAGTTCTCATTTCGATATTTGCATTTTCGGTCACTCCATCGCTGGCTCAGCAATCGCCCACTCATCAGGATTGGGCCAAAGCGATGAGAGAGATCAATTCGTCGCTTGGACATCCATTTGAGATCGACGAAAGACGAGTCGCTGCAGCTGGAATTCGAAAGCTATCTGGCAAGCACATCGATCTTTACACCGACGTTCGAGAAACGAGCTCGGCAAACGATAAAAAGATCAACGAATTGGTCGGCGTATTCGACAGAGCCGTTCCACAATGGTGCGAGTACTTCGACGTCGACGTTACCAAAGTGGCCGACTGGAAAATGCGAGTGTTTCTAATCGCGAGCGAAAAAGATTCCTCGCGTTTCAAGAAAGCTGGTTTGATGCCGGATGATTTGCCAAAATTTCTCGCCGGTTTCCAGCGCTCACACAACGCTTGGTTGTTTCTTCAGCCAGGAACATACTACACGCGGCACCTGATGATCCACGAGGGAACGCACGGATTCATGCAATGGTTTGCCAAGGGCTATGGTGCGCCTTGGTACTCCGAAGGCATGGCTGAACTTTTTGGTGTCCATCAATGGTCAGAAGAAAAACTGGAACTGCGTTATCGGTTACGGGATCGAAGCGAGGCACCTTTTTGGGGCCGGGTGAAACGCATTAAGGACGAATACGCTTCAGGAAAGGCGCTGACGCTTACCGATGCGATCAACATTCGAGCGAGTGCCTATCTAGAAGTTCGCTACTACGCGTGGAGCTGGGCGGCTTGCGAATTTTTTTCCAAACATGAGAAGTCAAAATCTGAATACGAAGCGTTGAAAAAAATGGCTAACATTGCTCCCGATCAATTCAACCAGAAATTTATACGGTCACTTCGAGACAACTGGAATCAGCTTGAGACCGACTGGGAATTGTTTATCTCCGAAATCGACTATGGTTATCAACCGCAGCGTGGAAGGATCACCAAAGCCATTCCTAAAGATGCTTCGTTTGGCGTCAGTGATTCCAAATTCAAAATTCGTTCAAACCAAAGCTGGCAAACCACTTCGATCGATGTGAAGAAAGGTGATCGTTTTTTGATTGCCGGATCTGGCGAGTTCAAAGTTGGAGAGTCGAGTTTGGCTGGCGGAAAACAGATGCCGTGGCCCTGCCAAAGCAACGGTGTTACGATTCAATATCACCGCGGTTCTCCGCTGGGGATGCTGCATGCAGGGGTCTTCTCACCCAATGCCGAAACGGGAAAAGAACGCGCCAAGGGATTGGTGAACCCCATTTCAATCGGTTCTAGGGCAGAGTTCACCGCGCCCGCAGATGGGGTCTTGGCACTACGCATCAATGAATCGCCATCACGAATGGACGATAATGAAGGCGGCTTGGAAGTCGTGGTTGAAAAACTAAAATAAGAGCGGTTGCTCAAACGGACTCCAGCCTTGAGCTCACCGCGTTGGAGGGGCGAAAACACCTGCCTTAAAACGGTACGGATCTGTCACAAGATTACTGACGCAAAATTCCTGACCACTTTTGATCAACAAATTCATCATTTCACACGCGAATTACCATGAACTTTCTTCAATCAGTCGATCCTGAAATCTGGCAAACTATCCAAGATGAATCCGTGCGTCAGCAAGACGGATTGGAAATGATTGCCAGCGAGAACTACACCAGTCCCGCCATCATGGATGCTGTTGGAAGCATCCTGACAAACAAATACGCCGAAGGATATCCCGGCCGGCGTTATTACGGCGGCTGCGAGCATGTCGACGTGATGGAAAACATTGCTCGCGATCGTGCCAAGGAATTATTTGGTGCCGAGTTCGCCAACGTTCAGCCCAACTCTGGCTCTCAGGCCAACCAAGCGGTGTACCTTTCGGCTCTCGAAGTGGGCGACACAGTGTTGGGGTTGGATTTGGCTCACGGCGGACACTTGACCCACGGTATGCGATTGAACCTATCGGGCAAGCTTTATAACTTTGTGAATTACGGCGTGAAAAAAGATACGCACTTGATTGACTTTGATCAGATTGCCGCACTTGCACGCGAACACAAACCGAAAATGATTGTCGCGGGAGCAAGTGCTTATCCTCGCGAAATTCCTCATGGTAAATTCCGCGAGATCGCCGATGAAGTTGGCGCGATGCTGTTCGTTGACATGGCTCACTATGCCGGTTTGGTTGCGGGTAAAGAGCATGACGATCCCGTTCCAGTTGCCGATTTTGTGACAACGACGACACACAAGACGTTGCGTGGACCTCGTGGCGGTTTGATTTTGTGCAAAAAGAAGTATGCAAAGAAAATCAACTCAAGTGTGTTTCCTGGTATGCAAGGTGGACCGCTGATGCACGTTGTGGCTGGTAAAGCCGTTTGTTTTCGCGAAGCCCTCCAAGACACGTTCAAGACCTACGCCAAAGAAGTCAAAGCCAATGCGAAAGCACTGGCCGAATCGCTACAAAGCGGCGGTTTGACGTTGGTCAGTGGCGGTACTGACAACCACTTGGTTTTGGTCGATGTGACTGCCAAAGGAATCGGTGGCACGATCGCAGAAGATACTTTGGGAGCTTGCGGAATCACAGTCAACAAGAACATGATTCCTTTCGATGAGCGAAAACCAATGGACCCGAGCGGTGTTCGAATCGGAACACCTGCGTTGACGACACGCGGCATGGGCGTTGATCAAATGAAGCAAATTGGTGAGTGGATCAATCAGTCATTATCCAGCCCTGACGATGCTGAATTGCTGGCCAACATTCGCGGCCAAGTCAAAGATCTTTGTCAGCACTTTCCCGTTCCTGCTGCGGCCGTAACGGTCTAAGCCACGTTAGAATTATCAAGGATGGAATTAACGGATGAGCGAAAATGAATCCCAGCGCGTTATCGCGCTCGCAAAATCGACGGCGGCCTCTTCGCTGGCTCCGTCGCTTGATACGAATCGATTGCTTAGCTACCCCGACGATGCGAATCGTGCTTTGCTCGCGTTCTTGGAGCGTGAGGAGGACGCGAAAAAGCTTGTTGGCAAACGGATCGCGATACTTTCTACCGACGGCGTCGAAGAAGTCGAGCTTACAATCCCTCTTCAGAAACTTCGCGAGATGGGTGCCACTGTCGATGTTGTTTCTCCGGAATCCGCGGACATTCCACCACTTGGGATCATGATGCCAAGCGTGCGGAAATCGCACATCATGACTATTCGGTTTATCGAACCGGCCGGCTGGCATCCTGTTAATGTTTGGTTGGCTGACGCAGACCCGATGAGCTATGACGCCGTAATTATTCCCGGTGGCGCTTGGAATCCTGATCTGTTGCGAGGCAACCCAGCGGCGCTTAAGTTTGTGCAAGACATGGACGGAGCCGGGAAATTGATCTGTGCGATCTGCCATGGGCCGCAGGTGCTGATCAGTGCTGGGCTAGTGTCAGGGAAAAAAGCAACTAGTTGGCCGCTGATGTTGGTCGATCTCGAAAACGCGGGAGCAGAATTGGTTGACGAGCCTGTGGTGGTCGATGGGCGGCTGGTTACCAGCCGTGGGCCATTGGACCTGCCGAACTTTGTCAATTCGATTGCGGATCTTCTATTTACTGCGACCGCGTAGAAGGCAAAGGACATTGGGCCTCGCGTAGGACCATGGCGGCGCTACGTGTCGGTTGTGGTCTCTTCTTCAAACAGGCGCGAGATTTCCCATTCGTTGGAAGCCCAGATCATGGCGGCGATCACCGAAAGCAAAACGATTGCTGCCCATACGAATGGGTGAATGCTTTGAAAAGATTTTCTTGGTACGAATTGGTCACCATTGGACCATGTTGTTGAGTCTTGCCATCCGTCTTTGGTTCGTCGCCAAGTCGTGCCCACTTCGCTTGAAGTAACTAACGAAGAAGCGCCCTCGCGGAACGTTTGTCTTTCATCGGTTTGCATCGCGTAGAGAGACGAAATTGAGAAAGCAGGAATCTGGTCGCCAAAGATTTGCCATCCTATAAAGCCAAGAACGAAAAAGCACGACAATACCAACGATGAAACGATGTTTGCTGATTGAGTTTTTTTCGGCGATGAAAAAGTATTCACTATTTCTTTCTAGATGCAGTGGGGAACCATGTGATCCTGAGAGAGAGGAAATGCAAACGAGATGCCAGTTGGGAATCAACCTCGGTTGTGCAAAACGGAGACGGTAAAAACCGGAACTAATCCAAAAGGTCCTTACTGGGGAATCACGACACCAGATTTCAATGGTGATTTTTCGAATCAAAAATGCGCACCCACGTTTACAAAAAACACCGAACTACCAAATGTTGAAAATTGGCATCATCAAGCCAATCAGCCTGAACAACGCAGCTGAATTTGCCAGAATTCACTCCACTGCAAAGCCATGGAAGAGGCCAAATTTTAGTGATGTTCCAATCTGAGATTCAGGCCATTTTTGGATTCCCGAGGCCCGGCGACTCCGGTCAATTTAGCAATTTTCTCGACGTCAGTAACGCTGGTAAAACTCGCTACGATGGTTCTGACCGCGTTTTTAGCGTGAAACGGCTTGTGATCCCGATTGGTCGCCCAGTCGGATTTATCCCTTTAGTCTGCCGAACCAAAACGAGTTTTTTTACCCCCGTCCAATTCGGTACATGAGGGTATTTTGATGAGCAATATCGCGCCGTGGCCGAATCGGCAACTAAACTATTAGTAGCGGCCCGTCACCATCTCTTTTCATTTTGGTTGGTATTTAAAGAATCATTAAAACGGATTCTTTGCTTGGCGAGTTCGCAACAACGTTTGAGTTATCGAAAGCGACAGTTCAGTTGACTTTTCCCCGAGGGACTCATGGCGACAGTCAAACAAGTTAAACGGCGACAACGCATCGAAATGGCTGAGGGGTATCTAGACCTCGCGATGGCCTTGGACGATTTCTGTACACTCGATTCAAAGCTTCGAGGATCTTTGGTTGAGCAATCATTATCCTCACTCCAAGCCATTGAAAACCCGCTTGGACACAAGCCCTACATTTTGTTTCTCAAGGGCCAAGCTTACCGAGCGATAGAGCGTTACGAAGATGCGATCAATTATTTAGAGCAGTCTAGTTCGCTCGAGCCAGACAATATTCACACCGACCTCGCGTTGGCGTGGTGCTATAAACGAACCGATCAACTTCCAAGAGCCATCGAAGTGATGCAGCATGCAGTTGAGTTTAACTCGGAAAGTGCGATCGCTCATTACAATTTGGCTTGCTATTGCTCGCTGTATTGCCAAGTCGATCTAGCACTGATGCATCTTACATTCGCACTCGATCTCGATTCCTCCTACCGCGATCATGTGGCCAGCGAATCAGACTTTGACGCCATCCGCGACAACCCGCGTTTTGCTTCACTCGCAGGCGTCGGCGTTTGATTGCGACGATCGACTTGGCTTAGCCGATCTTGTCAGAGTTCCAATACGCTCAATCGACTACTGGATCCAACGCGTTTGCTGAATGGGATCCCTTTGAAAATAGTGCCGTAAGAACACCTTAAAACAGCGGTTTTAGGAACGGGCTCTTTTGAAACCAGCGATTTTGGGACATCGCTTGTAGGATATCGCTTTTCGGGCAGAACTTTCAAAACGCCTTCGCAACGGGCTGGAGTGGGCTAAATTCGCTTACGTCAAACTCACAACAGGTCCAGTCGAAACGTGATCCGTTACGACCGTTCCCATCAATGTGAACGCGGCAACTTCGTAGATGCCAATTGGAATTGTCTGTCCGACCAAACGTCGGGTTCCGTCAAATACAACGATCCGATCGCAGTGAGTTCGTCCGGTCAATTGGATTGGCGTGCCTTCTGAAGTCGGCTCGCCACCCGAAAGATCGTTGACCGCAGCGTCGTGCCGTTTGCTTGGCCCTTCGACAAGAACTTCAACGGTTTGACCAAGGAATTTTTGGTTGTCTTCTTCGCTGATTCTGTTCTGAACGTCAAGCAATTCGTTGTTACGACGTTTTTTGACTTCGAAAGGAACATCGTCGGGCAGATTGTCAGACGCACGTGTTCCCGGTCGTTCCGAGTACTTAAAGATAAAGCTATTTTTAAAGCGGCATTCCTCGACCAAGTTCACTGTTTCCTGAAACTCAGCTTCAGTCTCACCACAGAAACCGACAATGAAGTCACTTGAAACGGCAGCAGCATCTCCGAGTGTTTCGTTGATTCTCGCCATCATCTCGCGGTAGTCACCAACGGTGTAACCACGCTTCATTCGTTTCAGAACCGCATCAGAACCACTTTGAAGTGGCACATGCAAATACGGCGAGCACTTTTTCAGGTCACGAACAGCGGTCAGCAAATCGTAACCCATGTCCTTGGGATAGCTGGTGACGAACTTGATTCGCTCGATGCCGTTGATGTCGTGGAGTTTGTAGAGCAAATCTGCCAGCCGTGTCGTCGTTTTGTCTTCAGCGACGTGTTTGTAACTGTTGACGGTTTGCCCAAGCAGCGTGATTTCTTTACAGCCTTGATCGGCAAGAATTTTCGCTTCATCAAAAATCATCCCAGGGTCCCTGCCCTGCTCTGGACCACGTGTCATGGGCACGATGCAGTAGGTGCAGAATTTGTCACAGCCGATTTGGATTCGCAAAAACGCTTGGAATGGCGTTGGACGCATGGTGGGATCACGAAGCGGGTCAAACGTTTCGTGGCTTCGTTTGATCTCGGAGACTTTGCCGTCGCGACGACCAAGGCTAACGGCAGTGTGCTGTCCGCCTTCGATGCGAGCCTTTTCAATCAGTGCAGGGATTTCCTTTAGTTGGCCAGGTCCGACAACGATGTCTACATAGGGAGCCCGTTGGAAAATTAATTTCTGATCTTTTTGAGCCATGCAGCCCATCACGCCAATGATCTTTTCTGGGTTCTTTTTCTTTTCCGCACGAAGACGGCCCAGTGCACTGTAAGTTTTATTCTCAGCTTGCTCGCGAACGGAACAAGTGTTGAACAAAATCGTATCGGCATCGCCAACGTTATCCGAAAGTTCGTAGCCTTCTCGACGAAGACTGGCGACAACCATTTCACTGTCCAGCATATTCATCTGGCAGCCAACAGTTTCGATGTAGAGTTTGTGAGTTTTGGTTTCGGTGGCCATGATATCGCACGAAGATCGGGTCAAAATGTTGCGTTAAAAGATGCTTTTCAAGCCCGCTAGTTTACCACGGCGGGATTCGGCGACGCGAGACGAAATGTAGAGAATTTGCCCCACAAAAGAAGTGCCATCAAATCCACCAAACTCGCAAATCATCAGTCTTAGCCAGGGTGTTGCTCGTGCTGACTGGGACAGTGGCAAATCTGGCTGCAATGGTCAGTCGACCAGATGATTTTCGAAACGGGCAATCATTTCAGCCAATCACCCACGGCCGGTGGTTTGCCGCGTAGGAAATCCTGAACGGGCATCGATTTCTTGCCGGCAGGTTGAACTTGCTCGATCGACAACAAGCCCTCGCCAGTAAGGACGATCAAATGCTGTTTGCTGACGTGGACGACTTGACCAGCTTCGAGTGTTTCGAGATCCAAACTTGGTTCTGGGTTTTCCTCAGTGGCAAGGCTGGCCAGATCGAATGCTGACGCTCGGTGAACGATCAAGCGCATGGGTTGCTTGAGCGAATCAGATTCCCAATTACAAAACGTACCAGGCCACGGTTGAAAAGCGCGAATTTGATTGACGATCTGCAACGCAGACCGTGACCAATCGATCAATCCATCTGCCTTCTTCAACCTCGGAGCCTTGGTAGCGAGCGCTTTGTCTTGGACATCTCCAATGGTTGATTGGCCATCCCATTTTTCAAGCATCTCAATCGCGTCGATAACGGGTTCAACCCCCAGCTGTGCCAGGCGAGGTTCAATGTCTTCGGCAGTTTCAGTTGTTCCGATTTCTAATTCAGATTTAACCAAGCACGGGCCGCCGTCGAGTTTGGCGGTCATGTGAATGATCGTGATCCCAGTGACCGGGTCGCCATTGAAAATGCACCAATTGATTGGCGCTGCACCTCGATATTTAGGAAGAAGCGAACCGTGCAAGTTGATGCCACCCAGTCTGGAAGCCGCCAAACAATCACGTGAGAGAATTTGACCGTAGTCACAAACGACAAATAGATCCGCCTGCAATTCAATCAACCGTTGAACGGAGTCTTCTTCATTTACGTTTTGCGGATCAAGAATAGTCAGCCCGTTCGCTTCGCCAACATCTCGCGTCGGGTTCTCTGACGTTTTTCGTCGTTTGCCAGAATCAGCAATCGGTCTTGTAACGAGCGCGAGGATTTCATGCTCAGACTTCAGCAGTGCTTCAAACGTGGGAACGGCGAAGGGGCCTGTTCCAAACATGATCAGTCGCATGAATAATCCTTATCCTGTTTTCTAGTCTTGTGAGGCGTTCACAGATTGTTTTCAATTGGATTGCAGACGGCTCGCACCGGTGTCGCGCGTGTTCTGCAAATCGTTTACTGCAAATCGTTTTGTTTTTTTGATGAGGTGGATTTGTTTGCCTTAATTGGCGGCCAAGATGGCTTAAGTGACAAATCAGCCCGTTCCGATTGGGTGCAGCGATGTTTATTCGGGAAGCTCAGCTGCAATACTTAATAACATATTCTTCTAGGCGTTTCGCAATGGCGTCGTCGGTAGGCATCTCACCAGTGGACTGTTTGTTGTTGTGATCGATGATGAAATCTTCCAGCTCACCTTCGATTTGTTTTCGGGATGAATCGCTGATCCGATCGATGAACAACACACCATCAAGATGGTCAGTTTCGTGTTGGATCGCTTTGGCCAATAGACCGTCGACGGTCATGTCAATTTCATTTCCAGAGAGGTCGTAAGCGGTAACATGAATGGTTTCCGGTCGCGCCACGTTCGCGTTGACACCGACGATGCTCAAGCAACCTTCTTCGGCTTCATCGCTGCCTTTGGGGGCACTCAAAACTGGATTCAAAAAGACAAGCTCTTCGCCCGTTTCAGGATCGCCTTTGGTGTTGATGATGAACAATCGCAATGGCAAGTCAACTTGGTTGGCCGCCAACCCGATTCCTTTGGCGACGTACATGAGATCAAACATCTCGCGCACGATCGATTTAAGCTCTTGATCAACGCGAGTAACCGGTTTTGATTTGTAACGCAAGGCGGGATGTGGGTATTGAACAATTTTCAACTCAGTCAAGCTCCCAGACGATTTTTTCGAGTGGTCCATAAAAATGTCTTATCAAAGAAAGTGCTGCCATCTTTGATCTGCGAGATTGATTCTCGCCGCCAACAGCATAGTCGTAATCCAAATCAAAGTGTATTGACAAAATCCGTCACCCAAAATCAACCGAGTTTTTTCGATCAAAAATGAGAGCCGAGAAAGCTTCTTCGGGGACCCGAACGCTAACGATTT
>JBGCDK010000131.1:0-29711 GCA_045105295.1 Mariniblastus sp.
GCCCGATTTTTGGCATCATCATTTCCATCGTGGCCTGGAGCAGATGGGACAGTTTCAGTATCGCGGGTTTGGTTGGCTGATCGCAAAACCGCTTTGCTGCGGCTTCGGTATCGCAATCATGTCGTATTATCAAGGTCGGAAACGCACGTACTCGACGACCGATGTGAGCCGAAGCGTTACTGCCACAATTCTTTGGGCAACCTTGCTAGCTCTCAGCATCCATTTCGTTTTCGCGTTGTTCGAATACGAAGGCATCGTCCCCGGCAGTCGTTGAGCTTTGTTATAATTCAGAACGAACATCGCGCAATTTCGCGATGACGATCAAAATCAAACCTCAGTCTATTGACCTCACAAGCGTTAGAGCTTCATCCACGTCCAACAACAACAACAACAACAACAACATCGTAGAATCATGCAACTTGACATTACATTTTGGGTCGCAGCGTGGTGCCTCATGGGGCTCACCTTCATCACCGCAACAGGTGCCATTATTTTGGGAGCCAAGAGTCTGGACCGAAACAGCCCGACCGAAGAAGACGATCACTAAAACTTACGCAGGAAATTCTAACGACTTTTAAAAGTCGCCAGAAAGTCGGGAATTCAAATGGACGGCAATAAATAGCCAACTTGGTATTCGGTTTCCTCAAAGGCACAAACTTTTCAAAATCGCACGGCGAGACTATTTTTGAAAAAGGATCCAAGTCCCGTCTTTGCCCGCGACCGCGATGTCGACCTTGCCATCTGCGTTCAAATCTCGCGTTCGAATCTGAAGTCCCGTTCCAATATGGCCTTCGTCGATCACAGAGCGTGAAAACGAATTGGATTCCGCGTCCCATCTGTAGAAATACATGCAAGGAACGTCTTTGCCGCCCGGATCGTTCCCGTTGTGAGCCCGAACTCGCTTGCCGCTGATCAACTCATCCATTCCATCACCATCGAGATCGGCAAAGTGAATCGTGTGCGGCTGCGAAAATTTATCGTCGATCACATGTTCTTTGAATTTAAGTTTTCCACTCTCGTCGACACCATCGCCTTGCCACCAATAAAGCCCGTAGTCGTGGCCCTTGCCCCAAACGAGATCATTCTTCCCATCGCCGTTTAAATCTCGAACCAACATTGGGCAACTCGCGTGCAAGTCTTCCCAATCCGCATGGAACGCCCAAGGCTTCGCATAAATATTTCCCTCAGGCCGCTCATACCAACCGGTCGCGATCAAAACGTCTTCGCGTCCGTCGTTGTTGATATCGCCAAATCCCATGCCGTGCGTGTTACCACTGATTCCGATCACGTGTTTGGTGAGACTTGGCTCTCGCTTGGTCTCTTCAATACGTTTCTTGTTCTTGCCTTTTCCTTTTTCGGAAACCGTTACCGTTTCAGCGACAGAGAACTCCCAAACGACAACGGGATTCTCTTTCTTCCAACTATTAGTAATCCACTCGGGTTTACCATCACCATCGATGTCGTGCAAAAAGCTTGCTTCGTTTTGGCTTTGCTTCGTATCCACCAACTCGTGTTGCTTCCAGACTTGGCCAAGTTTCAGCCCCTTGGCTCCAGGATTTTTGAACCAGAAAACCTTCGTTGGCAAAAACGAACCAGCCACCACATCGACCAAACCGTCTTTGTCGACATCCAAACAAAAATCACCATTTGACTCAACATAGCCATTCCAATCGCTGATCAGCCGTAATGGACGAGGAGCAAAATCCGGGGCTGCGTACCAATTTCGCCCGGCGACCACATCAAGTTTTCCATCACCGTCGATGTCAGCCAGATCGATGCCTTCATTAGCGTCCACCGTAAGCATCTTCGGGGTGAACTTGATCGTTTCTTGGGCGTAACCATCGCCAAACGGCAAAGCCAAAACTGAAACCAAGCAACATAGCGAACAGAGAAAACGCCTGCGAAAAAAAGGAACGTCGGAACTCATCAAGCTACTCCAAGTTGAATCATTATTGGGCTGCAATTCTTAGGCAAGACGCTAATTGTAGTGGACCAACACTGAAAGTGCGCCATCGTTGATGAGCATTGTTCGAGCGAAGATCAAACGGTCTAGTTCACTCGGACTGGCTCAAACGTTCTGGCTCAAACCGAGCATTTCACTCACGCCACAGGAAAAGATGCCTCGCACCAAATCGGTCGCTCTGAGCAAATCTCAAACATCTCTTTGGAAATTGGATGCTTGAGTTCAATTTTAAACGCATGAAGACACATTGGACGGTCGCCAAGAGCAAGCGTTTGCAACTTAATGACCGGTTTGCCTTGTTCGTCTTTGTCACTTCCGGCGTTTGGTTGGAGGTTATAAATAGGGTCACCGCAAATTGGAAAACCCAAGTGGCTAAGATGCAAACGAATCTGATTCGTCCGACCTGTGCGAGGATAACACTCGATTAAGGCAGTGCCGTCTTTGAATCGATCGAGAACTTTGAATTCCGTCGACGCGGCGGCGCCGTTTTCGTCCACCGTTCTTGATCCAGCCGTCGACGCTTCGTTGCTGATGGGTGCATCGCACGTAAACTCATCATTTGCTGGATGACCCAACACACGCGCGAGATACGTTTTGTTGACCTCACCGCTTACAAATTGGGGGTGCACAAAACTAGCAGCAGATTTTTTACGAGCGAAAACCACGACGCCTGTTGTGTTGGAATCCAGCCGGTGCAAGATCCTGATTTGCTCACCCGAGAACACTCGATTTACAAAAAAGTTCAAGGTATTTCGATTGAACCTTCCGCAAGGGTGCATCGGCAGAGGTGCCGGTTTGTCGACCGCGATCAAAACGTCGTCTTCGTATAGAAATTTGACTTGATTGCTGACATCGGGTTCCGTTGTCTGAGGAACCATGTGCTCCACTCGCCATCCTGCATGAACCGTGTCCTCAGCGGTCAGAGGTTTTTCCTTGTAAGTGATTCGGCCTTCCTCGCATGACGCCAACCATTTTTCTCGCGGCACATGTGCGTGCATCCCAAGCAAGAAATCAATCACCTTCGTTCCGTCAAAACGAAGGGGTACGTTCATCGGTCGAATATTATTGTAGGGCACCGAACCGGGAAGCGGCGTTGTCAAATGCGCCACCAAATTATTACGCTCCTCAAGCAGTTCGGCACGTTTCTCTGATTCAGTTTTGTAACAATTGGGACAGGTTCGAGGCGGATCGTAGTTCTCTGATTTCTGATCTTCAGCCGACAGAACCGCTTGGCAACCGTAACACTGCTCAAATTCAGTTTCTTTCAAATCTGGATCGACAGCCACGCGTTTGTCAAACACAAAACAATCGCCATCATAATGCTCGCCGCCGCACTCTTCGAAATATTTCAAAATTCCACCATCGAGTTGATAGACTTCGCGAAAGCCCTCTTCTTCCATCAAGGGCCCCGCTTTCTCGCAGCGAATGCCACCGGTGCAAAACATGACGATCGGTTTCTGTTTCATTTCGCTCGGCAAGCGCTTGGTCGCTTCAGGGAAAGTTCGAAAGTGATCGATACCCACAGGAACCGCATTCGCAAACGTTCCAACTTCAACTTCATAATCATTGCGAACATCAAGCAGCGTTAAATCTTTTCCATCATCCAACCACTGTTTGAGTTGTTGAGCCGAAATTTTTGGGCTAGTTTTCTGAAGCGGTTTGATCGCTTGAACACCCATCGAGATAATCTCTTTCTTCAATCGAACCAACATTCGGCTGAAGGGTTGGTGGTCGCTGATACTTTCCTTGATTGGAATATCAGCAAATTCTGGCTGGGCGGTGATGTGTTTCAAGAACGCATCGATCGACTGGCGACTTCCAGCGACAAACATATTGATGCCTTCAAGAGAAAGCAGAATCGTGCCCTTCAAATCCAAAGATCGACAAAGTGGCAACAATTCAGCCTTGCGTTCGGCCAAACGGTCCA
This sequence comes from Mariniblastus sp., assembly GCA_045105295.1. Taxonomy (GTDB): domain Bacteria; phylum Planctomycetota; class Planctomycetia; order Pirellulales; family Pirellulaceae; genus Mariniblastus. The sequence continues at coordinate 3,891 of JBGCDK010000131.1, forward strand.
AATCTACGAATTTATAGGCGGCAATGTTGACGAATTCGGATTTCATTTCCAATATTTCAAGTGACTCTCGAATCTAGAGAGTGGGCCAATTTGGTGGATGGGGCAAGATTCAAAAACGCCCCAAATGATTATCAACGACAAACGTTGTGAGGTTGGGGATGGGCCCCAATTCGTTGACCGTTTAGAGTAAAATAAGACGCTAAGTTTTGATAGACCTGTCGAAACAGAGATGAATTCTATTGGCACATTTTTGCCGAAGAATTCGACAGGCCGTATTCCAAACACCTAATTTCCAACGATCCAATCTGTCTTTGTTTGGCAAACCAATTTTCTACATGAAACATTCCATTGGTTGGCTACCATCCAAGTGATCGGTCCAATTCCGCTGAAGTTTCTCAACCACTCCATTTCCAAAAAACAACATGGCCGAAACCTTCAATCCGTTTCACAAGTGGCTTGGCTTCAAGCCCAATGTCAAGAATCCGCATCATTTTCAGTTACTCGGTGTCAGCACCAAATTGACCGACCCGGCGGAAATCCACAAAGCCGTCGATGCGGGAGTCAAACGCCACTTGGCAGTGTTGGCAAAAGTTCCGCCTGGTAAAGCCGATGTGTTAGTTGCGAAAATTAAAAAACGGATCGCGAAAGCCCGCGCGACGTTGCTCGATGACAGTGCTCGCGTCGCTTATCTGGAAAAACTCAAGAGCCAAATTCGCGTTCAACAATCCGGCGTTAGCTCATCCAAAATCCAACGGACTGTTCCGGGCCAGTTGCCTGCCTCATCGCCTGAACTGAGACCGCCGACTTCTGCGGCACAAGTTCCGCCTCCGACGCAGATGCCTTCGGCACCGCAGGCGTCTTCCTCGCCAATTCGTCCAGCCACGCCGCGGGTTCCCGACGCTCCAATTGTCAACATTCCAACTCCCGACGTTCCGAGCTTCGAACCACCTCCCGCAACACCCAATATTCCATCAGCCATTCCGATGGCGGTTCCGCTTTCGCAAGCTCCCCAAGGAATCGCCCAACCCGTTGCAGTGCCTCAACCCGAACAAGCGTTCGACGAAGACGGCATGCCAACCAAAGTCAAAATCAATAAGAACGCTGTAAGACGAAGACCGCGATTTAAATACGCTGCGCCATTGGCCGCTGGGTTTCTATTTTTGACTACTGGAATCGGTGGATATTTGATTTACAGCAATCTTGACAAGATTTTGGCAATGGCAGGAATCGATCCTGATGTTCCTCCCGCTCCGGGAATTGTTGATACCAAAAAAAGGGACAAACCGGATGACGATTCTGAAAACGATATCCCTGGGATCAACAACTCAGGGAACGATAGTGACGACGAAGTCAAACCACTGCCTAAGATTGATCTTGCCGGCATCCCGGAAATAAAGGTCGATGAAGTGATGAATCACGAAGCGACACTTGCTGCAACGGGTAGAAAGCCTCGTTCGAAACCTCCTACAAACGGAGATAATATGGCAAACGTTCCACCAATGAGGAACAAGCCAGCCACCAAAGTGCCAATCGACCCGAAACCCGTTCCGAAACAGCCATCCAAGAATCTGAAACTGGACGAAGGGAGCATGGCTAAATTTCGTCGGCACATTCACCGAGCCCGACGCAGCCTGTTCCGACGGGACAAAGGAGTCACGCTCGAAGAACTGGATGAGTCGCAAGCCATTTTGAATGAAGCAGGTTCGAACCTTGCCTACGATTTCGATCCCACTCAGCGACCGATCGCAAAACTTGTCGCTGCAACCGAAGAAGTCACGAACATGATCGAAGGGTTTTGGCTCCAAGTGATCTCAAGCTGCCAAACGATTCCACAGGGTCAAGAAATTACAATTGGCAATCAGAGAATCGCTTTCATTGCCGCGACAAAAGAAGACTTTACCATTCGAAAATCCGGTTCGAACGTAACATTCAAGTATCATTTTTGCCCGCCCGGATTGGCCGTTGCGTTGGCCTCTCAAGGAGCGATCGAAGACGTGCCGACGTGGGAAAAACAGCTAGCCGCGTTTTATGCAGTAAACCAAGTGTTAAATGTGGATTACCAAACCCAAGTTGACAAACACATGGCGATAGCCGAAGAAGCGGGGCACGACGGGGAGTTGATTCGACACTACGCAGATTTCGATTTTGACAATTTTGGTAAACCAGAATCCAAAATTGAAATGCCCTCACAAAAGAAGGTAGACGAAATCGCGGAAGTGTTCAGATCCGAATCAAATTATGAAAAGGTGCGAGATTTGTCACCGGCGAGAGCTGGCGAGCTGGCAAATCTCCTTTTCAAAATCGACTCTCCCAATTTCGAGCAGCACCTGGTTCTGCTGGATGAGGCTCGGCGACTGTCGATTCGAGCCGGTGATGCCTTTATGGTCGAAGACGCTGTCATCGAGATGGGAATCTACGCGGATATTGACCAACCAAATTTGACTTGCGAGTCGTTTCTCGAATTGGCCAAATCGAAAAATCTATCTCGCGTTCAAGTTCGTGCATTGCTTGAAACATCGATTCCTTTTCTAAGATCAAAGGAATCGGAAATGGCCAAACCAAAATCGATCAAGTCGCTGTTTTCTCGGCTTGTTCAAGTCGCTGACAAAAACGACATGAGTGATTCGGCTTCCCGGCTTGCTCAACTTGCGAGGGAAAAAATGTGGGACTAGTCGCGGGACGCAAATCGAAAATACATTGTTGAGCTCAAGAGCGGTTCAATGAGTCGCGGGAAGGAACGCGCTGGCCGCGGAGCGTCCAACACACATTTGCTTCCAACTCATTTTTGCCGAGGCACAATCAACGAGTATCAACGTGCGGTGGACTCTTCGAGGCCAGCACTTAAACCAGCAAACAAGATAATCGCTCGGCAATTGCCAACCCGCGCCCAAACGAGCGTTATTCCTCGGCTGGGACGAACTTGTAGCTGCCGCCCGATTCTTTCGCGATCATGTTCATGTCGCGCTGATTGTCGGTGTCTTCTAGTCCAATCGTATGAATGGGAGCTTTCGAGCGGTTGTACTTTCTCGCCAATTCAACGGTCGATATCACGCGTCGATATTTTCCGTTGTTGTAAAAAATGCCGTTGAACTCGCCATCTGAAAGCAAAAAACAACAGGACGGGCTCTTCTTCAAACCCATCACCAATGCCTCACGTGGATCCGTCCCTGAATCGAGCGGAACCCGCCGGAGCCATCTTTCGAGTTTGTCTTTGTTATACGGTGTCGGCAAGCAGTACTTCCCGCGCCCCCGTATGTCCATCGGTTGGGCATCAAAGCAAAACAGAATAACCAAAAACTCTTGGTCGGGCTTAAGTTGATTGACAGAATTCATCACCTCGTTGACGGCGCGATCGTAACGTCGTTGCTTGATTCCTTCATCCATACTTGGCGAACGATCAATGATGTAGACGACTTTGTTTCCTTGGGCCTCGATCCCAAAAAAGCCTTTGCCTCCGCCACCTTGCTTCGCACCAGTTCCGCCACCTTCTATGGCCATCATTCCATCGGCCGCTTCCATCGGGTCGGTTTTGTTTTCTGATTCCTCGCTGCCAAGAGCCCAGTCGACTTTGACTTCATCAGGAATCTCGAACGGCTCTTCGACTTCCTCGACGACCTCTTCCTCCATCTCAAGCGTAGCATCAGCATCAGCCAGGTCCATCTCGAAAGCTACTTCGTTTAGGTCGTCCTCTTCGTCGGCAAGTGCAGCCATCTCGCCGACTTCGAGAAAGATGGGGCCGCCCTTGTTGTCTTGGAACAGAACCATTGCCAAAATCAGAAACAACAGCAAGTGAACAATCAACGAAACGGCGAAAGCAAGCCCAGAAGAGCGCACGTTTGGGGTGATGAGCTGGTCATCTAATTGAATGTCTTCTTCGACGATCATGTTTTACCCTGAAAAAACAGTGTCGTGCTCGGTGTTGAAAATCGGATTTTTGGAAGTAAGAAGACAGGCCCAGTATAACCAAACCGAGTTCGTTCCGACAAATCGCCTTGGAATCTAGCTTTGACTGACCACCACATCTTCTCAATTTTCACACCGGCGTATTCTGTCCTTATGCTTTGCCCACTGATAACAGTTAGTACGCACATCGTGTGGACCGTCAACAGAAAAAAGCAACATTTTTAATTTGATTGCAAATTGTCGGGTAAAACTGGTCCAGGTTGTTGCAAATTGGAAGTCCGTTGTTGATCATGGACTGGAGTCTTCGCTTCCAATTTTCATCGAAGAGCCCATGAAATCCGGTCCAGCAACAGCCGTACGTTTTCTTCAAACGCTGACTCTAGCGTTTGCCATCTCATTCTCGGCAATTTGTTTTGCTGCCCCAGCGGTAACGCTAACCTTTTCGAAGGCCAAACCGGCGGCTCAAGAGCAACAGCAAGGCGACACCACACAATTAAGTTTCGCCAGATCCGTCCGACCGATCTTGGCCGCAAACTGTTTTGGATGCCATCAAGGAGCAATCCAACGTGGTGGTTACCAAATGACGGATTTCGATTCAATGATCACCGGTGGAGATTCCGGTGCCCCTGCAATCGTACCGGGTAAGCCAGACGAAAGTTATTTAGTCGAGGTCATGACTGCTCACGAGGGCAAGGCGGAAATGCCGCCTAACGCGGAGGCGGTTGCTGCCACGGACGTTCAACTGATCGCCGACTGGATCGAGCAAGGTGCGATAAACGACTATGCCAAACCCATCTCAACGATCAATCAAGACAATCCGCCGAATTACACTCGGCTTCCTGTCACGACCGCCATGGATTTGTCTCCAGACGGAAAACTAATTGCCGTCAATGGTTTCCATGAAGTCGTACTGTTGAAAACCGCTACCCTAGCCAACTCTGATAAACACCAGCAGTTAAAAATTGAAAGGCGACTGATTGGATTGTCCTCCAGAATTGAATCGGTCAAGTTTTCGCCCGACGGGACCCAGCTGGCCGTTTCTGGAGGAAGTCCTGGAGAGTTCGGCGAAGTCCAAATCTGGAACGTCGCAACCGGAGAGTTAAAGCTATCGAAAACGGTTTCGCACGACACTCTCTACGGCGTAAATTGGTCTCCCGATAGTAAAATGATTTCGTTTGGCTGTACCGATACGACTTTGCGGGCCATCGAAACTGAAACGGGAAAACAAGTTTTGTTCCAAGGCGCGCACGAGGATTGGATTCGAGATACGGTTTTTTCGGTAGACGGTACCAAACTTGTTTCGGTGGGCCGCGACATGAGTTGCAAACTGACAGAAGTTAACACCCAACGGTTTGTCGACAATATTACGTCGATTACGCCGGGCGTTCTCAAGGGCGGTATCGGCTCTGTCGATCGACATCCCACTCGAGACGAGGTCGTCATTGGCGGAGCAGACGGTGTTCCAAAAGTCTATCGGATGGAACGGCTGACCAAGCGTGTGATCGGCGACGACGCGAACTTGATTCGAACACTCCCGAAAATGCCAGGCCGAATTCAATCCGTCGCTTTCTCAAGGGATGGAAAGCGGATCGTTGCTGGCAGCAGCCTCGACGGTATCGGTTATGTGCACGTGTACTCATACGACATCGATTCGACGCTGCCCGAGAATATCAAATCCATTGTCGCCAAACGAGTAGCCGCTCAAAACGCAGCAGAAAAAAAAGCACTCGCTGAATACATCGTCAAGGACATCGAACAGATCGCAGCGATTCAATTCGATTCCAGTGCGATCTATTCCGCTTGTTTTGACGAAACTGGCGCAAAAGTCATTTGCGGTGGCAGCGATGGATTGATCCGTTTCGTCAAAATCTCCGAAATCGAACCGAAAGCCGAAACCATCGCCGTCGTTCAACCGTTTGAGTTGTCTGATCCTGACGAGACCGACGTCGTCGAGAATTCCAATTCACAGTGGCAGTTCTCGGCAGGCCAAATTGTCAATCCAGACTCCAGCCAGAACAAATCGACAGATGGAAAGAAAAATTTAGAAGTCGCTTCCCTTGTCGTTCTCCCCGAATTGGTTCGCCTCAACAGCCCTACCGATTACACGCAGTTAATCGTTCAAGCAAAACTCGCGGACGGTTCAACCGTCGATGTTACCGATGCTGCAAACATTAAAACTGACGGAAATTTGATCGAAGTGACAAACTCACTTGTTCAAACCAAGCCTATTTCCCGCGCCGATGGTTTGGCGACGATTTGGGTTGAGTTTGCCGGGCTTAAAAAAGAACTTGACGTCGAAGTCAAATTCGATGCCTCTCAGTTTGTTCCTGACTTTGTACACCACGTGAATCCTGTTCTGTCGAAACTTGGTTGCAACGCGGGCACTTGCCATGGTAGCCAAGGCGGTAAAAAGGGATTCAAGCTATCCCTTCGTGGATACGATCCTCTTTATGACATTCGCTCTTTTACTGATGACATGGGATCGCGCCGAACCAATGTTGCATCACCGAGCGCGAGTTTGATGCTGATGAAGCCATCGGGAGACGTGCCTCATGAAGGCGGAACGCTATTGCCTCGCGACGGGAAATATTATTCGCTGATTCATGAATGGATCCGCGGAGGGGCAGCACTGGACTTGTCGACACCCAAAGTCGTATCGATCCAAGTTCAGCCAAGCAATCCAATTTTGCGAGACGCGAACAGCCGACAACAAATGCGAGTCGTTGCAACCTACGCGGATGGAACCTCAAAAGACGTAACACGAGAGGCGGTGTTGGAGGCTGGCAACATCGAAGTCGCCGCTGTCAATGAATCTGTCGTCACCGCCCTGCGTCGTGGAGAATCGCCAGTGTTGGCTCGTTACGAAGGCGCGTTTACTGCGACGACTATTACGGTGATGGGGAATCGCGAAGGGTTCAAATGGAAGTCACCAGAAACGTGGGGCCCTGTTGATGATCTCGTCGCACAAAAGTGGGAGCGAATGAAGATCTTGCCCTCCGGTTTGTGCGACGACAGTGAGTTCATCCGCCGCGTCTATCTTGATTTGACTGGTTTGCCACCGTCTGTTGAGCAAGTGACTAATTTTATCTCTGACCAAACACCGACTCGAGAGAAACGTGATCGTTTGGTAGACGAGTTGGTCGGCAATGATTCTTACGTTGAACACTGGTCCAACAAATGGGCGGATTTGATGCAGGTCAATCGAAAGTACCTGGGACCAGAGGGTGCAAAATCGCTTCGGGGTTGGATTCGTGACCAAGTGAAAACGAATCGGCCATACGACGAGTTGGCTTACGAAATTTTGACCGCCTCTGGTTCAACTAAAACCAATCCACCCGCGGCTTACTATAAAATCCATCGGACGCCGGACGAGACGATGGAGAACACGACCCACCTCTTTCTCGCAACGCGATTCAATTGCAACAAATGCCATGACCATCCTTTTGAACGATGGACTCAGGATCAGTATTACCAAACCGCCGCATTCTTCGCTCAGATTGACCGCAAGAATGATCCCGAATCACAAGGTAAAACGATCGGTGGAAGTGCGGTCGAAGGTGCCAAACCGCTTTACGAAATCATTTCGGACATGGACGCCGGAGACATGAAGCATGAACGCACTGGACAAATCGCTCCGCCGATATTTCCGTTCGTGGTCAATGTTGACGAGGAAAAGGAATCACCAAGACGCAAAAAGCTGGCATCGTGGATCACATCGCCAGAGAATCCCTATTTCGCCACCAGCTACGTAAACAGATTGTGGGGATACATGACTGGCGTTGGACTGATTGAGCCGCTGGATGATATCCGCGCAGGGAATCCGCCGAGCAACCCTGAGTTGCTTGAGTATTTACGGGACCAATTTGTCAAAAGTGGCTTTGATACCCAGCACGTCATTCGCTTGATTTGCAAATCGAGAACATATCAGCTTTCGGTCGAAACAAACGCTTTCAACGCGGACGACACGATCAATTATTCACACGCGTTAGCGCGACGGCTTCCTGCAGAAGTTCTATTCGATTCAATTCATGCCGTCACCGGCAGTCAACTAAAAATCCCCGGCGTTGATCCAGGAACACGCGCGGCGGCGTTGCCAGACAGCGGAGTCAGGCTTCCAAGTGGCTTTCTATCCACACTGGGGCGTCCATCACGAGAAAGTGCGTGTGAATGCGAACGAGCGAATGACTTGCAATTGGGCAGCGTGTTGGCGTTAGTAAGCGGGCCAGATCTTTCCCGCGCAATCGGCGACACAGAAAACGCACTGGCAAAATTAGTGGCGGAGGAAATGGACGACGCGAAAGTTGTTGATCAGCTATACATGCGGATTTTGAATCGACATGCCACCAAAGCCGAAATTCAAATTGCCTCAGAATCCTTCGATGAAATTTCGACTGACCATCAAGCTTTAATGGACAAGCGTGACAATCGGAAAAAGGTTGCCGCTGAATTGCGTCCAAGACTTGAGAAGGAACGTGCTCAAGCCATTGAAGCCGTGACCAAGAAAGTCGATGACTTGATTGCAAAACATGATCCGACGTTGACTCAGAAAGAAGTTACCAAGACAGATGAGATCGCCGCTGCTGAGAAAGCGTTGAAAGATTACGCATCTGGCAAAAGCGGATTCGAAGATTGGAAAAAAACGCAATTGGAAATGCTTGAGTGGCACCCACTGAGAGTCAATGAATTCGTTTCAAAACTGAAAACACCATTCACTTTGCGAACCGACCGCAGTGTTTTGCTTGTCCCGACAGAAGGCAAAGATGTTTACACGGTCAAAAGCAAAACAGATTTGACAGGCGTTTCCGCCGTACGGCTTGAATTGATTCATGATGCGTCATTGCCGATGAGCGGCCCTGGTTTGGCAGAAAATGGAAATCTTGTTCTAACCGAGTTCACCATGGAGATCGCACACCCAGACCGACCGGATGAGTGGAAACCCGTTGAATTCGAATCGGCCATAGCCAATGCTGAGCAAGGTAATTTCAATATCGAACAAACGTTCGATGGAAACGCCAAAAACAACGGCGGATGGGCTTTGTATGGGCACACCGCGAAAACAAACTGGGCGAGTTATCGATTGAAATTGCCAGTTGGATACAGCAACGGAACCCTACTGAGATTCAAGCTCCATCAATCGTACGACGATAACCACCAAGTCGGTTGCTTCCGTATTTCGCTTTCCAAGTTTCATGGTTCCGCGGGTTTGGGTTTGAGCGAAGAATTATTGGCGGGACTAACCAAGCCAGAAAAATCATGGACGCCCGAGCACAAGACAGCTTTCAACAATGCGTTTTCAAAAGGCGACCCAAAACTCGCCGCGTTAAAAACTGAGTTAGCTCAAAAGAAGACTCCGATTATGGTCCATCCAGAAATCGCAAAGGCAAGAGAGCATTTGGCTCGCGTCAGAAAGCCAGTACCTGCCGATATGGAATTGGCTCAATTGGAAAAAGATCTTAAGCAAAGCGAAATTCAACTTGGCAACAATCGTTTGACTGCGGCACAAGATTTGGCTTGGGCTTTAATAAACAGTCCTTCGTTCCTATTTAATCGCTGATGAAAGTCCGTAGACGTTGCTTAGTAATCAGCAAGTAAATCAGCAGTCATTTCAGTTTTTCGAAAGTAAGAAGCTATGTTTCGAATCGTAGGTAAGCCCGGCAAAGATCTTTGTGATTCCGATCTTTCGGTAACGCGGCGGGATGTTTTGCGGGTTGGCGGCAGTGCAATGCTGGGGCTGTCATTGGGCAATTTACTGCAGCTTCAATCCGCCAATGCGGCCACGGCTTCTGCTCGGATGATCAAAGCTCCCGGCTGGAACAAAGCGAAAAGCATTATCCTCGTTTACCTCCAAGGCGGCCCAAGTCATATCGATCTTTGGGATCCGAAGGAAAACGTGCCGGACAATGTTCGTAGTGTTTTCAAACCGATTTCAACCAAGATTCCCGGGATCAAATTCACGGAAGTTCTTCCTCGGCTATCACAATTGAACGATCGCTTCACAATGATTCGATCGATGAGCTACACGCCGGTCGGATTGTTCAACCACACCGCCGCGATCTACCAAATGATGACTGGCTATACGACGGACAAGGTCAGCCCCTCGGGACAATTGGAGCCTCCGACACCAAAGGATTTTCCCAATTTTGGCTCTCATTTGATCAAAATGAAACCCGTCGAAGTTCCCATGCTTCCGTTTGTGATGCTTCCTCGACCGCTGCAAGAAAGCAACGTCGTGGGCAAGGGAGGCACTGCGGGCTTTCTTGGTAAAGCGTTTGATCCCTATACGCTTTATCCTCAGGGCGATGATATGGACATGAAAAAGATGGCCCGTATCAAAATTGATGACCTGCAATTGCCGGACGAAGTTTTCTCGGTCCGGTTGCGACGGCGGGCGAAGCTAAGAGATTTGGTCAACAAGCAAATGCCAAAGATCGATAAAGCGGTTGAGTCCTATAAATTGGATGAGCACTATTCAAAAGCACTTGATCTCGTTGTCTCTGGTCGTGCACGAAAAGCATTTCAACTGGACGAGGAAACTGAAGCCACTCGAGAAAGCTATGGTCGCAACACATTTGGCGACAGCCTGCTACTCGCCCGACGTTTGGTCGAAGCCGGCACGCGAGTCGTCGAAGTCGTTTGGCCCAAGGTTGCCAACAGCGACAACCACAGCTGGGATCAGCACGTTGGGCTCAGCAAACGAATGAAGAACCAATCAGCTCCGATGTTCGATGCGGGCCTAAGTGGGCTGATCGAAGACTTGGACGAACGAGGTATGCTAGAGGATACGATGTTGGTTGCGATCGGAGAGTTCGGACGCAGTCCACAACGGGGCGTCAGCACGTCGGGCAACGACAATTCCAGTGACGGCCGCGACCATTGGCCCTATTGCTACACGGGCTTGCTCGCCGGAGCCGGAACCAAACGTGGTTACGTTCATGGCAAGTCTGACAAAACAGCCTCTGCTCCACTGGAGGATCCTGTGCACCCGGGTGAATTGCTGGCCACCATCTACCACGCGTTTGGGATTGATCCTGAAACGATGGTGATGAACCACTTGAATCAACCGAGGGAATTGGTGAAGGCACATCCCGTCCACGCCTTGTTTAGTTAGGTGTTTGGCTTGGCCATCGGTTAAGGCGCACGCAGTGACACGTTTGAACCATTCAATCGTTTTTTCGTTTTAACTCGTTCGTTTATTCGAAAGAGCGGAACGGACTTTGGTTTGAAACAGGCTTCGTCCTCACGCAGTTTTTACAGGCGTGGCTTGGGTGGTTTAACCGGTTTAGCCCAAGGCTGAACGCCGGTTAGCTTGACTTTTCGCTTGAATATCTGCGTCCCAAAGCTCGCAACTATCGTCGAATTGCCTTCGCCTCCAAACGTGACGTGAGACGGATGCGCGGCCCCCGTTGGAGGTGGTAGGATTAAGTTTACCCGGCCGGGTTGGTCGCAGATTTGAATTCCCATTTTCGTGGCGACCAAAACCCAACCGTCTTTGTCGACGCTCATGCCATTACTGTGAGGACGCGTATCAACGGCCGCTGGCGGTGAGTGAATGTGAAAATAAGGTTGGCTGTGCGCAATTGTACCGTCTTCTTTTCGAACGGAAGACCAGACATATCGTCCGTTGGAATCAGACACATAGACCAACGTTTGATCGGGGCTGAGCGTGATTCCGTTGGCACCTGAAAAACCTTCCGCCGCTACAGTCGCAGTCTTGTCTGTTTCTTTCATCCAAACGGTTTTCTGTTGCGGATCCGTAAAATAGATCGTTCCGTCGTTTGCGACAACAATGCCCTCGGCAGTAACGTTTGAGACAATGTTCTCGAAATCACCAGAGCCATCGTTTGGCAGTTTTACGATCGCTTTTTGAAAGGGAGCCGCGCCGTAAACAGAACCGTCTGGCCCAATCGCGATGCCGGAAATAATCGGCCGCTTTAAAGGGCCACCCAGCCTCTTATTGGCTCCCCACCGTGCGACGGACCAATAAAGTTCCTTTGTGCCTGAGGGCGTGACTTTGTAGACTTCGCCACTGTTTTTGGTCGCGTAAAAAAGGTTACCTTCCTTATCAAAAACTGGGCTGACGATCTCGTCAGGTTTTTCATCGTAAAAATAACCTTCCGCGACAAGCTCCCAATCTTCATTTTCATCCAACATTTCGGGCGCGCGACTGCGGCTTTCGTCGAAATGAGTTTCGACCTTCTTCGGCCAGTCCTTCCAAATAAATCGCATGGCTTTCGGAAGAACCGCTCCACCGTGTTTCTTGTTGTGTCCGCCTTCGCCCCAAACATGGTCGACCTCGTAACCGCTAAATTTCAACGCAGACAGCATTCCCTGATTGGCAACCCACCAGTCGCCACAATAAATATTCAGATCGTCGCTGCCGTCCTGAAGAAAAACACGGATCGGTTTGGGTTCCGTCTTGCGAACAAGGACCGACATTTGTTCGGCCCCTCTTAGGCCAATGTAAGTCCCAACCATTGTGTAGACTCGACGGAATTGGTCGGGACGTTGCCAAGCCACATTGAAACCAGCAATCCCCCCTGAGCTAGATCCGCAAATTCCGCGATCGTTTGGATCAGTACTGATGGCGAAGTCTTTCTGAACCACAGGCATCAACTCATCAACCAGAAAAGTAGCGTATCGATCGTCGATGGCGTCGTACTCAAGACTGCGATTGAAACGAGGCTGCGCGTTTTCGTTCTGCGCGGGAACAACGCCGGGATTTACAAAAACACCGATCGTAACTGGCATCTCCCCCGAGTGAATCAGGTTATCAAAAACGATCTGCGTTTTGGCTGGTCCTTTTTCGTTCAGGAATCCCATTCCGTCTTGGAACACCATCAGACATGCGGGCTTTGCGGCGTCGTATTGTTTAGGGATATAGACTGCGTATTCACGTTCCGTTCCCGGGAAAACCGAACTGTCCGAAAACTTACGTTTGACAATCGTCCCCTTGGGAACATCGTTTTGGCGAACGGACGCTGGATCCGTTTCGTAAGGGCCATCTTTCTTCTGAGCAAAAGATGACTGTTCATTCGCTATCAAAACTCCAAACGCGAAAAGAAATACGAAACACAAATTGGCTGAACGCATAGTGACGGTCTCAAAAGGTAGGGAACGTTGATGAGAAATTATAACCAACCGAAGGGTTCAATGGTTTCCGCGTTTCCCTCGGCACCCCCATCAATATTGACGATTTTTTGATGGTTCGTGGTGGACTTGATGTTCTCGATAAACAATTGAAGCTAGCGAGCCGAGACTTTGATCGCCAAAAAGGGAACAATTTGTTGACCGGTATATCGCCTGTGCTTAAAAAGGCTATCGTCAACGTTTTAGCCGAACAATTCCTGCTGAAGAAACAATGCGTACCATATTTTGCTTTTCTATAGCCTGTGTCGCTCTAATTCCTTTGCAAACTTTTGCGACGCCCTGCAAATCCGCGATGTCGCCGATTCAAAATTCGGAGCAGAAAACAGACTCTATTAAGAAACCAGCTAAGTTTGATCACATCTCAGTCACAGGAAGCACGTTCTATGAAAGAGTTATGCAAACCCCTGCGGCGAGCTCTACAAAAACAGTTGGCGTGAAAACGATCAATGCATATGGGCAGGTGTTGGATGCAGAGAAAAAACCGGTCGTGGGTGCGATCGTGATTTTACGAAACGGGTTTTCCATGAGCGCGGGCGGTGCCGGCTCAATTAGAGACATAGCAGCAAAAACAAAAACCGACTCCGAAGGTCGTTACCAGTTCGAAAACGCAAAGATGCGTTTGCAGTTTTCGAGTCCAGAAATTGTTGCGTTTGCGGAGTCAGGAGAGATGGGTTGGAGCTCTGCCTACGAAGTGGAGGGAGACACCGCCAAACAAATCAATGTATCGCTTAATAAATCAGTACCGCTAAACGGCGTTCTAACTGATGATCAGGGCAATGCTATCGAGGGTGTCGATCTAAAATTCCTGTATTTCAGAAATCACAGAGACATTCAATTCGACAATTATGCTGGATACACGGATCGAGTGATTAGTCCGGTTGCAAGAACCAATAACAAGGGTGAATTTAGTTTCCCTGAGATGCCAGACGGATTTGTTGTTGGATTTCGGGCTATGTCGCCAAACTATCCATCCAAATATTTCAGCATGCGAACAAGCGATGCCCATCCACCGTGGATCAATGGACCGGCAGGTAAAACTCGCATTCCGATCAAAAGTAACGGCGACACACTAACGCTTGAGAAAGGAAAGCGGTTAGCACTTAAAATCGTCGATAAAAATTCTGCTCCAATTAAAAATGCAAAAGTTGGTGTTTTTGGAATCGCGAGAATCACAAAGCCAGATGGGATTTTTAAAACCGCAATCCAGAGCTCGATCCTTGAAAACAAAAAAGAAATTGCTTGCTCGGTCAGCCACAAACAGTACGGCTTTCTTTCTTTCCAAGTTCCCACCGCAGACCTTATTGCCGGCACCGCAGTCGTCACACTCGAGGAGGCCGCGGAGGTTACTGGAAAGATCGCAATTAAGGAAAGCGGGCAGCCGATCGCAGGCTTAACTGTACACATCGACAACTCTGGTCCCGCCGTAGGCTTCCGCGCTCGAACAGACAGCGATGGGCGATTTAAGGTGAAGACATCGAAAGGCAATATCACGCTGAAGATCTCAGGACGTGTTCCTGGTTTGGACATTGTTGAAGATTATCGGTCGATCGAGACGGCCGCCAACTCAAACTGGGTTCGAAAGTTCGCTGTCAAAGCGGGCGAGAAAAAAGAGCTGGAAACTATCTTCATCGATGAGATAACACCGCTCCCGGTTTCCGTCGTCGATAAAGATGGTGAACCAATTGCGGGCGCCCGAGTACGTTTGCTTTCTTATAAAAGCCAATACGGATCCCCTTCCCCAAACTCAGAATGGTCCACTACCGAAATGGATGGCCAAACAGAACTATTGCCGTTTACTTCCAGCGCAAACGCCTCGCTCATCGAAGCTACTTATCAATCGGAAGAGGGCCTTTGCCTTGCAGAAGCATTCGTAAAACCTGATAAAAAACGTGGCGAGACTACCCAAGTGAAGCTTTTGCTCGCGACCCAGGTGCGTGGCAAAATCACTGTCAATGGAAAACCTATTAGCGGAGTCGAGCTTAAGATTTCAAAATCGGGAGAGAAACGGGAAGCCTTTATCAATGGGAAACAAGTTTCTCTCAGCGGCTCCAGAAATGTGGGCAACTGCGTGACTGATGAAAACGGCGAATACGTTTTGTCGGTAATGCCAAAAGGCGGAAGCGGAAAGAACGCTTCTTATTTCGTTGGAGCACGTTCGGGAATTCCCAACGAGACTACTCGAAACGTAAGTGGCAAGGCGGATCTTGTTGCTGGCGAATTTATTCACAACATGGATTTTTTCAAAGGCGAATCTAAAGTCGGTGGAACGGTTGTCGACATCAATGGAAAACCGATTCCACAAGTGAAGGTCACGGTTCGCCCCTCTTTGATTGGTAAATACCCAATGCCGTTCGATTGGTTTTTGTCGAATGTAGCCTACACCGATGCAAATGGAAAATTTACTATCGAAGGAGCTCCTAAAGATTCGGAGCTTCGATTGGAGACTGGTGCCTCAAACCGAGCATACATTTCCTTGGAAGAAAGAAAAAAGTACGAAGTCGAATTCAAAGCCAACTCAGGTGACACGAGTGTCAAAGTCATAATTCCTATCGATCAAAATTCGAGTGGCGAATCGAAAGATGAATCAGCAAAAGACGAATCACGGAAGACCAAAAAGTAGTCGTAGTTATGACCGGACCTGGCATTCATTCCCCACCGACACAAATCTATGCGCCTATCAACTTGCGGATCGAGATCGCTGCGACGAATGAAGAAAATTAGTTGACTACACCAAAGATTCAAACGCTGAAACGACATCAGCGTCTTGCGACGGTTGGACAGTTCGCATGTCGAGGAACAATCGTTCCTTCTGAATTCGTCCAATGATCGATGGCGACGCGTCGCGCAATCGACTAGCCAGGTTGGTTAGCGATCCGTCTGCACAATCAATTGAAACACACCAAGTCGAAATCTTTTGCGTTGGCAAACTTCCGCCTCCAAGCATTGATTGATCTTCGACAACGTCACAAGATTTAATGACTGACAAGTGACCAATCTGCTGTGCGATTTTGTCGGCTCGCAATTTCAAATTTTCGACTGGCATCGACAGCATTCGCAGGATTGGGACTTCTTGTTTCGCCGTTTCGTGATCGCGATAAAGCCTCAGAGTAGCGGCGAGAGCAGCCAGCGTCATTTTGTCGACACGCATCGCTCGCATTAGTGGATTCTTGAGAATCTTGTCAATGTACTTTCGTTTTCCAACGATGATTCCGCACTGAGGCCCACCGATCAATTTATCACCACTGAACAACGCGACATCGGCGCCGTCTTTGATGCTTTGCGAGACGACGGGTTCGTCCATCAAACCGAACTGCGCGAAATCAATCAAAGCGCCTGATCCAACATCGTCGATCACGGGTATATCGTGTTGCTTGGCGAGATCGACCATCTCTTTCGTTGGAACGGTTTTGGTAAAACCGACGACCTCGAAATTACTCGGGTGAACTTTGAGGAGTGCTCCCGTCTCTTCGTTGATCGCACGCTCGTAATCGACCAAGTGAGTCTTGTTGGTCGTTCCAACCTCACGGAGTTTCGCACCACTGCACTCCATCACGTCGGGCAATCGGTAGCTTCCGCCAATTTCGATCAACTGTCCGCGCGAGACGATAACCTCCGTGCCGGCGGCGAGTGCCGAAAGCGTCAGCATAGTTGCGGCTGCGTTATTGTTGACGATGGTGGCGGCTTCGGCACCTGTAAGTTCACAAAGCAATCGCTCAACAGATTTCACCCGTTGGCCACGGTCGCCCGTTTTCAAATCCACTTCCACACTGGCGTAGCCCGCAGAAATTTCTTGAACAGCGTCCAACGCACATTTCGCCAGCGGTGCTCTTCCAAGTCCTGTGTGAAGAATGATCCCAGTCCCATTGATCACTGGTCTCAGGTACGGTTTTTCCTCGGACTTAATCCAGTCGGCAATTTTCTCCGCCATCTCGTTGGGAGTCGGAACGGAAATATCTTCCGTCGCTGAGGACAATTGTTGACGTAGATCATCGAGGAAATTTCGGGCTCCCTCAACCACGACATTGTGGTTGACAGTTTCGACCATTTGTTTCAGCTGAGGGTTTTCCAACAGCTGACTAACGGACGGCAAATTTCGAAATGGGTTGGGCATTTTTTTTAGGGTGTATGATGGACTGGTGTCTTATCCAGACTAGTCATCTGAATTCGTTTGTTGCTTTTCGGCGAGCTCGCGGGCCTTTGCCTCTTCCAATTGTTGTTTCGCATGAGGCATGAAACCGGATTCGCTGAATCGGTCTTCTTTGCCGACAGAGTTTACACGTTCCTCCATGTCTTTGCCCGGTTTAAAAGTCACCACGAACTTTTCAGGCACGTGGACCTTGTCACCAGTTTTTGGATTACGTGCGTTTCTAGCGGCTCGTTTCTTGACCTCGAACACACCAAAGTTTCGTAGCTCAATTCGGCGGTCAGTAACAAGCGCATCGATGATTGCGTCGAAGGTTTTCTGAACGATCTCTTTCGTGGTTTGTTGAGTAAGTCCAATTTGCTCTGAGATCGTTTTGACGATTTCCTTTTTGGTCATTTACTGCTCCAAAAATGCTTTGGTTGGGAAAAGGAAGTGGAGGAGGTGGCGATAGAGGGAAAAAGGCGGGGAATTCTCGTTTTGAAATAATGGAGCCCATTTTCAATCGGTTGAATTCAGAGGTCGGTATTTGATTAGGGGTTATCACTGCTGGCTGATCAAGCCGAACAACGAGGGAATTGTTAACATAAACCGGCGGCCAAACTGCCCCCGAATCGACATAACTGTATACGCTGCAAGAACTAAAGTCAACGAAACGCTGAAGTTAAGAGCCATACACTAAGGCGACATTTAGATCTTCATCGTGTCTCGAAGTTCCTCAATCTCACTGAGTTGGTACAGTTTTCCTGTCCCACTTCCGGGACAGTCATCACATGTACGCTCCCAATCTTCTTGGGTTCGCAAATTACTTTCCCAAAATGGCCAAGTGCGACATTGACGCGGTCGCGCGGAATAGACTTCGCATTTTCGGGATTCGTTGTCAAAAAAGACACAGTCTCCGTTGCCGAATTCTTTGAGACTGCGGCGTATTCCGACTTTGCGGGTGTACTGGTCTTGGAAGTCCTCAACAGACAGATCGACCAAGGGTGCCATCGCTTCGATTTCGGCTTTGTTGACCCACACATATCCGGGAGCGCCCGTGCAACAATCTCCGCAACCTGAACATTTAAATTTCAGTCCGTCTTTGTACCAAGGTTCGGTTTTGCTGTTCGATTCGGGTTTGTCTTTTTTAGGCATAGCGGGAAAGTCTGGGGACATAGATACTTACCCATTTAGGGTAACGAGTTTTCCTTTTTTTACAAACAGGCAAGCCACAATCGGGCCAGAGTATTAACCGCCAACGTCGTTGCAATCAAAAGTTTACCGAGAACTTCAGATTCATTCCGAACGATTGCTTGATTGCATTTATTCGAGAGAATTTTCCACCATACGAAGCTGCTTCACAATTTCATGCGTCTGTAGAAGCGCGGAATTGATGAGTTCAATTTGTCTGGCTGAGCTGTCTTTTTCCAAACGCGAAATTAACTCGTTCGTGGCTTTGTTTGCCCAAACCGGGTCGATCCAAACTGATGTACCAACAACAAAGTTCCCCCGAAACTCCTGGCCCGTTTGATAACGGAACAACCAGCTAGGATTGTCGAAAACAGGTTCGAGAATTTGTTTCGCCAATCCCGCATCGCGGAGGCTGAGCAAACGCATGTTGATGGCGAGCACTTCTAACTCACCGAATTTTTCAAACTTGTTGGGAAGCAGTTTTGCGGTCTCAAAAAACAATTGATCAATCTCTTGCTGAGACAACTCGGCGAACGAGATAGCCCACTGGGTAACTTCGTACGTTGGATCGTAAAAGTAAGACTGAACGATCTTGGTGGGTCCATTCTTCAAAATCGAAATCGCATTTTCAAACCGCGACTTTCTCTCCGAAGGCGAGCTGGCGAACTTCGCCCTGGCCAAAGCAATTTGAAGTTTGACTTTTTGGTTCGGAATGGTGTCGCCAATCCGGTTGAGCCAAGCAATGGCCTGCTGGGATGGTTGGCGCATTTTCAATAGTTCTTGGGTCAAATAGGTTGGCTCAAGCAACGCCACTCCTGTCGCAGAAACCACTTTGTTGGAATCTACAAGCGAGCTATATTTTTCAACATCGGAATACGAAACAACCGCCATCGCTTGGCCAAGCAACCGTTCAATCTCCGTTTGCGTCGCCATTAAGGGAACTAGTCCGATCGCAGCGTCCGGATCAACAAGAGCAAGCATTGGGCAAAACACTCGCGACATTCCGATATCCATTTTCTCCTTTTTATCAGCCAGTTGTTTCTGAAGGTCCTTACTCTCAGCCCAAACTTCAGCAATGATTTGTTTTGCTGAATCGAGTTGCCCATCCAGCAACAAATGTTTAGCCAGTTCGCCGGCCACGTAATACTTGTTTCGTCCCGAGAGACTCCGCGAAAGCGATATTGCCTCGCCATAAAGTTCGTCTTTCAACTCTCGGTCAGAAGTTTGGAAAGCAAGCGACGCCAACAATAGCGCCTTTTGAAAACCAGGCCAATCGGACTCGACAGTTATTTCCAGCAATTTCTCAGGGGCATAGAAAAACGCTTTGGAATGCTGTTGCTGAAAGAAGTTCCCTCGATACTCGTAGGGAGAATCATCCGACTCAACCAACTCGATGTAACGATCAATATTGGTCATGGCCAGTGCATCAAAGTACATCGACTGGCGATAGAAACTGGATTCCTTTGGCGAAGGTTGCTCAAGTTCTCCAAAAAGCTCTTTGCCGGCAGCAAGGTAATCATCAGAACGACGCTCAAACCATTCGAGTTTCTTGGACTGAAGTTTCGGATCGAGTTTCTTTAACGACACCAAAATTTCATTCTCTAGAGTCGCAAGCTCTGCTTTCTTCAACCACTTATAAACGACCTCATAGCCGGGCACGCTAACGACCAGCAATTGAGACGCCACTGCTACCGTTGCAGTGCCGAATCCGTTGTCGCCCGTTTTGCCAAATGTTTTTCCGGCGCGATACCCGATCAAAACAAACTCTCCGTCCGCGACGGGATCGTTTGACACTTCATCCTTCAACCGGATTTCAATTCGCTTGTCCGCGGGCCGTGTCGTAAGCTGGAAATCACCGAATTGAATTTCCTCGCCTGCTGCGGCAAATTTTCCCGCATCGATAAAGCTACTTCGAAATGGAAAGTAACGAGGGTCGTCAACTTTTATTTGGAAACGGCCGTTCAACTCAGAGGTTGGGTTAAAACGAAAAACACCATTGGAGTCCGTTGAAACAGGCTGCTCGTTGCCAAGTAACTTAGTCTGTTGCAGTCGCTCAGCCCCGAACGATTCTTGCTGAATCACGACGGCTTTTCCGATCGAGACTTCAACAGAACTAACCAGCTCGTTATTTTCGTCAACCAATTTGCCAGCGAATGATGCGACTTTTTGCTCAACCAACACCAGTTCTGTTGTGGTGGCCTTTTCGTTCGTCACGACTCGAGTCGCCGCCTTGGCATCAGTCGCATACGCGTCTTTACGAGCTGAAATCTCTACCGCCGCAGAAGGCGGCAACGACCGAAGAACAAAATTTCCGTTTCGATCAGACACGCCAATGGATTTGTTGGTAAACCGCTCTTCACCATACGTTCCGGTGACCGTTACTCCGGACATAGGTGTTCCATCGCTTCCAACCGTGCGACCGATGATGACTTGAGAGGGTGTCATCCGAATCGCAATGACATTGTCAGATTCGACAGACAGCTTTTTCTTCCAAATAACACCGAATGGATCTGTGAGCTTGTATCGCAAAAGCGCGTCAAAAGCGAACGCTTGGTTGGAAGGGAAATTCCCTGGAAGGTAAAGCGATGCGATACCGTCTTCGTTCGTCATCTTTGTGTTGACACTAATTCTCGGAAGAGGGTTCCCTTTTTTATCCGTGACTTTGAAAACGATTTTCGCCGCGTCGATGTAGTTTAGCGAAACATCAAATGGCGAATTTTCTACTGTAAGTTTCGGGTGTTCGAAAAACGTTGAATCTCTGTAAGGCGAGTCAACATCGTCCGCAGTGATCCAAGCAACCGAACCAATCGCGAGGTTAGCTGCAGTTAGTTTCCCTTCTTGGCTCAAGTTCGTTTTAACCCAGCCAAACGATTCAGGCCCCGTCGGACTGTAAGCCAACGTTTTGGTTGAAAGTGCAAACCACTGCGTTTTGGTGAACGGCGTCATGTCGGCTGAGTCTGGCAATTTGAGCGTCGCGTTCATAGTAGCCATGGGCTCAAGCGAAACCTTCATGTAGTTGCCGGTTGTCGCTCCAATTCGAACGTATTGGTATCCAATCGAATCGCCGTGTACGTAGACTTGCCCGGTTTCGGATGTGAGGTTCTGCATCCGAGCCATGCCTTGCTCGTCTGTTTTGACTTCGAAACGTCGTGCTATTCCAAACGGAAAAATCACTTTGCCAGAATTTCCCGGGCTGACGCTCGCATTCTTAATTGCTTTGCCATTTGAATCGACGACTTTAACAAGTGTGTCTTGAACGGGTTTTAGAGACAGCTCCATTGGAAGATCGACCATCAAACGAACATGTGGGCAATTTGTTACGGATAAACCGAGCCCTTCCGCTTGAACGACGAGGGTGCAATTCCCCTCGCCGAGGAAACGGACGTCGTAGGCGTCGAATTCAAGTCGAAAATTGCCTTCTGAATCGGTGGCCGTTTCAACCATCGCGGGATCCAGCTGAGCCAACTCTTGTGCCGACATGGACCGGCCTGCCGGCCCGAACAGCATGACTCTCGCACCGACGACTGGGTGATCGTCTTCATCACTGACACTGCCAAAAACGAACAGTTTTTTGGGCACGGTCCCGTCGGGTTCACTTAATTTAGGTTCGGCTGCAAGAGATTCACTTGAACTCGCGTCAGCGGCTTTCGATTCGCTGGGTTTGTTTTCTTGCGCGTTGACTTTCTGAGAAGCCAACAAGCACCCAACAACACTCGCCATCAAAACGACGGCGAAACCAAATCGTCTAATTTTTGATGTCATGCACAAGCTCCTGAATCAATACGCCGCCGAGCGGGCCAGAATCAAATTTAAGAATTGTTTCTATTTGTGAAGCATTTAATTCCTGTGGTACTCGAACCGAGACCGGGCAGAAAGTGCCTCATGAGAAACCTGACGAAGCCAATCCAATCTCTTCGCCCATGTAGGATGATTGAGCGGTCAGGCGATTTTCTTCATCGGTGTTTTCATCGGTACCCGTCGAACTTGAAACGAGATAAAGCCCGGACTCGGATCGGAGAACTGGACTGAGACTCAAAACAGAATCACGTTTGTCTTTAATAACGTTCGCAATTGCGGAGAATTTCAAACCACCCAGCAATTGTATATTTCCGCTTTCGTTTGCTTCGACTTCCGCAGAGCTACTCGTACCACCCTCAGTCATAAATACAAACTTGTAGAAACTATCTTTGCTTTTAACTTTTATAGTTACGGTTTCGACGCGGTAAATCCCGACCGGACATTCAATGGAATCCTCAAGAGAAGTGATTGGAATTCGAATTCCCGTATCCGAGGCAAGGAAAGCTTCGACTTCAATCAGTTTGGTTTCCGAATCTTCGAAGGCTAGTTGGGGCGTGAGCGACCCTGTGTCAACGACCTCTACGAAAGCTAAATAGTTTCCCTTACGTTCGCCAGCGATCGCGTACAACGAGCCACCAATGCGACACATCGACTTACAAGAAAATCTCTCCGTCAAATTGTTGAGCTTTTTGTCATCGTTAACATCGAGAATGATGCGGTCTTGTGGATCGAACCATGTCCCGTTGGAATTTAAGTCAATATATTTTGCCATTCGAATACCACCATCGAAGTCAGCCTTGCCTTCCATTGAGCCCATCGTGCCAAGTGCAATTTGATTCGTTTTCGAATCCACATAAAACTCCACCATTTGCATTTGCTTCGAATAGCGATTGGGGCTGTTAACAAACTCGGCGGCTAGTTCCACCCGCCACTTGCCATTGGACTTCAAAAGCTCTTCCGCGATTGAGAACTGTTTGTCTCGATTCAAGTCAACAAACAGACGAACTTGCGAGTCGTCGTCACCCGTCAACAGCATCACCGACACCGAACGTGAATTTGAATCGCCATAAGTGAACCAACTAAATAGAGGTTCGGTTTCTTGGGGAAGCTCCAAAGGCTCAATCAACACCGATTCCTGAACACCTTTCGGCAGGCCTGATTCAATTTTCTGCCGAGCCAGTCTAGATGGTGACTTTTTCCCGGGAACATATTTCAGTTCAGAATCGTCAGCATTGAGTGTCGCGGCTATTGCGACTAAAAAGACAACCGTGCCAAGAACCTTTAAAGGAAAAACCATATTGAAATCCAGATATTAGAAATGTCAGCAGGCTACGTCTGGCGTGAGTCTAACCAATTCATGGTGTCGATGCGAACGAACTGACATCACACATTGAATGAGATTTTTGAAACTACTCCGCGAACCGATTCAAGTTTGCCTGACATCGGCGCGCAGGGCTATACTGTTAGCAAGCGTCAGCAAAAAAGTACACCTATCACGTTCATTCCTTTGATAAAATTTGTTTTGGCAAACGCAAAGTCTGCTAGAGAGTAACGGGCATGAATTTCCTAAATCGCTTTTTGACTAATTTCGGTTGCATTGCTGTATTGGTTTCATCGGTTCTGCTGCTGAATTCAAAACTTGGTTTCGCTCAACGTCCCAGCTCGTCGGTTGAAAAGCTCGGTGTTGACGAAGTCCAATTGCAAACGAACAAGCGGATGTACGGGATCGTTCTTAACCGCAAACGTTTTGCCGATGATGGACTTACCTTGCTGGTCGAGAGAGCCTGGTTCGAGCGGACTTACCCGGCCAAATACGCCAAACATTTGAAATCCGAATCAGACGATGCAAAGAACGCTGCCGAGACACTTAACAAACGTTTGAGGGCGTGGAAGAAAGAACGAGCTGACAACGAGCGCGTCGCGGAGTTTGTCGACGCTGAGCTAGAGTATTTTGCTGAAGTCGAAGCCGAGCGAAAAAAAGCAGCCAAAGAAATTGCCGAGATCCAAGCTGCAAAAGAAAAAAATAGGAAAGCCGGTCCTGCAGACCAAGCTAATAAAGACGAGGCCAATAAAGTCAAAGCCAATCCAAACCTTGTCGCTGACGACAATCCCGAAGAGATACCAGTCGCGAAAAAGCCAACCAAATTCGCGATTGTTAAATACACCGCCCAGCAAGTCAAAAACGTCTACCTGCAACCAGCCCAAAACCGAAACTTGGCCGGATTGGCTTGGAAACACGATGTGCCCCGCGTAACAATTCGAAATATAAAAGCGCTTCGCCGCGAACTGTTAAAGAAAAAAGTTGACATCTCGAATGAGAGTTTTGACTTCACCAAAGACGTCCCAACAATGGCCACGCAATCCAAACAAGAATGGGCGGCACGCGTCGCCATTTTAGAATATGGATTGCTTGATAAACCGATGAAGTTTCAAGGGACTGGTTCCATGCTCATTCGAATCGATCCCGACAATCCCCCCAAAGCCCAAGATTTGATGAAGATGATGGGCGGTGGAATGGGAGGCTTTGGCGGCATGGCGGGCGATCTTGGAAAGATCAAAGGATTGCTTGGCGACGGTGGAGCATTGGGCGGCGGGTTTGGCTCTGGAGACATCGCCGATCTTTTGAAAGAACTCAAGCTTGATGGCGGAAAGGGCGCGGCCGAAGATGTGCTCGAAACCGAGTGGTGGAAATCTGCTACAGACACAGCAGAGAAAGAAGGTGTTCGCGGCATTCGAATCACAAGAGTCGTTCAGAACCCGAGCAAACCAGTCGCCAAGGTCGAGGATTATTTCTTCGCAATGGTATCGCCCGGCGTTTGGAAGCCTGTGATCAGCGTTTCTTCCACGGCAAATCGAAACGAAGTTGTCCAAGCTGACGTGGAACGCTTGAAACAGGATCCACGAATTCAGGGTGCTTTGAAAATGGTCGAGCAGCTTGGCATCGGCGGAGGGAACATCGAAGCTGCGTTACGCCAAGGAGCCGCAACAGAGATGGCGATGAATGACTCATATACAGAATTTCTTGAGATCCTCGACACCTATAGCCAAGGCTCCGACGGTCCACCAATCGTGATTGAGTAAAACGTTGGGCTTACCGAATACGAATTGCTACCCAACTCAACAGAACCGATTTTAGAAAACCGCGCAACTCATTATTGCGAAAAACGAATTTTCAGCGCAGAGTCGCCATGCCGCTATGACGCAAAGGATCTGACTGAGCAATGATCGTTGCGCCTCCGCGCCCCTGCGTCTTTGCGTCTTTGCGTCTTTGCGTCTTTGCGTCTTTGCGTTACTCAAGAAATCAAAACAACGCAAATTTCAGTGACTTCTAAACCGCCATACTCTTCATTGGACGAAACATTCTTTCAACGCAAAGTCGCCAAGCCGCTACGACGCAAAGGATCTATCTGAGCAATGATCGTTGCGCCTCCACGCCACTGCGTCTTTGCGTTATTCAAGAAATCAAAACAACACGAAATTCAGTGACTTCTAAACCGCCATACTCTTCATTGGACGAAACATTCTTTCAACGCAAAGTCGCCAAGCCGCTATGACGCAAAGGATCTGACTGGGCAATCTGAGCAATAACGGAAGAGCGTCCGGTAGGCTAAGTGTGTGGATCTCGGAGGACGCCGCATCATCAAAAAAATATGTGTCTT
>JBGCDK010000132.1:0-35215 GCA_045105295.1 Mariniblastus sp.
AAATAGTCCGACTTCAATTTAGAGATTCCGCTGATCTCGCGGAGCAACAAACCAAAGCCGCGTCGTGCATTCGACGCGGCTTTTTTTGATTGAAGAACAGATTGCGAATGACTGAAAGAACATTCCCAACGCTTCCAAATACATTTACTTGACACTTATAGACAACACGCCTAAGTTATTTAGACACATTGCCTAAACCGCACCGCATAATTCCGACACCACTTAATTCAGATCTACGAATAGCGATTTCATGCCAAATCACACACCAATTTCCGATGGAGAGCTCGCCGTGATGCGTTTGCTTTGGCGTGAAGGTGCGATTTCTTCTCGAAACATCATGGAACGGATTTACCCTGGTTGTTCCCCATCGGATCACGCGACCGTGCACTCATTGCTGAAACGGTTGGAGAAAAAGAAGCTTGTCACGCGCGACCGTACTTCACACCCCCATGTTTTCTCCGCAACCATTTCGCAATCTGAATTCGCTGGGCGACAGTTCACCGATTTGGCTGAAAAGGTCACAGACGGATCGCTTGCACCGTTTCTATCTCTTTTGATCGAATCCAATTCGCTTTCAAAGTCCCAATTGAATGAGCTTCGAATGATGCTGGACAACCACGAGCCGACCCAACCCGCGAAAAAGAAACGAAACTCAAGACAACGAAAAAAGTGAGCTACCAATGAGTGTTTTGTTTGAAATATCAATCGCCAACGCGTTTTGGGCTTCGGTGTTGGCTGTTGTCGTTTGTTGCATAACTGCCAAGTGGAAAAATTGCTTCGCCGCTCACTTTTTGTGGCTGGTCGTTTTGGCAAAACTCATCATGCCGCCGATCTGGCAACAACCGATTCCGATTCCGATTCTTGCATCCGCCGCTCCTCCGACAGCGATCGCTGACTCGTTTGATTTTCAATCCGATATGCAACCCAATTTACAAGCCAACGTCAGTAGCCTCTCGACCGTCAATTTGAAGCAGGTCCAGAATAACAACAGACAAACGCAATCAAACACGACGATGGAAAACGATGAAACCAACACGACGAACCAACCGGTCAATGATAAAGAAGATACTCTGTTTCAATCAGGTTCGGCCCACGTAACAATCGCGGCAAGCCAACAATCTCCAAACAGTTCCGGCGACTCGGCCCCAGCTTTACCAGTTATTGACTGGATTGCGTGTGTATTTGTAGTGTGGGTCGCCGGATCATTGGTTGTGGTATTTATGACACTTCACCGGTTGATTTCGTTTGATCGAAGTCTCCGCCAGTCATCTTCGGATAACGATTTTTGGCAACAGCGAGTTGAGCAACTCGCCGAAACCATCGGGCTGACTCGCGTACCACGAGTCCGAACCACCTCGGCACGAATCTCTCCATTGATATGGTGCGTCGGCCACAAACCGACCTTGGTGCTACCTATTGAGCTAATGGATTCGCTCGCTCAAGATCAATCCGACCCAATCATCGTCCACGAACTCGCACACTTACTTCGTCGTTCACACTGGATTCGGTGGTTTGAATTGTTTGTGACTTCCGTTTATTGGTGGCATCCTGTGGTTTGGTGGGCCAGACATCAACTTCACCAAGCCGACGAAACTTGTTGCGACTCGATCGTTCTGCAACACTTCCCGGACAGCAATCATTCCTATTGCGAGTCCCTATTTCGCACGGCGAAGTTTCTGGTCGGAGCCACCAACCAGGCCCCGCTCGCATTCAACTTCAGCCATTTCAAATTTTTGAAACGGCGTATGGAAATCGTTTTGCGTGACCAACCGTCCGTCGCAGTCTCTCGGACCGCCAAAATTTCACTGGCGACATTCGCTGCTGTTGTTCTGATCTTTTCAGCTCGAATGTTCGCCAGCCCAAACAACTCTACGACTGAAAATTCCAATGGCATTGTCGATTCCAGCAAGGATCAACAACAATCTGCAAGTCAAAAACTGGTCGTCAACGTAGTCAACCCGGACGGCACGCCTGCCAGCGATGTCTCGGTCAAATTGACGATGGGCGTTAAAGACATCAAGGAAGAAAGTTTCCGCACGGACGCGAAAGGCAATTGCATCATCGTTCATGACGGTCTGGTTCCCGGTGCAAAGTTCACCATCACTGTTGAATCGGCGGGGCACACCCCCATGAAGTCGACCTGGACCACGAAAGCTGAACAGGATCTACCAACCTCGTTAAAATTCCATTTGGAAACTGCTTCAACAATGGGAGGAGTCGTACTCGACGAAAACCAAACCCCAATTCCCGGAATTGACGTCTTTTTCGCTGCATCTTCTTCAAGTCAAACTGACACAAGAATCACGTTGACGAGTCTTAAATTCACTTGCAAAACAGACAAACAGGGGCGATGGAAATGCGACAAAGCACCGCCGTATGAAAAGATAGCCCATGTCGTTCTGGGTTTTACCAGCGAGAAATTTGTAGACACTCAAGAATTTGTGAGCCGACAAGACTGGACGCCACTACGAGTTCAGACTTACAAGACGAAACTTCAATCCGGATACAAAATTTTTGGGACGGTGACAGACTCAAAAGGAAACCCAATTCACCTTGCACAAGTCGTAGTTGGAGCTCTCCGCGAACCCAACCTTCTTCCCATTTCGCAAACCGATATGAGTGGGCAATACCAGTCCAATAAAATTTCCGAGGGCGTTCAATATGTCACGTGCGTCGCTGATGGTTTCGCGCCGGCGATTCAAAAAGTCAACGTAGCTCGGAAAGACCTGAATCTCGATTTGCAACTTTCCACCGGCATTCCCCTCACCATCGAGGTTAAAGATTCCGCAGGAAAACCACTAGCTGGAGCGAGGGCTATTCCATTCGATTGGAGAAATGGCAGATCTCTCATAAAGTTCGGAGAATCTCTTCCTTTGACAGCCAATGCAAACGGCGTGATCAAATGGGAAAATGCGCCCTCTGAACCGATTAAGTACCTCATTCGTTGGCCAGGACTGATGCGGCGAGATGTAAAACTCGCTCCAAATTCAACCCCATACAAATGCGTTCTCTACCCACCGCTGAAGGTTGCATTCAAGGTACAGAACAAAGAAACGAAATCACCAGCAACTGAATTTCGACTCCTCACTGGATTCAAGGGAGGTGATGGAAAAATTAATTGGCGACGCCACGAAACTCTCGCCGGGAAAGACGGCGAGCTTGAATGGACGCAGAGAAACGGCAACGCCGATAGTGAAACCTACTTTCGAATCGAAGCTGACGGAATGAAAGCCGTTGAAACGCGGGCTGTGAAGCTGAGCGAGGGAGTCGCGGAGCTTGAGGTTTTTATGGAACCTGCAGAAACTAAAACGATTTCAATCATCGCTCCTAACGGAAAACTTTCGAAAAATGCAACGGTGTACTACTGCCTTCCTCGCAGAAGCAACGGGCCCTATGTTCGAAACGGCGCGACAGTAAAAGACCGTAAACGACTTCCTAAACTGACTTTCAACGACGGCAAGTTTGAACTCCCAAACAATAGTGAAAAAGCCAAAATCGTGATCTTAGCTGATGAAGGGTATGCAAAACTCGCGGCGGACAAACTACAAACCACAGATCGAGTTGAACTCCTGGGTTGGTCGCGCGTCGAGGGCGTTGCCAAAATCGGAGCAAAGCCAGCCGATGGGGAAACGATCAAACTAACTCCCCAATTCGAATCTGGTTGGTACATGTTTGACTACGGAGTCAAAGCCGACAAAGATGGAAAATTTATTTTTGATTGTGTACCAGCTGACATGAAGGCTCCTTATATCTACCGTCAGATTATCGTCTCGCGCGATGGCTCCGGGTTCGAAAGCACTTCGGCGTTCTCACACCCGCTCATTTTGAAACCTGGCAAGACAACCAAGGTAGAGCTTGGTGGCATCGGACGAGCCGTAACGGGGAAACTTGTCGCTCCACCCGAATACCCGAACGCTGTTGCCGACTGGAATTTAGGAACCACGAATCTGCGCAGAACGATTGTTGGCCCGGCAGGAGAACGGTCGGAGTACCACGGATTCGCCATCAAACCCGACGGAACGTTTCGCATCGAAGATGTCCCGCCGGGCACCTACCAGTTTCAAGCACAAGTTCTCGAAGAGGGCGAAGTCCGCTGGAAACCCGGTCCAGAGATTGGAAGCATGACACAACAATTTGTGATCGAGCCCATGGAAGGCGGACGCAGCGACGAAGCGTTTGATCTTGGCAATTTACAATTAAAGTAAGAAAGTAAGCTTTCAAATATCGATTACAAAAAACGTTTTCGTCATGCTCAGGCAATCTAGCCCGCTTTGATCAAATCAAGTTTGGTAATTTCTTTTCCAAGGACTGGCAGGTGGCCGACCCCAAGCCAATCCTGCAATAGAGATGCGTAAATGCTTCGGAAGTCTGTTTTCATTCTTAGTCCACCATCATCAAGGTCCAGCAGGCTCGAATAACCACCGTGGATTCCCGATTTGACATTTGGCCCGGCCAACATCGTTAGCCCTGCAGAGCCATGGTCGGTTCCGCGCGATCCATTCTCATCCACGCGGCGCCCAAATTCGCTGAAGCACAGTACCACGACACGGTCATCCAACTTTGCGGATTTTAAGTCATCGAGGAACGCTTTTACACTCCGAGAAAGCGACGAAAGCATGCCCGCATGAGTGCGATTCTGTGTCGCATGCGTATCATAGCCACCTTGGATGGCGTAAAACACTCGCGTGCCAAAACCAGCCTTCATCAAACTGGCAATCGTCTTTAGATTTCCGCCCAGTTTCGAATTCGGATAGCGAGCCGTTTGATCGACCTTCCCTGCAATATCTTGGATTGAATCCGACATTGCGTAAGCATCCATTTGACTACGCGTCAAAAATTCAGCTAAACCCGATTCATGACCTTTCGCAGCGGAATCCAAAATCGCAGTCGACTCTTTGAGTTCATCACTGATCGTGTACCCGTCCAAGTTTTGAATCGACGAACAAACTGATTTTCTCCCTTGAAGCGTAATTGGTCTTTCGCGATCGCCAACCATCAACGAACTGGGAGCACCCTTTGCATCCAGCTTCGTTTGATCCAATGCGAGACCAAGCCACCCGTGCGAATTTCGATTGCTCTCTTTAAACTGACAGGTCTGCCAGATGGCCATACTCGCATCATGAGAGCGATTTGGATTCGGGTACCCCACCGATGGAACAATGGCAAGCTGGTCATCTTCCCACAAACTGGCCGCCGCTCGCATCGCTGGATTCAGCCCGACAGAATCATTGAGCCTCAGCAATCGTGACTTTGGAATGAAAAGTTCCTTGCGATGTTTTTTATAGCCCTCATCGGCGAACGGAACGACGGTATTAACCCCATCATTGCCCCCGCCCATTTGAATCACGACCAGCACGCGTTCATCACTTACCGCGGAATTTGCCCGTGCATAGTTCGCCAGAAAACTGGGAATCGTTGGCGCGAGTGCAATCATCGAAGACGTTTTAAGAAAGTTTCTTCGATGGTGAGTGTTGCATTTTTTCATAGCAAATTCTTTTTATTGAACTAATGAATGTTCGAGTGCCATTTCAAATTTTGGTTATCAACCAAGATGACCAAGGCTGGCTACCTTTAAGTTGTCTTTTATAAAGCTGACTTTCTTGAAGTTGGCTATCCAAGATTCGCGATCGGCAAAGTCAAAATCATACGGAGCAGCTCTGTTGGATCGTCGCCAACTTTAGTTTTGATTGCCGAGAGTGTTTTTTCGGCTTCTGCACCGATCAACAACGTCCCGAGAACGTCTATATCGGTGGCTTGCTCCTCAGATGAAAGACTGTTTGTGAACGCTTGCATTGGAACGAACTTCTTTTGATGAAGTTCTCCACTAATCATCTGACCGACGAACTTGTTTCTCGAGATCAACCACTGCGAATTGATCCACTCCCTGCCTTCAGCAAACCCAAAAACGTTGGGGGGATAAAATAGACGTTGTCCCAATCGCGTCGTCCAATCCGCAACAATCAAAGTGCTTGGCGGCGGCGTCATCGCGCCAGTCGCTCGAATATTTCCAACTACGAACTCCACAGCACTTCTAACCCGTGTTCCAATGTTGGCATCACTAAAAAACAAGTTTGATTTCAAAACCGTTCTCAACAACCAATCAATGCTCAGGTTTTGTTTTTGAAATCCATCTGCAAGGCTCTTCATTTGCGAATCTGAAACAACGTTTTCCCCCATCAACATTTCGCAAACTCTTGCTGTGATTCTTTTCGAAGTTGCACGATGGTTCAAAACGATTCGCAGTACATCATCGCCGGTCCACGCCCCCTTCATTCCCAAGAGCACTTTCTCTGAGTTGTCATGGCGTTCTTTGGCAAATTCAAAACGTCCCTCTTTCACCGTCCAGCCAGTCAATGCCTTTGAAGCGTTTGTTACATCCTTTTCCTCAAAATTTCCCTGACCAAGGCTGAACAACTCCAGCAGTTCGCGTCCCAGGTTTTCGTTCGGGTGACCGACGCGATTGGAATCAGCATCCAAAAAGACTAGCATTGCTGGATCATGAACCACCCGCCCCAAAAGCTCACCGAACTCACCACGTCCGTACTTTCGAAAAATTTGATTTTGCCGATGCATCGACGCGATATCATTCACTTTCGCGTTGCTAGTCGCAAAGTGATGATGCCAGAGCAAGCAGACTTTTTCCGTCAGCGGGTTTGGCGTAAAAATCATTCGATACAACCACCAAGCCTGAAGGCGGTTCGGATTGTCACTTGTAGACGCAGCGTTTCCAATCAGCTCTGCCAACGAATTGAATTCGTCCGGCACCCCGTAATCATAGACTCGCCCAGCGAGAAAACGCTCGACCGAAGCCTGATGTCCCGACTTTAAATCACGTTCAATCTCGGTCCAAGTCGCACCGAATCCGGCTCGTCGATGCAGGTGAGCCACCCGACGCGCGTTCCACGGCTGAGTTTTAGTTGGACTCCACGGTTGCCAACATTCTGCAATTGCAAGTGCCGAGTCTTGCTTCACTTCACTCAAGTTTTTACTTATAAGCATGATTGCGTCTCAATAAATCGGCCAGCCAAAATTTTCCACATGAGCTTCACAACACTACTCACTCTTTGTGACACGAATGGTTCCCAGGTCGATCGCTTCCGATGCTTTTGCAATAAACGTTTTCACAACTTTTGAATCACCGTTCTGGTACACTTGGATCTGATACTTCACGCCGGGTATCAACGATTTAAAAACATATTCGCCGCTATTATTTGATTTCCGATAGGGAGGATGGTTTTCACGATCAATGTTGGACGGGTACTGACTGTTCGGTTCGAGATTCCTAAATTCCCTGTCCTCTTTCCCTTCTGAATCAACGGGCGGCACCATAACCATCTGGATTCCCGGTTCGAAACCAGAAACCGGATCCAAAGTTTTCTGGTCAACAAAGATTGCTTTGGCGCTACCATAGGGCCGCATAACAACTCGGGGCGTTTCTCCAGCTTTTACCTTGGCCGTAGCACCAAGTTTCAACTTGGGTGAAAGCAAATGAATCGTATGCGTTTTGTCATCAAGGCCGTTGAGCTTAAACTTTCCGCCAAGCGACTCGTTTGTAAATGCCCGCCAAATCAGCTCTGTCGGGTGAGACCTCAGTGTCGAATGAACATACACCGAGTCAACAGGATCACCATTCTCATCAAACACAGACCCTTCAACGGATTTCCCTGGAAGCAGCTCGACCGGATCAAGCTTAATAAGATCTGCCCCTGGTTTGGGATCAAGCTTCAAAACAGCGTGGGCATAATTTCGTCGACCAGCGACAGAACCATCGTAAAGTTCACGAGATCCGAATTGGCGAAGTATGAAGTTGGAATCTTTTCCGCCATGAACAATCAATCTCCCTGGTCCAGGCAAGACTGCGATCGCGAACCGGCCTTCTTTGTCCGTTTTTTGAATGGCTTGCCAACCCGTTACAAGATCATCGCGAACGTTGCTGTTGTTCGCAGATTCTGGATGATATTGGATTGGGGCATCGGCCACGGGATCGCCGGTGACCTTGTTCTTCACAACTCCCTTGACCAAAACGCCGCGCGGAAGACTGATGTTCAACGTCTTCTCCGTGCCACCGCCTTTCCAATCTACCGGAGGCATCACACGTCCAAGATAGGGCGAACCGTCAGGAGCAAAAGCGCTCAACCCAAATCGAATTCCAGGCTGCGGAGAAAGTTTGTATTCGCCTTTCTCATTCGTTTCGCCGTCCATCGAGAACATCGACCCCATTTCTTGCTGGCTGGCCCAAATAGAAACCTTGGTATTAGCAACGGGCTTTTTTGAGTCTTCAAAAGTGACAACGCCTTTAAAGATCTTCGCGGCATTCAACGTCAGAACTGCTTCCGCTGTCGGTTTCGCGTTCTTTACGATAGGCCGGTAGGTAGCATCACGTTCGCCACGTTCTTCGGATTCCCCTGAGTTAAGCAAAATATTTTGAGGGGCGAAACGATCATTGCCCGCAACATCGAGAAACGCCCCCATCCCAGCGGGAACACCGTGAATTTCAAACCGACCTTGCTCGTCCGATTTAATCGGCAAAAACCAAGCGTTACAAATCAGATCCGAATCAAAAATCACACCGTCGTTTCGCATGTTGGTCTTGGGCGTCATAATTCCCATCACCTTCATCGCAACACCGGAAGCAGGCTCTCCTTCAATATCCAATAGCCGCCCGCGAATGATTGATTCTGAAACAAGTGAAAACCGCATGTCGGCTTGGCCTTTTTCAACGTTGATCTTTCGGAACGCAATACTGGCTCCTTTTTTTCGGACAACAACGTTGGCATTTACGTGCGATTTGTTTGTTGCACCAGAAAGCTTCATTTCGAACTTGCCGTTGGCATCCGTTTTACCAAACGCGAGGATTTCGGAGTCTTCCCACCAACCTTCAGCCAGATTAACTTTTGTCGCGAGGATGGCGACGTCTGCCGATCGAACGGGTGTTTCGCCTAATGCTTCAACAACGACACCTGAAAAAGATGCGGTGTCGTCGGAGGATTTAATCAATCCATCTACGTTGGACTTAATCACCGAAAAATTGATGTTTGAAATGCTGCTGTTGTCGAAAGTTTCGTCATCTGTTTTCATGTTGATCAAACCAAGATCAATCAACTCCCCCGGAGAAATGAGATTGGTAATCGAAACGTCTTTGACTTCAGGACCGGTTGCGATCCGCACCTTTGTTTGGGAACCGGGAAGCAGTTTTAGCTCAAACGAACCGTCCGTCGTTTTTGCTTCAGAAAATTGCGTGACTATTGGAGACCAACCCTTTCGCACATTTCCCCGCGCTACTTGCGTGGTCACGAATGCAGCCTGGAGTTCACTTTTGAAATCTTTGATCTTGCCACGCACGACGCCAACCGGCTGCAAAACGATGGGCGACTTTGTTTTCTCAGTGAGCATTACTGTCGCCCCATGGGTGCGGCTTTTATTCCAAATGATCAATTCCCGCGAAACATCTTCTCGCAGTCCAAAAACTTCAAGCAGCCTCTTGGGAGCACTTTTACTCTCCAACCCCAAACTTCCAGAAACGCGATTCTTGGGGAACCTTCCTTGAGAATTAAAATCAACGACCGCGACACCATCATTTGTCACCACCTCAAATGTTTTAAAGAGGCGAGGGACCATTTCAATTTCGACAGGCCCGGACTGCGTCTCGGTGTCGATAGTTGCTATCGAATTGAAGCGTTTAGCCCCTGGGAAAAGATACGCAACTTGGTCGTTAAACCCACCCTCAAGCGTGACTCCAGCCTCCGCTCCCCCTACGGCGACTTTGTAAACCTTCCCGTTGTCGGCAACAGCCGCGAGGATCCCCTTGCCTTCAACGCCCTTGACCGCAAATATTCCGTCGGCGTCAGTCCTGGCAGCATCGTCAAAGCCAACGCTGATTCGACTCGTTGAAAATTTTGAATAGCGTTTTGCATTGTCGTTCGTCAGCAACGGATAGTACATCACGCTGCCTTGAATCGGTTTCCCTGTGGTTTGGTTGACCAATCGTCCTTTGATCATTTTGCAGGGAGCCAAATCCATATCCAAATCAATCGGTCCTGAATTCGCTTCCTTCGAAACGATTTGCCTTGCCGAAAAATACGGTTGGGCTGGTAAAGGTTTGACTTGAAACGCAGTAGGTTTTTGCTTGTCGTTTTTCAAAGCCAGGCCGTCAAATTCGTAGCGGCCATCCTTGTCCGTTTTGCAATAATTCGTGCCGTTTGCGAACGCCTGGAGTGTAAACATTTGAAGCGGCACGCCAACGACGGGCTTCCCTGTACCCGAATCGGTAATCCGTCCTCGAACAATCCGCGACGGTTGAATCGACACCGTAGGACGCGATCCAAAAATCACTTGCGATTCGAAATGTGGATTAGTGGTTGGACTGGGAATTGACGGAAAATCATGCGTCACCGCGCTAAATAACGTTGTAACAATGCCTTTGCCGCCGACTTCAAAATTGATTTTACGATTGTCGCCTAGGTTTTTGAAAACGAACCGACCTTGCGAATCAGTCTTCGTCTCCAATAGCCCGTCGCGAGTTCGCAGGGAAATCCCTGCGGTAGGAAATGGGACAACTTTGGGAATATTCCCATACCCCTTGCCAGCCATTCGCTGCATCATATTGGCCATTTCTGAACCGGCGAGCGTAGCTGGATTATCTTTTGCCTCCGCCAACCATTTCTTGATATTCTCGCAAGATGCGGTAACCGACTGCGGTCGAATAATTGCTCCGACAATTGGCTGCCCTTCGAGATCGATTAAACGCCCCTCGATCCGCGTTGTCGATTGAGCCAATTTCAACTCAAGCGTTTTTCGGAATATGCAATCCTCTTCGCCATCCCGGCCGCACACGTGGTCGTGAGCTTGGAGCGGGCAATTCTGCCAAGCCATTCCAAATCCTGGCGCTGTTGCGATGACCACAGAGCTTCGGCTGTAAATATCTTCATATTTACGGTCAAAGCCCTTAGAACGAAACACCTGAATTTCATCTTCAGTCAATTCAAATTCAAAACTTCCGTCCGACTTCGTAGCCGTCGTTTTGATCGCTTCCATCACCGTTTCGTGTGGCGGGCGCACCCAGGCTCGGGAGTAAAGCGTGACACTGGCTCCTGCTTTAGCACTCCCATCCGGCGTTGTTACTATTCCCGCTACGCGGTACGGTCTTTCGACGTTCTCTCCGCCCGCCACACCTAAAGCCGATGCCAAACTTGCGATTGCTCCGGTGTCTGACAAACTTCGATGCCCGATCCTGATGACGGAGAAGCTTAGAGTTGCAATGAGCACGCCAAACACAAGAGAACGAGAAAGTGCCGGACTGACTGGCACATGGGACCGAGCAAAATCGAGTAAAGACGTAACTCGATATTCGAGTTTTGACGTCGATGCCATAGCCACGCCGAGCGAGCTGGAGGGAAATTTGTATGACCGGGCGATCTGCACCAACTGATGGGCGTACTCAGTCGGTTTCTGGCCCGTTGCGATCACGCAATCATCACACGCCAACTCACGCTCAATTTTCAGCCGACGCAAGCCAAACCAAGCCAAGGGATGGAACCAATAAAAAGAGCAAACAATAAACGCGATCGTCTGGATCAACACGTCATTGCGTTTGATATGTGAAAGCTCGTGCATCAACACAGCTCTTGCTCGGGACTCCGGCCATTGGGTTGCCCCGCAAGGAACAGCAACAACAGCCTGCGTCACGCCCCAAGTCATCGGCACAACTGCATCCTTCGATTCAAGAAGCCGAACAGGTCGTTTAAGCGAGAGAACATCCGAAAACTCCGCCAACAGAAGGTGCCACTTACCATTCTTGATTTCAACTGCACTTAAGGCAATTTGGCTATTACGCAGCGACGAAACAACCAGTCGTGAAAGGCAAACCAAAACTCCAACTCCCCAGCCAAACAGAAGAAATGCAGACGAGGAAGGCAAACTCAAGCTCCAAATTTTCGACGCTTCAATTTTTCGCTGGTCTTTTTTGGCCCCCAACGCTGTGTCGCTTGGACCATCAGGGATTTCGGCAGATTGTTCATCAGTGGATAGCGAGTGACTGCTACTCAATGGATTCCGGCCACCTTCTTCTGGCCTGGATTTCTTTCGTTCAGAAAATTCAGTCGTTTCAAGTAGCTTCGTTGATTCAAATTCACTTATTCGCAAACTGCTTTCAAGCGGGCCAGATAAAACTGAAACATCAACCACCGACTCAGATTGAGCGGGCAGCAAAGGAACGCTCCATGAAGGTAAAAACAGAATGGCAATCGGAAGAACCAGCAGGCCACAAAACGTTAGAAACCAAACCCGATGCCGAATTGCGGCAGACCATCTCTTGATGGCGATCGTAAAGACCCAAGCCAGAACAATCAAACAAGAAGAACAGATTGCGATTTCAAACGTCCAAGATGATTGGGAGCCAAACATCACTTGCCCTCCTTTTTAGCTTGATCAATGAGAGCTTCTAGTCGCTCAAGATCCGCTTCGGACAAATCATCCGTGTTGTCACCCAGAATTGCAGCCACTGTCTCCGTGGCCGAACCACCAAAAAATGTCTTGATCAGGTGCTGGATCGCCGACCGACTGGCCGTCTCCCGACGCAGGGTCGGTTTGTAAATGTATTTATTTCCTTCATTGCGATGCCGAAGATAGCCTTTGGATTCAAGGTGCCGCAGCATCGTCCGGACGCTTGAATAGCTGGGAGGGTCGGCGATCCTGCCTAACACATCACCTACCGAACCTTCGCCCATCTCAAAAATCACGTCCATGATCTGACGCTCGCGGCGGCCCAACTGATCGGTTGTTTTCTTCTTGCCCATACTCAGCCTGCTAAAATTCACAATTGGAAAGATGGATATTCGCAAGGAAAAACCTCACTAGGAATGCCTTGCCAGAAAATCACGCCAGGAACACCAAGTGGCAATACATTAACAGTGGCAACCCATTACCACTGGCAATATATTGCCACTTCGTTCGCATGTCAAGCTTTTTCTTTTTGAGCTTTAAAAAACGCAGATAACCCCGAAAGCGTTCATTGCGTCGATCTCTAGTCGATCGCAACACGCAATCCGCACGACACCGTCGCAAAGAATCATCGAACTGGGGAGCAGAGGTGCGTTCGGATGAAGACTCATAGGTGACTATTCGACGCATTGATTCGATCCACCAAACGTCAGTGAATGGATTCACGCAGCGAAGGAATGCCCTCAACGATTGAACAATCACAACGAACGGATACATGCAACGAATAGCCCCACGGCCGATCATTCGAGCCGGCGGGGCGCGATGGCAATTTAGTGACTAATGCCACTGGGCCTTGTAGGTGAGAGAGGCTTCAGGTGAAGTTTGTTTCCAGCGTTTCCAACCTGCCATGAACAAGGGATTAGCAACAGTTCCCGACGGCAGTCTGGAAGCCTATCCCACCTCGATCGCGCGTTGCTTACTTCCTATCCCCAAGTTTGCTTGCTCACGCAGACATGCTTGATCGCGCTGAACTAGCCTGATCACAATGAACGAGCCTTAAGCCATTTGTTCAGGCGTGAACAAACCGACTTTTAGATCAGTCGCGGTGTAGATCACTTTGCCATCGCACGAAACAGTGCCGTCCGCGATCGCCATGATCAACTTTCGTTCGATCAACCGCTTAATGTCGATGTGGTAAGTCACCAATTTTGCATCGGGCATGATCTGGCCCGTGAATTTAACTTGCCCGCACCCCAAGGCTCGACCTTTACCGGGATTGCCCTTCCACCCGAGGAAGAAACCAACGAGTTGCCAAAGTGCGTCCAACCCTAAACATCCGGGCATCACGGGATCGTTGGGGAAATGACAATTAAAAAACCAAAGATCCGGCGAGATATCAAGCTCGGCTTTGATTTCACCTTTGTCGATTGATCCACCATCCGCAGTAATCGAGACGATTCGATCGAGCATCAGCATTTGGTCAATTGGCAGTTGAGCGTTGCCCGGTCCAAACAGCCTACCGTATCCGCATTCAACCAATTCGCTTTTTTCGTATTGGTTTTTTGGCTCAAACATTCAGGGTTTCCAGATTCTTTTGTCAGTCATTGAAGGGTCTTTAAGCGGAGGCGAATTATAGCCGCTTTTTGACTTTCTCGCCTCGGGGGATCCGATGTTGTCACACGGATGGCGAAAAATCGGTGATCTGGCGCTTGAGAATCCGCAACAACGGAAAAGTTTGACGTTCAGAAAACCGAGTCGAACGTGAAATCTTCCCAACGGAAATCGGGGGCCAAGCCGAGAGTCAGCCTACACAAAACTTGCCCACGTGGAGCCAGAAACATCCCCACGTTTCAGGGCTAGCCACACCATCAGATCAGCCGCTGCTGGTCAGTTTAAACTTCACTTCGAGCGCGGCGGTCTTACAACCTCGCCCTTAAACGAGCTACAGCGGAATTTCCACGCGTATTTTTCTGTTCGGATCGTCGTCACTTGCAGAGTGAACTTTCACCGATCCGCCGTGTGCCTTGGCGATTTTTTCAGAAAGCGCAAATTCCACCCCCCCGACTTGGGAGCTAATTGGAATATGCAAGCACCGTTTCAACTCCGACGACGTCGTGCAAATAACCGCCCCAACATACTCGAAATCGATGAAAAATTTATCTGGCTCGATCTCCCCTGCAACCACGTTAATTTTCGGCTGCTGCATTTCACTAGCCAGAAACGCAAGCCCCGCCAATTTAGACACGATCACAGCGATTCCTTCGACATCGATGTTTGCTGTCCGATCACATGGCTCCTTCGAAAACCAGGATTCAAAAACAAATTGAATTTCAGACGTCTCGACCAGACTTTTTTCAATCAGAGAACCAATCTGATCGAAAGTTTGGGATTCCAAATCTAGCTTTATGTGCTGACCAAGATCGATCAGACTTTCCAACAACTCAGCCAGTCGCTCTTGGTTCCTCTTTACAATTTCCCAACCCTGTTTCGCGATTGAGATATCGTTTCGCTCAAATCCAATATCGACCAGGTAAGTCCCACCCTGCGTTCCCTGAACGATATTGTTGAAACGGTGTGCCAGAATCGCCACAGTCTGTCCGACAGCGGTAGTGGTTTCCAAGGTTGCGATTTGAAGGCTATCGGTTTTCAACGAATACTCAAAAATGAACTTCTAATCAGCCTGAACGATTGATATATCGCTTCCGAAAGATCTACCACCTTTGATTGAGATCTACCTTCGAAGTTTGTTTCACCACAAAATCGAGGCACGGGAAAGCAGTACAACATGCCCATGTGCGTGTTGCGTTTCAGGATACCCGAAACAAGTAAAACTTTGCAACTCCCGGACTATGAATTCCAAAAATTGGCGACTTACCCCGCGCGCTTTGTTCCCTAGTAGAAATAGAAACTTGGATTGCAAACTCCAGCCAAGAATTGCAATCCAAGTTCTTGATAGCTGAACGAAACTCAACTTCATCAACTAAAGATTTAATCGCGTTTGAGGCGAGGCGGCACAGCGTCCTTGTGCACAATCACGGCAACGGTTTTTGCGCGAACGTAGGCTTCTGACATGTGAAGAAAGCCTTCGTAAGGACCGACTTCGCCCCACGAATTTTTGATAACGTAATACTTATTGCCTTCTTGGTCGCGAGAAATGCCAACCAAATGCATCAAGTGATCGTCGGTTGTGTTGTAGCTCATGAAATTTTTCTGACGCATGTCTTGGTCGTATTCGATTTCTTCACCGGGCGATGTAAACAGATCGCGACGAGAAGGATTTTTAGGCATCACTGCGATTCCCCGAGCAGACGAGAACCCCTTTTCGCTGACGTCACCATCCCAAGCAACGCTGTATCCGCTTTCGATAGCGTTGTCGATAATCTCGACCAAGTCATCGATAGGCAGGTTGTAGAATGAGCCGTTTGAGTAGTTGTCGGGGATCTCTAAAACAAAGTCTTCATAGAACGGATGATGCTGATAAGAAGTCACGCTGAGGTAATCGTCGCCACGAAATTCAAGAGATTTAGCAAACTCTTTCGCGTTGTAACTTCGGTCGCGATAAGTAAATCTCGACGGTGACTCACCAAGGTAGGTATCGAGAATTTTGTCAGAGGCAACTTGCCATTTATCAGAGAGAGTTTTTCGTTTCACAACGGCTTCGAGAAACCCAAGCATAACGGCTTCCATTTCACCGTGATCGTGTTTGGCTTCTTCGTCTTCGCGACCGCTGAAAACCTCTTCGGGAACGAGTCCATAACGATGGGCGGAACGTATAAAGTCATGTGCCAAAGCACCTTGGGAAAAATTGGCTTTGCCATTTCGCAACACAAAATTTTGAGCCTTGTCGCGGTAGATGTTTTTGACGATGAACATTTCCGAAAGATTGTGCTCGCCTTTTTCTCGACGAATCAATTCCGATTCGATAAAAGAAGCAGTCGCGAAACTCCAACACGTGCCTGTTCTGTCCTGTGACTTAACTTCAGTGCAGGTCACGTTGTGTTCGATAGTGAAATCGTATTTTGGTTTCCTTCGCTTAACTTCTTTTTTTGCTTTGCTTTCTTTCGCACTCTCGGCAGTTCTTTCAGATTCTCTCTTTGCCTCTGCTTGAATAAGATCTTCCTGAGCAAAAGAAGTGCCCGAAAAACTTGGCAGTCCAAAGAACAGTGCCAGCAAAAGGACTCTTGATGTATTTCTCATGGTTGGCCTCTGTTGAAAAACGAAATTGAAGTTGCAAAAGTAAATTGAAGGTCAATGGACTTCAGAAACGCGAGAGAACGTTTTGGATATGTCAAAAATTTGTCTCGTGTTAAATCATAACTTAAATTGAAATAAATGAGAGCAGTTTGCCGCTCCAATTTTGGATTCGACTTAGCTTTCGCGTGTGTTTTAACTGTTGTCGTGCCAACGTTACCACCCGAGTTCCGGATCTGATACTGTCCGGCCTTCCGACAGAATTTACGATTTGGCTGAACGGTTAAACCAACCGTTGATCGCCATCGGTATCCAAGCCCATGCCGCCACCCACTGAAGTGTGCTGAGCCACAGATAAACTCGATGCAAGCCATAAAACTCTGCCTTGTTTTTGATCTTCTTGCTCTCAACATCGATCATGCCATCGAGCTGCGGATGCAGCCAAACAAGCGCAGCAAGAAAGCCACCAATCAGAACCACCATCGCCAATTGAATTTCTCGCCTTGGACGGCTCGAACGTTTCCATGACAGAATTGACTCGGCCAACATCATCAACACTGCGGCAAGGCATACGATATTCAGCCAATGAGTCACTTGCTGAGTGATCAGTCCTTGACGCCGCGCGGACCCAAGAATTTCCGTTCCGATCGGAACCACAAACGAAACATAAAACGTGAAACCGCCGAACCACAATGCGAATGCAGCGATCAACAATGTGCGAAATGCGAGAGTCTTCTTCGAGATACCCATGACACTGTTTTAGCAATTCTGAAGGACCAAGCGACCCGGCAAATAGAATTCGATTTTGAATTTAGAAAATCGTGTGACCGAAGGACTGAAGTTGAGTTGATGCGAAATGAGACATTACTCACTTGCAAATTATCCCAACACTCGCACCCGTGGGCTTATTGATTCGTTTCGGTTTTAGAATTCCGATTCCAAACCCCGCTTGCGT
Organism: Mariniblastus sp.; assembly: GCA_045105295.1. Taxonomy (GTDB): domain Bacteria; phylum Planctomycetota; class Planctomycetia; order Pirellulales; family Pirellulaceae; genus Mariniblastus. Next base: position 17,585 of record JBGCDK010000132.1, read on the forward strand.
CCCCCGCAAGGTGCTTCAACGACCGCCCCGTCAGCCAAATTCCATGTTTGATTTTGGCAAAAGAATTCCGAGGAATAAATCGCGTTCGCAAGATTGGAATCCGTGTCGTATTCCAACGAGCTTTGTACGGTTCGTCGCCTCGAAGAAAATCAAACTTCGAGAAACCATCTTCAATCGCGGATTGAATCGCCGATGTGCCTATCTGATACCCAGGTTCAAGCTTCAATCGCTCGCTGTCCATTCCAGATTGGTACATGTAAACCGTGCGTTGGTCATTGAACAGCAACATGGACGCCAAAGGTTTTCCTTCGCGGTAGATAAAACGCAGTTGTGCAATTCCCTCGTGCAGGAGACTCTTGGTCGCCTGCCTTAGAAAAGCTTCAAAATTCTGGTCGGCAAAACACCCTGACTGGCCAAGCATTTTCCGTCGCTGCTGGTGTAATTCCGTAAACACAGGCCACAGTTCGTCAAAGTCACCAACCTTCGCTGCAACGATCTCGGTTTCTGGTGCCTTTAGTCTTTGGACGGCTTTTTTCGTTTTGCGTCTCATCGATTTACTGAAGCAGGAATTCAACTCACTCCACTGGCTTGGCAATTCGACTTCCCAACCACCCTCGAGGTCAGTTGCATGAGATTGCAAGCCGTGAGCTTGGAACAAATCACACAGGTATTTTGTTTGCGGGCTATTCGGGGTGATGCCTTCGAGTTCAATCGCATCAATTTTCCCAAGCGTTGCCGGATTACCGATATTCGCCACCAGCCAATCCGTGCAAGCCTCTGAAAATTCTCGGTAGTTTTCCGGATTGCAAATCAAATCGAGATAGTCGCTACACGCTGCACCACTGCCAAGCAATCGAAGCCGACGCGTAAACGAAGACAATTCATCAATGCACCATGGCGCAATGCCTGTCCAATTGCCATCATCGTCAGTGGCAACCAAGATCGCCAACTGAAGGTCCTCTCCCAAATATTGATACCAATTTGCCATCCAACTCCAACGAGAAAAAGGAAACGAGCCGGCGACAGCATCCCACTGTCCCTGCTGATCCTTGATTTGCTCAAAGTCTGTTATGAATTTTAGTTTCATGATTTTGCGTTGCTTTGGATGCAATTTTTTCAGAGTGGGGCTAAGTAGGCGATTGAGTTTTTGGTTTAATTAAGCTTGGCTTTACCGGGTCCGAATGAGCACCCTGTCTCTCCGTGTATCGTTCTTTGGTTTTACTCCATGCAACGCGAAGTCGCTTAGTAAGCGGTTGCTCGAACCAATAAGTGATCGCGGCACCGATCGCTATCGCGAATGCAGTTGCCAACAAAACCATCAAGATTGGTGGACAACCCCAGCTCTCTAGTAGCTTCATCAACGCACTCCCGAGATTGTTGTGAAACAGATAGAGCGAATAGGAAATGAAGCTGATGAAAATTAAAGGACGCCAGCGAAGAATAGGAACTCTTCCGTAGGCACTTGCCGTAAGCAATCCAAACATCAACACTGTTGCTGCCGGATTATGGCCGCGCAAATCTATCGCATGGAAAACAGCAGCACTCACTACAATGCCTCCCCACAGAATCCATTTTCTCCAGCGAGCATCAAACCGTTTGCTTCGTAGCTCGTTGAGCAGGATACCCATTGCGAACAGCGGCATGTTTCTCATGAAGAACAGGTCTTCGACCACTCGGAAAGTCCCATTCCAAACTGAATCTGGATAGACGCCTTTGAACCAAGTAAACGAAGTGCAACAGACAAAGCAAACGCTGACCGCGACCAACATCGTTCGAACCGGTTTATCAAGCAATCCTGTCGCCAAAAGTGCCATCAGGAAAACGTAGAAGAGCATTTCAATCTGCAACGTCCACGTCACAGGCTCCATATTCTCGTAGCCCAATAACATGGGCATCGTTGTCAAGTTCGCAACCGTCGAATCTATCGTTGGCGTAGTATGAAACATGGGAACCGTGGCGAATAAAACCACGTTCAAGAGAATCACTAACCAATAGGACGGAAAAATTCGAATGCAACGAGCTACGATAAATTCGCCCGATTTCCGCTTACTCAAAAGCGTCATCGCATTCACGAGACCGCTGAGCATGAAGAAAAGCTGGACCCCGTATTTACCGTATGGAAACGTGAATCCGAGCTCCGCTGTCGCGAACCCACCGTGTTTGTGTTGGTAAACCCAAGTGAAATGAAACAGCAGCAAATTCAAACACGAAAGTGCGCGAATGGCGTCCAATTCCAAGATCCGTTTCGACTTGCGTTTCTTCCCTGCCGGTTCCTCGATACCAGTTAACAGCCCCGAATCGGACGCTACCAATGCAGTTTCAGATGTACTCGAATTTGACATGAGTTGGCTTGGAGGAAGAGAATCTAAAGTCCCCACAAACGTATTTCAGGATTGAGTTTTAACGGACATTGATTCCCATATTCGCGAAAAATCCGTTTTCTCTATTGAGGGTTTTAGGGGTTGGACGCATCATCGCATTGGTAGGAGTTCTTTGCAGGGTCAGCAATCTGACTAGCGTCGATTTGGCACCACGCCTTTGAGCCACTTCCTTTCCTACTTGCTTGTTGGGAGCCAGCTTCAAAGGGTTCGCGTTTAGGAGTTTGCTTCTGAGAATTTGCCTTGAGCCACCTTTCCAAGCTCGCCTTTCCTGATCTGAAATCTTTCATAGATCGCCGCAAGTTGTTCACAGCACTGCTTCGAGCACCGTATAGACATCATCTTGATCCAGCTGTCTTGCTCCACCTGTCTTGGCCCCTCTGTCTTGGACCGCCGTTTGAAGACAGACGTACGAACAGCCGTTCTGCCTCACGCCAAATCCTTACATCGCAATGCCAATTTTCACCACTGCGCAGAGAATTTAGATGTTGATAGCAACCACGAAATTGAAAATTTTCTGAACGGGAAATCGCGGAAAACTAAAACGAAAACCGAGTATTCTTGAAAAGTGAATTGTTTTGCTGAAGTTTCTTTGGTTCAGATGAAAACTTCTATTGACCCAAAATTCATACTTCAATAACTTGCCAAACATCGAAAGTGAGTCACACCTGTTGCACGTAAAAACTGTGACAGACACATTGCGAAAAGTGGCTCGCGGACAAAACACTTTGAGATTGTTTTGTGGAGGTGGGATTGCACTGGGGTTTAATCATTAGCCCTGCGAACCGGCTTGCTGGAGAGTTGACACGGAAGTTAACTTGAAGGTTTGTTACCGATACAAAACTTGGAGCCGATCGAAGCAAGGATGCGACGATCGACCTTCGACCAATCGCTCTCGGACTAACTGAGGTGTTCTAAGCCCCCCTGGAACCCAAAGTTGCCGGGGGTGTTTTTTTTTGCGCGAATTTTAGTGCTGAAATATGTATTAATATTTGTGCCAATATTTTGCGTGGACCGAACGTCCGCCAACTGTTGCTTTCACAGCCTTCTTGAAACGCGGCTCACACGAAGCAGCGGTAACTTCCAAGCGCTCAAGCACTTTTCCAAGCGCTAACCATCGTTCGCATTTTCGCCCCTCTACTCGACTCTTTAATCTTGTTTTCTCCTGCACCAGCAAAAACTTCAGCCCGTTGGACTGGCATAAACTACAGATTCCCCCGAAAACCGACAAACTTCGTTGTGAAAATGAGTAGAATCGAGCCTTGAAGTTTGACACTTGCCCCACCTCGAAAGAAAATAAAGACAGCAAAAAACCCCAAGAAGAGCGGAACCATCTGTCCGGCAATTTGTCGAACAAAAGCAGATTTCGAACGCCTCTTTTTGTTCTTTCCTTTTCTCTTACGCTTTCTCGATTCGAGCTCCCGTGCAGAAAAACCACCGTTTCCGAACCAGACGTCAAAACAGCGGTTTTCAAAGCCCTTACCAGTCACTCGAACCGCGACAGCTGCTCGCTAGCGTAGTCGCAAATTTCTCTACCGATTTTCCGTCGTCCCAATCCCAGCCTACCGCTGGATGGGAATTCCAATGGAACGCCCCGACACCCGGTGACTTGAACTCTGGCGCCATCGATGACCCGGCGACCGTTTTCAAATCGCTTCGTTCAACCAACACAATCAATGGTTGGACGTCCGATGGTGACACCAACTTTCTTAGCGACCCATCTGGCGGATTTGTCAGGCTTAGCCAATTTGGAGGCCACCCGGGAGTCGGATCAGAAACCCCCGCCTCAAATATCGACCGTTACTCGATCGCTTCGTTTACCGTATCCGAAAGCGGACACTACCAGCTCACCGACAGTGTCATATCTTTGTTTCCCAAAGTTCTCAATGGAAACACTGACGGGGTCGAGTACCGAGTATTCGTCAATCGTGAGGCCCCAGTCGAGCGCGGTGTCGTGACGAAAAACTCAAAAGCCTACTTCGACACTTCGCTTGGGTTTTTGAAATCTGGAGACACAGTCCACGTCGCGTTTGGTGCTAACGGCACTCACTACCATGACTATTTCGAAACAGATTTCAGCCTTACTCACACTCCTGAACTAGAACAGACGGTCGGAAACTTTAGAAACGATTTCGCATCGACGACGTCCACAAATTCCCAATCGGAATATGGATGGGACTATCTATGGAATGCACCCAGCAATTGGACTGGAGCGAAAAACGTCAATCATCGCTCAGGCGTTATTGGCAATCCAGATTCTTATCAGCAACTTCAACTCGCTGGAGATACTTGGACTGCTGACGGCGATTTGGATGGGCTCAATAGCGCCCCTGATTACTTCCTTCGGTTGGATGAAACCGGCGGGCAGCCTGGCAACGGATTCCAGCCTTCCTTCCTAGCCGACCGTTTTACGATCGCTGCCTTTACGGTTGAGCACAGCGGAATCTATGGATTGGCCGATAGCTTCATCACGGTTGCAGGAGATTCACTGGACGGCATGGAAGTTATCGTTCATGTCGAAGACGGTCCTATCCTGCTCAGCAAGAACGTATCGGGCGGTGCCAACGTTTCGTTCGATACCGACTTGGGCTACATGACAAAAGGCGACACAGTTTATGTCGCATTCGGTGCCAACGGTGGGCACGCAAGAGACAAGTTCGAAATGGACTTTTCTGTAAAACGGGTCTTGCCCCGCCCTGCCCCAAATCTCAGCTTACTCGATCACGATGGAGAAATCGTTTCGGTCAATGATGCGAAATTCGGTGCCGTCAGAGACGACCATCGCGACGACCGACTGGCCATCGAGGCTGCACTTCAGTATGCAAAATCGGTTTCGGCGAGTGAACTCAGCTTCAACCGAGGAACGTACAACATTTCGACTGATGGCCTGACGGAGTTCGAATCGATCTTTCGAATTTCGAGAACAAGTGACTTAGTCGTAAACGGGAACGGCTCAACATTGATCGTTGATAGTTACACCCACCCATTGTTCACTTCGCATTTTTCGTCAAACATTATTTTCAAAGACATGACGATTGACTTTGCCCGCCGCGTTCCAGCGTCGGGCAGTCAGGTCAACGACCTTTATAAACCGCTCACCTTCACCCAAGGCGTTATTTCGAATCTAAACCCTGCGTCAAACACGTTTACGCTGAACGTGAACACGGATGCATTCGTCTCGCCCGACGAGACGTTTACGATTGATAATTCTCGTGGATGGGGCTACGCAGTCGACCGCTACGTCAATGGCCGGTTGAAAACAGGAAGCGACTGGCATTACCCGACACGAGGCGTTACTCCGGGGGCCGTTGACGGCCAGTACACAATCGAGGTCTCCCACACGGTCGGGTTGGCCAATGGCGACCGATACATCATGCAGCGACGACACAATGTTTCGATGTTTGGCATGTACAATGGATCTGAAGACATAACGGTCATGGGTGTGACAGCCTACTCGGCACCAGCGGTATTCGTTGGTTCGCTTTACAGTAGCTCGATCAACGTAATTGACAGCGATGTCAAAATTCGGCCCAACGATTGGCCAACCGACCCAACAGCCCAACGCTGGAAAAGCATCAACGCGGACGGAGTTCATATTCAGTCAGCCCGCGTCGGTGCCTGGGTAGAAAACTCAACGTTCGATGGCTTGGGCGATGACGTGATGAACTTCTACACTCGTCCAATGACGATCCACAGTTCAGCAAGCCCGACCCAATTTACGATTGGGCTAGTGGTCGACAACGACATCCGAACAACCCCAGAAGCAACTCTGCAACCCGGCGACCACTTAACGTTTTATGATCCAGTCGAGGGTGGAATCATTCGCAAAGTCCAAGTCGTCACCGCCGAGAGAGTGTTTCTCCCAAGCCCAACCGAACCAGGCGAATCGGTTGGTATGCATTCAATCACCATCGATCAGCCCGTGACAGGATTCATTCTCGGCAGCCACCATGATGCAGGCGGGTATCGCGACGACACAACCGTTTTCAATGCCGACATTTCCGAGTCAGCCGTCGTTCAAGATTCCTTGTTCTCAAACTCGCGCCGCTATGGCAATTTCTTGATGGCGAGCAATGTCCAACTGATTGACAACGTTTATGAAGGACTCAGCGACGAAGCCATTGCGGCTCACAACGAACCCGGCTGGCCACTTGGATTGTTCGCGGACGACATCCTCATTCAAGGCAACGAGTTCAGCAACAACGGTTTTAGCTTCCGCTATCTCTACGATGACTTTCACTCAGGAACCATCGGATTCAAAGCCGCTCGATTCTTGTTGCCGACCGACCCTACCAATCGAAACGGCGAACTGAATCAGCTGGTCGATGAAAATATCCCAGCGTTTTCGGACTTACAGATTCGTGACAATCTTTTCTACCACTGGCGAAAATCAGCCATCAGTATTCGCAACGCTGACAACGTGGAGATTGTAGGAAACACGATATCGACAGGCCTGGACAAAAACCTATCCCGATCAACAAGTAAGACACCGCCGTTCGATATTCACTTCACGCAAAATGTCTCGATAGTTGGAAACAGTTACGACGGTGGGTATCAGACAGTATCAGAAGGCAACAATGTTGGACTGTCTGAATCTGAAACTCGTACCGCAGGCCAGCAAGGTTTGTCGACGTGGGCTAAATTCGACAAAGGTGCCATTCTGCAAGACAGTTCTGGCAATGGATCGACCGTCAGGTTCTCTTCCCCCAATGTCTCGGCCGAGGGCAAATTTTACACCTCTGCAAAGTTCACTGGAGCCAACACAGTCAGCCTCACACAAGCGACTGAAAACACAACCACACAACGCACAGTAAGTCTGTGGTTTAACGTTGATGACGCCAGTCGTGATGGCAAGCAAGTTCTATTCGAAGAAGGCAATCTATCCAACGGACTGAACATCTACATCGATGAAGGCATGTTGTTCGTCGGTGGATGGGCACTTGGTCGATTCAACTCGTTTTTGAATACGAGCGTCGAATCTGGAAAGTGGAATCACGTCGCACTTGTGATCGACAGCACAGCAGGCAAGCTTCGTGGGTACTTGAATGGGAAGAAATTTCAAGCCGCAGATGCGACAGAGATCCCAGTTCACGGACGCATCGCCAACGTTGGTAGAGTCGGGCAGGCCGGCACGCGTTTTGCTAATGACGAAGTATTCACCGGCGCCGGCAGTGGCTTGGTCGGCAACGTTGACGACGTGCGAATCTACGACAGAGCGATCGGTGACAGGGAGATAAGCGGACTGGCCGGTCGGTAGCGATTGGTTTAGGTAGCTAATGTTTAGATAACGATTGCTTTGATAACGATTGGCTACATTTTGCATGGCCCCTCTGTGCTCAACCAATCACGTGCCGGACTTCAACCCTGGTAGGTTGGACATTCCAGTCCGATAGTTGAGGATGACGGACGAGAATGTCCATCCTAATTTGCTTGGCGCCCATTTCGCTGCCCCACTCCACGAACGCAGCCATTTACCTCGGCCCATCCGGCTCTGCCGAGTTTCCAAACGCTGTTTCATTCATTGCAACCCGATTGTGCCTAATTCAGAGCAGGTTATGGAAGTCCATCGCGCGATTGTGCCGAAATAATGACGGGTGTGCGTCTGTCGGCGTCAAGCCCTCCTCCACCAGACAACCAGTTGGTGGTGCGGCGGCTTGAAATCGAACTTCACAATCGATATGCACAAACTTCGCTCAATCTAAATCTAGTAGCTCTGTTGGTAAGAGGTGGCTTGTTCGTCGTGATTGATTTAAGCAGAAGTTCCACTACAAGGCAGACAACACAAACCGGCGATTCAGCTCCGGCGGACGAATAGTCTCAATTGGCTTAAGTCGTTTCAAACGAAAACTCCAGTGCATACAACCACACGAAAAAATGGATCGGCAAACAATGGGTTGGCAATATTTGCCAAACTCTACCGCGATCGGTCTGGACTCATTTTGTCGGTTGAGCTGGTCCTATTGAGTATTGTCGTCGTGATCGGTGCCATTGCAGGCCTGCTCGCTATTCGAGATGCAATCGTCTCCGAGATTTCCGATGTGGCGGGCGCTATGCAAGACTTGAACCAGTCGTTCGCCTGGACCGGCACCAACTCAGACGGTTCGCCAGCCGGCGGCGCGTATGTCGACCGACTTGACTATTGCGACGACGCGGGCGACGTTGCAGGCCAAGCCGACAACGGGGTGCTGTTTGATTTGCTACCGGTAGACGAAGGGACCGAGCTCGTGATTCCCGTCATTCCAAATGATCCACCCAAAGTCTGGGTTCAAAGCGACACCAGCGGCATTGATTCGTTTAACGGGCGTACGCCAACTTCGGTCAACGGAACGATCGGAGACGGCACAATCGATACGACTTTCACCACAACGACTGACACAGGCCAGATCACTGGGGCAAACAACGGCGACATTCGTTATAGCGAATCGAATGCCAACTCCGGTACGTTCACAACCGACTTTGCCGATCCGATCACCAATTTAGAGTTTTGGGTTGAAGATTTGACAAACGTAAGTGCAGCCGATGCTGAAAACTTGTTGGGTAATTTCACGATCACACTCAGCGACGGAACCGTCCTCACCAATGCCGCGTTCACGATTTTGCCTGACGCGATCAGACCTAACAGTCCTTACGGAGAGTTCACAACAGGATCAAGAGATCGTGAATCATTGGTAACAGTAACTCGAGGTGGCAACCAATACTTGACTGACCCAACGATCAACACGACCAACCGCCAAGGTGCCGCTCGTATCACATTCGATGCCGTTCCAACCTACGGCGGCGCACCACCATCAGACGCGGTGGGTGTGACTTCGATTTCATTCGATCGAAGCGGTGGACCGAACAATTTCACTTCCGGGTTTAGCTTTTCCGGCAACGTTCTAGTTTGCGAATAAGCACTTTCTAAACTGAGTGACTGCTGCTTTTCAACGCAAGGACGCAAAGCCGCTATGACGCGAAGCATCTGTGGGTTGACCTTACTCCCTGCGCCTCTGCGACTCCGCGACTTTGCGTTTTAGATTCTCCGACAATCCGGACGTCTTCAACGCAATGAACATTGGCCTTACAAGCAAACAGAGTTCCGAATTAAGTGGATCCTTTTCAACGCAAGGACGCAAGGACGCAAGGACGCAAAGCCGCAAAGCCGCTATGACGCGAAGCATCTGTGGGTTGACTTTACACCCTGCGCCTCTGCGGCTCCGCGACTTTGCGTTTTTTTTAAAATGCACGAACAAACGCAACGGCCACAAAATTGAAGGCTTTCCATCATTCAAAAAGACACACCATCTCCACAGTGTCAAAAGCAAGAACCCGACGGGGAAATCTTGCCGTTGTCCCGATTTTGCATTCTTCCTAAAATCGCCGACTATTGGCCACGGAAAGCCAACCCGACGAACGGTTTGAGTCTGAAATCGCATCAACTTGCATTTCCCTTCTCCCACCGCTGCCGCTTGGGCTCTACACCAGCATTTGTTTAAGGAAGTGGAATTTGTTTCGCGAAACCTTTTTCCACTTTGCGATCATGCTATTGGTCGCCGGAGCGATCTTTTTTACCAATCTTGGTCAGTCAAGATTGTGGGATCGCGACGAACCTCGTAACGCGGGGTGTGCTGCTGAAATGATGGCACGCGGCGACTGGGTAGTTCCGATTTTCAATGACGAACTCCGACACCAAAAACCTGTTTTGCTTTACTGGCTGATGATGTCAGCCTATTCCATATTCGGCGTCAACGAATTCTCAGCCCGTTTCTGGTCGGCGTTACTGGCAACAGGCACGACACTGATCACCTACGGATTGATCAGACGATTGACGGCCCCATACACCGGGCTAATCGCGGCGGTCGCACTTTCAACCAGCCTCATGTTTGGGGTCGCTGGTCGCGCCGCGACACCTGATTCAGTGCTTATTTTCTTCAGCTCGCTCGCAATGCTGCTGTACGTTCTGGGAACCATTCCTAGCCGAACGTTTGTTGAAATTCAGAAAACGCAAACAGCGACTTCTTCAAAAGGACCCCGATCTTGGTTCCCAACCAACAATTGGATCGTCATCGGCATGTACGTTTCCATGGGCCTGGCAGTATTGGCAAAGGGGCCTGTTGGTTTCTTTTTACCCATGGCCATGATCGGCCTTTTCATGTTGATTCAACGCGCTGAACCAATTATTGAATCGGGCGGAGAACCGATCGCTGGGCAGACTAAATTCTCAAACTTATGGATCGTCAAAAAAGCATTGAACTGCGCTCGGATCTTTGCTCCGATGCATTTTGGAAAAACTCTTTGGGCCATGCGACCTTTCCTGGCCGCTATGGTGGTTCTCTTGATCGCCTTGCCTTGGTTCCTATTGGTCCACCATCAAACCCAAGGCGATTTCACCCAGTTGTTTTTCGTTGGCGAGCATTTTGGTCGAGCAACCGCTCCAATGGAAAACCACAGCGGTGGAATATGGTTCTATCCGCTGGCAATCTTAGTCGGTTTTTTCCCATGGTCAGTTCTCTGGGGACCGGCGTTGGCAGGGATTCTGCTGCACCAAAAAAGAGATAAGGGAAACGATTCGCCAAACGCAAATTTGGATGTGCGTTCGAACGAAATTTCTGATGAACCCGGAAACAAAATCCTGCGAGATCTCGATACAATTCAAATCGCAAACACTTTTTTGATTTGCTGGGTCGCCGTTCAAGTCTGCGTTTTTTCCTTGGCTCAAACCAAACTCCCCAGCTACGTTACGCCATGCTATCCAGCGTTGGCCGGGTTGGTAGCGATCTGTTTGGCAAGGCTTGGTCAATTTGAAAAACAAGAAATTCGTTTGCAAGAAACTCGATTGAAAAACACCCAAGTTCATGTCGGCTGGTACTACGCTTCCCTGAGCGGTTTGATTTTTTCAGGATTGTTGATCATCGTTGGATTGGGATTTGCAGCCTCTAAATTTCTCCCGCAACAAACTTGGTTGGCGTTCCTGGGATTAATCCCATTGCTAAGTGGTATCGTGATGGTCTCTCTTTTGCGAAATCGCCTCACGCAAAAGATTCCTGCTCTCTTTGCGGTATCTGCTTTTCTGTTTGCATTTTGTTTGTTTGGCTTCGGCCCCGTTTCGCTTGACCGCGAACAGCAAAGTCACCTGTTGGTAGGAGAGTTGGCAAAATATCCGAGTGTGTCTGTCGCCACTTTTGGTGTGTTGGAATCAAGCTGGGTTTTCTATGCCAATCGCCCCATCTATGAAATTGCAACAACACAGGGATCTGAAGGCGACTCAGTTGACGAATTAGCCGACGATGTAGCGATCAATTCGATCGCGCTTGACCGACTGGATTGGAAACCCAAACCTCGCCTATCGGTAGCTTCATTTTTAAACCAAAACCCCGGAGCACTCTTTATCGTTGCCGAGGATGAACTGGCGACTCTAAGATCAAAATTGCCCGAGGGCTATGACGTGATCCAGACAGCAGAGTACTTTTTGAAAAATAAGAAGTTGTTCCTGCTCAGAAACCAGACCAACACGAAAGTCGAAATTGGCAACAGGCCAAGCAGGAAAACACTTCGATAGTCTCCGATAGTCTCAGCGGGCGGTCACGGACCCCATCACTATGGTCACCTCAACAGGGTGACATCCTCAGAGGTAGCATTTCAAGGCACCACTCACACTCAAGGCCATAAAAAAAGCCCACTTCGGAATCACCGAAGGGGCAGAATTCACCTAAAACGTTAGTGCATGATTTGCGTTAGCGAACAAGCTGCATCAACGAACAAGCTGCAAACGCTTTCTCACACACTCACGCGTTGTTAGTTACGCATTGCACCAGGGGCGAATGAGTTTCCTGTTTTGAGCGTCCAACGCGAGCCGAAATCGCTGTTCTCTTGAACAAACTTCGCGTTGGCAGTTGTTGTCAACGACTCAATCGACTTTGGCTCAATGTCGGCTTGTCCCCAGTCGGTTTTCAATTGAATGGCAGGAATGGTTGGAACACCAGTGATCGAGTCACCATTGTTTAGAACGACGACTGCTGAGTCACTGCTGTCAGTGTGGAACTTGATCCCCGCAACCTGATCCATCGGCATTGAGACTTTGCCAAATCGAGTTGAGATTTCAAATTTGTCGAAACCATCAATGGTTCCTGACATTGTTTTGTCGTCTGACAAACGAATGAAATACATGTCCACAGGCGTTCCGGCTTTCGTCATTTCAGGAGCAGCGACAGGAGCGTCGTACATCAACACGATTTGTGAAAACGCATTTTTGTCAGCGGGTACTGGCACGCGAACTGGCTGGGCTTTGACAGCCGCCAATGCTTCGTCATCCAGGACAATGTTTGCGTTCTCGCCATTGATCTGAAGGCCAAGATCAATTTCGATTGCTTCGTTGCCTTTGGTTTCAGCAAACTGAAGCTCTACAAAGCTAATTTTTTCTTTGTACTCTGCTGGAACAGCCGAGCGAAGACTTCCGTAGCTTTCAAAGCTCGAAATCAAATCGTTGTCCAGTTTAAGAACGAATCGAGTTTGGTCCTGAGCAGAAACATTGCTTGCTAGAGCAAGACAGGCAACAGCCAGCAATACGGTTTTGGAAATTGATTTTACAAGTAACATTAACTTCTCCATGATTTGATTTTGAATTGAATAGATCGTTATGAATCGATCTGTTTTATTTGAGTTGAGTTTTCGGAGTCTCACCAGCCAGCAAAACGTGCCGACCTTCTTTGTCCACCGCGTACCTGGCTTGGCGGTCGGCGGTAACTGATTCTAACTGGTGAACTTCCAGTTCCTTAATTCCCCAGCGTGTTTTCACCGCCAATTTTTTCCAGTCAATCGTAGCCGAAAAAACGTCGCCTTTCTTGAGGGTGACGACGACACTCTCGGCTGAATTGTCATCCGCATTGAAACGGATTCCAGCAATCTGTTTCCACGCAATATCGACCGTTCCGAAACTTGTCTTGAACTGGGGTTTTTCAGGTTTTACCATCGCCCCCACGGCGCCTCGTTGATCATCGATTCGAACGAAAAGATCGGAATCTGCGATCGCTCGAGCGACCGCCCTGCCTCGATTTTGACTGGCTTTATAAACAAGCGCGACACGATCGAAATTCGATTCGTAAATTTTGAATTCGATCGGCTGATAATCCAACCTATCCAGCATCTCATCATCGAGGGCAACAGAAACGATCCGGTTTCTTTTATCTGTTTTGACTTGGACTTTGTGAGCTTGCTTTAGAAAACTGGTTTGTGCTTCGATCCGAATCTCGCGAACTCGGTTGCGCAACAACGCAGGCAAAGTGGTTTGCAGAACGCCAGTTTCCTTTAGACATCGAATCTCGCTTAGATTCAGCTTGACGACCAGAACAACGGGTTCCTTTGACTGCTCCTGATCGGAATTTTGAGTCGCATTGGCTGACCGGAAGCTTGTTAGAAACAAGACCGTGAGCGACGCGAAAATCAAGATCGGGCGGGGGAGCATGCGGGGGAAATCCGTAAAAAAGCAGCCAACCGTTTGTGAAAAACGGTTGGCCTTTTTCTAAATGTTCTTTGTCAAGTCGATAAACGTTAGCGTTGGACGCCAAAGTTGTTCTGCTGTCGAACAGGCGTTGCAGGAGCGGCTGTTGTGAAACGCCACCCTTTGGTTCCGCCGCTTGCTTCAGGATAAAAGCGAGCTGTTCGGCTGGCCATCACAGTATCGATTTGAGACGTGTTGATTTTCGCTGTTCCCCAGCTTGTCTTCAAATTGATAGTTTCAAGAACGACTTTGCCTGTTACCAAGTCTCCATTTTTGAAAGCGATGACAGCCGAATCGTCGGCATCGGCATGCATTTTAATTCCATCAATTTTGGCTAGAGGAATTGAAACGTCGCCAAAACTAGTTGTGACTTTGATTTCAGCCAACTCAATTGGCGTCCCTGAAAGTTCCGTCTGAGCGACTTTCACATAAAGCGTTGAACCTTCTGGTCCAGCAACTTCCTGGGCATTTGAAATTGAGATTAGCGAGGCAGATAGCAACATCGCGAGAGTTAGGCGTGAAAGCATTGTCATTTTGAGACTCCGAATATCAGTTTGTTTTTTGGTGAAGAGTAAGTGTGGTATTGCAATATCGAATTACGCAACGGCCACTATACTTGAGTGCTTGAATTTGGCCAATTAATTTGGGGGGCTTTGCCCGGTATTCATTTTGAATCCATCTCTCTGAACTTAATTTTATCCTTACAATCCGCAAACGAAACCTAACCTACCCAGCCCACCTTACGTTTGACTGCCCCAACGAATCTGCGGCTAACCTACAACCAGCGAACCGGTAATCTAATGCGTTTTTGCACGGGACATGACAAATGATGCCATTACGGGGAAAGACGGGTCCGATTCCAACCGAGCTCGGATTGACGGTAAACCACTCGATCATGAAGCCGATCAAGCCTACCTTGCCAGAATTCAATTTTGACCGGGCTTAACAAATAGCCGCCCCAATTCTCCGGAAGCGGGACTGGCTGGCCATCGTATTTCTCTTCAAGCTGTTTTCTCTGCTGATCCAGTTCCTTCCGAGACGCAACGACCGAGGACTGAAGTGACGCAGCCGCACCAATCTGCGAACCACGCGGTCGAGAATGAAAATAAGACTCCGAAACCTCGCGTGATGTCTTTTGAGTTGTCCCGGCAATTCGAATTTGACGTCCCATGTAAGGCCAGTGAAAGGCGACGGCTGCTTTTGGGTTGGCCGCCAACTGCTGACCTTTGTGAGAGTCGTAGTTGGTGAAAAATCGAATCCCGTCTTCTTCGATGCCTTTCAAAAGTACAAACCGATTGGAAACGTTTCCATCAAGATCCGACGTCGCAAGAGACATTGCATTGGCTTCAAACCACTTCCCCGGACTTTTTTCTACGGCCAAGTCGCACCACTGACGCAACAGCTCAAGCGGATGGTCCGGCAATTCCAACTCATTGATGCCCTCGTTCTCGTACTCTTTTCGGATCGCCTGAAAGTCCATGAAGTTCTGCCTGATTGGATTGGGATTCGTTTGCGTGGGTTATTTGTGCTTAAAATTTGAACGCTGAGATTAGTGCTACGCTCAAAAACCGCCGGCGTTCATCGGCTAATGGTGAGTCAACCGCGAAACGGGACGCCGCCAAACAGAAGGGTAGCCTTTGCCAATGACGGCGAATCTGGTCGTGTGCTTTGAACCTGAAAAGGATATACTTCAGTCGGAATTTGGCTAGCAAAAAAGTCATTCCAGACACAACCAACGTTCGGCTTGGTGCATTTTTGCCCAAAAGCTATCATACCGCGACGCCCCAGAAAGATTAATCAGATGGCCTCCGATATCGAAACCAAAATATCAAATTCAAATCGCATCGAACGTGATTCGATGGGTAACATCGACGTCCCTGCGAAAGCTTATTACGGAGCGCAAACGCAGCGGGCAGTCGAAAATTTCCCTGTGTCGGGCTGGGAACTTCCTCCACCGATGATTCGTGCAATGGGCCGCGTGAAATATGCGTGTGGCGTCGCGAATCGCGATCTTGGAAAACTGACAGGCACTGGCAAAAATCCGCTCAACGATGATCAAGTCAACGCGATGTTGAAAGCCTGTCAAGACGTCATCAATGGCGATTTGGACGCTGAATTTCCAATCGATGTTTTCCAAACTGGATCTGGAACGTCGAGTAACATGAATGTGAACGAAGTCATCTCCAATCGCGCGATTGAGCTGGCTGGCGGCGACCGGTTTGCGGCGGAGAAGATCATCCACCCAAACGACCATGTAAATATGGGGCAAAGCACCAATGACACTTTCCCAACCGCAATTCATGTTGCCGTCGGAGTGGAAATCACAAACACTTTGATCCCACAACTCGAACGGTTTGCCCAAACTCTTAACGAAAAAGCAGCAGCTTGGGATCAGATCATAAAAATCGGGCGTACTCATTTGATGGACGCCACACCGCTTCGCCTCGGGCAAGAGATTGGCGGAATGGCGCGACAGATTGAGCTATCGATCGAACGAGCCAAACAAGCCGTTGCGTCAGTACTTGAGTTACCCGTTGGTGGAACCGCAGTTGGTTCCGGCATCAACACACATCCAGAATTTGGCGGTCGAGTCGCAAAAGAAATCGCAAGCCTCACCGGTATTCCATTTATCGAGGCCGTCAACCATTTCGAAGCCAACGCCCAGCGCGACGCCTTGGTTTCGTGCCACGGACATCTCCGAACAATCGCCTCGACGCTGTTCAATGTCTCAAACAACATTCGATGGCTTGGATCAGGTCCGCGATGTGGGTTTTACGAAATCGCATTGCCAACTCGGCAACCTGGCAGCTCCATCATGCCTGGCAAAGTCAATCCTGTGATGTGCGAAAGCATGATGCAGTTAACAGCACGAGTGATGGGAAATGATCAGACGATCACGATCAGTGGTGCTGCTGGTGGCCAATTCCAGCTGAACATCATGATGCCGGTGATGTGCCAAACAACCCTCGAGAGTATTCACTTGCTCTCCCAAGGTACAAAAGCGTTTGTTGATTTTTGTGCTGCAGATATGCAAGCCAACATCGACGTCTGTGGTTCGTTTGTCGAAAAAAGCCTTTCGATGTGCACGAGCCTCAACCCCTACATCGGATACGAGAAAGCTTCGAAACTTGCAAAGGAAGCATTCAAAACAGGCAAAACCATTCGCGAGCTTTGCATCGAGCAAGAGATTCTGTCCGAAGCAGACCTCAAGGTAGCACTTGATCCCATGCGAATGACGGAGCCACAGGCTTAAGGCGACCCACAACCGAGACACCACGGAACGACGCCGGTAAAGAACATCCAATGTGATTCAACCCACGACGATTCGAATCGCACAATCAAAACCCAGCACAATCTGAATTCCACGGAGGGATAATGATGACGAATCTAATTTCCAAACTTGTATCAAACATCGATTGCAAATTGATGTTCTCAATCGCGTCAGTTGCGATACTGGCATTCGCTCCATTGCCAGTGGTAGCTCAGGGTGATTCAAATCAGTCCAAATCAAAAGCCTCGGACACAACAACCGCGCAGGCAAAACCAACACGGCTCGCGCCGACACAACTCGCACCAATAGAAACGCAAACAAAGCTTGTTCGTGCGATATATGACGCGACCAAGAAAGCTAAAACGGCGACCGATTACACGGCTTTCCTAAAGCAATGCGACGAAGCGTTGAACGCGGGGCTGAGCAAAAAGAACCACCAGTACGTCGCTTCATTGACCGGCTGGGCTTACAACCGACGAGCCGAAAAACGTTTGGAGTTGGTTCAG
>JBGCDK010000133.1:0-15517 GCA_045105295.1 Mariniblastus sp.
TCAGTTTGAGCGGGCTCAGTTTGAGCGGGCTCAGTTTGAGCGGGTTAGTTTGAGTTCCAAGGTTTATTGATACGTAAAACCAACTCAAATACGGCCATACGCTCACACAAGATTATTCCTAGTTGTATGATTACGCGGGCGATCCTACACGCCGAAAACATCCGGCGGGTTCAACGTTGGTTCACCCCGATAGGGCCATTAGCCGGTGGTTGAGCGTAGCGACACCACCGGAATGATTTCTCCGCAAAAACGCACCGCGAAGGGGTGCCAGCAATGTCCCTAGTCGAAAGAAAAAGCTTGCCGATTGATCTTAGCCCAAGTAGACGGGGTTGAATTCAATTCCCGCTTTCTCCAGCAGTTCGACCAACTCTTCTTTGTGAGTTTTCTTCAAATGATGAGCTTCCTGATTTCGAATGTATTGCCCTACCGCGGGTCGAGCGGTAGGGCTTACTGAAAAAGCACTATAGCCTTCTTGCCAAGCAAATCCTTTCAGTCCAATTTCACTCTTCACCCACGCGGACGATGCTTTCTTCAGCTCACACATAAAATCAGAAATCCGGTGTGTGGCTTTGAACCCTATCAGCAAGTGAACGTGATCTTCGACTCCCCCGATGCTATCGGGAAATGCACCCAGACCATTTGCAATTCCTCCAAGGTACTCGTGTAGTCGGTCTCGCCAGACGGGAGCGATTAAAGGTTGTCGGTTTTTCGTGGCGAAAATAATGTGGTTGTGAATGCTGATGTAGCTCATGTCTTCGAGTGGGTCTGGCACCCTTTCAGGGTGCGTTGCTGCGAAAAATCAATTCCGGCGGTGTCGCTGCGCTCAATCACCGGCTAACGGCTTCCACCCCTACCGGGGTGACACGCTGTAGTTGAAGTTATTGTCCGAGATCGCTCCAACTTGACGTCCCAATCTCAATTCCCAATCTCAATTCCAAATCTCAATTCCAAATCTCAATTCCAAACTCGAAGTCTTAACTGAGGACTTAATCTGATACCTCAACCCCGATATCCAAACTCAATTCCTAGACCTGATGCCCCCAACAAACTCAATGGCTAAGGCAGAGAAGTGCTTATTTCAAAAATTTGGAAGAAGCCTGCTACCACGAAAATTTGATCACGACTCCAACTAGTTCTTACTAAAGAATCCGTGCTTCACAGATGCATCGAGGGCAAGCGGGTTTTGGACGTATTCGCGATGGCAGTCGGAACACAAATCGAAATGACGCTTTTGATATGCAGACTGGCTGATCTCATCACGATCGGTGTCGTCGAGACGGCCAAGAATTTCGTTCAACTCCTCCAAGTGATCGCGATCTTCCTCGGCTTCAAAATCGCTCGGGTCCAAGTTGACTTGGATTTCGATGTTCACCGAAAAACGAAGCTCTTCGTCCGGTTGAATGGATCGTTTACATCGATCGCATGAGTAGTGAATCATTGATTACTCTCTTCCTTTGAGAAACTCTCTTTTATCACGTCCTGAAAAACGTACGTCTGAGAAACAATCCATCCGCTCAGATCATCCTAATAGCAATTCAAAAAGCGATGCAAGCAAATTCCAAAACTAATTGAATCATCACGACACATGCAATCAACTCACCGGACACTTAAGAGAGTGCGGACGTCTTGGTCGATAACGAAACGTAATGAATGACGGCAACCCGCATGTCGCGAAAAATTTGATCGCGCATGGAAACTTGATACAATTTTTGCAACAAGTTTACATGCCCGCGGTTTTAAGCGTTCTGTTTTTGATTGCCCGACTTTGATTGCCCGACTTTGATTTCCCCTGATTACCCCGCAAAGCTTCCCAAGTTTGCCCCACAATCGTGCTTGCCTCTCATCAACTTCCTTTTTGAATTCTTCAAGTTTGGTTTCGAATAAGTGATGGAACAAAGTTCAGTTTTACCCACCCATCCGAACGCATGTGATTCCAACAATGCCAACGGACAATCTAGCGGTTCTGCACTTCAAGGGAGTGTTCTCGTTCTGAACCGTTTCTACATGGCGGTCCACGTGATCTCAGTGCGCCGTGCTTTAGTTTTGCTTTATCGTGAACTTGCCGAAGTCATTCACGTTGAAGATGGACTGTATCAGAGTTTTAATTTTGAAAACTGGCTTGAGTCCAGCGAATTCGAAGCCGCCGAAATCGAAGACGAAGGCCTTCCCTTCGATCCAACGGAATGGGTTCGAAGTGTAAATTTCTCGATTCGCGCTCCTCTCATCATTCGGTTGAACTACTACGACAAAGTTCCTAAGCTCACGTTGCGTTTCAATCGAAAGAACTTATTCGCTCGCGACCGAAACTTGTGCCAGTACTGCGGCCAATCTCGTCCGCCCAGCCAGTTAAGTTTCGACCATGTGATGCCCAGCAGCCGTGGTGGAAAAACTTCATGGGAGAATGTTGTTTGTTGCTGCCTTGCTTGTAATGGTAAAAAAGGAGACCTCCTGCCCGAGGAAGCAGGGATGTCACTGATTCAAAAACCGGTCAGGCCACGGCAGAATCCATTGCTTTCGATCAAGCTGAATAATCCAAAATACAAAGTATGGCGAACTTTTCTAAAGGGTTCGCCTTTTTCTGTTGAAGGCTAACTGCCAAGAGAGATTCGTGTGCAACAATACCCTGCTCCTTCGCTCGCGCAATCCATTTGCCAGTTTCAAAATACATGTCCACTTTGACTGACCTTCCCAGCCCCAAACATTGGGCGTTGATCAAGAAACGAACCACATGGCTACGCGAGCTACAGTCTGACGCTTTGTGCAAATTGATCGCGATCGAATTCACCTGCCGGCTGATTGAAAACATGGTGAAACTTCCAGTCGAAGTTAAGCAATCGTTGCTCAAAGTTCACGAGCTGGCAATCTCTCCCAAAAAGTTCGCGGCAAAACAGATGCTGGACGATACGTTGCGAGGCATGGATCCATCGTACGCATTGCTTTTGGCATTGAGCTCTACCGTAGGAACGATCATCCAAGGAAGAAGCGCAGTCGGAGAGACAGCAATCGTTTCAGCAGCGGTCGCGGTCGCAGTTCCATGGGAACGACAAATCGAAATTCTGCATAGCATCCTCGCCGTCGACAAACAGTTTGGATTACCTGCTGAGATGGATGAGATCTCCGTTTACAACGACTGGCTGGAAGAAAGAAACCTTGTTCGTTTGAAAATGCCGACAGTGCTTGGGAAATGATTGAATTTCACCTTGAAGATCTAGCGAAGCGAACACGGAAGGATTGGATTGCCCTCAACGCGACAAAAAACTCATCGCCCAAAGCCAAACTTCTCAACCACAAACCCCGACGTTTTTAAAACAAAAAATGCCGACCGGTTTACTTCCGGCCGGCATTTTAATTTTGATTTATCCGATGACTTAGATCGAGTGAGGGTTGGGCAATAAGGTGACAAAAACTATAGTGCTGAACAACATTTTGAACACACTTGTTTCTGCACATGCATTTTGCGAGTCGTTCGAACCCTGCAAAAAACATCCTTACTTCTTGCCGGCCCCCTTCTTGCCAGACTTCTTATTTGAGCCCTTCCCTTTTGAGCCTCCTTTTGAGGATTTACTCTTTGATTTTGGTTTTCCACCCGAAGCCTTAGATTTCTTTGGCTTGGAAGCGCTCGACTTTGATTTCGTCGAATCCTTTTTCGATTTCCCCTTGGACTTTTTCTTCTTCGCGGGGACACCGTCAAAATCAGCGTCACGGATTCGCCGTTTCTTCTTTTGCCCTCTTTGTGGCCCTGACGCTCGCTGAGACTCCCAAGAATTCGGATCGTGTTTCGGACGAGATTTAGTCTCGGGCTTGGATCTGGATTCTGGATTGCCTCTAGAGTCCGGTTTCGATCTAGATTCCGATTTAGATTTTGCTCCAGACTTTGATTCCGGCCGCGGTCGAGACTTCGCCTTTCCTGGTTTAGCTTTCGTGCCCGTTCCTAACTTTGAGCTTTCCTTTGGATTGCCGCTACGCCCACTCGATTGACTCTGCGTATGCCCGGCTGGCCGACTTCGCTTTGTCACATTACTGCGACTTGGCGCGACACCAAAAATCTCAAACTCCAACGTTCTTTGGTCGGGATCGACAACGGCGACTTTGACTTGAATCTGGTCACCGAGACGATACTCGTTGCCTTCTTTAAATCCGGACAACGTTCGGCTTGCACGGTCATACTGATAATTATCAGATGGCAGATTCGCGACAGGAATCAAACCCTCGGCTGGGATCTCGATGCCCTGTGCAAAAACACCGAAGGACTCGACGCCAGTGATGACAGCTTGCATTTTTTGACCAACTTTGTCGGCCATGAAATTCAGCAGCTTGAGCTTGATCAATTCACGCTCTGCAGTGGACGCTCGTTTCTCAAGTTCACTGCAATGCTGCCCCAGCATGGACAGCCGTTCAAAACTGGCGTCTGGTTTTTTCCCATCGATCAAGTCACCAATGGCTCGATGAATGATCAAGTCAGGATACCGTCGAATTGGCGAGGTGAAGTGACAATAGTTTTCGCTGTTCAAAGCGTAATGCCCAATTTCCTCAGGGCTATAGATCGCTTTTTGCATGCTTCGCAAAACAGCGTAGTGAATCGCGTGACGCTCGGGCATATTCTCCGATTGCTCGATCACTCGTTTGACTTCGAAACGACTCTGCAACGACTCCGACTCGATACCAAGCTGATGTACAAACTCAGTCAACTGCGTCAGTTTTGCTTCGCTTGGTTGGGGATGAATCCGCCTCATGTAGTAGAGTTTTTCGTCACACATTCGTTGGGCAACGGCTTCGTTGGCAGCCAGCATGAATTCTTCGATGACCTGGTGGCTCTCAGTGTTATCCACCGTGTGGGCTCCGGAAACTTTACCGTCATCGTCGAGATCAATTTTGACTTCTGGCAAGATCAAGTTGATCGCGCCGCCGTCCATCCGACGCTTGCGCAACTTCATCGCCAGCGTGTGCATATTTCGGACAAGCCCGAACACTTCCTCTGGAAGTTTTTCCTTCCACGGTTGATCATCCTCGAGATACTCGTCTATTTCTTCGTAAGTAAAACGATGGGCAGATTTAATCGCGCCCCGATGAAGCTCGGTTCCGATCGGCACGCCTTCGTTTGTAAACTCGATTAGTGCCGTCATGCAATAACGCACGCGGTTTGGCTGGAGGCTGGCGAGATTGTTGGAGATAATCTCCGGCAACATTGGGATCACGCGGTCCGGCAAATAGATACTCGTCGCACGTTGGTAAGCTTCGTTGTCGAGTGCTGACCGGTATGGAACAAAGTGAGAAACATCGGCGATATGGACCCCCAGTTCCCAGTGCCCGTTCTCTAATTTCTCCAGCGAGATCGCATCGTCAAAATCGCGTGCCGTTTTCGGATCAATCGTGATGACAGTTTTAGTAGTAAAGTCTGTCCGAGTGCCCGTGATTTTTTCATCGAATTTCTCGGCTTGTTCGCGTGCGTCTTCGAGGACTTCCTCAGAGAATTCATCAGGCAAATCAAATTGCCGAATGATACTGAGTGTATCGACGCCGGGTTTTCCTCGGTCGCCAAGAACTTCCACGATCACGCCTTCGCCGTCCTGACGCTCGGATGGGAAGTTCGCCATCTCGATGACGACCTTGTCTCCAACCCTACAGTTTTTTGCACCGGCGTCGCCGACCATGATTCCAGATTCGAACGTTCCGCCATCGACGGTTACGAAACCGTAGGGACCACTTTCGCCATAGGTTCCAACGAAACGACTTGTATGTCGCTCCATAATCTCTACGACTCGTCCAGTCACTCTCAATGATTTGTTGGTTCCGCCACCGCCGCGTTGCTCGCGACCTTTGGAGACGCTGATTTTGACGATGTCCAAATTGGCAGCGTCAGCAGTTTTCGTTTTCGGAATAAAGATATCTTCCGAGCGGTCTGTTGCCGTGGACCCGTTGGGTGTGACGAAACCAAAACCGGCAGCTGCACGTCGAAACTTGCCGACGACTTCATTTGTTTTTCTGGCAGCTTTTGCTTTGCCGCTGTTTCGTGCTTCTGGCTTCGAAGTTCCGCGGATGACCAGATGTTTGGGACCGTATGCGAGCCGCCCTTTTTTGATCAGGCGTTTGATGGTCCGTTTGATTTCGCGTTCTTCATCAAGAAGTTTAAGTTTCTTCGCGATCGCTTTAGGTTTAAGAGGTTGATAGTTGTCACTCAGGACAACGTCGAGGATCATTTTTTCCAAGTTAATAGGTTCATTCATGTAAAAAGTGTAGATCGCAATTGGGCAAATTGCTACCTGTAAGAAAGTTGTTTCAGCAGTGAATTGCTAGGTTTTGTCGGGATAAAATGAGCTGAGTGGCCTTTGCGACGCATCGATAAAAGATACGACGCTGGCCATCAAAGACGCCAAGTGCCCGCGGAGTGCGTCATCGGCTGAGCAAAACCCGGATGAGAGCGAGAAGTTGCTTGATAAGGATCCAACACAAGCCTTCACTTGGTTGAGGATATGACAACTTTGGAAAACGCGAGCCAAGATCGAGTTTTCGAGATTAAGTTCTCAAACTCGATCGTTTGGCATTCGCCTTCTGTCAAATTTCTACAGCAATCTAACGTGGAGGCTTAAGAGCCTTTGTAGATTTTGATTCCAAGACCGGGATGATAAACCGTCCAGGGACTGTCTTTATTGACGTCTTCTTCAATCAACTGCGTCACGCTATTAATCCGAGCATCAAGGCTATCGAGATAGTGAAGCGTGATGGCTTCGAGGGTCATTGGCAATTTTGGACTGCCAAACTCATACTGCCCGTGATGAGAGACAATCATGTGCCGCAATTGGTTCGCGAGATCCTCAGGAAATTCTTCGCCCGACTGCTTTACGGTCTCTGCAATGATTTCATCAAGAATCGAGACGCCCAAGACAAGATGCCCAATCAACTGGCCTCCATCGCTATACCCAAGGTCGGGTGAATAAGTCAGCTCTCGGATCTTTCCGATGTCGTGCAGGAAAGCGCCCATCAGCAAAATATCCTGATCGACTTGCTGGTAGCGGGGACCAACAAGGTGGCAGACTTCCATCAGCGACAACACGTGTTCGAGCAATCCGCCTTGGTAGGCATGATGGTTTTTGACGCCGGCCGGGGCCGATCGAAAACCTTTCATAAATTTTTCGTCGACCAGAAAACACTCAGCTAAATTTCTTAGATGGACGTTGCTCATTCCACGAAGCAATTCCCCGACGCGGGCAACCATCTGCTCCACATCGACGGTCGACAGTGTGATGAAATCTGATTCGTCAACGCCTTTGCCATCGGAGGGGTCTACTTGTTTAAGCAAGACCTGCATGTTGCCGTTATAAAGCTGAGCTGAACCTTGGGCGCGAACGAAGTCACCGTTGTTGAAACCGTCGTAATGTTTCTGATGTGCATTCCACAACATCGCAGTAATGGAACCCGTTTTGTCGCTCAGACGAACCTGCAGATACAGGTTGCCATTGCGATTGGTGCGAAGCTGTTTTTCGGAAGCGATGAAAACCTGATCAACTGCTTCACCATCGGAAAGTTCTTTTACGAAACGACGACTCATGGTGCTCTCTGTGCTGCTAAAAATGGAAATCGGACAAGGAACATGGAGGTGGTAAATGGTAATTTGGCGATTCTATGGGTGAGTCATCAAACCCACAAGAACGTCCAGAAAGATCTAGCGACCTGGGCGCCTTTGTCGCCACACTGAGATCGCCACACCGAGATCGCCACACCGAGATCGTTACACCGAGATCGTTACACCGCTAATTCCACAAATCCCCCAGCCATCAATCGGCTGTCAGCGGTCACCTATTCGCCCACTCTGCCGTTGGCCCAGCTGAATTATTCCGTCGAAATAAAAACGAGGTTGTTTGTCTCCCTGTGGATCGGCTCAAATCATCACCGGACTATTGTTGAGAACGACGCCACCTACGCCGGGGATTGTTATGATTCCATCGTCCTTCGAATCAACCCACATGCGAACTTCGCCATTGTAGGCTCCAACAATGAAAAAGCGGTTGGTTGTGTTTGCGAAAAAAACACTGGTACAATTCCAACACTCACTGATTTTTTGACCTCACAATTCTCCGGCACGAACATGAACAGCCCGACCCCCAGATCAGCTTTTTGCGCCCTGCTGACCGCGTTCGCTTTGATTGGCATTTCAAACGGCATTGCAGCCCAAGAAACTTCCCCAACCGTGTCTGAAGAATTTTACTCGGCAAAACGAATCGTTATTCTCGGATCGTCAAACACGCACTCTGGCGAATACGTTGCCCAACTCGAGTCAGCGTTGCTTGCGCAAGTTTCCCCCGCTCCCGAAATCATCAACCTTGGATTGCCAAGCGAAACGACCTGTGGGCTTTCTGAACCAATCCATCCATTTCCACGCCCAAATGTGTTGGACCGATTAGACGATGTACTCTCCAAAACGAAACCGGATATCGTCATCGCGGGGTACGGAATGAATGATGGTGTCTATCACCCGTTTGATGAAACTCGATTCAAAACGTTTCAAAATGGGACCACTGATTTGATACGAAAGGTCAATGCGGCGGGCGCAAAACTTATTCTCCTAACGCCTCCCCCGTTTGATCCCCTGCCCTACCGCAAGCAAGGAAAACTTGTACCGGCAGACGCCAAAGAGTTTTCATGGAAAACGATTTACGAGCGGTACGACGAAGAAGTCATCGCAAAAAATGCCCAATGGGTTTTAGATAACGGAACCAACGCTTGGATCGTTCGCGACGTTTACGCGCCCATGAAGAATCGATTACTGGAACGTCGGAAAACTGAACCGGAGTTCTCGTTCACCAATGATGGTGTCCATTTCACTAAAACTGGTCACAAAGTTTTCGCGGAAGTGCTGATCAAGGCTATCGGCCTCCAGTCAAAAACTGAAGAATCAAAGAGCATCACGTTACCGCTTTGTGAAAACGAAGCACTCATTGAGCTGGTTCGAAAACGACAACAGCTTTCCCACGCGGCTTGGCTATCTCACGTCGGCCATCAACGACCAGGGATCAAACCCGGTTTGCCAATGGAAGAATTAAAAACGCAAGTCGATCCTTTGACGCAGCAAATTCAAACGTTGCTCGAGAAAAAATAACGGCCAACGCGAGGTCAAAAAGAAGAAGTGCCATGTTTCGGTTCAGCCTGAAAAAGATGCTTGTCCTCATCGCGGTACTCGCCGTGTTGCTTGCAAGTTTTGCCTATCGCTTGGATCGAGCGAGAAAACAAGCCGCAGCGATTCAAGGTTTTCCAACACTCGACGTTAGCGTTTTCTATGACTACGAGCACGATGGCTGGATAGATGTTGGGCTAGACATTCCCGACGGCCAGATTAGTTCGCCCCACTCTGAAGTTCTTGTCAGGTGGCTGGGCATCGACTTTTTCGCGACCATCAATGACGTTCAAATGGAATCAAGTTTTCAGATTCCGTTCGAAAAACTTCAACCAGTTTTCGATCTAGGAACGATCGAGCAATTTGCTGCCGCAGGTGCCGAGTTGGATTCGGTTGAAAGGTTGTCGAAAGTCAAAAGTTTAAAGCGACTGTTTCTTGGAGAGAATCCAATTAGAGACATCTCGCCGTTGAGTAAGCTTACCAATCTGATTAGCCTCAACCTTCGGGGGACATCTGTAGAAGACGTAGCGCCTCTTGGCGAATTGAAGCACCTTCAATGGCTGGGGCTTAAGCAAACAAACATCAAGAACATTGAAAGTTTGTCCGAGCTCAAAAAACTAACTTACATCGACCTCTCTTTCACTGGTGTCTCGAATATCCAACCGCTGAGCAAGTTAATCGACCTGGAGGAAGTCGACCTTTATTCTACGAAAGTCACAGACCTGTCGCCGCTGAGACAACTGACCAATTTAAAGAAATTGAGTTTTTCGAATCAGGATTTTGCGCCCTTGACTGACATTTCGTTTCTTCACAAATTGACCAACCTTACTGATCTGTCGCTGGACGATCTAGATTGCAGAAATATCGACCCGATCAAGAATTGCAAACGGCTTACTCGACTTTCAATTGATTCTAGTTCAGCTCTCGAAATTGATGCACTAAGTGAATTCAGCGGTCTTGAAAAACTGTATTTGCGCACTCCCCAATTGCTTGACATTTCTGCGATTGCGAACCATCGAGGGATGACGAGGTTGAATGTTCACGTTTCTCAAGCGTCTGACCTCAGCCCTTTGAGGTCGTGCACAAAATTGAAAAACGTTGGGATCCACGGATCCAATGGTAATTTCGAATTCATTTCCAACCTTGCGGAACTTTCAGAGTTAGCGATCAGCTTTTGTCCAATCGTTAACCTTCCACTGAACAACCTTGCGAATCTCGAAACCTTGCGTTTGGATTGCACACGGTTCGATGACGCAGACGAACTGAAGCATTTGACCTCGCTCGAATCTCTTGTCGTGACCGAGTCACAGATCGCGGATTTTTCGGCCCTCCAAGATTTAGTCGCGTTGGTCGACATTCAAATCGTTACCAAAAAAGATCTGCCTGACTCAGCAAACTTCCCGGCGCTGATCAAGCTCACCAACCTCACGAGTTTTTCGCTCAAAGACACGAAAGTCAAAAACTTCGGCGATTTGCCACCAAGAGAGATTTCGAGTTTCGATGTGCAAGGATCGAATTTTGAGAGCTTTGACTTTCTTTCAAGCGGAGATTTTTACCATCTCGACCTGTCGTCAACAAACTTCAAAGACTTGTCCCTATTACGTTCTGCAAAAGTGAAAGGCTCCCTTGGACTCAACCAAACAAAGGTGACAGACTTAACTCCGCTGAAAAATTCAGGGCTTGGTTTTTACGAGATCAGCTTAGTGCACACAGACATCACAGACTTTACACCGCTGGCGAGCTTACCCAATCTTTCATCAGTCAATGTATCCAACGGCACTTCATTGGCTGCAATCAATGCGGCACAAAAGCTAAACCCAGAACTTAAATTTCTTTTCGTTGAAGATGAATAGAAAAGCAAGCTAGTAACCTCGTTCGTCCATCGACCAAACACTCACTCACATCGACACAACCAAAGGTATTCCGTGGACTCAAAATTAGCGCGATCCCCCGACGAGCCAGTTGTCGCGATTGAAAAACCCAAACTGAGCCTGATGTACCTGTTCGCCTTCGTCACAGGATTTGCATTGATGCTCGGGGATAGCGAAAATTCATTCAGCATTGGCTCTACACGTCCCACGCCAACAGATGAAACCTGGCGGGCAATATTCGACTACAGCCGTGTCTTCACGGGCGCCATTTGCTTGACTGGAATGTTCATCGCGTTTAACGAGTGGCGTTCCACGAGACGCATCGCCACCCACCCTGGGTACCTCCTACTCATTGCCTGCGGCACTTTAATACTGCTAGAAACTGTCGCCAATTTCACCCTTGCATTTCTTGACAATCCACAAGATCAAGCCGTGCTGAATGGGGGCACCTATAAAGCCAAATGGTTGTACTGGTGTGTGCTGCAAATTATTTCGTTACTTGTCTTGATCGGTGTCACGATTCTCGGGACGTTCCGAGACCGTTGGTGGTGGCGAATTCCATTCGGATTGCAATTCATTGCATTCCTGGCGCAAATCTTTCTCATTGCAACTCGAATGGCATTTGTTGCGAAGACCTTAGGAGTCAAAATCGAACACCTCATGTACGTTTCAAACATCTACGCTTGCGTTTTTTTGGTAACGCTGTTTTTTTTCATCGGCAGTTTGATTACCGATCTCGCAAAAAGACGACAGCGCGATTGGGTACACTGGATGGGATGCCTCGGCTTTGTTTTAACGATGTATCTTCCATGGCTGTTGAGCACGATTGCAGTTCGCTTCATGAGCCCTTTAGAACTGTATGGAATGCCGTAACGAATTAACCATTCGAATTCATCGCCTCAAAACCGGCTGCCATGGCATCGACCAACAGGTCGACTTCCGCTTCGGTCAATGCCGTCGACAGCCCTGATGCACATGTGTTGATCATCATGAATCCACGCTCGTAGAGAAAGTTAATGAGAAACGCGATCTGGCTGGCCTCTTTTTTGTTTTGGTAAGCCGAGCGGTATTCCAGCGGCGGTTCTGGTTTTAAATAAACGCGGAACATGGAACCGGCCCCTGTCACACAAGCTTGTGTTTGGGTCGCCGCGATAGCATCTGCGATTTTTTGGCGGGCGTAGTCACCGAGCTGATTGAGTTTTTTGACTGCAGCGTGATCGAACAATTCCATCGCCACAAGTCCAGCTGTCATTGTGATTGGGTTGGCCGAAAAGGTTCCCGAAAACGGACACAACAGACGGTCACTGGAAGGATCAAGCACCGACATGTACTTGTCGGTCCCTGCAAGAGCACCAACAGGAAATCCACCTCCAATGATTTTTCCTAGTGCCGTCAGGTCGGGCTGAACATCGAACCATCCTTGGGCTCCGTCGTAGCCCATCCTAAAAGTGATCACTTCGTCAAGCAAAAACAAAGCGCCGTTGTCGGTCGTCCACTTCCGAATGGCCGTCATGAATTCGCTGGTGGCTGGAACGAGGCCGGCGCGATGTGGCAGCGGATCAATCAAAACGCACGCGAGCTCGTTTTTGTGCTGGTCAAGGATTTTGATGGTTCGTTCGATATCGTTGAAAGGAAAGATCACAACATCGTTGAGTGCAGCCTGAGGTGTTCCTACAGCGGCGGGCACGCTGAGAGGATTGGCTTTGCTGCCCCAGTTTTTCGGATTGGATTTTTGACTGACTTCGGCGTAGTCGTACGTCCCGTGGTAGGCACCTTCGAGTTTGGCGATCTTTGGCCTACCTGTAATTGCGCGTGCGGCTTTGATACCCGCCATGACGGCTTCGGTGCCAGAATTCATGAACCGAATTTTATCAAACCCTTTGTTGCGACTGCAAATGTGCTGAGCGAAACGAAGCTCAGTTTCCGTTGCAAGCGAAAACGCGGTACCGTTGGCCAGCTGTTTTGAAACTGCTTCAACGATTGCGGGACACGCATGTCCGTGAATCAGCGATGCGGTGTTGTTAGAAAAATCGATGCGGGTTTTTCCATCGATGTCCGTCACACGACAACCTTCTCCACGAATCGCGTAGTCCGGATGCGGTTTTCGATAAACGGAATTACGACTGACGCCACCGGGTAGGACCTTGACGGCCTC
This sequence comes from Mariniblastus sp., assembly GCA_045105295.1. Lineage (GTDB taxonomy): Bacteria > Planctomycetota > Planctomycetia > Pirellulales > Pirellulaceae > Mariniblastus. The sequence goes on from JBGCDK010000133.1 coordinate 13,136, forward strand.
CTCGTAGAGAGACTGACTTTTGGATCTAGTATTGATTGGGTTCATTTTGGGCGAGGAATGGTGATATGGCCAAGCGTCGATTTTGATTGGACGCGCCGGTGGTTGGTTGAGTGAGCGGATGAAGGGACTGGGCTGTTTGAATCCATCAATCCTTTGGTGTTGGCTACGGTTCCCGATTGCTCGAGGGCAACACCGAATCGGCTGATCCTGAAATCCATTGTAGAACGGACGCTCAGTTTTGAACCCTTGGACATTCAATTTTTCAGCGACGTATTTACCCTCGCAAAAATAATGGCTGCGACACCGACTGCCATGACGCCGCCAAATGCGGATAGCATTATTGAGTACGCTCCGCCAATCCCGGTCAATCGTGCAAACAAAGAACCGGCAAACATGCCACCGGGAATCAGCATCAACAACAGAATATTCAGTTTGTCGAAGCTGTTTTTTTCTTGCGGTTTCGCCTGCCCAAGGTCGCCAAACCAGCCAAGAATTTCTTCGAGCTGGTCATGGGGCACGAGAATCCGAAGGTGACGATTCTCTTGTTGGACACAGTATTCGAACCCCATTACGTCTAAGCGGTTGATGTATCGTTTGGCGTCGCGGCCTTCAACAATCCTAGCTGTTGCCCAAACTCGGCCATCATGCCCGATCTCTGACATTGTTGGGAGTTGCGTTTTCATCACAGCATGATGACAGATTTTGAGTTGGTTGGGAAATTTATTAGCTTGGAGGGACCCACACAAGAATCACAGCAACCGGATCACTACAAACTACTTTAGAAACAAAAAGGATTGCCGGACATTGCCGGCAATCCTTATTGCGTTTTTATGAAAGCTCTGAGATATCAGCACGTCGTGCCGCGAAACTTCAGAGCGTGATCAGCCGTTTCAGGCTGCAACTTTTTCCTAATCTACTTTTCCAACGCAAAGTCGATCGTGTTTTTGCCCGCGACCACTTCGGCGGTCAAAACAGTTTTGCTGATGTCAGTGTACTTTGCAGGTAGGAATTCAGCGCGGCCTTTGGGTGCTGCTTCGGGAACGTCACTGTAGTCCCCCGACATTGTTCGCGACTCTTCCGCCGCAAGATCTGTCGTGATGGTAATTTTGTGCTGACCGATCAGTGCGCCCTTTTCTGCTCTTGTGTAAGTGAGCGAGTAGTTGCCCTTGGCGTCCGTCTTGCCACCACTCCCTCGTCCCGTTGTGGGGTGGAACGAGATCGTCGCCTCGGTAACGGGCTTGCCCATGTACGAAACGTTTCCTGTTACCAGCCCGACGTCGCTTGAGCCGCCACCGCCACAGCCAGGCAATACCAAAGAAAAAGCACCAACAAACAAAATCAAACCGGAGAGTCTTCTTGAAATTTTGGATCGCATTATTTGCTCAGAATTCATATTCAAAAATGGTTTAAACGAGTATGGCTGGCCTGAACCAACGATACGACGAGAAATCGAAGTCAAAAAAAACAATCCGCGTGCACAACGGTCCACGCGAATTGGCTTTTAGATTTAAGTTACTTCGTTACAGTGGGTCAAAGTTCTCACCACCTGCACGCGTGCTCATGGCTTCGTAAGTAAGCCCATCGATCGCGTCAGTCACGTAGGCGACTGAACCATCGGCACGACCAAAGTTAGCCCCTTGAGGATGAGAGCTTGAGAAAGGCACAAACTGCTCTTTGAAACCGATGACCGCACTGTTAAGCGTCCACCGAGCATCTGCTGAGCATGGCCCAAGACAAGTATCCTGCCAACGAACTCGATCCGTGCCGCACCATGCAGAAGCGGCGCGAATTCGATTGCTTGTGCCTCCACCTGGCGGAACCATAGGAGCTCCATCGCGCTCGCCCATGCAAAAAGTGTTGCTGGTGCCGTCTGGAATTTCACCAAACGTAATTTCTGAATTAACGAACAAAATTCCCGGCCAATTCAGCGACATGCGTCTCTCATCAGTAGAAACGGCTCCGGTTTGGTCGTTGGAAATATCGGCCAAGTCATTGATCTCATTAATGTTCTTGTCCAATTTTGGACCGATCACTCCCACGTAGTTACTTTTGGAGTGTCCACCACCGCCGCCACGTCTTGGGTTGATGACTGTCATTGGGCAAGAAGGACACTGGAAAAATCCAATTTCATTTCTTGCGTGATCAGTCCAAGGACTTCCGCCCCACCAACGTGGCTGCTTGAACCGATTTGATAGTTCCGAGAGCACATCGTACTGATTGTTTTGCTCGATAAACGGCAAGATGATTGTCCCCCAGTTGAAACCATGACTGTTCATGGCGTTACTTGCAGAAAAATCATCCAGGTCTCGACTCTTGATACCAGAAGGAAAGTGCTTGTGAGCACTTTCGTAGTTGTGCATCGACAAAACCATTTGTCGCATG
>JBGCDK010000134.1:0-14724 GCA_045105295.1 Mariniblastus sp.
GCTTGCAACAGCAAAATCAAAAGTCAGTGCACTTGAGAAGCAACTTGAATCGTTCGAAGTAAAGCTTGAGATTGCTGGTAAAAAGCTCGTTCTCGATCAGGAAGTTGCTGAGTCGGAGCACAAATCGGCTCTGCAGGCGAAAGCCAGTGTCGAGGCAACAGTGGAACGACTTCGGCCTTATGTCAAATCGGGGGCCGTGACGGAGCTTGAGTTTGACGCCGTCGCGAATCAATTGATGGCTGCCGAATCAAAATGCATCGCAACAAAAAATCAAATTCGCCAAGTCGAGTTTTCTCAAACTGCTGCTAAATCGAAGATCCTTATTTTGGGCGATCGAATTGATGATGAAATGGGACGCATCAAAATGGATCTCGAGATCGCGAAGGCGGAGCACCGCGAGTTGGAAATTGTTACGGCTCTTTTTGCAAAGCGAGTTTCTGAGCTAGACGTGGTTGCACCGCGAGATGGTACGGTTTTCGTTACCTATCGCCAGGTTGGAGAGTATTTGAAGATTGCAGACGAAGCCATCGCACTGAGCTACCCAGGAAAGACTTGGGCAGCCGGTCAAGTCACGTCCAGTCAAGCAAGCCGCGTGCGTCCCGGTCAACCGGTTGTCGTTTCTGTGCCTTCAATTGATGTTCGCCTCAAGGGCGTTGTTTCTGCGGTTGGGCACCGAGCGATGTACTCGCATGGACGATACAACGCTGAGTTCCGCGGCACGACAGCGACGGATGTTCCAATCAAAGTCATCATCGAGAATCTGCCAGAGGACATTCCATCTGGAATCCGTTTGGATATGGCTATTAACACCGGTTTCGGTATCCAATGGTTGGACGAAACGATGGGTTACAAGCTTGAACCAATCGGTGGTGATTCCAAGGTGCCTGATTCGACAAAGGTACCAGTGACCGTCGCCTCTGAAAAATCGGAATCGACGGCACCATCCCGAACTCCAGTGGCGTCGACCTCGCCAGTTGGCTTGGATCAACTACTCCCTCGGCGATAACCACTTTTAGTCTTTTCGTTGACTTGTACAAATCAAACTCCGCGCCGATTGTGCGCAAAGTGCTTTTTAGGATAAATCGTGGAACAAAGCATTCGTTATGACGTTTCTCTAGGAATGCGGCTTTTGCGCGCGGTGCCAGTGGTGGCCGTATATTTTGGAATTGCGTTGGCGATCTTCGTTTTCTTGCCTGATCGTGCCCGAGAGATTCCACTGCAATCCATTGCGGTACTCGGGTTTATCGGTGCTTGGCGATACCTCTGGCTGGTCACTCATTGTGTTCGAGCGGCGCTTTATGAGTACTACAAATATCCCAAGCTTCAGTTTCAAGCGAGTCAGCTACCAGAGGATAAAAAGTACCCGGGACGTTTGTTTTTTCTAATCCCGACATGGAAAGAAAAGCCCGAAGTCACGCGAAGTATGCTTCGGTCTATTCTCAGCGAGTCAGTTGAAATTCCGAGCAAGTTAGTCCTGTTCGTCAACGCAGGTTCGGACGAAGAAGACGATATTTTTCGCGAGATCCACAGTGAGCACCCACAACGCGACGAGGTCGATATGTACTTCGTTCGACAGGTCGGTGGTAAGCGACAAGGGATGGCGGATTGTCTTTACAAGCTTTCCGAATTCGAAATCGATGAAACGGATATCGTTGCGTTGATGGATGGCGATACCGTTTTGGGCTCTGGGATCCTGGAAAAATGCCTCCCACTGTTCGGGCTGCTTCCAAAAGTCGCCGCGATCACGACCGACAATATTGCGGTCACCAAAGGCAATTGGCTTTATCGAAAATGGTATACCTTGCGGTTTTCGATGCGGCACCGGTACATGAAATCACTAAGCCTCTCAAACCAGCTTCAAGTTTTGACTGGCCGGTTTTCGTTGTTTCGTGCGAAGGAATGTGTCGAGCCGGAATTCATTTCATCGCTTGAGAACGATCGGATAAAACACTGGCTTCACGGCGAAATTCAATTCGTAACCGGAGACGACAAAAGCACTTGGTACACGCTTTTGAAAAAGGGCAGCGAGATGCTCTACGTTCCAGATGCGATTATCTACTGCATGGAAGACTCAGGCCCGGAACCGATTCGAACCAGCATCAAGAAAATGCATCGCTGGTTTGGAAACATGCTTCGCAATAATGGGCGAGCGATTTCATTGGGGCTTGGCCGCCAACGACCGTTCATATGGTGGTGCCATGTTGACCAAAGACTTTCCATGTACACCAGTTTGCTAGGACCAGTATCGGCAATTTGGGCCGCAATTTGGCTAAGCCCGTACTACTTGTTGATTTATGCAATTCTCGTATTGTTGGTTCGGACGATATATATTCTGATTTTGACCATCGAAGGCCATCGTTTGTCGCTTGTCGATATTCCAATGCTGCTTTACACGCAGTGGATTGGTAGCATTGTAAAAATCTACACGATGTTCCATTTACATCACCAAAAATGGGACTCACATCGAACTGACATGGATGGCAAAAAGAACAGAGAGCCATTTTTGGATTACATAATTCCAAAAATGGAAATGACGCTCTCCTATGTTGCATTGCTAGTTTTTGTAATTAGCGTAGTTGGAACCAAATAACAAACTGACTGTGGCCCTTCTTTTTGTATTCAGCCTAAATCACCGAATTTGCGGCTGGCCAACACAGGGTTGAACAAGAGACTGAATATTTTTCGTCATTTTATAAAAATGCTCCCTTTTCTTCCTTCCGTTCATCCGATTTCATTATTGGATAGTTGAGATTTTAAAATGCTAGAAACGATCGCAAAACCTATGTCATCTCCCATCGCCGTTAAAAAAATCTGTTGCATTGGTGCCGGTTACGTTGGCGGTCCAACGATGGCTATGATTGCCAACCAATGTTCTGACATCGAAGTTCATGTCGTCGATATTAACGCTGAGCGAATCGCGGCTTGGAATTCTGATACGCTTCCGATTTACGAACCAGGACTTCACGACATCGTTGTTGGCTCAAGGGGCAAGAACCTCAAGTTTTCGACCGAGGTCGCGAAAACAATTAGCGAATCGGACATGATCTTCATTTCCGTCAACACACCGACCAAGACCTTTGGAATCGGAGCTGGACGTGCGGCGAACCTTGAGTTCGTAGAAAAATGTGCACGAACCATCGCCGAGAATTCAGACGGCCACAAAATTGTCGTCGAAAAATCAACACTGCCAGTTCGAACCGCCGAAGCAGTTAAGCGTATTTTGGTTTCTGCCGGAAAGCCTGGCGCGACCTTCGATGTGTTAAGCAATCCTGAGTTTCTTGCCGAAGGCACCGCAGTTGAGGATCTTAAAGATCCTGATCGTGTATTGATCGGTGGAGAATCTCAAAACGCGATTCAAAGTTTGGTTGATGTGTACGGCACTTGGGTTCCTCGGGACCGAATCATCACGACAAACCTCTGGAGCAGCGAGTTGTCAAAACTCACTGCGAACGCATTTTTGGCTCAGCGTGTTTCGTCTATTAACGCGATGTCTGCACTTTGCGAAGCGACCGGAGCCGATGTCGATGAAGTCGCCAACGCGATTGGTACAGATTCTCGAATCGGGCCCAAGTTCTTGAAAGCCTCAGTTGGTTTTGGCGGATCGTGTTTTCAAAAAGACATCTTGAATCTTGTCTATCTCTGCGAGCATTTTGGATTGCCTGAAGTCGCCGAGTATTGGGAACAAGTGGTCAAGATGAACGAGTACCAGAAACGTCGTTTCTCAACTCGCATTGTCAAAAACATGTTTAATACGGTCTCTGACAAAAAGATCGCTGTTTGGGGATTTGCATTCAAAAAGGACACGAACGACACTCGTGAGTCGGCGGCGATTTACATCTGTCGCGATTTGATTGAGGAGCGTGCAAACATCACGATTTACGATCCACAGGTCGGCATTGAGAAAGTCCGTCGTGATTTGCGTGAGCTTATGTCTAACGATCAGGGCTCCCTCAGTGCTCACGATGAGAACTTGATCATGAGCAACGTTACCGTGGCAGACAGTGCGATCGAAGCCGCTACCGGTGCTCACGCGGTCGCAGTTTTGACGGAATGGGAAGAATTCAAAGAAGTCGATTTCGAAGCCGTCTACTGTTCCATGAACAAGCCCGCATTTTTGTTTGATGGCCGAAACCTGCTAAATCCAAGCGCGCTTTCTGATGTTGGTTTTGAAGTTCACTCGATCGGAAAATCAAGCGTGGTTTAGTGTTTCTCTGAGGACACGGTACGCTTTAAGGCAAACGAATTAGAAGAGCTGATGTTTTTTCGGCTCTTTTTTTTGATAGTCCCATTTTGGATTTGAGCGGTTTATTTAGGTGTTTGCGGACGCGGTCTGGGCTAAAATATTGGCTAAGACTTTTTTGAAATGCCACCTTGTCGCCTACGTCAATGAGCCCCCCCGTGAAACCTCTTTTTTCGAAATCGCCTCAATGCCCGGCGTTATTTTTCTCGCTCTCGCTTGCAATATTTTTCCTGGCATTTGCTTGCCCCCCGCAGACGCTGATGGGGCAATACGTCATTTATGAAAATGACTTTGATCAATATCCAACCAACCGGGTCTACACAGATGCTGACCTCGATAAAGACTGGAACAATCCGTCGTTCAACAACGGTGTAACAGAAGGCCGCGTCTCGATCGTGACAGGCCCTGAAGCGTACGGTGGAACAGGAAGTGCACTAGCCGTCTCTTATCCTGCGGGTGAACACGGACCCAGCGAAACCGGAGCCCAGTGGAAGTTTGAGTTGGATGCCAACTTGGAAGAGGTTGTGTTGAGCTATCGGGTTAAATTTAAAACCGGTTTTGATTTTGTGCGCGGCGGAAAGCTTCCCGGGCTCGCAGGCGGAACGGCACCAACTGGAAGCACTTCCGCCAATGGTGTTAACGGGTGGACAGGACGAATGATGTGGCGAACTGATTTCACCGGTGTGTCAGGGCAGCCAGAGCAAACAACAGCCAACGGAATTTCTTACGCAAAATACACGGACTCTGGTCCAGCGCAAGACGGTGAAGATGAAGATAAAAATTACTGGAACAATCCAGACTCATCAATTGTCACACTTCAATCTGGCGTTTGGTACAAAATTACTCAACGCGTCAAAATGAACCAACCGGGAGTGTCGGACGGTATTCTTCAAATTTGGCTGGATGATGTTTTGGTTTTGGATGAGCAAGACAAGCTTTTTCGATTGACCAGTGAATTGTCGATCGATCAAATGTACTTTAGTACTTTCTTTGGCGGTGGATCGAGTTGGCAAACTTCTAAAGACGAAACGGTCTATTTTGATGACTTCGAATTTGTTCGCCCCAGCACGAACTTACTGAGAGTGCCCCAAGACTATTCAACCGTCCAGAGCGCAATCGACGCTGCGTTGCCGGGTGACATTGTCAACGTTCTTGGGCGTCGCACAGAGAATGTCGTGATCGACAAACCCTTGCTTGTACGAGGTAATGCAGGGACTTGGTTGACGGCAGCGGATCGAACGCAACCTTGCATCACGATTGATTCGGACAATGTTCGAGTGAACAGTATTCAAGCCCGCTTTGGAAGTGAAGGAGTGCTGGTTCTTGCAGGCAGTCGCAATGCCGATGTCGACACAATGACAGTACGTTATGCCGACGCCGGAGTTGTTGCTCAGGAAGACTGTCACGGCTGCACGGTTACCAATTGCTACTTGTTCCGCCTCAAAGGAGACGCGGTCAACATCTCTAGCTCCAATGGATTCGTTGTGTCTGACAACACCGCCGTTTTTAACGATGGCATTGGGTTTGTGTTTGACGATTCGAATAACGGAGCGGCAATCAACAATCTCGCTTACACCGGTGATTCTGACGGGTTTCAGTTCGTTGGAAATGACAACATCGTCTTGGACAACCGGTCCATGTTCAACCTTGGCCGTGGGTTTCTGTTTCTGGGAGATGAAAACACCGTTACGACCAATATCGCTTGGCGAAGTGGTGGTGATGGATTTGATTTTGAAACGTCGTCTGACAATTTAGTTCAGCTGAATAACTCCCGATACAACTCAGGAAACGGTTATGTTTTTCAAAATCTGTCCAATAACAATACGATCGTCGACAACTACACACGTACCAACGATGTGAATGGATATCTGATCGACCTGAGCGAATCCAATGTTTTTGATTCCAACGAAGCCGATGACAACGGGCTCCATGGTTTTTGGTTGACGAATACAAGTTTGCAAAACCACCTCAAGAAGAATCATTCCGAAGACAACGTCGGTGCGGGTTACTTTGACGAGGGCGTTGACAATACCTTTTTTCAAAACTCCCTTCGACGCAATGGTCAGTGAGCTTAGGATAAAAACAAATAGGGACAAACGAGGTGATTTCTCGTTTGTCCTTTTTGTTTCAGCATTCCAAAGACTGGAATTGCAAACGCACACGAGCCAAGTTCCCTCACTGAGTTCTATTGCGGATGGCGGCAATGTAGTATTTTGCTCCGCTACAAATTTGGACTCCAAGTGTTCCAGCCGCCACGCTAGGCAACGCGCATGTAGAAATGGGCGACGTCGTACTCGAACAAGAGCCAAAGCCCGAAGTGGGCTCGTTCCCCGTCACGAAAAGCCCAGTGGTGATGGGCCAAGTTAAAATGGCCGAGCCAGAATCCCCAAAGTATTAATTCACTGGCCTAAATCGAAAATTAGAAACGAACATTGAAGGAAAACCAAATGCCTGTTTCTATCGGATTGCTGCGTGGAATCAACGTCGCCGGTAAAAACAAAATCAAGATGGCAGATCTGCGAGAGTGGTTGACTACAGCCGGTCTGAAAAGTGTGCAGACCTACATTCAGTCAGGCAATATAATTTTTGAATCAACGAAGAGGCAAATTACGCTGGAAAAGTTGATTCGCGAGAGGATTAAAGATCAAACTGGTTTTGAAGTTCCAGTGCTGGTGCGTGACCTGCCGTTTATGAAACGCGCGGTCACTGGAAGTCCGTTTAAAGACCAACAAGTGCAGTTCGTGGGCACAACGATTCTCAGCTCAGTGCCTGAACCGAGCCTTGTGAAAGCTCTCAAAGCGATGGATTTTGGAGACGATCAGTTTTCGATCAAAAAGGATGTGATTTCGTTATTCTGCCCCACCGGTTTCGGTCGCACCAAGCTAACCAACAATTTGTTTGAGAAGAAGCTGAAAGTCTGTGCGACATCGCGAAATTGGAAAACGATGAACAAGCTAATTGAACTGGCGGATCGTTAACCGAATCGTTGAAAGAGCGTTTGGGAGTTTTCACGAACCCCCTTCACCAATCGAAGATGATAAAAAGTCTCAGGCTGAGTCCATGAAAGGAGCGATTAGCCATCGAGCATTTTATTTGCACCAGTGATCAACTGATCGAAAACGGCTTCGGGAACTTCCAATCTCCCTGCCAAGCCGCGGAGCACAAGGGTTTCGTTTTCAGTAATGTGTCCGTCGGCCATGGCTACTTCTAAAAGTGCCGCCATCGATTGTTGAGGATCCGATTTGAGGATCTTAAATTGCTCTTGGTAGAAATTAGGGTCCGTCGCCCCTCGATCAATCATGGCTTCGAGCGATGCTCGACCGACTCCGACTTCTCCAGCGAGTTTGTTGATGACAGCCAATTCGGATTCTTTCGGCTGGCCATCAATTCCAGCGACACAACACGCCGCACGGAGAACATCAACTTTTTGCATCGGAGTCATGTTTTTCGCCCCTAACTAACTTCTTGATCTGGATTAACAAAGCCTGTTTTCGGAGACCATTATTCCAAGTAGTCCCAGCCGGTCAATATGAGCGTTCTTTTTGATCGCTGGTTCGTTCGTTTCTGCGACTCGACTGGGGACGCGTCGGAGCTCAACGACGTGTTGTCCTATCGCTTTTCTGTGAAACCATCAGCTGCAGCGACCCGTTGCTTTTTGCCACCGTTTTTGATTTTGCTCATCATCGTTTGGATAGGGCCAACGTTGCTGGCTCGTGCAGGCCATGTCGTGCGGATGTAACCGCCTGCTGGTGTTTTCAAACCACTATCCCACCAAAACCAACCACCCGAAATGATTCCTACAACTTCGTGATCTTCATTAAACACGGGGCCGCCAGAATCGCCTGGTAGAAGTGGAACGTCGGCAAAGATCTTATTCTCATTCGATGGCGGCGAAGCGAAAGCCTCGAAAGCACGTACGCAGCAGGCTAGATCTGTTCCACCACCCAAACCGGCAAGCTCCAATTTGTCGCCACGTTGGATTGGCTTAGTCGCCAATACCGTCGGCTTAATTTCGGCTGGAACCCAAACCCAAAGGACTGCAATGTCTTTGTCCTCGTCATATTCGACAACCTTGCAACCCTTGGCCCGGCGCTTGTTTCGGTAGGTGACTTTGATTTGACTGTCCTCAATGTCATCGCGAATCACATGCCAAGCCGTTACGACGTAGCCTTCGAAACCGTCTTTGACTGGTTTGTCTTTGTTGACTTCGATCACGACTCCCGTGCCTGAACCACCACTGGTGGAAACTTCTACGATTGATTGATGATACGCAGCTCGTGGCGTCCATTTCCAAAGGCCCGACCCTTGGCCAGCGCGGCCGCTGTGTTTTTTAAGTTTGGGAATGACGGGTTCGTTGTTTCGAGCGACCCTAGGTTTTTCTGGTTTTCTTTTTATTGACGAGTTTGGAATTTGTGAGCTGGCTGAAGGGATCGTGCCGAGCGTTGCTTCATCGATTACCGTCCCGTTTTGTATTCCATCAACGACGTTTCCCTCGACGATCTGTCCTTGCTGTGGCACTGCCGGAATCGAAGTTCCTTGAATCGGTTGCCCGTTGATTATTTGTCCGCTGCCAATGATTTGCCCATCAATAATCTGACCGTCGAGCGAGCCATTGATGACAGTCCCTTCGACAATTCCATTTTGAACAATGGGTTGTTCGATAATCGGATTATCAAACGTCGAGGATGGGTAGATGGGATCTTGAAAGATCGGAGGCTGGGCCACCAGAAAGGTGGTCGAAAAAAGTGTGGCAATAACCACAAGTGAATGCGAGGTGATCCTGTTCATCGCTGCCTCCTCGGCAGGGCGATCAGGTCGCATGAGCTTCAAATGACTCGTGTCTTTTGAATTAGCAGGACCTGCCCGCCACAAATTTTTGTTTGTTCCGTAACTATTATTGGAAAGCACCAATTCCTTTTCTATTTATCGGATTTACCCAAACGATCTATTCACAAAACTTTCCCTCCTATCTCTGTAACCCTAAAGGAGATGCGATTCGGCTTCGACTTCGTTACGTTTTTCACGCATTGGTAGACACAGCCGTAGAGCTAAACTCAAAACCGGTCTGGACTTTCGCGAATTGATGGCAAGCCAAGGTCGCAGTCACAGCTTGCGGTTCTGTTGCTTTGCTAGCTTGAGTGCTATCGCAGTTTCGAACTGAATTCGCTCAAAACGCGCTCGTAATCATCAGTTGAGGTTATCGAAATAAGGCGAATATCGCCTTATGGTTCGACCTATCCAATGTCTCACTCAATCTCGATAACTCGGCCGTTGTCCTTCGCCGACTCAAAAACTGCGTCCATGATTTTTTGAGTCTGCAGGGCTATGGTTGGCCAGTGATCGTCGAGTTTTCCAGCCAAAACCAACGAGGAGAAATTTCGAAAGAGGTTCGTCTCTTCCGAATCGGTCGCGCTGTTGGCTGATTCTTTCACAACGAAATCTTGCGGATTCTCCTTCATTTCAAAATCGCAATCGTTGGTTTCAAAATTTGGTTTTGCCAAACGAAACTTTGTTTCTGTCCCCTTATATGGCAAAACAAAATCCGTCAAATGGATGTGCCCGTTGAGACCGCTGATGTGGCCCCATTGCTGGTGTCCCGTGATAAAACTGTTGTAAAAACTCGAACTGATGCCGTCGCTAAACTGAAGATGTCCTTCGATCTCCATCGGTACAGCCTCTGCACTGTCTTCACGTTTGAATTCGGTCAACATCCTTCCGGTGACATGCGTCGGCATCTCGTAGTTCATTACCCAAAGTGCAAATCGAATGGTGTACCACCCAAGATCACCTAGACACCCAAGCGGTTCGAGATCGCTATTGGTTCGGATGTTGCCGGCTGCGAATTCGTCGTCTCCACAAAAACTAAACTGAGTTGCAATCCGTTTAAGTTTTCCGATTGAGTCATCACGGTCGAGGACCTCACGAATTTTTTCAAACCGATTGGCGTGCATGTACATCACACCGTCCATGAACTGCACGTTATTCTTGCGGCATGCATCCACCATCTCGGAAAGGTCCGCGTGATTACAAGCACAAGGTTTTTCGCAAAGAACGTGCTTGCCTGCAGCGGCGGCTCGGATCACCCATTCTTTTCTCATGCCAGTTGGAAGCGGAATATAGACGGCGTCTACTTCTTCACTAGCCAAAAGTTCGTCGTAGCTCCCAAGTGCAGTCGGAGCAATATCGAAAGGAACGGCAGCTTGACATTCGTCGATAAATTTCTGAGCCTTTTCAACGGAGCGACTGGCAACATTGGATATGATCGCATTGTCAGAAAGCTTTATGGCTTGCCAGTTTTTACGAGCAATTGACGCAGTACTTAAAATTCCCCATCGGACTTTTTTATCACTCGCAGAACCAGATGCCATTTTTCTCTCCGACGTTTTTCAGTGCTCAGTAGTTTGCCACATTCAAGACACACATTTTGGCGTTTGAGAGCAACGAAGCAACCCGTCAGAGACAATCGTCTATCGGCATTGGGAGCTTTTACAGTTCATCCAGTTCGGCGATGATGGCCCGGACTTCGGCTTGTCTTCCGATCGCACCGGCGGTGGCTCTTTTCCAATCGATCCCAAGGAACTCAGCTAGTTTGTACGCGAGATGTAGATCCAAAACGCCTTCGTATTGGTTAACCATTTTTTCATTCACATAGATCGTGTTTCGGTCGGTATCGAAACCAGATTCGTAACGATCTTGTAGCTCTTCAATCCAGTTTTCCGGAATGCGTTCCTTGCGGCACGTCTCGATGTCCCAAATCTCGTCGCCTGAACATTTGAGGAGGATCATTTGAGCCGTTGCAAAATCAAGCGCCACAGGATTGCCTTTTAATGAAAAACTAAACTGTACAGAATAGTATGAAGCCAACGCGACGGCGAGGTAGGCGTTGATATGCTCTCTGGAGTGATCAAAGCCGATCGCAATCAGGCCGGTCAAAGAGTGAGCACAGCCGAGAAAGCCTGCGTCGGGAAGTCGATGACAAAAACTCAGTTCTGGACTCGCACTTTAATCTGGGATGAAATGTTGTCCAACCTAGTCCCGTTTGAATCCGTGCGATTCCAGTTGAATCAACTCTTCCTTTAATCGACGTTGATGTTTCGCCGGCACAGAGCTTAGATCTAAACCGTCCAGCATCTCGATTAACGAAGCCCATTGCTTCTTTGCTTTGCTCTCTTCGCCGACTCTGACTAGCTGCCGAATATGTTGCGCTGCCACTTCGCAAGCTCGTAAATTCGTCGGAGGCAACGGCTCATTGTTGGCTTTTTTGAGTTCAATCAATTCACCGAAATATCGGTAATAGTCGTTCGCCCATTTCTTGGGTGGGTCATGCTCAATCGACTCAAGGAAATGGTCAAGAGCCTTGTATGCCTGCTCCCGAACCGAAACGTGGAACCTGGTTTTCGAGCCCCACGGAAGAGCGTCGATAGATTGACGTTGGAATTTTTTGGCTTGAATCTCGTCGCCTTTTGCAGTGGCGATTTGGCTCAATCCATCGAGCACCGTATGTCGACCTGTTTTCTGCGCCCAAATGATCTTGCCCTTAAGCCCTTTGAATTCACCAGAGTCCAGCCAAGTCAGAACTTGGTGGTAACAAAGCTCCGCATATTGGTGTTCTTTCGACTTGAGGTAGTGCTGTCCAATCGTTTGCACCATTTCTGTAACATCTTTTATCTGTTCGACGTTAGTTGGTGGATTGCTAGTTGCGCTGGTTAATTTTGTCAGCAGAGATTGAACTTCGCGGTCGGCCAGTTTCGCATCGAAATGAACCAAGTATTTGGGCAGAGTCTGCTCACCGGCGATAGATGAAATTTGGTTTGCAACTTCTTCGGCACTTGATTTCCATTTTGCTGCTGATTGTTCGTCTTCGAAAACGAATTCTATTGAGGCCAACCCCTCAAACGATCTAAGCCGCTGTTTCAATACTTCGACATTCTCATCAGTAAGGTCAAATCGCTTGGAGCGAGCGAGCGATTCCTCATAGTGTTTTTCTGATTTTTCAAACCGATGCAGAAGAAAGCAAACGTCTCCCATTTGATTTTGAATCGCTAGCTGGCTCGTGTCGGTCAAGTTATTTTTGATCGTCGCATCGTCCAAATCTTTGAGTTTCGCAAGAGCGGTTTGGAGAAGATGTCTTTGCTCGACGCTTACATTGCCCAACAACGCGCTATTTTTCAAAGCTTTATTTGCGGCGGGGGTAATTACAATCTCCCTTAACGCTTCTAAAGTTTTGTCCCTCTGTTCGACGACAAGCGGACTGTTCGACGAATTTTCGCTGCCCTCTAATTTCATGGCTGGATCGGCGTTCAGGGGCAGTATTGCAAACGTCGCAGCCAAAGTTGTTCCGATTCCCATCAAGGCGCCAGATGCCAGCGTTTTCCAGTTGTCACCGCACCAAGCCAGTCGTTTCGCAATTGCATTTTGCCGCGCATTAACATGTGAGCCCTCAAGCCATCGTCCGATATCGGCGTGCATCGCCAAAGCAGATTGGTAACGCGTGTTCGGATTTTTTGACATTGCTTTCAAGCAAATGGATTCCAAATCCTCGCTGATCGAGTCGTCTCTTCGACGGAGTGATGGTGGTTGATCGTGAGCCGATTGTTTGAGCACCATTCGATGACTGCCGCGAAATGGTAGCTCGCCGGCAAGCATTTCATACATCACTACGCCGACGCTATAAATGTCGGCCCGAAGATCGACTTGGTGCGGGCAAAGTATTTGTTCGGGGCTCATGTAGGCTGGTGTACCTGCAACCACATTCTCTCGCGTCAGGCTGGATTGAGAATCCGTCTCCCGTACGAGACCAAAGTCTGTGATTTTCGCGTTGTCTATTCCATCAACGGTTTCGACCAAAACATTGGAACTTTTAAGGTCGCGGTGCACCAGATCTTTCTGGTGTGATGCATGCAAACCGAGCAAAATCTGCTGGGCTAGATTCGCAGCCTCACGTGGAGCGATCGTCGTTCGGTTGGCGATTCGCTGACTTAAAGTGTCGCCTTTGACAAACTCCATCACTAAGTAGTCGGGTTCGAACGCTATAGAATTTTTGGACAATCTGTCTTCAGTATTGACGCAAACTTCGAAAACTTTGACCACGTTGGGGTGGTCGATACCGCCAGCCACACGGGCCTCTCGTTGAAGTCGCTGGATCGCCCGTTTTGATTCGGCCAAATCCTGTTTCAAAACTTTGATCGCAACCTCACGCTCGGAGAGAACATCGAGAGCACGATAGACGATGCCTGAGCTCCCAATGCCTACCTGTTCCAGCAGTTGATATTTGCCAATCGTTTTCCCGATGTTCAATGTCGGTGGCACGTTGGGGCCCTGGGAAACCATCTGGTTGATTAACAACTCCATCGTGGATTCAGAATTGCCATCGAACGTGATGGTGGTCTCGTCGGGAGAATTCCAACCGCAAACCAAGCTGGAAGTTGCCAGCCACGAATCAAGTTTCACTTGGCATTGGAGGCAGGACTCCAAGTGCTGTTCGAGTCTGTGGAATTCAGTTTTGTCCCCGATCTTTTCATCGATTAAATTTCGAAGATCAGAATCAGGAGGGCAGTTTGTTGTCATGGCTCGAATTTTCCAATTGCCTGATGATATCGCGAAGCACTTTTATGACTTTGTTTTTGGCGATGTAGACTTCAGCAACCGTAGTCCCAAATTGATTGGCGACTTGAGCAGCTGATTTTTGATGGGAAGTGATTTCGAAATAGACATTCCAGATATTGGCTGGCAGACGTGAACGGGCTTTTGATTCGGCGACTTGGAGTAGTTCCTCTTCGTAAGCCGTTTCGAATTGGTCGGTCAAAGCAGCGATCGCATTATCGCCTAACAGCGGGAAAAACTCAGGACGGATCTCGCTTGATTGCTGATCACCAAACAAAGCGTTCATGGCACGCGTGATTACTTTCTTGACCCACACGCGAAAATTACTGCGACGCGGGACGAAATCTGTCTTTCGCATCACTTCGACCAATTGAACAAGGACCTGTTGGGTCAAAACAGAGGCTTGCGGGTCGGAAAGCGAATGGTTCTTGCACCATGAAAAAACTCTAGGCGTATAGCGACGAATGAACTCATCCCATGATCGTTGATCCGAGATGTTTCGTGCCGTGAAGAAGGTTTGTCCGCCAAACCCGAGAGTTGAATTCTTGTTCATTGATCCCACTACGCCCAGCAAGTGTCGGACGTAGTATATCAGTTTTTCTCAAAACGCAAGAATTTACCAACGAGCAGAAATTGTTTTCGGGCATGACGACTATGGCCGCCGTTTAATTCCCTTTCACAAATTTCTCAAATTTTTCGTCAGAAAGGTCCCTGTGACTCACTCGTTCTTTTATGACACCAACCTTGTCAATCAAGAACAGGTCCGCGGGAACCCCTGCCATGTTCCATTTATCGGAGATTGATCTATCGGTATCGCTGATGGTGGTCCAAGTCATCACTCCGTCGGCCTTTAACTTTTTGGTAGGCTCGATTTTCGAATC
>JBGCDK010000135.1:0-23701 GCA_045105295.1 Mariniblastus sp.
GCAACAGATCACTTGATTTTGATCACAGCTGGTCACGGTTAGCGAGAATAGCCGATCATGAAATGGAATGACTGTTCATCGTCACCCGTCGCCGTTGAAACGGGGAATGCGAAATCAAACGCAAGTGGGGCTCCACCCATTCCGGCGAAAGGAAGATGGACACGTAGACCAAGGCCCGGTGCAACTCGGAAGTTTTCGGAGTTCAATTCAACGCTTTCTTCGACCGTTCCAAAATCGAGGAACATTACGCCGCTGAAATTGTCGTTGGCATCGAGCGGAAACATGTACTCAAGCGAATTGAGCCATTGAAACTCGCCCCCTACCCTGACACCATTCTCGATTGGAGAAATGCCTCGAAAGTCAAAACCTCTCATGGAAGAAAGGCCACCAGCAAAATAGTTTTCAAACACGGGAGTCGAAGATCCTGAGAATCCCAGCTTCGATCGAAGCCCGATCGTATGTCGCCCAGAACCGTCGGGCCGTTCGTAAATCAAATTGTGTCGCCGAAAATCAATCTCTCCTCGTGAAAAATCAAAGTCCCCAAACGCTTGGGTGAATTTCAAATTCAAGTAAGACCCCTCTGGCGTCATGTAAGGAGATCGTTGATTGGTTCTTCGGTCGAACCGTGTGTCGTAGGTCAGTCCAACACTTCCAAGAAACAGGTTGTTGTTTCCTAATGTCTGGTTGAGCTGCGGCGAAGTTCCCAATCGAGGGTTGTCGATTGTCACGCTCTCCATTCGAAGCCCAGCGTCAAACGAAAGATAATCAGTCAGCACGCGTCCCAATCCAACTCGACCACCGACTCGTTTTTCGTCCCAGTCAAAGTACTGACGTTCAAACAGATATCCGCTGACGCTGAGACTGTAATCAGTGTTTCGGAAGTTTGGATCGGCAAGACTGATTAGATATCGTTGCAGGTCTGCACCTGGAACGGCTTCGATTCGCAATGTTTGACCAGCACCGCGAAATGGGTACGGGCTGCGGCCCGGCAAAGCCCGAATGTCAAAATCGCGTTCTTCGATAATGAGTTGACCTACCAATCCGTTTTCTGAACCGTAAGTACCTCCGATTCGGTACTGTGATGTCGGTCCAGTTGGAACATAAACATCGAGCGGCAACGTTGGTAACTGGTTGAACGGGACCTGCGTTGCACCCGCGGGTTGATTGGGTAGCGGTTGCGGAGTTTGGAAATAGCTGGGCTGTTGTTGCGGCTGGGGCAACTGCACGGGAACATTTCCATAACCGGGAGAGGTTGGGATCATTCCATTTTGCGGAATTCCATTCGGCGAGAATACGTTAGGAACAACGTTGTTTTTATTTCCATTGTTGGGAACCATTGCTCCATCAGGAACTCCCAAGCTCTGCGGCTGAAAACCGATTTGAGGTGTTTGGACAACTGTTCGCGAACTCGGAAGATTGGTCGCAGGATACTGATAACTCGGTTGCGGAGCTCCAGGTAGTCGAACCGAGTTGGGGTTGATCAAGCTTGGGTTGATCAAGCTTGGATTCACGAACGGCGTTCGATTTTGGGTAGGGATCGCCTGAATTGCCCGATACCCGTTTTGCGTTTGAGGGGATGCGTAATACTGCAGTGGTGGCTTCGCGACCCGATGGTTTGCGGAGCTTGATGGAAACGTGTGTGATTGTACGGGTGAGCTCTCTAAGGAATGCTCGACCACATCATGTTGCGCAGCGAATTCGGTTGGATTGCTCGGCTGAATCGTCGCACAGCCAGCGGACGCCGATGCGATCAACGACGCGATCACCAACAGGCTCAACCTTCGTTGATAAATTTCCGAATTCAGACATGTCCTCATTCGGAGTTACCTTAACACGCCCAGGTAAAAACTGAACACTTTCTCTTCGTCGCCAGGTGCGGAAGAAACTGGGAATGCAAAATCGAATGCCAGTGGTGCACCAACTCCGCCACCAGAAGGCATATGGATTCTAAATCCAAAACCGGGGGCGACACGAAAGTTCTCAGAGTTCAGTTCAATGCTTTCTTCGACGGTACCGAAATCGCAGAACAAGACGCCTTTGATCATGTCACTGGCTGTAACGGGGAACATGTATTCAACGGAGTTGAGCCATTGGAATTCACCGCCTACCCGGACACCACCTTCGAGTGGAGCCGCACCACGGAAGTCATAACCTCGCAAGGTCGAGAATCCACCAGCGAAATAGTTTTCGAAAATTGGTGTAGAAGAACCGCTGAAACCGAGCTTAGTACCGAAGCTCAATGTGTGGCGGCCTGAGCCGTCTGGACGCTCGTAAAGTAATTTGTATCGGCGATAGTCAAAATCGCCACGTGCAAAACTGTAGTCGCCGAACGCTTGGCTGTAGGTCATCGCAAGGTAGGAACCTTCGGTGGCCAAAAATTGGCTGTCACGTGTATCGCGGATCAATCCGACGTTGCCCATGAATAGATTGCTGGTACCCAACGAGCTGTTCAGTTCGTTCGAGGTGTTGGTTCGAGCGTTGTCCATGGTGACGCTTTCCATGCGGACACCTGCACTGATGGACAGGTCTTGTGTTAGACGACGACCCACCGCCACTCGACCACCAAGTCTTCGCTCGTCCCAGTCAAAATACTGTCTGTCAAAAAGGTAACCGCTTGCACTAAAGCTATAGTCGGTTCCGAGCAAGTATGGTTCTGTAAAGCTGACCAAGTATCGTTCGAGGTTCGCACCCGGTACCAACTCAAGTCGAAATGTTTGGCCGGCCCCCTTAAACGCGGTGTTCTCTCTGATGTCTTGCCAGCTGCGAGGAAAGCGTGTGATGTCAAAGTTCTTTTCGTCGATAATAAACTGACCAACAATACCGTTGTCTGAGTTGTAGGCACCGCCAAAGTTGATCTTTCCAGTCTCGGTTTCCGCAACGTAGACATCGAGGTCGGCGTAGTTCATTGGGAACGGTGCGTTACCGCCGCGATCAATCGGTTGAACCAAGGGGCTCATCTCGTTTGGTGATCCAACGTTGGGAGAAGCAAGTCCGTTACCAGGGATGAACGGTCGGTCAGGCGTGTTGAATTCAGGATATTGGTAGGCGACTTGGCCGACGCCTTTTGCTTTTGCGTTGGAGTTGCTTGGTGTGTTTGGATTGGATTGTGGAGAGATTCCGTTTGGCGAAAATGAATTGTCATCTTGGTTTGAACCGTATGCTGGGCTCTGAGCACGCACAATGGCTTGGTTGCCCTGAGAATACTGTTGGTTTTTGCCAGTGGAAACAAACTGATTCGCGTTTATTGAATCTCCATCGTCATTGGAGCGGTTGCCAGCCACTTGTGAATCGGTTGCTGAAGGTTCTGTCGATGTGTCACCCGATATTTTTGCCATTCGATCTTTGATCGATCCGCGTGGCCACGATTGATCTTGGCCCGATGCCTCAAGCAGGGCTGCAAAATCAGACCCTTGAGATTTCCAAATAGGACTTTGGCACCCCGCCGTTAACGTCACCACTGCGACTAGTGCCGCCGTCAATAGAGTGGTGAATTGTTTTTGATTTAGTTGCATAGGAATCAAACAGAGTTGTGCAGTGGTGCGTTTTGAGGCAAACGT
Source organism: Mariniblastus sp. (assembly GCA_045105295.1). Taxonomy (GTDB): domain Bacteria; phylum Planctomycetota; class Planctomycetia; order Pirellulales; family Pirellulaceae; genus Mariniblastus. Next base: position 3,558 of record JBGCDK010000135.1, read on the forward strand.
TTTGAGGCAGCAATATTTCTTAACGATGTGATGAACCACTCGGTCCTTTGGCGTATCGTTCAAGTTCTTTCAGCTCAGGCGGACGAACGACGATTCTCGGAGCCGAAGAGCCAGCTGCACCAGCAGCAAAAATTTGTGCTGAACCGAGCCGTCGTTCGCTGTTGCGTATTTTTCTGGCGTCAATCAGATCGCCCGGGCGGACAGAAAGTCGGCTAAGGACGACCTCTCGTTTGGTCAAACCAAAATCGCCTTCAAAATGGACATTGATATCACCGACGCGGTACTGATTGCCTTCGTCGATTTTGTAAACGAGATCGAGCAAGCCTGGTTCTTCGAGGAATCGAGGTTCGACTTCAACCTTTGAGAATACAAAACCTTGGCTACCGTAAAGGTCTCGCAGCGATACTGTGTCGCGATTCATTTTCGCAACGTTGAACTCAGGTTGTCCTTTTGCAGGGCCCGTTGGCTTAAGATCCAGCATTTGGGTTAGTTGTTCTTCAGTGAAGGAGTCATTTCCAATGAAGCTAACGCTGCGAACGCGATAGCGTGGGCCTTCATTGATGATGAATTGCAATGTAAGCCATCGTCCATCGTTGCTTTCGACTATTTCTCTACCAATCCGAGCGTTAAAGAAGCCAAGGCTTCGGTAGTATTGAGTCAAGCGATTGATGTCTTGTTCGATTTCATCTCGTTTCACCAAACCGCCAAACACTTTTAGGATACCGGGCTTGGACTGAATGAAGTGTCGCAGTCGAGCGTCTGTGGCGATCGTGTTACCTTCAAAGTCAACTTTCCAAATGCGTTGCTTCTCATCCTCATGGATCAGGAATACAACTTTGGAATCGCCTGACTCTCCGCCCTCAACAATTTCGACTTGAGTTCGAGGGTAGCCTTTTTCTTTATAGAGATCTTCGATTTTGGATTTGGCCATGCGGATTTCATGGACATCTAATGGTTTGCCATCGTCGAGGCCTGTTTCTTTTTTCAAGGTGCGATCAGGGATTCCTCGGTTGCCGATGAACTCGACCTGGCCGATCGTGTTTCGCTCGACGACTTCTATCGTGACGATGATCCCTTCGTCTGTGTTTTTCAGATAGGGTCCATTGATGCGGCTGATCTCTGGCATCCGCCAAAGTTGATCGACGTCTTGTTGAAGTTTATCAGGATCGAAATAGCGACCTGGTCTTGTTTGAATGTTGCGTGACAAATGGTGGGTTGGAACAAGCTGGTTGCCGCGAATGATAACTTCACGAATCATGTTGGCTTTGTCTGGCAGCGGAGCGCTCGTGTCGGAATTCCCCGTGAGCGAACCTTGACCGTAGTCAGGAGCTGGCATCTTTCGAGAATAGTCACGGTTTTGCGTTCCAGATCCGATGGGATCGGCACTTTGGAATCGCACATTGTCGAGCGATTTCGAATCGAGGATTGGGGGCGGAACAGGAATGTCCGTGTTACCTAGCCGCGCAGTTTGGCACCCGGTGTTTAGAACCGCTATAAATCCAAACAAAATCGCAATGAATGCAAATGAAGTTTTGGATCGCGTTAATTTTGGTGCGCTAATTGAATGCGCACCTTGCGTGATTGATTGCAAGGTTTGGTCCATCCTTTGACCTCGAACTTTAATTATTCCTTGGGCGTAATTACAGAAAGCCGAGATTAACGGCAAGCCCACAATGATTTCCCGCGTTTTTAGCGTGTTAAAAACTCGCTAGCGGATTGTGGTGGGGGTTAGCTCCGCAAGTTTGTATGCTTCTGTTTTTTTACTGCTGCCGCTCGTATTTACTAACCGCTGCTTCATTGCATTGGTGCTCGAAATACGGAACCATTCCAAAAAAGGTTTGGTCAAAAGTATGAAATACTTATTTAAAATCTAAAGCAGAAATATGCTATCGAATTTGGGTGGATGGGAAAGTAAGTACGATGTGAAGAAGGTTGCAGAAACTCTACTCCTCGATTGCAACAACAGGCCAGTGGCTGAGCTCGGCAACTTTGTGTGCGTCGGAAATCGTTCTAACAAACACAACGGCTCGGTCGTGCGGTACCAATTCCAAGTTTAGGTCACCGATCAATCGCCATTCGTTTTCGGATTGCCAATCAATTTTTTCTGACGACGTTTGTCTTCGTTGAAAGAATGGCCGTTTCTCCGATGGCAATGATTCCCAGTCTTTCTCTTCCGCGTAAATCACTTGTTTCGCGTTTAGCTCAACCAACAGCTCACGTTCGATCGCGATTCCGAACAATTCAAAATCCCAACGGCTGAGGTGCGGTCGAAAAACGCGCTTGCTGGGCAATTGTTCAAGCGGCAGGTCTGCAAAGCAAACGACTGGGCGGCGGTCGCGAGTTAGTTCGCTCGATCCAAAGATTCGACGCGCTGCGAGAATTCGACAAAGTGCAGAAATCTCACCATGGTTGCGACGCGTTGTTTGGAATATTAGATCGTCAATAAATTCCGGTTGCGTTTGATCTGGCCATGGTCCGACTCTGCGTCGAGTCCAGTGGAGCAAATAGTTTTCCGTTTTGACTTCATCCAAACTTAGCAGCGGGGTCTTGGAAATTTGAACTGCCAAAGACTGATGCTCATGGGCTGGCGTTTTGTCAAAAAGCCACCACGCGGTTGCGCCTGACTCGAGCAAAACTTTCTCGACCGATTTGGGTGTAAAAGAACGATTGATCAACAACCGAGTCGAACCGGGCGTTGAATTCAGCTCCAATCGACGTTTTGCTGCAGCTAAAATGTTGCCTTTGTTGCGAACGGATAACAAGAAGCATGAATCAGCGGAGGCAATGACGAGCTCGTTAACGTTTGTCGAATTTTTCGGAACGTCGTCTCGTAGTTTGTAGTAACCGAACGTTTGCAGACTGCTGCCCTGCTCTGCCGCTGTTTCTCTGAACCACTTTTGAGTTGGCGATTTTGGAAATGGTTTGAGTGCCAACGTAGGAATTTGAAATATTTCGCTGACTCGATTGATAAACGTATCGGTTGATGTTCCAGAGGCTGTGACCAAGAACTTATTCGTTCCTTGCAGCTGCACGGCCAAAGTTCGAAGGGCATCAAACCATTCGTTTAGTTCATCCAGTTTCTGACTCAGTCTCGAACTTGCAATTGCGACCGATTTTGCTGCTTCAGCAAAACGCCAGCTGGGAATCCATACGATAAACTGGTCCGCGATGGTATTACTTGCGAGATACCTTGATCGTCTCGAGTTTTGTGCAAACTCAATCGCTTCGATGTTTTTGAGAATTGATTGGTCGTCACTGGAAAACTTGTCTTTGTCTTCGTGAACGATATGGCGCGGGAGGTTACCAGTCATCAGGAGGCGATCCTAAAGACAAAGAAGAGAAGAAGGATACTTAATCGGTATAGATTCTAATGGATTCTCAACGGATTTGAATCAAAGGGAATCCAATTCGCAAAAGCCCGTAGTTGGCCAGTATCGGACCAGCTAAAATACGATCGGATAGGTAAGCTGGATTTGCGAGACCACGTCTAGACGCAAGCACATTGAACGTGAGTTTTTTGCCTTCATGTTCCAGCTGCTTTTCCTTATCCAATACATCACCAACGACGATTGAATTGCGGCCAATGGGCATACGAATAGGGATTGGAATTGCGATACTCAGTGTGGTTATCTGCGCTGGATATTTTCTCGCTGACTATTATCGAGAGTCGCCAAAGGAAGTTGTTTCAACTTACGTCGGTCGAGACTCCTGCGTGGATTGCCACCAGACCCAAGTCAGTTTGTTTCATGGATCGGATCATGATCTGGCGATGGACATTGCCACTGACGATTCCGTTCTCGCGAATTTTGATGGCCAGACGATTGAGCATCACGGAATCACTTCGACCGTTTTTCGCAATGCTGAAAAATTCATGGTCAATACAGAAGGTCCTGACGGCGAGATGCAGGATTTCGAGGTCAAGTACGTTTTTGGTGTGCGACCGCTTCAGCAATATATGGTTGAACTTGAACGACCAGCTGACGCCAAAGAAAACGAGATCGGCCGCGTGCAAGTTCTGCGAATTTCCTGGGACACTACCAAAAAGAAATGGTTTTACCTCGACCCACCTGACGTGAATGAGAAACTTGATCCTGACGATCCGTTGCATTGGACAGGAATTACGCAAAACTGGAACGCGAGTTGCGCCACGTGTCACAGTACGAATTTGCAGAAGAATTTCGATCCGCAATTCAACGAGTATCACACAACGTTTTCAGAGATTGATGTCAGCTGCGAAGCCTGCCATGGACCGGGAAGCTTCCACGTAGAACTGGCCAATCGGAAAAGTATGTTTTGGGATCGGGAACATGGGTTTGGTTTAGTCAAATTGAAAACCGAAAGCAATTTGCCTCAGATCGAATCTTGTGCTCCGTGTCATTCACGCCGAACGGTGATTGATGACAAGTTCAAACCCGGTTGCAATTTTGATGATTATTTTGCAACGCAGTTGGTTGCTGATCCGATCTATCATGCCGATGGGCAGATTCGTGACGAGGACTATGTTTATGGGTCGTTTATTCAAAGCAAGATGTACCACAATGGGATTCGCTGCACGGATTGTCATGACCCACATTCGACCAAGGTCAAATTCAACGACAATCAGCTTTGTACTTCTTGCCATCAACACGAGGCAGGGAAATACGACACCATCAACCATCACCATCACGAGCCAGGAAAACCAGGGTCGTTTTGCGTCGATTGCCACATGCCAGCGACGACTTATATGATGGTTGATTCGAGACGAGATCACAGTTTGCGAGTGCCACGGCCGGATTTGAGTGTTCAGTTAGGGACGCCCAATGCTTGTAGCGGTTGCCATGTTGATTCTTCGAAACTGGCCGTTCGACCTGATGGAAAACCTCTTACTCAATATCTTGATTGGGTGATCGCGGCTGAAAATGGCGATGAAATCGTCAAATCTGAACTTGAACGCATCAATACAGCAATGTTGACTGCGACAGAGAAGTGGTATCCGGCCGACCAGTCTGCTGAGAAATCGAAATATTACGAGCAGCTTGCGGTTGGGCTTTCGCGGTCGGATCAGTCGACCGAAACACTGATGGAAATGGCCACCGATATCACAGTTCCCGCTCTCTTTCGTGCAAGTGCGCTTTCTGAATTGGGAAGCGACGCGAGTAAGGAATCGTTTGATGTTGCACTGGAGTCTCTTGATGACTCGGATGCGAAAGTCATCGCGGCGGCTTTGTTGAGGCTCGACACGGAGATCAGTCGCATTGGTGGCCGCCAACAATATTCAACGACGCCGCGAAGTGCGCGAGATGAGCTTCGACCGATCGGTGAAGCCATTGCAAAATTGTTTGACCATCCCTCAAAACGTGTTCGCATCGAAGCCGCTCGCGTTTTCGTTTCGCTTGATACTGATTCTCGAGCCACGTTTTCCAGTCCTGAACAACGCAGCAATTTTCAAAAAGCGTTGGATGAATTAAAGCGTTCATTAAACGTTGAAAATGACCGCGCGGCCTACCACATGATGTTGGGCGGGCTTCACGAAATGTTGGGGGATACCGAACGGGCGAAAGACAGTTATCGTTTTGCCATTACAGTTGAACCAACTTTGGCGGGAGCACGTTCCAATCTAGCGGCACTCTTAGAAGCCGATGTGCAACGTAAGCAACAGGAGATGCGTCAGTCACAGCAAAGCGGCGGGATCGCCGCGGGGCAGTTAAAAGGTATGCTTGAGCAGATGCAACGTACGTCGCAAAAATCGGCAAAACTACGATACGACGAGCATGCGATTCTTGCCAAGGACATTGAACGAAGTAAAGGTTTGGCTGATACGCATGGACTTCATTATCGGTTTGCGATGTCCAGTTATATCCAGCGTGATCTACGTTCAGCAGAAACGCATTTGTTGGAAGCTCATCGTCAACAACCAGGCAATCCACGGTACTTGATGGGATTGGCCGCGTTCTACCTCGAAGTTCGAGATGGTGCAGAAGCGTTAAATTACATTAACCCGTTGATCAAACTTGACCCGCAGCATCCGGGCTATCAAGCGTTGCTAAATTCCGCCAGGTCGATCCAGGAGCAAAACGCAGCGGAGAACACTCAGGCGCCAAAGGAAGAGCAATGAGCCGAATCAAAGTCGCCGGCGTGCAGATGGATATTGAATTCAATAACCGTGACGCTAATCTTGAGAAAATGGAATTGCGATTGGCTGAAACCACATCCAATGGTGCGGAGCTAACCGTTTTCCCGGAGTGTACGACGACCGGTTATTGTTTTACGTCATTGGACGAAGCAAAAGAAATAGCGGAGGGGTTCGACGGCCCTTCTGTGACGCAAGTGCATCAATGGTGCCAAGAAAAAGACACGATGGTCGTGTTTGGGTTTCTTGAACTCTCCGGTGAAAAAGTTTTCAACGTGTTAGCGTTGGTTGGACCTTCGGGTTTGATTGGGACATATCGCAAGATTCATCTGCCTCATTTGGGCATCGACAGATTCACGACGCCGGGGGATAGGCCATTTGAAGTCATTGAAACGCCGAGCGTGCGTATTGGAATGAATATTTGCTATGACAGTTCATTCCCTGAAGCCGCTCGCGTGTTGGCCGTCAAAGGAGCCGACTTGATTACGCTTCCGACTAACTGGCCGCCGACGTCCGGGTTGACGGCGGATGTGATTCCCAATGCGAGAGCGTTGGAGAATCATGTTTACTTTATGTCGGTCAATCGAATCGGGACCGAGCGCGGTTTTGAGTTTATTGGGAAAAGTAAAATCTGCGATCCGCGTGGGGCCAACATGGCGTTTGCCGATCATGCGAACGAAGCGATATTGTACGCTGAAATTGATCCTGAATTCGCACGGAAGAAGCATCTCGTTAGCATTCCTGGCGAGCATGAAGTCCATCGAATGAAAGACCGTCGACCTGATGTCTACGATCCTCTTTCGGAACCCAATTAAGATTTCTTCATCGACGAAAATCGCCGAGAGTGATCATTGAGACTGGTTGGATTCTTGCTCGTGACTACAATGTTGAATCGCGTTTGCGACCCAACCATCGTTCTACAAATTTAGAATTGACGAAAGATTCTATGTCTCGTTTTTTCTTGGCTTGCCTCTTAATTGCCGCCACGATTTTTCCCAATACGCACAGCACGGTTGCACAAGAGTATCCCGACTCGCTGCGAGAGTTTCAGTATCGTGCTTCGGCACTGAAGAAAGCCGATTGGATTCATTGGGGGGATCGAAAGGGCACGTTTTCAAATTGGACGAACCATTCCAACCGACTGATTCCAGCCTATTCGTTCGGGGTTCGATTTGATTCTGTACGGGGCGAGAACAGCGTTTATCGCGACAAAGCAAAACTGACAAAACTTTACGGGCAATTGCCAACAGACACGCTCAATCCAAAGGCTGAATATTTCGACCAGACCGACATCTATCATCTGCAAAAACAGGCTTGGAAGGCTGGTAAAAAGAATGTCATTCTGATTGTGTTTGACGGGATGGATTGGCAAACGATCCAGGCGGCTTCGATTTACAAAAACAAAGAAGTTCTCTTTACTGAGGGAAAAGGTTCAGGCCTTGCGTTTCTTGATTATGAAAAAGGCAACCCTGATTTTGGTTATTTTGTAACGTCACCTCACAACGCGGACACCAAAAAAGACGTCGATGCCCAAGCTGTCACCGCGCCTGGAACAGAGAAACCGGGAGGGTACTCGCCACTGTTTGGAGGAGCGACTCCTTGGAGTAAGCCCGGTGATCCGTCGTACTTGATTGGCAAGCGAAAAGAGCTTCGACACGCGTACACTGATTCAGCCGCTTCGGCGACATCGTTGAACACAGGAAAGAAAACTTTCTCAGCCGCGATCAACGTTGGTCCTAACGGCGAGCAATTTGAAACGCTTGCCCATGAAATGCAAAAGGAAGGTTTCGCGATCGGCGTGGTAACCAACGTCCCGATCAGCCACGCGACCCCGGCCTGCGTTTATTCTCACAACGTTTCGCGTTACGACAATCAGGATCTTAGTCGCGACCTTGTGGGACTGCGGTCAATCTCGCATCCCGACGAACCTTTATCTGGCGTTGATGTGTTGATCGGGTGTGGTTGGAACGCGGAAAAGGCCAACGATAAAAAAGATCAAGGGAATAATTATGTTCCCGGCAATGAATACCTCCCCGCTGAGGATGTTGCGAAGATTGATATTGAAAACGGTGGCAAGTACGTCGTTGCTCAGCGAACGCGCGGGACTGCTGGAATTGAAGTTCTTTCGGCGGGAGCCAAAAAAGCGCGTGAACAGAACTCACGGTTGTTTGGTTTTTTCGGTGGCAGCCATTTGCCTTATCAAACCGCTGATGGGAATTTTGATCCGACCAATGGTGACAAAAAGGGTGAGAAATACAAACCCGCTAATATGTTTGAGAATCCAACTCTTGCTCAAATGGCTGAGGCAGCCCTGAGTGTGTTGGAGAAAAATGAAAAAGGTTTTTACCTCATGGTCGAAACCGGTGACGTAGATTGGGCAAATCACAATAACAATATTGACGATGCGATCGGTGCCGTCATTAGCGGCGATGAAATGTTTGTCGCGGTCACCAAGTGGGTGGAAGAAAATAGCAACTGGGATGAGACGTGTCTAATTCTAACGGCCGACCATGGGCACATGATGGTGCTCGATGATCCAACGGTTTTGACTGGCGAGCGGGAGCTTGGTGACCAGAAAGTGTTTGACGAACTGCTGGCGATCAAACAAAAAGCCGACGCCGAAGAGAAGCGAATTGCTGATGAAAAAAAGGCCGCCGAGAAAAAAGCTGCGGCTGAGAAAGCTAAGGCCAGTTCTGAATCGAATTAGGGCTAGGCATCTCGAATACGGTAGTCGCCAGGTTTGTGGAGTTGGATACTACACTGGTCAGTTCAGCCAAGCGGAATCGCACCTGCTTTTCAGAATTTCAAATCAAAACAGTCTCCAATCAAAATCGACGAAAAAAAGCCCAGTTGGAATTTCAACTGGGCTTTCTTGCTAGATCCAGCGCAGAAATTTGCGCTAGAGGAAATGGATCAATAATTCCGCGACCCGTTTGGGTGAGGCCTCTGGGTGCCAAAAACATTTTGGCGGCTAAGTGATTAGGGGCAAGGCAACCACTTGGCGATAAATTCCAGAGACCTCACGGGTCGGTGAGTTGTCATCGGAGGACTCCTTTGACTTCCCAACAACTTCTATAAAGGCAACTGGTGTGCCAAAGCGGAAAAAAAATATCATCAGCAAGTTCTGCGTCTTTTGATGAATCCTGCTGAGCAGCTGTATCGAGACGCAACGTTAGAACGGAATTTCGTGTGGCAGGATTGACCAAATATAAACCGAGGCCATTTTGAGTCCGTAAAAACCATGTTAGATCGTAGGCTGTGCAGCTTTCCCATGTTTTCGTTCCTATTTCGAGTTGGTAAATTGGGTGCATGAACGAAGCCCACCAGCCAAATTCGATTGTGATCTCGATGAATCCGAATTCCGGATCAACCGATCAACGATCACTGGTTGAACAGCTGCAGCGCAATTTGATTCAGCGAGGATTTGAAGTTCATTTGTTAACTAACATTGAGGAAGTAAAACGAGTCACTGTTGAGTCGTTGAAGGCGAATTCGTTGCGTGCGGTGGTCGCTGCAGGCGGTGACGGAACGGTTTCTTTGTTGGCCAATTTGCTTCCTTCACAAACGCCGATGGCGATTCTTCCGCTGGGGACTGAGAATTTGTTGGCCAAGCATTTAAAGATGACGGCTGATGCAGATTTAGTTGCTCAGGCAATTGCTGACGGGAAAATGATTCAGCTGGACGCCGGCCGAGCCAATGGGCAGTTATTTCTTGTAATGGCCAGTTGTGGATTTGACGCTGACGTTGTTCGTAGACTTCATTCGGAGCGCAAGGGCCACATTCGCCATTGGTCCTATGCCAAACCAATTGTTTGGGCGATTGGGAAATATCGTTTTCCAGAGATACGAATTTTCGCTGACGATGAAGAAAAAAGTGTCAAAGGGAAATGGGCTTTTATATTCAACGTGCCGCGTTACGCCATGAATTTGCCGATTGTGGCGGATGCGGATCCCGCTGACGGGCAGTTGGATCTTTGCACCTTCCGTGGCGGAAATTTGTTTCGAGGGGTATTCTATCTGGCGGCCGTTTTAATGCGCCGTCATCGAGGGTGGAAGCACTCCCACTTTCAACGGTTTTCAAAAATTCGAATCGAGTCTGAGGAAAAAGTCCCCTATCAATTGGACGGAGATCCGGGCGGATTTTTGCCGTTGGAGATCGAAGTGATTCCAAAATTTTTGAATCTTTTTGTGCCGAAAAGTTGACTGACAAATAGACGAATTAACCACGCTTCATTAGCCCCAGAATCCGCCGTGTTGAACAATCCCGTTGAGATAGAAAACCTGCGTTGTGGCCCAGATCAGCCGTTAATGGTGATCGCTGGACCGTGTGTGATTGATGGTCGCGATTTAGTGATGGAAATTGCAGAACAGCTCAAAAAAGTGTGTGAGGAGCTGGACTTGCCGCTGATTTTTAAAGCCTCGTTCGACAAAGCGAACCGAACCAGCTTGGATTCGTATCGTGGAGTAGGACTTGAGTCAGGATTAAAGATTCTTGATGAAGTTCGGACCCGTTTTGAACTCAATGTGACGACCGATATTCACTTACCCGAACAAGCTGCCCCGGTTGCCGAAGTTTGTCGGCTGATCCAGGTTCCCGCCTTTTTGGCTCGGCAAACCGACTTGCTAGTCGCTGCTTCGAAAACAGGAGCTGCGGTTAACGTCAAGAAAGGCCAATTCATGGCGCCATGGGATATGGAGCACGTGGTAGGTAAACTAGAAGGTTCCGGATGCCAGAATATTTTGGTAACGGAGCGAGGGAGCTTTTTTGGGTACGGCCGTTTGGTACACGATATGCGGTCCATTCCTGAGATGGCAAAACTGGGTGTGCGGGTCGTGTTTGATGCGACTCAAAGTGTTAAAAAGCCAAGCGCCTCTGGAGGCAAAACTGGAGGCCAACGAGAGATGGTTGAGCCGCTTGCGAGGGCGGCGGTTGCGACTGGTTGCGATGCGATTTTTATTGAAACGCATCCCAACCCCGAGCAATCGCCCAGCGACGGTCCCAACATGTTGCCTATCGAGCGAATGAAACCGCTTTTGGCAAAACTAAAACAGATACATCAACTTGTTCGCGGCCAGTAACGACCGCACGTCAAGTTTGAAATACATACAAATTGAGCTAGAAGAAAATCAAGGACAACTCGATGCGTTTTGAAAAACGATTTTTTGGTCTCGCGATACTGACACTTTCGGTTCTCGTAGCCGGCTGCACCCAGCCAAGTGATCCGATGCTCGAGATGATGGATGCGGATCTTCGAAAAACCAAAGTCGACGATCTTTCGCGGACGATGGACTTTGTTTTTAGCGAGGTTCGATTTTCGCAAAAAGAATTTCGAGACAAAGTTTCAACGGGCTTGAATCGCTGGGTGTCGTATTCGCAAAAGAAGCTTGAGCGAATCGATTGGAAGCAGGACGATTTGAGCAAGCCAGTATTTGAGGCGAGCGAGACACTTTCGATGCTGACTCGAAATAAAGAATTCAGCTTTCTCAATACCGATCCATATTATCTCCAGGAGGCTGCTTGGATCTCGCAAGTCGCAGATCGAGTTTCCAGTTCGGAGCAGCTCAACAGTTTCGAGTTGTATCGATTGGCTGCAGGCAACTACAAACCTCAAGATGATGACCAAGATCCTGTGGTCCAAGTCGTCAAAAAGCTCCATGCAAGTTTAGAGGACGGTGAAGCGGAGACCCTCGCCAAGAGCCACAAAGTTTTTGATTGGGTTGTGCGAAATCTTCAATTGGATCCGCAAGTCGATCTTGATGAAAACGGGATTGATGACGCGAGGTTGAATGACAGTGAAGATTTGGCTTCTGCGGGCGTGCCTGGGACAGGTTACCGGCACTACCCTTGGCAGGTTTTGCTTTACGGTCGTGCGGACTATGTCGAGCGAGCGAAAGTGTTCATGTTGGCACTTCGGCGTTTAGAAATCGACTCAGTGATGTTAGCTACCAAGTCAGATGACGGTCCAAAGCCTTGGGCGGTTGGCGTGGCTATCGGTGATGAATATTATCTCTTCGACACAAAACTGGGACTCGCGATCCCGGGAGAGAAGATTGGAACGACGGCAACACTGGCGGAGGTGCAAGCGAAACCAGAACTTCTCTCAGGGCTCGATTTGACGACGGAAGAATCGCTCGAAGATGATACTAAGTATTGGGTTTCGGGCGATGACGTCAAAGCTTTATCGGGGTTGATTTACATTTCGCCCGAGTCGGTGTCGCGTCGAATGAAGGCCTTAGAGGCGAGCTTGGCTGGCGAAAATCGCTTGCGTTTGGCTTACTCCAGCGATGAAATTAAAGACCGTTTGCCGAAATCAGAATCGGTTGATGTTTCAGCTTGGGACATTGCTTTTAAAACTCATCAGTTTCGCCAGGCGGTAAGAGAAGCTCTTGAAAAGAAATCGGACAACGTAATTGCTGAAAAATTGTCTTGGCATTTCGCCAGTGAAATGTACGTCGACAATTTTGTGCCTTACCGAACGAGTCGTGCTCGATTTTTGAAAGGCAAGTTCCAAATTGACACAACCAGCAGGTCTCGCAACGCGATCGAAAGTTGCCAACGGTTGATGTACTCTGACGCGGATATCGACAATCTGGGGTCTGATCCTATTCAGCAAAAACGTCTGGGGATCCGACGTGAAGCCGATCAAAATGCTCAAGATTTCAGTATGAAGATTCGCTCGATCCAAGCTCAAATGCGGTTGGTCAGACGTGACACGGGTTTCTATTTGGCTCAGTGCTTGTTCGACAACGGCAGCGTCAAAGGCGCCGGGAATTGGCTTGATGATTTGCTCTCAAAAGAGGACGCCGAGCGATGGAAAGACGGAGTCTCTTACTTGTTGGGCCGGTCCTATGAAGGCAGCAAAGAATATGACGAAGCGATCAAATTTTTCAGTGACGAAAAATCGGTTCAGGCCCACGGAAATTTAATTCGCGCCCGAATTTTGAAAGAGCTTGTTTCGAAACTGTAAGCGAAATGAGTTTCGCGTGATTCTAATGCCGCGTCCGCGCCGTCGCCCGAGGCCCTCGTCGTCCCTACAGCAACCATCCGAATGACCGCGTTCGTTAATCGCGCTGTTCCGCGGTGCGCTGTTTGGAAAATTGTTAACTGCCCCAAACCGTTGGTGATTAAGTCGAACTCGGATGAAGACTCAGAGATACTACTACGTTACTGATTGCTTGAGTGGATTCGAGAAGTAGGCGGGCCCGCATCTTTGGATGCTTGGAATCCGACGAGGAATTCACCTGCTACTTCCGCTGTGCCAGAATCAAGCTTTCCGCCCTCGTCCGTTGAACGTTGCGATGTTTCGCGCTGCATCGGAGGTAATGAAAGTGCGGTCGAATACCTGCGTTCGTTTGCTTGAAAAGCTACTTCCACTTGAAAGATTGCTCTGCCAATCGTTCGTAAGCGTCGATGTACTTTTCACGCGTTTTGTCTACGATTTCTTGTGGTAGCTCTGGCGGATCACTGTTTTTATCCCAGTCCGTTGAATCTAAATACTCGCGAACGAACTGCTTGTCGAAGGAAGGTTGGTTTTGTCCTTCTTGATACTGGTCCGCTGGCCAGAATCGTGAACTGTCAGGCGTGAGGACTTCGTCGATCAGAATCAACTGGCCTTCGTGCATTCCCCATTCAAATTTTGTGTCGGCGAGAATGATTCCTTTGCTTGCCGCTAGATCACGTCCTTTCTCGTAGACGTGGAGGCTTTTTTCTTTCAGTTCCGATGCGACATCAAGTCCAACAATTTCGACCATCCGTTCAAATGAAACGTTTTCGTCGTGGCCGGATTCTTCTTTGGTGGCTGGCGTGAACAAAGCGTTTGGGAATTTCGCACAATTTTTCAGTCCGGGTGCCAAGTCGATACCGCAAACAGATCCGGTCGATTGATAGTCCCGCCAACCTGACCCAACTAGGTACCCACGAACGACGCACTCGATCGGAACGACCTCGCATTTTTTCACGATCATGGCGCGGCCTTCGAGTTCTGCGGCGGTTAGGCCCTCAGGTATCTCGACGGCAGTGGTATCGGTTGTGACCAAGTGATGTGGAATATCAAAATGCTCGAACCAGAACTTGCTAATTTGGGTCAGCACGCGACCTTTGTCAGGAATTCTAGTCGGCAAGATATAGTCAAAAGCGCTAATCCTGTCGCTTGCGACCATCAAATAGTGCTCGCCAACGTCGTAAACGTCTCGCACTTTGCCTTGCCGAACCAAAGTTGCCACGGTTTCGCCCCTCAATTGAATCAACTAAAAATTGCTCGGGAAGCCTATCTTTTATTCGTTTTGCTTCCGATGAAAATATAGGAGACTGCCATTGGCTAGGAAAGTCCCCAAAAATATGCCACTCAGTAAAGTATCGTTTGAAAACTCGGAAAAAAGCGTAATCTTGCGTTTGCCCTTATTCCGCCAATCGCGATGACTTGGGACAATGGGAATAACGTTCAAGTGGCAAATTGAGTGATCGGAAATCACTCCTGCTTAACGAAGCTTTTCAGCAATAAATTAAGAGCGGTTACAGATGGGTGAATTCCGGTTCAGAGTGCCAGCCGATTGGAAGCTGGATCCCTATCACGCGAACTCGATACATGTTGTTGGGTTGGATGGAATTCCTTGGCCTTGTCGTATCGCCGTTGGAGATGATCCCGACGAACCAGAAACGCGAAAGCTGCTGTCGGTCTCTCGTAACCGCGATGAGTCAGGCAAAGTTTACCTGATCTATCCGTTTAAAGACCGCGGCGAGATGTTGATCTGTACTGGCACGCTTCCTGTCCGAGAAGAGCCATACGATCTTTTGCCCGAGCTCGCTCGTGGGACTCTTAATCGCCTACGCAATCAGATTTCGATTTGGGAAGAGGGCGGATTATCGATCGAAAAAACTGTTCACGACAGAGTTTCTGTTGCGACGAAGTTTGTCGGTGAAGCAATCTTGCATAAAGAACCAGATCAGCGCACCGAGTCTTCACATCGCGGTATCGAAGAAACGATGGACGCTGTTTTTGAGCTGTCTCAATCGTTTGGGAAACAGATTTCCAAGTTTCGTCGGGAGCACGATCAGCTCAGCGATTTTTGGATGTGTTCCGTTGCTGGTGTTGGGGAGCAGTTTGACGCAAGTCGAAAGTATGCCAGTTGCGAGCTTCTCGAAATGTCACTTGATCCTGTTTGCGAAACTCAAAAATCGAAACTGCTGGCCGGTCGTGGTGAGAATCTTGGGAAACGGATCATCGTTGGTCCGTGGCTGGATGCGAGTATCGGCGGGCTAAGCCAGGCTTTAATCAATGCGGATGACTACCTTGCTCGAAAAGATCTTTTGTTGATCGAAGGCCGCAAGCAACTGGAAAACTTGCCTTCCTCAACCTCTTTGATTCATGTGGTGAGCGGGCTCAATGGGCTTGGCCATCGCCATCTTTCTTATCCACAGCAATTGCAAGTCGCGGTTGATTTGTTGCGATTGGTAGACGAATCGCGTGTTGAATTGCCGACGATGGTGAGTTTCGATTTTCCTTGGGCTGAACGTTTGGCTGGCGCCGTCGGCGGCGTGCATCCGCTGCAAATTGCTGATTCGTTGTTGCGCCAAGGCTTACCAGTTTCATTTTTAGGCCTTGAGATTAATTTAGATTGTTGGCCCAACGGAAGCGTTGTTCGAGACCCACTGCAATGGATCGATTTAGTTGACGTCTGGGCGCAACTTGGTTTGCCATTGGTATTGTTGATGCGTGTTCCAACGGGTGGCGATGACAATGCCGAAGTTACCCAGGATAGAAGTGTTAATCACTCGAGAAGTAATCTGACGGATAAAGACAGGGTTGAGTTCCTCAGGACGGTGCTCCCCATGATGGTTGCTCGTCCGGCAGTTCACGGGATCATTTGGCAGCAGTGGCAAGATAAAGACGACAAGCGATTTCCTCGATGTGGAATCGTTGATGAGAACGGAAACGAAAAAGCGATTGGTAGAGCGATCGAGCGTGTACGACTTGCGATCGATGGCTAGTCTGAGTGATTGTGTGCTGGACGCTCCGCGGCAAACGCGGGGATTGCCGGGAATTAGGCGGGAGGTGTTGGCGGTATAGCGCTGGCCGCGGAGCGTCTACCACACGCGGCGCTCCGGTGGGGCTTAGTACGCTGATTGCAGGTTGCTGATTACGGTTTGCGGCCGATGCAGACTAGGCACATGTCGTCAATCGCGGGTTCGTTGCCGGAATGCCTGGAAACAGATTGGCAAATTTGTTCGCCGATGGCTAACGGGGTTTTGGCTTGGCTGTCTTTCAATTCTTGAATGATGGCGTCAGTTGTTAACTGTTCGCCGTCTGAATTCATCGCTTCATTGATACCGTCGGTGTACATCGTCACAACGTCGCCGGGCTCAATGTCGATCTCTACCGATTCGTATTCGTACTCTTCCATGATTCCCAAAGGCAGTCCTGATTCCGTCCAAGCGACCTGCTCCATCGTTCCATCGGATTTGCGAACGATCGGTGGCATGTGGCCGGCGTTCACGATCGTCATCTTGTTCGAATCCATATCGATCAGTCCAAGAACCAATGTTACGAACCGGTCAATGTTCATTCCGGAAAGGCTGTCATTCATTTTCTGAACAGCTTCAACGGCAGAATCTGAAGTCGCCAATGCGAAACGTGACTCTGCAGAGACCTTGGCCATCAACAGAGCTGCTGCGATTCCATGGCCAACCACATCGGCAACGATGATCCCCAGTCGGTTTCCGCTCAACGGCACGTAGTCAAAATAGTCACCGCCAACTTGCTGCATCGGGCGGTAGTAAGAAAAGAACTCAAAATCTTTCGTCTTGGGTGCTCGCTGGGGCAAAAATCGTTGTTGAAGCTCATGTGCCAACGCGAGGTCGGTTCGCAAACCGGCGGCACGTTGGTTGTCCTCAAACAAGTCGCTTTTTTGAATCGCCAAACTGGCTTGCATCGCCACGGTAACCAGCGTTTCCAGATCCTCTTCCTTGAACGCGATCGACTGCTTAAGCGTATCCAGTTGAATCACGCCGATTGATTCGTCTTTGCTGTTGATCAGCGGGGCACACATGATCGAACGAATGCGAAAATCGACGATGCTTTGGCTCATGTCAAAACGATCGTCCGAAGCTGCATCGCTACTGATGATCGGTCGCTTTGTTTCCATAACTTGATTAACGATCGTTCGGCTGATCCGAATCATCTCGTCGTCGCCTGGTCGACGAGTTTTGACACCAAGTGGTTCGATTCGCCCTTCTTCGTTCTTCAGAATAACAAAACCCCGATCGGCTTCTGTGAATAGCTGGAATAGGAACTCGAGAATTTTGGAGAGGACTTCGTCTCTCCCGACTGTTTCGGAAAGTGCGTGGGTAATTTTTGTCAGTGCTGTCAGTTTTTCTTCAGCGCTAATATGGTTGTTGGTTCGTGTGTAGTGCGACGGAACATCGAACTGCGACATGACCTTGGATGCTTCACCATCGTAGTCGTCCAGAAAAACGGAACTGGAGGTTTGGTTGCGAGCATTGGACTCATGTTTAAGCGTCGCCCGAGGACGGGCCGTGCCGGCAAGGGAATCGCCAACCGAAAAAATAAAAGTCACATCGCAAATTCGAACCTCCGATTTTTCGTAAAGTTTCGTCGGTTGGTGAATGGCGTTGTTGTTGAGGTAAGTGCCGTTTCGACTGTTCAGGTCCTGCACATAGTACTGACCACCGTCGTAAGTAACCTGCGCATGGTGACGACTCACGGATCCATCATCGATTTGAATATCGCAATCTGGGTGGCGCCCAATAACGACCGGATCTTTTTGCAAAGAGAACCGCTTTTTGACTACTGAATCGTCGTTGGAAGTAAGAACTGCCATGGAGTTTGCCGGGAGCTGAGAAATTGGAGGAATGAATTCCCTTGCACATTGTAATTTTGCTAGGTGAATGCGGTCAATTGGCTGTTTGAAATTTGGCAGCCGAATTCTTTCTGGTCAAACGCGGAGATTTTTACACTATGATTCAAATGGGGCGCCAAAACCGCTAGAAAATTTAGAAGCGTTTTGTATCAGAGAGAATTCCATCGCCAAACCGTTCAATGCTCGATTTTAAATTTGAGCTGACGTCTATCTTTCGGGTTCGCTGACGACTTTCGCTACGGGCTACGCAAATACGGGCTGCGCAAATACGGGCTGCGCAAAAAAAGAGGTCCTGAATATTACAGGACCTCAATGTGGTCAGATGCTGTTCGGAGTTGCGAGTTGCGTTACAAAACTTGCGTCGCGATCAGTAGACGAAATGAAAGGCGTTTTCAGCCCCTTTTCGAATTAACCAAACTCGTCGAACATGCGGCTCATCGCGGCGTCGAATTTCTCCGGCGTGTCGTAGTTGCCGCTGGCGATTTGAGCACGAATGTCTGCGACGCGATCAGCACGAATGTCCGTGCTGCTTGAGCTGATCATTTGTGCTTCTGCTGAAATCTCTAGCTGGTCAACGGGTGCTGAGTTTGCTGAGTCTGCACCGCGAGTTGTATTTTGAGTCTGCAAGTTAACGGCAGACGATGACTGAATGTTTGATGTAGGTCTAATTTGCATTTTAATCTCCCCGTGACGGGTCAGTTATTGCTCACTCAACGAGTAACTCAGTTGAACGAACAAGGATGATAGTTGATTCTGCACATTTCAATTTGATTCACGAATTAACTTTTCGATCATGCCACTCAAAATGGTCTTTGCCGTGACAGGTCAATCGTATTGTTGGTCATTGGTTCAATTCCATTCTCGAACCAATCGTGATATCCCCCAAGGCTGCATCCTTGTCGATGAACGTGCCATCCGTAACCGAAGATCAGACAACGCAAGCTTTGTGAAGCTTTGAAGTTATCGACAATTTCTGCTAGCACCTTGTGAGTATGTTTTGTAGTGTGTTTCGTGACGTTGGCGAAGTGCCAGACGCCTATAAGGTTTTTAATGTTTGGTTGTGGTGATTGAAAACAACTCGAATTTTTGATTCAAAATTGATGCCAATCATTTGACTCGCCCGTGATACGTGCTTGTCTGGCTGAGTGTTCGCTTCAATCACAATTATATTTTGATTTTCGTATATGTCCGGGAGTATAGAGAAAAACTTGGCGTTGGAACAAGCTCATTCGTGCATGCTTTTTGGTTTAAGAAAACCAAATTGCGTTTTGTATGCAGGTTCGAAAGTTGCATTGGTTAAGGTTTTTCTTAAACTTCAAATGTTTTCGAACAATTTGGCTAAAGTGTTCGTCTTAGTTTGTGTTGAGCTGTAACGAATACGGCATTGATCGCAGGGATTGCTTTTGAACAACCTTTCCATGTGAGAATGATATGATCCGTAATCCACAAGCTCCTCAGTTGAATCTATCTCCAAGCAAGTTCGATCGACCGCTCTTCGTCAATATGGAGTCATTTTTTGAGTTCAGTTTTTGGATGTCAGAAGAACTCTTAGACCTGGAAGCTCGTTTCAAAGAACGACATGCACCACGGTTGCAGCGTGGTATTGGCTCACAGGCAGTTGCAAGTGGCCAATAGAGTTCGCTTGGCGATCACGCCCAGTCGCCAGTTGCTCGACGTTTGAATGAAGCTAGTTCCAGGTCGCGATCGATCTCGTCAAGATCTTCCGTCTTGGTTGATTTGTATAGATTCCGGCATCCGATCAGCTAACGAAAAAAGGCTTACTCAAAACTGAGTAAGCCTATTAGTAGTTCTTGATTGCAACCGAAATTACTTGCGGTTGAACTCGATCCGACGTCGGCCAAGCTGCTGTTGGAGCCTTTGAACGATGCTGCTGTGCATCTGGCTTACGCGGCTTTCGCTCAAATCGAGAGTGGCACCGATCTCTTTCATCGTCAATTCTTCGTAGTAATAAAGAATGATGATCAAACGTTCGTTGCGATTGAGGCCTTTAGTAACCAAACGCATCAAGTCGTTTTTTTGTACGCGACGAGTGGGGTCCTCGCCTTTTTTATCCTCAAGGATGTCGATTTCTCGAACATCTTTGTAGCTGTCCGTTTCGTACCATTTCTTATTCAAACTGATCAGACCGACAGCATTA
>JBGCDK010000136.1:0-10888 GCA_045105295.1 Mariniblastus sp.
GGGCGAAGTTGCATCTGCATCGGACAACTTTAATCCGGTACTCACTCCGACGACTGGAACATCCAGCAGCGACTCGGACGACATGTTCTTCCACGGACTATCGGTTGGACTTGAAATTTACCGTTAGTCGATGATTGAAAAACTTAAAGCCCGGTTGGACTGAGTCTGACCGGGCTTTTTTTGTGCGTTTTTAAAACCTATCATCTTGGACGTCGCGTTCGAGTACATTCTTCCGTCTTTGCCAGATTCGTCCCGGGATTCGGCTACCAACTAGAAAACCAATCCGAATGCGTCAAAATCCAATCGCAGTTCAAGGACGGTTGCGGAGAGTCCAGCACACAAGATTCGCCTCATTCAAACAGAAGACCCATCAACCATGTCAGCCACCCCACTCCAAGTTCAATCCTTCGATCACATCACTTTGATAGTTGCCGACCTCGAAGCCACGCGAGAATTCTACGTCGGCAAACTTGGAATGACGGAACACGATCGACCGGCGTTCGATTTCCCCGGCGCCTGGTTTGGAATCGGAAACATGCAGATCCACGCGACGGTAGCCAGCGACCTCGCTGGTTTGCCGGGATGGGCTGACCGAAAAGTCAAAAGCATTTCACGCGGCCACCATTTCGCATTCCAAGTATCTAGCGTCGCGAAAGCGTCTGAAGCCGCGGTGCAAAACGGCATCGAGATTGCTACTGGGCCGCAAAAACGCCCCGACGGCGTGTCTCAAGTTTATCTCTATGATCCGGACGGGCATCTAGTCGAGTTGTTTTCTAACGGCTGAGAACACTTACCAATAGTTTTACCGGAACTACTTTCGTGAGTTCAACACGATGCGCTTGCGTGGACATAGCGTGGACATGCTTACGCGAGCGTGAAGCGTGGCGACCTCATTTTTTGTCCAGCGATCTAACGGACCATTAGCATTCACACGACTTACTCGTCGTCTTCGTCTTCATCCGCGCCACCCAAAACGTAGTCTTCGATTCCGGCATGACTGCCTCCGTCATCGACACCATTGGCTCCTACCGAATACACCGCCCACTCGTTCTTGACTCGTGCAATTTTCATCAATTGACCAGAGACAGTGTCGACTGTCATCGATTCAGGGACGCCCATCTCTAATAGGGCTTTCTTCACAACAGCCGTGTCTTCCGATAGGACTGCCTCACTTAGTTTTGCATTTCCCGAATTTGCTTCCAAAGCGTTAATGATCCGCAACGCGCGAATCCAGCTTCGCACTCGATCAACTGAATTTCGAACCTGCTGGATTGCAGGAATCATGCCACCGGTAAGCGCACCATCAAACACGATTGAAAAATCATCTTCAAAACTAAGATCCCTCTCAAACCCTTCTTTGTCTGCGCCATCAATTTGAGTTTCGAGGAATTCCAAATAGCTCACACCGTTGAATGCGATTTGAAACATATTTTGAGTGTTCAACATTTCAATGCCAAACGCACGTTCGGAAACCAGTGCGTCTTTGTAGTCGTAAAAATTACTATGAAGATCAAGAGTTGCATTCAGTTTGGCACGAACTTCATCTGAAATTTTTGATTCTTTGATCACTTCATGAATCGCGTGAATTGCAATTCCTCTACTTGCATTGCGAACCAATTGCGAAACGAGAGTTGGGTAATTACCAACGCGACTTAGACGTAAGATATCGATTCCAACTTTGACAGCTTCGTCCGGCATTCCCTGTGCCGCCAAGATTCTCATTTTCCAATTCATGACCCGTGCGCAGCTACGTAGCTGTTGCCACTCCAACAGTTGGCCATTAACAACTTCGTCATAACTGCCGCTAATTTCTTTCCCAGTCACACCGGCTTTGATAGCCTCATCAATCAGTCGAAAAACCTCGGGATAAGCTCGATCAAGCTCACCAAATCGCACGATCATTTCATCATCAACGGGACGCGACAAAACATCTTCATCAACCCACATTTCCTTTTCAAACGACTCAAGTGGACCGACCAGTCGTCGAAGTGCGGCACTTGCGTCTGGAGCACCAATAGCAATGGGAACACTCAGATCCGAAAAGGAAACGGGTTTGTGAGCGGCCTTGAGTTCGCTGACAGCCAATCGAAATTGAGAGACGCGATAGAACAGAAACCCACCGCCGGTAAAAACCAACAACAAAGTCAGAACCAACGAGTACCTCATTATTTTTTTCACGCTTCGATCCTTGTTCTCAACTCAAAACAGTAAACGACTCAAACAACTCAACCGGTCAGCGTCTTCTTCCCCCGAATTCTGCCGCCCAACGTTATCCCAGCACTACCGCCAATTAGACGCCAACGAAGTTGAAATCGCACGCCGATCGGGAGACAGTTGCCGCACAAAATGATCGGCCGGTTTCGCATCACACAACTCACTTGTCAGATCTGCGAATTCAGCCAACGATCGAGATGGGGAATCGCCAACCAGCAAATGAATTCGCCCGACCTCAGCATTCAAAACCGCCCACCAACCGACCAGAATGAACGCCAATGCAGTGACAGACATTAGACCGCGAACGATCGTGCGGCGATTCTCGATAACTTTCTCATGAACCACCCACCGCCGAACATCATCTCGCGAGATGTTGTTTACGTCGATCGGCAACTGCGATTCAACAATCAAATTTTCTATTGAATCAAAATTCATTGGGTCTCTGCGCCTCGTTTGTTAGGGGATGGCTCATGCGAATCGTCCTCAAACTCATCTTTCAGTTTCTTAATTGCTCTACGATACTTCGTCGCTGCAGTCGCGGCTGGCATCCCAAGGATCTTTGCCACTTCTTCAAACGTCAATCCGGAGTAAATTTTCAGCAACACAACTTCGCGATCCTCGTGACCTAATTCCTCAAGCAGTCGCCGAGCGAGGTCTCGATTTTCAAACTGTTCGCTTGGTCGATTGTTGTCTGCGATGTCAAAATCCGCATGGCCGGATTTGAACTCGACCATTGAAGTTATAGATTTCGCCAACGGCTTTTTCTGACTGCTCAACCAACGATTGGATTCATTCCTTGCCACCAGAAAAACATACGCCGTCAAATTCTTTGCTTTGCCCAACCGCAGATGGTATCGAACCAGTCTCGCGAACACTTCCTGCAAAACGTCTTGGCAATCAGTTGGATTCAACCTGGACGCCAGGTAACGATTGATCCCGTCTCCCAACCAATCGTAGAGTTCGACAAACGCCTCCGTTTCGCCTTTAGCAAGTCGTTTTTTCAGCTGCGTTTGGTCGATAAGTTCGTCCCAGTCTGTTTGAAACACATTCAGGTGAAGGTTCTATGAAAGTAAACCCAATTCGCTTCGAGATTTGTTCAAATTGGAAATATTTTTTCAAAAATGCGCATAAAAAAATGGCTAGACGAATTCGCCTAGCCAACACCTCACGGTGTAAATTACATTCCGGTTCCCGTCATAACTGGGTTCGAAGAAACCGATTCAACTTCACTTGTCTCTCGTCGATTCAGGACTTGCGATTTCGCCGAGCCAAACCGACCATCCCCAACAACCCAACCACAACCAAACTATTGGGCTCTGGAACCGCAGCTATCGTTAGACGAAACGCTGGAGATGCAGAAGCATTGCCGAAATTAATCGTTGTCCCGGCAGCGGTGCCAGTACCGTCAAAGTTTCCCAAACCAGCATGCAGTGCGATCGCATCAGTCGTATCCGTCGACGTTCCTCCATTGGCAGAAAATGCAGCCCCCTGACCATCATTGAGTTCGGTCCCTGAGTCCCAAAGTTCCGCAAATGTAAATTCCAACGGACTACCAAATACAAAATTGCCTCCCGCATCGAGTACTTCAATTCCCATCGCATCGTCGTTGCCGAAAAATCCGTCGTTGGACGGTATGACCATTGATGCAAAACTCAAGTAGCGTTCAGTTGCATCCAGATTGAACACCATCGAAACTGATTCTCCGGGATCAATCACCGGCGCGCCGCCAAAGCCACCCGGGTTGGCCAAAACTCCGTCTTGACCGCTGCCAAATGCAGCGAAGTCATTCACAAGCCCGCTAACGTCACCGCCTTCGGCCAAGTTCTCCAAGGATGTCGAAGCGGCAGCGCCCGCATCAAAAAAATCAAACCCACCGTTATGGAACCCAGCCCAAACAGGAGTCAAAAAGAACCCGTCGTTTGGCTGTAAGTTCTCAATTGTAAGTTCAACTTGCTGCTGAGCCTGCACTGGCCCAACAGTCGAAACCATTGCGACAAACATTGCCGCGATAAAAATTCGCATCTAAACCACCTTTCTGGATCATAAAAACCGTCGCTTGCCAACGCTTTTTCGAAAGCAAAAACAGAAGGTATCAGCGTTACCACTTCACGTTTTTTGGCTGCAACGTCGTCGTTTCAACGGGTCGACAATGACGCCGATATACAGGCAGAGTCAGATTTTGCGATTCGCTTACAAGAATTCTCAAAATTAATTTTGGTTAAATTCTTTACGGCAATACCAAGAGTTGCGCAACTAGATTAGCGATATAGTTGTTAACAAGAACTTTAAAAACGAGCCAACCATTTCCCAAACTCCCGATCCAAATGAACCCTCAAAACCGCAGGAAGAGTCTGCGCCTGAGGTTTGGCTCGAGCAGCATGGAAATATTCTTTTCAAGTTTGCAATGCTCCGCGTCAGAGATCCGCATATCGCCGAAGATCTTGTTCAGGAAGTACTCGTCAAAGCATTCGCGGCGCATGGCAAATTCCGACATGAGTCCTCAGTGCGAAGCTGGTTGTTTCAGATCTTAAGAAATGAAATCAGCGGGTTCTATCGCAAAAAAAAGAAAGAAAAAACGACGACATCCGAATCACAATTTTTGGAGGACCCGGTCGAGCTTCGTGAGCTTTTGCGTCCTCAAGTCACAAACAAGGAGTTTGCCTCGGCTGTTGAACGCGATGAATTTTGGGAAATGATTCAAATCTGTTTCAATAAAATTCCCGAACACTTGCTAGAGACATTCCTTTACCGATTGGCGAATCCAGACGAAAAGATTGAAACACTCTGCGAGGAACTCGACTTGAACTCGTCCAATTTTTCCGTTCGACTGTTCCGTACCCGCTTGATGCTACGAGAATGCGTTGAACGATCATGGCTTAACAAATAGTATTTTCGTGAAAGATTTTTTATTCAAAATCTACTTGATCCTTACGCTTGACTGCGAGCAGTCGGCGAAGCTCACGAGCGACTCGTTTGACCGAGATCTCGACTGGTCGGAGTACGTCGCAACGAAACTGCACCGCTTGATTTGTTCCAAAAGTCGAAGATTAAACCGCCAACTTGTTCGACTCAATAGAGCGTTAGAAAATGACATCGGGCCAGAACCTGGGGCCTTCCGCCAACCACTTTCTGGACTGGAAGATTTGTCAAGTGATGCCAAAGAAAGAATACGTTCAAGATTGCGCAACCTGGACAACTAGGAAACAAGCAGTTTCTGCACCATCCTGTTACCAACGGCTTGGGGCGCCAAGGGTAAAACGTTAGACTGTTGGAATGCCTGAAACGAAAAAAGACAGTACCACCGAACCAACCTCCAATGGGGCCTCCCCACCTGGTGATGACAAAATGCTGAACCGAATCATCAAGCGATTTGGCGGGCGGCATTTGATCTTTCGGACACAGCTAGGCAGTTGGCGGTTGTTCCCGCGCCCTTATGCTTTGGTATCAACGTTCCGCGGTCCCGTTTGGTTTTTTTACGGCGTAGGACAAGTCTGGGTCACTCATAAAAAATACGTTGCATTCGACGGTTGGATGTCTCGAGTTCCACGCATCAGCCGGCCAAAAATTGTTACATTGCTTGATGAGCTCAATCAACCGATCACCGAGTTTACGCACTACTGCAATGAAAACGGGCTCGAAGGGACCATCGTGATGGACAGAAACACGATTGAGTTCCATTGGACGTTCGGTTACGAACTCGAAAAAGAGAAAATGAAAACCGAGCAAACCCAATTGCTCGACGAACCGTTCAAGAAGCTAGTTGATGCATTTCTTGTCGCTAAAAAAGCAACGGAAGCTTAAACCTCTTCTGTTCGGTATCATGGGGCGTTTGCTTTTAAACCCAAAGTAGCATCTTGAGCGTCGGAGAGAGAAGCCACACCGAACACACGCTTCGATCAGGCTCCGAGATACTGCGAATAAAGTTTACGTGCCACCGAAACGTCTTCCGTTCCCGAGACAATCGCTCGGCCATCCGGAAAAACTGTCATCACAAATTCGTCAACAAAGAACCGCACTAAAAAAGGGTTTGCTTCGACGCGGCCAAGCGGTTCCAAGCGATCTTTTAGCTCTTCGAGTGATATTGTCTGTCGATCTGGAAAACTTAACTGAACCGCGTTGCGTCCGCACAGTACCGCGGAGTGACTGCCGCGTTCACCACTGAGCCACTCGAAGTTTCGCTGCTTACACGTTGGACAGTCGACTTGATCACGAAGCTTCGCAACGTTGAGCTGCCGAATGTCATTTTCCCAAAGGGCAAACACATTGAGTTTCCGGCTGATCGAATCTTGATTCCCGGAGAGAATTTTAATCGCTTCGTTGGATTGAATGGACGCAATGACGTTGATGATCGGAGAAAGGATTCCAAACGAATCGCACGTCGGAGTCGTTCCTGGCGGCGGCGGACCATCGAGCATCAAGCAATTTAAACACGCGGTATCACCAGGCAAAATGGTCATCGTCTGCCCGTCCGCCCCAAGGCATCCGCCATATACCCAGGGGATCTTGTGTTTGACCGAAACATCGTTGATCAAAAAACGGATCTCAAAATTATCAGAACCATCGAGGATGATATCGATGTCACTGCAAAACGATTCAATATTGGAAGCGTCGACATCGGCAACGATAGATTCGACTTCAATCTCAGAGTTTATATTGCGAAGCTTGTTTGCCGCGGCGATCGATTTAGGCAAACCGTTTTCCACATCAGCTTCGTCGTATAAAACTTGGCGTTGAAGGTTACTCTTTTCCAAAAAGTCACGATCAACAATACGCAGGAAACCGACACCTGCGCGAGCGAGCGTGTTGGCGATCACAGATCCCAATGCCCCGCACCCAACGATCAGGGCTCGCGATTTTTGCAACTGCAGTTGCCCCGATTCGCCGATCGCGGGAAAACGAATCTGCCTTGCATAGCGAGATTCGTTGGTGCTCGGTGTTTTTTCTTCGTTAGCGATCGCGTCACGTCGTTTCTAATTGTCTCGTTGCCGTTTACAAAATCAGGATGCTGATTTGGCCAATTCTTCTTTCAAGTATTGACCAGTGATTGATTCTTCGCAATTGGCAACAACCTCTGGCGGTCCAGCAACAACGACCTGCCCCCCTGATTCTGCTGCTCCCGGACCAAGATCAATGATCCAATCGGCATATTTCATCAGCTGCAAATTGTGCTCAACAACTACCAAAGAGTGCCCCACCGATAAAAGGGCTTCGAAACAGTCAAGCAGCCGGGTCACGTCGCTCATGTGCAAACCGGTTGTCGGTTCATCGAGAACAAACAAAGCCCGTTTGGATTTCGAAGCGTTGAGGTAATGCCCCAGTTTCAAACGTTGAGCCTCGCCAGAAGAAAGCGTCGTTGCGGACTGCCCTAAACGAACGTAGTCCAAACCGACATCGATCAGCGACTTAAGTTTGGCTTGGACCTTGGGCTGGCCGCGGAAAAATGAAAACGCTTCCCGGACGGTCAGGTCCAGCGCCTCTGCAATGCTTTTCCCTCGATACTTGACTGCCAAAACTTCGTCTCGATAGCGCGTCCCTCGGCATTGATCACACTTAATATAGATGTCCGACATGAACTGCATGTCAATCGAAAGCTGGCCGTCCCCTTCGCATTTGTCGCAACGGCCAGTGCCAACATTGAAACTGAATTGTCCCATTTTCACGTTGTGTGTTTTCGCATCAACAGTGTCGGCAAACGTGCGCCGAATATCATCAAAGGCTTTGACGTAGGTCACTGGATTGCTGCGTGGCGAACGCCCGATGGGCGATTGATCGACAAGAACGACTTCATCGAATGCACTTTCGCCAAAAATATCACCAAAGGGAAGGGGAGTGTCGCACGTTTTTTCTTTTCGTTGACAGATCGCTCCGTAAAGCGTTTTTTGGACAAGTGAACTTTTTCCTGCACCGCTCACCCCAGTGACCAAACAAAGACAACCTAGAGGAAACTCGACATCCAAATTTTTGAGATTGTTTCCGCGGGCGCCAGTCAGCTTGATTCTCCCGCGCGGCTTTCGTCGATTCGCGTCACCAGATGAAACGCCTCTTCGCCCCGCGAAAAAGTCACTGGTGACGGTTTCCGACTCCAGCATTTCTTCAAGCGTTCCATCAAATACGAGTTCGCCACCCGACGCACCGGCTGCGGGACCAATCTCAACGATTCGATCGGCGGCGCGGATCATTTTTTCTTCATGGTCAACGACCACTACCGTGTTACCACGTTGATGCAACCGAGAGATCGCCTCGGTCAAACTGCCAACATCGTGCGAGTGAAGTCCCACCGATGGCTCATCCAAAACATAAAGCATGTTGACCAGCGTGGAGCTCAAACAAGACGTCAAAGAAACTCGCTGGGCTTCACCGGCACTCAACGATCGAAGCGTCCTGTCGATCGTGAGATATTTTAGACCGACCCGACAAAGGTAACTCAACCGAGATTTGATCTGTGGAACGATTTGCCGAGTGATCGCTTGTTGAGATTCGGAAAGCTCAATCGAGTTGAACAATTCCAACGCGTCTTCAATTTTCAAACTGCAGATTTGATGCAAATTTTTTCCGTCGACGAAAAAGCAAAGCGAGTCCGGTTTCAAACGGCAGCCTTGGCATTTCGTACAGGACTCAATGTCCGATTTACCTTCGAACCCGACTCCGTCACAACTTTCGCAGGCTCCATATTTGTTGCTGAAACTAAACAAACGTGGCTCTGGCGTTGGAAACAGACGCCCGCATTGGCATTTCAAATCACGAGAGAAGGTGACGGATTTCCAATCGTGGCCAGCGATCGAAACGGCTTGGGAAGAACCATCCAGAGGAGCGTCGATCAGAATTTCGCACTCACCAATTCCAAACTGAAAAGCGATTTCGATCGACTCGCGGATTCGAGAAATGTCCGTCGCGCCCGCTTTCAAGCGATCCACCACGATTCGCACAACGTCGTTTTCAAACGCGGCACCCGAGGCGTTGTCATTCGGATTGGCCAAATCAATTGTCATTCCATTCGTGATGGCACGGGCAAATCCATTTCGTTTTGCAGCCATCAAACCATGAATGACTCCCTCGGTTACGTCAGCCCGAAAAACGATTTGATATTTCGTGTCAGGCGCGAGTTCTTCTAAACGTTGAGCGATCGAATCAGGGTCATGGCGAACGACATCCGTGTTGCAATCCGAGCAAACAACGTTTGAGATTTTGGCGAACATCAAACGCAAGTATTCTGTAATCTCGGTCGCGGTACCGACCGTTGTCTTGCGTCCCACCTTGCCACGAAATGCTTTTACGGCAACGGCGGGAGGGATTGAATCAATTCGGTCAGCATCTGGTTTATCGAGCTGATTAATAAACTGACGAGTGCTCGGCGACAGGCTCTCGATATACCGACGCTGGCCTTCGGCATACAAAGTATCAAACGCGAGGCTCGATTTTCCGCTTCCACTCAGACCGCAAAACGCAACGAACTGACCGTGCGGGATGTCGAGATCGACATCTTGAAGATTGTTGACGCGTACACCGCGAAGTTCGATTTGACGACGTTCCATCTGCGATTTGATCGTTGAATTGATGTTGTTGAGCTTTATGGATTAAACAAATATTGATAGGGATTGGGTTTAAAACCTAACAAGTGTTCTTCCGAAGACTTTGCCGGCAAGAATTTTTGAAACCGCTTTTGGCAATTCGGCAGTGCTTATTTCAGTGACTAGTTCACTTACATTTTCCATCCGCCATTCATCAACGATCTTTTGCCAAAGCAACGTCCTTGTTTGACGACTGATGTTGGCGCTGTCGATTCCACACAGTGTTGTGCCTCGAAGAATGAACGGAAAAACAGAGGTAAAAAGTTCACTGCCAGCGACCATCCCACAAGCCGTAACGCAAGCGTGAGGCTGGCATGATTTCAAAACGGTTGCCAACGTATTTCCGCCAACGGTATCAATCGCCGCGGTCCAACGGCTTTTCAGTAACGGCGATGAACTCGTATCGTCCAAGTCTGCCCTGGAAATTACTTCGGCTGCACCGTTTCGCTTTAACCAGTCACTCTTTTCAAGTTTTCCAGTTGACGCGACAACTTCGTATCCGAGTTTCGCCAAAAGTTTAATAGCGAAAATCCCCACGCCTCCAGTAGCGCCTGTGACAACCAATGGGCCCGAGCCAGGGACCACGCCGTGGTTGATGAGTTGCTCAACGGACTGTGCCGCAGTAAACCCGGCAGTGCCCCAGATGACCGCCTCTCTGGTAGTGAAGTTTTTGGTTTCGCTCGCATTGCATTCTTGTGAGCCTGCTTCACCGGAATTTAGCTCGCTGGATTGAGCGAGTTTGCTCTTGGGTAACTTGTGAACCCACTCTGCAGGAACTCTAACCAGTTCCGCCCACCCACCATGGTGGGCCGTCCCAAATTTTGCATGTGCCACAAAGACCTTGTCGCCCACGCAAAATTCGCTGCTTGATGATTCCAACACAACGCCCGCGGCATCAATTCCGGGTATCAACGGAAACGTTCTAACGACGCCTGGATTCCCAGAGGCAGCCAACGCGTCTTTATAGTTAACGGCTGAAAATTCCGTTTGAATTAGAACCTCGCCGCTGAGAAACTCGGTTTTAAGCTCGCTAATTCCGGTTAGGTTTTCACTTCCCTCCGATTCTTCTCCTTTGTGGACAACGAAACCTTGAAACTGGTTGGGAG
>JBGCDK010000137.1:0-45223 GCA_045105295.1 Mariniblastus sp.
ACACTGCAACAGACGAGGCAAACGGCGCAGCCCATCTCAGTATCGCGCGCGCGGATGGCGTGTCGAAGCCTGTGACGGAGGCAGCATCGCACAGTTTGACTACGGCGGTGGATTCCTGAGTAAGAAAGGCCGCCAACTCCGATTTTGCGTCATCGTGAGAGAGTGTCTCGAAGTGTTCCCAGTTCATGTGGTATCCATCTGGGAAATCTTAGGTCGCCTAACATAACTTATAACCGACATCGTGTCGCAAAAACGGAAAGTCCCTTTGCCTATTATGCCGAACTGGTCGATGAATGCAACTTAAGTGCTAGATTGGCGTCGTTTCATAGCTGCAGTCATAGCGATGGATGACTGCTTTTAATGAGGCGTGATCGAGATAGCTTAAAATGGCTTCTCTTTAAAGCAAAGCAATCGACTACTCGCGAAACAACGACTGGCGGCTCATCAGCTTGGCCCTCTGCATAATGGTCGCCGCATCCGCTTTGTTCAAGATTTCCTCTGGTAGGTTGTGCAGTATCGTGATCGCGTTACCGACGTACTTGTTACGTTCTTCTGGCTGGTCGTTCAACGATTCGCAAGATGCCAAATCGAGCAGGAACTTTGCAGACCACATGTCGTGGCAGTTGGATTTGTTGCCTTTGTGTTGTTCGCTGGAGATTGTGTGACTGTTACCGGTGAGCGTCCGATGGATCTCCAAGCTGCGACGATAGTTTGATTCTTCCTTCTTTAAAATCTCTTCCTTTAGGCCAGCGTCAGCCTTGATCGCTTTTTCGTTGCAAGTTTTCGCCAGGTCTCGATGAAGACGAATTTGTTGGATCATAAAGATCGGCAATACATTGCCGTCCTCAGACATGCGAAGACTGTAACCACTCGCTTGGCTCAGCGACTCGTATGAGGGTTCCGATTCTATCAGGACCGATATCATGTCCGATTTTAAATTATCAAGTTCAGGGTGCCGCTCGATAAGATCTCGCAATCCCGTTTGGGCTGAGTTCAGAAATTGTTCTGCTGCTCGGTCGTCCGTTTCTGTTTCGCGAATGAATTTCGCTTTCTCCAGCTGGCACAGCGCAAGTAACCTTTTGTTTTCATCGGTGTATCGGTCCTTTTTGTCGAATGATTGCAGAACTAGCAACACTCGGTTGATATAGGCTCGTCTGGCTTGCAAATCAGAAACGCTTAACTGGTTGGAAGGGACCGTCGTTGCACTTGAACCATTGGACTGAGAGGATTGTTGCGTGGCCAGTTCATGTGCGGCCTCTGTTTGCGATGGAAAAAGATCAGGTCGGTAGCCAGTTCTGGTTGTTCTGCCTAGCAGATAAAGCGTTCGCGCCAATTCGAAAGTAGTTCGAGGGTCTGTCGTTTTTGAGTTCAATTGAGGCTCAAGCGATTTCAAAGCCGCGATATGGTGCTGTCTTGCTTTGTTCAATCGCTCTTCCACAGATTCGCCATCGACGTTTCTCGAACCAGCAATGGCTATTCCAAGCTGATTGTTAACACGTGCCAGGTGCAAAATTGAGTCGACTGAAAAAGGCGAACTTCGCAACGCCATAGCCAAAGCCGTTTCGTCGTCTAACCTGGTGGCTTCGTTGGCTTTTTCTTCCAAATGTTCCAATGCGATTTGGTAGGAGTTTCGTGCGGAATCGAAATCGGCCATCAGTAGATGCAGGTCCGCAACGATGCAAAGTGACTGATTGGAATCGGCTGAAATTTTTGGAAGGTCAAGGCTGTCCCCTGCGAGCAGTAGATATTCATCGCTCATCGCTGTAAGAACTTTCAAAGCAGATTTTGAGAGTTTTGGCGCATTCTGAAGGCTGGATAGCGTACCTTCTCCAAATACGGTCCATGCAGAGTAAGGTTTAAAAGTATTGGCGAACGAGCTGTTGGCTGTCAAAACCGATTCTTCTGAACGCAAACGGCGAAGTCGTTCCGTATTGATTTGGCTACGTGTGCTGAGAAAATTCGAAGTTGAAATCGCGGAAACTACGATCACCAAATAAGTGGCCAATGCAGAAACGATCGCAAGTGCCAGGTTTCGTTTTACCCAGCGAAATACAGTGCCAGCCAAGTTAGTTTTTACGGCCTTGACAGGGCGAGACTCCAAAAAGTTTTCAAGGTCTTCGGAAAATTCGGCAATCGTTGAGTACCGCTCGCTTGGGTCGAGCGCGACTGACTTTCTCAAGACTGCCTCAAGGTCGCTTGGCAATGGCCGGCCATCATGTTGAAAGTCAACCATGCGACCTTGTGCTACGTCTTCGACTAGTTCAACAACGCCCACAGAAGGGAACGCGGAACTGCCGGACAGCAATTCTATCAGTGTCAGACCAAGCGAATAAACTTCGCCTTCTTTTTCGAAAGTCTTGTTAGTTTTTGACGGTGCCGATTTCGTTTGTGTTGGAATTTTTTTCTGGCCTTCATTCTGTGAACTCGCTGTCGACGCAATCTGTTTGGTGCGAAATTTTTCCGGTGGCATGTATCGGAGTGTGCCGGAAAACGTTTCGTCTTGGAACTCTTTTTGGCCTTGGGTTACGGCCAATCCAAAATCGGTAACCCAAACGTTGGAACCAGAGTCTCGGACCAAGTTCGCAGGTTTGATGTCGCGATGATAAACGCCTTGGTTGTGAGCATACTGAAGGGCGGACGCGACTTGACGGCCAATGTCGACGACTTCTTTAATTGTGAGGTAATTCGTGTCGTCTTCCTCCGATCGAAACCGACTTGCGTCAGTCGATGATTGAACGTAGCTTTCCAACGACGTACCTTTGAGCAGTTGCATCGAGAAATAGTGAAACCCGTCGTGGGTTCCAACATCATAAATCGGGGCAATGTTGGTATGGTGAAGCTTGGCTGCGGTTGATGCTTCGAGAAAGAACTTTTCAACCTGTCGCGGACTCAAAGAGTGTTTGGGAAGCACCTTCAATGCGACTCTGCGATCAAGAGAAACCTGGTTGGCTTCGTAGACGATCCCCATGCCGCCTCGACCGAGCTCTTGTATGATGTTGTAGTCGCCAAGCTGAACAATTTCTTCGGGGCCGCGCTGAACTCGCCCGTCTTTTCGTTTTTGAAAATTTCTACCGCGAGCGCCTTCCATCAGGAGGATCGGCGGCAGCAGCTCGAGAATGTGAGTTTCCAATTCAGGGAATTGGGCAGCGAATTGTTCTTGAGTTGGAGCCGTACCCTCTCGAAGCATACGAATGAACTCTTCGCATCGTTCCTGAATCTCGATGAGTTGGTCGTCGGTTGGTTCGGTTTGACGCATCGGGTAAAGCTTGGGGCTGCTGTGGCAAACTGCTGAGGAACGAAAACGAATTTTGGAGGCGGGACAGACAGGTCGTGACGCGTTGGAATTTTGATTCTTATTCTATTAGAAACCCGTCCAGTCATAGTTCGCTTTGTCCATGCATTTTTTCAAACGTTGGACCGCGCGGACGTAGCGGATGCTCGCCGTTTTTTGATCGATCTGAAGCAGTTCGGCCACCTCTTTGTTAGAGAGGTCTTCAAAATGGCGAAGTGTCAATACTTCTCGATCTATTTCGGTCAGTAAATCCAATCTGGTCGCAAGCTCTTCGACAACTTCGGCTTTCACAGCAGCCTGCGATGGCGACGTTTGATTGGCCGCCAATTGGAACGCAATCGTTTGCGTGGTCGCGCTCATTTGAAACCCAAGGCCGCCCTGCATCGCACGTTCGCGCGTCGCGTCTCGTTTCTGAGTTCCGATATGTCGCCGGTGAACGTTGATCAAAGTCTGGCAAACGATCAATCGAAGCCAAACGAAAGGTGAGTAGCTGAGTTCTTCGGCGAAATGCCCGATGCGTTTCATGGCGTCGAGGTAGGCTTCTTGGAGAACGTCATCTGGATCGACTCGGCCGTACAGTCGAGTGTCCATTCGTATCTGCACTGTTCGCCAAAGCCTTTCCCTGTGAACGGTGAATTGTTCCGTCAGGTATTCCTTGGTCATCTTTTGGTGAGGCTTAACTTCGTTCTTAATTTTCGAACCGTTGTTGGGTCCGCTGGCGTTTGTATTTTGGATTGAATTTGGGGAAGCCAATTGTGAACTGGGGACAGAACTGTCGCTTTGATCATTCGAAAGATGAATTGGTTCGTTTGTCATATTTGTTAACACCGAGTGCTTGCGTTTGTTCGCTGATTATAGGCGCAATTCATTTTTAGCATGTGAATGTGTGGTGAAAATTAAATTTCAAAAAAAACGATTTAAGAAGTAGAAACAAAACTTCTTTCACGTATTAGGAACATGGGATGAAATAAACACATTGAGCGATCGAGGATACCGGGGATGTACCAGCCTCAAATACCGGCACTTCGATCGCTCGATTTTAAATCAGCATTCGGCTGTTTATTCGTGAGCTGAAGGCGATCGAGAGGATCGAATCACGCAACCGCTGTTAGTGGTGGGTGAGACGACGGGCGCCTTCGGCTATCGATTGAACGACGGATGGTTGAACCGAGCTAAAAGACTACCGAACGATAATTTGAACTTTTACATTAACTTTTCTTGATTCGAAATTCTTTACGGCTGTTCTGTACGATTGAATTTTTCTTGGCGGCGAATCACGTCACCTTATCTTCTTTTCTTAATAATTACCTCCAATCTGAAAACGACTCGCTTACATGTGTGATGTCATGTGGTGGAAAAAACCGGCAACAATTGTTGTCGGTTTTTTTATAGATAGAGATCAAACACGGAACCTTCTCGAAGTCTTTAGCAATCAAACGATTTATTAGATAGGTACCTAATTACTGACGCGATAAAACTTCAAGGCGAAGTTGTTTTAAGGCGCGCAACCAGAGCATCCGAACGGCGGATTCTGTTCGGCCAAGTTTTATGGCGACTTCTGCGTGAGAAAGTCCTTGCAAGTTTCGTAGCACGATAACGCGGCGGTGATCTTCATCAAGAGCCTCCAAAACGTCCGCAATAATCATTTGTTGTTCGCGATTGTCAGCGTGGACACTTGGCGTTTCCTCGTCGGCTGTGACCATTCGCTCAAGCATCATTGAAGATTGATTAAGCGAATTCTGCAGTGCCAACTCGCGAGCAGGATCGCGCTTCTCGTTTCCGGTGTAATGTCGAATTTGCCGAGAAATGACTCGGCCGAGGATCGTGCGAAGCCAAGCGATGCGTTGCCCTTTGGTGTCGCCTTCGAAGTTCGGTTCGGCTTTCCAAGCTTCCAGCAAAGTTTGCTGAATGATATCCGAAGCATCAAATTTGCGATCCCATTTCGAGTCGAGTTGAAGCCCAGCCATCAATCGCAGCCAAGGTTGAAACTCCGCTAAATAGCCTGATTGAGAGGCTTCTTTCTGCGATCGTTCGGAGGCTAGGTCGCTGGGCATTTTCCCGGACGAATCTAATTCTTCATTTTGCGAGTTCATTATTAAATCGTTGCCCCGCTAACCACTGTGTTGGCCGGTTTTCGTCTGCGAAACAAACGAAGACCGATTCTCCAAGCCGCTCTGACCGCTGCACCACAGATCAGGACCCCGCCGACCCAGCTCAATCCATAAGGTATCAAAACCAACGTCGTTGGATCCCAGTAATCAAAATGGCAATTATCCGGAGTTAAGAAGAGGCCCTCTTTTACCGTGATCAACGCGCCGACGAGGACAGCGAAAAACATCGTGCCCGTCAAAAATACCGTCACCCAAATCCAGCGACGTTGGAAGAGCAGGAGAAACAAACTGGCAATCGCGACGACTGCTGGTACGATCATCGCCGAGTGTAATAACACGTTGGTCCATTGGCTGTAATTGATCAGCCCAGGAATTCCTTCCGCAAGACGAGGGTCTAACGGTTGTGTCGCTACGGCGTAGGGAACTGCAAACAGCAGAGGTAGCAACATAAACATCCGTAGGCTGATCACATTAGTTCGCATCCAGAATCGAACGAAGAGGATTGGGAACGCGAAACATCCGATGACCACAACTAGGCGGCTGAGCCAGTCCCACAGCATTCCGTTTTCACTCCACTCTTCTAAAACATCAAGTTTCCATGGCGGTGGTAAAACAAGCCTCGGGTCAGCGTTTGACAAATTTGACCATAAGTCTGATCTGGAATTTAAAGCTTTAACCACGTTTGGATCATCACCCAGATAATTTGCTTTGCTCGCAATTGCAACACAATTGCCATTGCCGGGGAAATAGAATTTTGGAACGCGTCCAGATTCTGCGTCTACTAAGGAAGCGCCGAAATGTTTGACCGCGGCCTCCGGTGTAACACGCGAGGGAATGGGGATGCTCCACTGAGTCTGGAAATTCCTTACGTCGATCAGCTCAATTTTTGAAGTGTCATTTGCCTCTCTGAAAAAATGCAATCTGTGGTGCTTGTCGACTGACAACAGGCTGCGGTGTGAAGCCTCCAAATTGATGCTCCGTATTTCTTCACCAGAAACCAAATCCAATGCATATAGTTTTTTGGAATCGTGTCCAATCAAATCAACACAGCCGTCGCCGTTGACGTCAGCGATCTTAAATTGCCCACTCGAACTAAGCCCGTACTCGCGATCGAGGTGGACTCGGCGAACGAGTTTAGCAATCGGTGTTGAGCTGTCGAACACAAGTGTTTCCATGTTGGTGTCGTTGTGTTTGTCGATCACCAACCCGGTATAAATATTTCCTTTATCTCGAATTTCAAATGGTGTCCCGAACTCGATTTCGCGGGTCGGATCGGTTTGGTCGAGAACATGATTCATTGCCCCTTTGCCTGCCCACGTTGATACTTGTTTTCCTGTCGCGGCATCAATCCAATTTACAGTAAACGTTCGATCTACCATCAACGGTTCCACGCGTACGATCTGTTGCTTTGATTCGTCCTTAAGGTTCAACGTCAGCGATCGCCAAATCTTGAACGGATACTTTGGAACTTTTTCAAACGGAGATTTCCAAACTTCTTTGCCATCCAATCCATCAGTGCCAATAAATGCGGGCGCTTTTTCCGCATTCGCATTGATTGCAAAACCGGGGCAAATAATGACTGAGCCCTTTGCATTGGACTTTTTAACTACATGGATGGGCCACATGGTTAAGTCACAGCCAAACCAATATGCGGGTGGCGGGCCGTCTGGAACCAGGTCCGCCATCCATTTCAAGCGCCCACTCGTCGTATCGATACAGCTAAGCACGATTCTTAGTGAGGAATTATTTGGAGCAAGGTTGCCATCCACCAAATGAGAACGGTGCAGCAGTAAAATGTCCAATAGTCCGTCGCCGTCGACATCCTCGCATCGAGTCGAAAAAGTTCCAATTGCTAGTCCCATCGCAATTTCTTGGCCAGCGTCCAAACGCCATATTTCCTTTCCTGTTCTTCCGCTGACAAGCGAAACTTTCGGAGGCCACTCGCGGTCAATCACCGTCGTTTCAACGCCCAGAAAATCGACAACGTTGTCTCCATCTATATCAGTTTTGAGACTTTGTAGTCTTCCTTGTGCCCCCGGGAACTTGTACTCCCAGATGGTGTTGCCAGTCTTGCCAGAGACGGCGCGATGGACACGATACAAATTTGGAAAATTACTCGTGATAAGGTCCTCTGTACCGTCACCGTCCATGTCGTGTTCGACCTGATATTGCAAGCCCAAAAGTCGGATCTGTTCGGCAGCAGAGGATTTAATCGAAACCAATTGGCCTGTCTCAAATGGTTTCGAGTAGTCACGGGAGCGGTACATAAACAGATCATCACGACCGTCACCGTTGCCATCGGTGTTATTGGCAATCAAAAGGAGTTTTGGTCCAGAGTGGACGACACTGCCGTCACCCGTCGAAACGACTGCCGTAAAATTTTCAGGGCCTGCCGCCGGAACAGAAATGACTATTTGTGGGCTTCCATCAGGAGAGGTTCCCCAAAGGAACGGTGAATTCAGGTCCACCGCCCGACTGATGTTATCCACGAACGGGAGCTTTGATTCGACTGCTCGAATCCGCTCCCCAGACTTCGATGAAATGATGTCAATGAAAACACTCAGAGA
This sequence comes from Mariniblastus sp., assembly GCA_045105295.1. Classification (GTDB taxonomy): domain Bacteria; phylum Planctomycetota; class Planctomycetia; order Pirellulales; family Pirellulaceae; genus Mariniblastus. Next base: position 7,971 of record JBGCDK010000137.1, read on the forward strand.
AAGCGACGTGCTGCGATTGATCATCGGTGAGACAGCGTAGAGATCTTCAAACTCATCACCATCTGCGTCAGGTCCGACTGTGAAATGATGGATCTGACGATCTTGGTTTCGAATTTTCGCGGTCGTTGTAGAATTCCAGATTGGTAAACCGGTCCTCGCGTCGAGCGCCTGAAGCGATCCCTGACACGATGCCATTCCAAAAACACTTTCTCCCAAATCAGCACCATCAGCGACAATGATTTCTGGAATTCCGTCGTTCGTGATATCAACAATTTTAGGCCAGTCAATTTCTCTCGCAGTCCACGTTGAGTCTGCTCTCGCGGTATACTCCCAAACTAACGACTGCGTCTTTGTTGACCAAAGGCAATGCCGCGCGTGCCCACCTGTGCTGGAATTTTGATCGGCGAATTGTGATTGTTCAGTAAGCAACAAATGCTCGACACCATTAAGTTTAATTTCCTTGGGTTGGAGTGATGGGTAAAAGCCCAAATCAATCGCCTCGCCTTCATTGATTTCGCTGTTCAATGTTCCAGTTTTGAGGTCGATTGAAATCAAATGTTTGCCACATATCAGCCAACCAATTTGCGAATCTCCGGCATCCTCCCGCTCTACCACAACAGACCAAGGTTTCATGTTTCCAGCGATAGTGGGGCTGCTGGTGTTTGATCGAAACAAAAATCCAGATTGATTATTGTAAAAGCTAGCCGTACGTGGCCTGCTGACGGGGCTCTGGAGGAGCGTTTCCGGAATACGTCCCGTTGGATTTTCAAGGAAGGAATCTAAGATCTTTAAGTTCCAAATCTCTTTTCCAGTCTTGCTTGATAAGGCAACCGCTTTTCGTTGGAAATCTCCGACTTGGCGTGGCGTACATGTCAACAGAACAATATCCGCTAATTCATCCCCATCGATGTCATCAATTAGTTGAGGGCGGCGAAATAGGCCTTCGCTTTCGTCGACAGATCCCGATTCTTGGGCAATGAAATGCCAAAGCACCGAACCGTCGCTGCCGTCCAAAACAAAAGAACTTGCCGCGTCCTTGCAGGCCACTAAAACATCGGCGACGCCATCGGAATTTATATCTGGAAACTCATCCAAAACTGTTGGCGTTTCCATCATGAAAATCGAGTTTTTGTCAGGCCAACTCCACTCGAACGAGCCTTGAGTCTTGGATTTTTCTTTCTTCAGCAACGCAGTATCAGTCGACCAAAGCTCTTTGCCATTTCGGCCATCCATTCGACCGATACTATCGTTTCGAAGAAATATAAAATCGTGCCGTCCGCGATCGCCATCGCGGACGGCAATCTTAAACGGTATTCCTTTTACCGTTTGCTCGGGAAACACGCCTAGGTCGGGCATCCGAATTTTTGCCGGCAACGTCATACCACGTACGATACTCAGTTTTTGAGAATTTCCGATTCGACCGTTTGTCCACGTTTGAAGTTGGTAATCGCCGGCATGAACATTCATTGAATTTTGCGTTGGAATCGTAAATGTTGGCGAGGCGATTCCGTTGTCATCAATCAACCTTCCGACGATCGGCCCCTCATCTGATAAAAGCGACAGTTTTCCCTTGTTGGCGTTATGCCACGCGTTCCATGCCAGCGCTGAAATGGCAGCAAGCGTGACGGCGAGGATTGCTGCTGTGGTTGCCCAAGAAAATGCCCTTTCGTTTTGGCGGCGCCAGCGAACAGCTCGTTCAATCAGCGACGGTCGACGTGCGCGAATGGAGCGGCCTTCTGCGAAAGATTCCAGATCTTCGGCCAGCTCAGCCGCAGTCGCGTAACGGTCGCGTGGCTCTTTCTCCAAACACTTGATCAAGATGGTTTCCAAATCGCGTGACGCGTCGGGAACGAGCTCTCTCAGTGGCGGAGCTTCCTCGGTCAATACTTGGGCCAAAACGGCATGCGGCGTGTCAGCTAGAAATACGCAACGCCCAGTCAACAACTCGAACAATGTGGCTCCGAGAGAGTAGACGTCGGTTCGGTGATCGATTGGATACCGCCCAGGCGTCGCTTGTTCTGGGCTCATATAATTCGGCGTGCCCAACATGGTGCCTGTCATGCTCATGCGGACATCATCGAAACGGCGAGCCAACCCGAAATCGGTAAGCCAAATTTTGTCTGCGTCTTTGAGCAAGTTTGATGGCTTTACATCGCGATGAATCACGTCACGTTGATGAGCGTGAGCAAGTGCACGGGCGACTTGCGCCCCCAATTTTGCAATCGACACTCCATCACGATCTACATTTTCTGAAACGTTCCACGCAGCAAGACTTGGTCCGTCGATCAGTTGCATCGCAAAATAATGCATGCTCTCGTGTTCGCCATAGGAGTAAATGGGAACAATGTTTTCGTGCATCAACGTGGCGACAAGTTCGGCTTCGCGCTCAAAACGCTTTGAAGCTTGTAGGCCAGCCGACGAATATCGAAGCATTTTCAGCGCGACCGTTCGCTTAAGCGAAATCTGTTGGGCTTCGTAAACAACTCCCATCGCACCGCGTCCGATCGGTTTCACGATTTCGAAATCACCCAGTTGTTTTGGAGCCAAATCAGATCCAACGCCCAAGCCAGCGACCATGTCGATGCCTTCAAGACATTCGTTTAAGTCGGCTTCAATCTGCGGATATCGAGCAATTAAGGATTCGCGGCTGCAAGCGCGACCGTTTTGCAAATCGTCCAGGTATTGATCCAGAACTTTTGCCAATAACGGATTTTGGTCAGAGTCTCTGGTCTCTTTAAGACTGGTCTTGAGCATTTCAGAGTTTGCCGGCAACTCCATTGTTGATTCAGTGTCAGGTTCGACCGAAAGTTTCTCCTGGTCATTTTCGGTGGCGGATTCTGACTTTGAGTCTTCTGACATTGATGACCTATGGTTGCATTTGGCAAGATTGGGAACGAGAAGAATCGTCCACTACTCTAAAGTGGCAAGTTGCCAGAAATGCGCAACGCGTTTTCCCAAAATAATTTTCACCTGCGTTTTTCTTGCTCAAACTAATTTTAGTCTTGGATTGGGAGCAATTCGATAACCAGCCGGGTTCACTTTCAAAATTGGCGACAAAATAGCAGCAAATTGTCCGAAGCCAGAAACGTATTGATTTGCTACAATGAGGTTATTGGAAAACCAACCACCAAAAACTCCATAGGATGATTGATAACGTGATTAACAAACTGTTTCTGCCATTGATCGCATGCGTGATAGCCTTTTCATTGACTTCCGTCGCATCAGCACACGACGTTTTTCAAGACGTTTTGAAAGAGAAGTACATGTTGAAGTCTTTTTCATGCAAAGCGTGCCATCCAGACAGTGACGATCGAAAAATCCGTACAGCTTTCGCCGAGCGTATTCACAAACAGCTAAAAGATAAACATCTCGAAAAGAAGTTTGCCGCAGCGACTCTCGCAGAAGAAACAGCCAAAGCAAAAGACCCTGAGTCTGTCGGAAAAAACAAAGGTCCACTTTACGATTTTGGACTCGAAGCAAGCAAGGACTTCGAGGAAGCTTTCAAAGCCGTCGGCCAAGAAACGATTTCGTTTGACGAGCTCTTAAAAGCCGGTTTGTTTGCAGGTGCTAAACTCGACACCAAGAAAATCAAGGCCGCCAAAGAAGCTGCCGAAAAAGAAGAAAAGTAATCTCCCGAAAAGCGGAAACCTCCAAGGTTAGACGCTTATTCCATTCTATTCGAATCGAACCACATGAGAAATTCTTTGTTCTTCAAAATGCTGCCAGCAAGTCGCTTGGATTTGTTGGCAGTTTTTGCATGTCTGTTGTTTGTTTTTTCAGTAACCGGACATGCATCAGCTCAGACTGACCCAACGCCGATAGAAATTACCGGTCGTACCATGGGACCAGTTCCGTTTAGTGTGATTGTTTCGCAATATCCCGAATCAATCACAAAAGAGATTCTCAGCACTCGCGTAAACGGGGCACTTGAGCGAGTCAACCAGCTGATGTCAACTTATATTCCGACGTCGGACGTTAGCCGGTTCAACAACTCAAAATCAACTGAGTTCGTCGATGTCGATCTTGAAACTGCCAAGGTCGTCAATCGCTCAATTGAGATCAGTAACGTCACCAACGGGGCGTTTGACATCACGGTTGGCCCCGCGGTTAATCTTTGGAATTTCGGTCCAGGCAAAACCAAATTCAAACTTCCGTCGGAAGATTCGATCGCTGAGACAAAGAAGATCATTGGATACCAGAAACTGGAAGTCCGATTGGACCCTCCGGCTATCAAAAAATCAGAACCCGGATTGAAGATTGATTTGTCGGCAATCGCAAAAGGATACGCAGTCGATCAAGTTGGTGAATCGCTTGATGAAGCTGGCTGTACTGGATTCATGGTAGAGGTTGGTGGCGAAATCATGTCCCGCGGCGAAAGAGCAGGGGGCGGTCCCTGGCGAGTCGGCGTTGAAAAACCAGCTGGTGAAAAATTGACGCCGATGCAGATCGCAATGAGGCCGCAATCGTTTGAACATGTTGCCACAATTTCGAATGTCGCGATGGCTACCTCGGGGGACTATCGAAATTTTGTCGAATTTGAAGGCAAACGATATTCCCACACCATCGATCCAACCACTTGTAGGCCAGTCACTCACACGATGGCTTCGGCGTGCATTATTGCTCCTGACTGCATGACCGCTGACGCACTTGCAACCGCTGTTATGGTGTTGGGGGATGAGAAGGGCGTTGAGATTTTGGAAAAAATGGGCCTCGAATACGTCATCGTAAAACGTGGTGAGTCTGACAAACTCATCGAAAAATCGTCTGATGGTTTTCCATTTCAAAACCCCCAAACAGAGAACGACGTAAAAGGACAGGCTAACGGTCAGAGTATTTTGCCAACGTTTATATCTGCGGCAGTGATTTTTGGGTTAGTGATTCTCGCGATGGCCGTAGGTTCGATCTTCAACAACAAACCCGTCCAAGGTTCGTGCGGTGGTCTGGCAAACATGACCAACGAAGACGGCGAAACGGAGTGTGGGATCTGCTCGAAACCCGTGACCGATTGCGTCGAGCAAACCTAGAGCTCAAGGCAATTTGACTAGCCTGCGCTTGGGTACTTTCGCATTAGAGTTTGCATTCGAATTCGAATTACCTACTCACTCGGTTGGCATTCTTTGTTTTTGCAGCAAGCTGCACAATCACAATCGCCGCCGCGGCTGCATAGAAGCGTCTCTGTGAATCACGCCTGCGGTTCCGGTAGCGTTTTTTTTTGTGCCCAATCGTCCTAGCGAGGCAGTTGACTCCATGTAAGAAATCGAAAGACGCTGCAACTACCCGCAAAACCGTTGAAACCAATTCAAAATTCGACTTTGACGGCATGCCGGCATCAGTCATCATTTGATTGTTGGAACTGCTCAGCCGAAACTAACTCTAAGTTTCTGTTTAACAACGGACGACGAGATTTCCCGATAAATACCATTCAGGTAACCCGACCATGGCCAAACAAGAAGAACTGACAAAACAAATCGAAGCCATGCGACCGTGGCATCATGACATTCTGTTGTTCGATGAGTTCACAACTGGCCGAGTTTTCTCGCCAGATGGAATGTTGAAACGACCAGTGAACGACGGCGTTAGCTTGATCTCTCCTCGCAATCACTTTTTGCGAAAGATCGATGCATTGTTTCCCGATGGCATGGCTGGAAAGAGCTTTCTTGATTGCGCTTGTAACGCAGGCGGGTATTGTTTTTGGACACGCGAACGTGACGTCGAGCGAGCCGTTGGTTTCGACGTGCGGGAGCACTGGATCAATCAAGCGAAATTTGTTCAGCAACACCGGACTGCCGCACCGGTCGATCGAATCGACTTTCACGTCATGGATCTTTACGACGTTCCTAAAAACGATTTTGAACCGTTTGATATGACTTACTTCAGTGGCATTTTCTACCACCTGCCCGACCCAGTGACCGGTCTCAAAATTGCAGCTGATTTGACAAAAGAGATTCTGGTTCTCAACACGGCTATGGTTATCGATCCGAATAACCCTCGCGGAATGACGATGGCGCGAGAAAGCCGAACCAAAGTCATGTCTGGTGTGCACGAACTTTCTTGGTTTCCCAACGGCAAGGAAACGCTTTTTGATATGCTGCTTTGGCTGGGTTTCAAAGACTTCAAAGTCACGTTGTTGAACGAAAAGAAGGACGTCCCGCGTAGCCGCATCGAGATCTATGCCGCACGAGAAGAAGGACGATTGGAAAACCTGAAGGGCGAACCGCTGACAGAATAGTTGCCTGAGGTTTGCCTGTTTGCCTGTGTGGGTGTGACTCAATCCAGGGAAAAAACGGAATGGGTTAGTCTTCTTCGGAATCCATTAACGCGTCGTGGCTCAATTTTTTCGCCTCGTCCATGATCGCGGCAACCTCAGGTTTACTTAACTCCGCGTCAGGCAGACGATTCAAAATACCGATTGCACGGGTGATCAAACGATTGCGATTCTTTTGCCTTGGACGCATGGTATTGCATTTCGATAAAGACAAAGTGAATCGTGCGATCCAAACTTTATAGGCCGATGACTCAGGATATTGACGGCTAAGAAACGCTTGCTCGGTTAGCGACTGGCGGAGATGGCGTTCTTCCGATTCGTACAGTGCGTTCTGATTTTCTCCGCTAGACTCCAGAGCCAATTGTCGACTGATTTGAGCGAGTTTAAAATTCGCATGGACTAATTCCACTCGGTACATCGAAACATCAGGCTCCGACGTTACCAATCGCTTTCCAATTTCTACAGCTTGTTCGAGCGACTGTTTTGCCGTGATCAAAACGGGTTTTGCGATTTGGGGTTCAAAAACGTTTATCTCGGCCAATGTTCGCATGAGCTCAAACTGAAACGTCAGTTCATTTGGCAGCTTGCTCGAGAGAGTTTCAAAAATTTCAACTGATTGAGCGTGGAACTTGCGGTCCGTTTGTTCACGCGTGGACCAGTTGTCGCTGGCCAACTCGCGGTAACACGCACCCAATAGATGATCGCGACTGGGACTTGAGCCTGTGGCCTGGTCCGTCGTCAAAATCTCCACAGCCCGGCTCAATAAATTCTTTTTCGTAGGATCAAGACCACCATCGCGTTGCATGTTGCGGTTGGAATTAACAGCCTCACTGCTAAACCCGACCGTCGGCAGGCTCGCTGGCCCCATCCCCGGACGCGTGGCGTAAGCGGAAAGAAACAAAGACCGGGCAAGCTCAATTTGGATGTTCGATTTCTGTTGGCTGGTATCGCTTTGGTGGGTTTGCAAAAGCCGAAACGCTTTGTTGTGTTCTTGATTTGCCGCTTCAACGTCGCCTTTCATTTTCATCGCAACTCCCATTCGATTGTGAAATCGAGCGACTTGCAACATGGATTCCGTATCATCGGAGACAAATCCACGTTCGATCAATTTTTGATAGCCGTTGATCGCGATCCGAAACGACTCTATCGCGCTGTTGTATTGGCCAAGTCTTGAGTGAAGCTCGCCCACATGATTTCGGGCCATCATGGCTTTTACTTTTAAGTCCGAATCGTGATTGTTCTTCGCAGCCAATTGAATGTAAAAACTGCTAAGCTCCTCCAACATTGTGGCGGTTTCTTTTGTCAGTCTCGGGTTTGTGATTCGCGGTTGGGGCAATTCCGCGACGAGCGTATTGGTTCCGTCAAATTCGACTAACTGGCTATCGGTGTCATTTAGGCCGTTAGAAAACTGGCTGAACATTCGATCCATTGCTTGGGCCGCAAGTTTCGAATTTGTCTCAGCCGTGACCCGCTGGTTTCGTTCCGATTCCAAAACGTTTTCGATCCTCAAGAACGAAACCGTCAAAATGAAAAGCGTCGTCAACATCAAAGTCGCCGCGACGGCTGACGCCAAACTGATTTCAGGGTTTCGCTGAATCCATTTCCACGCTGAGGAAAATGCAGATCCACTACGCGCGATAACAGGTCGACCGTTGACGTAACTGTCCAAGTCCTGATTCAATTCTGAAGCGGACATGTAACGGTCAGCGGGATTCGTGGCGACTGTTTTCTTTAGTATTGCCGTCAAGTCTTTCGGTAATCGTTTTTCTTCTCGGTCAACGATATTGAAATTGCCAGTGCGGATTTGCGAGATAACATCTGCTTGATTTGTCTCTTCAAACGCGGGTTTGCCAGAGAACAATTCGATCAACGTTACGCCCAGTGAATAGACGTCCGATCGGGCATCTCCCAGTTCGCCTTCGATGCATTCCGGCGCGATGTAACGCAACGTCCCTACGATTTTTCCAGTCGTCGTATAAGTCGACGGAATGTTTGCGTTAATGTTTGATTCGGTCCTCGCTAAACCAAAATCAGTCACCCATACGTTGTAGTCGGGATCCAAAATTAGATTCGCGGGCTTAATATCGCGATGCAAAACATTATGCGAGTGAGCGTAGGAAAGTGCGGACGAAACTTGCAGTCCCACCTGAACGACTTCTTCTTGAGATAGCTCTTCCAATAGCGGTAGCGTTTCCTCGCTTTCAAAATACGGCACATAAGCGTCGAGCGAATCGCCGTTGAGCAATTGCATGACGTAATAATGCAAACCGTCTTTCTCGCCGACGTCAAAAACGGGAGCGATGTTTGAATGGTGAAGCTTGGCCGCCATTTGAGCTTCGTTGTGGAACTTTTCAATCTGCAGATCGGTCAACGAAAATTTGGGAAGAACTTTGATCGCAACGCGTCGGTCGAGCGAGGCTTGATTGGCTTCGTAAACAATGCCCATTCCGCCACGACCAATTTCGCGAACGATCTGATAGTCACCAAGTGTCGGGACTGCTTCTGGCCCCCTCGCAACTCGCCCATCGTTTCGCTTGACAAGATTTTTTTTGCGTGCGTCTTCGATTGCGACAACGGTTGGAAGGATGTCTAGAATCTGGGAGGACACGTCCGGAAAACGCGCGGCGAACTCTTCGTGAGTTGGAGCTTGGCCAAGCCGATAAAGTTGGATGTACTCTTCGCATTTTTCTTCAATGGCGGCCATTTCTTCATAAACAGCATCGTCGTCCTCGAGGTAATCTGCGAGGTCGTCATTGAAAGAATCGTTACTCATGGTTTTAGTTTACGCTTTGCATCCCTTTTCGAGTGTTAAAGATTCCGAGTTCTATTTCTAATTCCCACACGGTAACGAATTGAATACCGATTAGGGCCATTGGAACGGCTGGTTGGCCATGCATTTTTTCAAACGCTGGACAGCGCGGACATAGCGGATGCTGGCGGCCTTTTGTTCAATTTGAAGCAGTTCTGCGACTTCGGTGTTGGACATGTCCTCGAAATGGCGAAGGGTGATGACTTCGCGATCAATGTCGCTTAACGATTCAAGTGCGACCGCAAGTTCTTTGACTTCTTCAGTGCGAATGGCAGCTTGTGAAGGTGACGTTTGGCTGGCTGCAAGCTGAGTTGCAATCGTTTGGCTGGTGGCACTCATCTCAAACTTGAGTCCTCCTTTGACCCGAGATCGTTCGCGTGACGCATCACGTTTCTTGGCAGAAATGTGACGACGATGAACGTTGATCAAAGTTTGCCCGACGATTAATCTGAGCCAAACAAAAGGCGTGTAGTTGGATTCCTCAGCAAAGTGACCGACGCGTTTCATCGCATCGAGGTAAGCCTCTTGCAGAATGTCGTCAGGGTCGACTCTCCCACAGAGCCTCGGATCCATGCGAACATGAATGGCTCGCCACAAGCGATCGCGATGAAGCGTAAATTGCTCGGTCAACAATTGTTTGGTCATCCGAATGACTTCCGGGTCGAAAGTTCGTTCGGGAATGGGTTTTAATTCCGTTGATTCGTCTATCGAACCGTCCGTCGAATCGTCCGTCGAATCGTCTTTTGACAAATCAGTTTCACCAGTCACGTTTTCTATTCCTATCAATTTTCCTTTTGGCGAGTCATTTTCATTATACGCCAGCGATCAACCGAGAGGAGTTTCCAAAAAACAAATTGAACACAAGATTTCCAAACGCGACCTTGGTTGATCATTTCAAAGAAAGATGTTTGTAGACAATCGCTTGTTTGTACGTATTTCAAATTGTTGGGTTTTCCTGTGAGCGGGAGGCCGAGACGAGGCTGCTCGGTCTCCCAACCTTACACGTGAGCCTTTGACTGCCAAGACAATTTCGTCCGGCGGCATCAGGTACTAAGCAAAGGAGATGGAATCATGAACACGCAAAATTTCAAACACAATCAAAGTTTGGTTTTTGGACTCGTCGGTGTCATTATTCTTTGTGTGTCGCCCTATTGCCTCGGATATCAATCAGACAGAGATCGAGACAACCGCAAGAATGATCACTTCGGGAAAAAGGAGCTTCAACGTCGTAATCGTGGTCCATCGCGGTCTCGTTTGCCAATAGAAATCCAACGCTTTCGGACGATAGACGGAACCATGAATAACGTCGTGGGTGTTAACTGGGGGAGTGCTGGAAGCAATCTGCGCCGACGAGTTCCTGTGGCCTACGCGGACGGAATTTCCAGCCCAGCGGGTACGAATCGAAAACCTGCCAGGTCGATTAGCAACTACGTTTGCAATCAGAACAGTTCAATATTGAATGATAGAGACATGTCCGGAATGGTGTGGCAGTGGGGGCAGTTTCTGGACCACGACATTTCCCTTACGGAATCGCATGATCCGCTGGAGGCCTTCCCGCTAGTCGTTCCGACGGCAGACAGGTATTTCGATCCCTTTGGCGGAGGTGGACAAACGATTTCGTTCTTTCGTTCTCACTACAGGTTGGGGCAACCCGATACGACGCCTCGAGAACAGGTTAACGATATCACTTCTTGGATCGACGGTTCCAACGTTTATGGATCAGACGATGAAACGGCTCGGTCATTGAGGACAATGGTTGATGGGTTAATGAAAACTAGCGATGGGAACCTGCTTCCAACAGACGAATCCGGTTTCTTCTTGGCAGGAGACGTTCGGGCTAATGAACAAGTTGGGCTGACTTCGATGCATACGATTTTCGTTCGAGAGCACAATCGAATTGCGGTTCGACTAAAGAGTCTTTACCCAGCGATGACCGACGAACAAGTTTACGTTCGTGCGAGACAGCGAGTATCGGCCATGATCCAAGTCATTACATACAACGAATTCATTCCCGCTTTGTTGGGAGACAAGGCACTGAGCCCGTACCGCGGGTACAACCCGTTTGCGTACCCAAATATCTCGAATGTGTTTTCGACTGCGGCCTACCGATTTGGCCACAGCATGTTGGATACAGAGTTATTGAGGTTAGATTCGACCGGGCAAGTCATCGCAGAAGGGAACCTTGGCCTTCGGGATGCGTTTTTCAATCCGGCGAACGTGAAAGATTTTGGAGTAGAGCCTTACTTGAAGGGATTGTCGCTTCAACATGCTCAGGAAGTCGACACAAAAATCGTCACAGACCTGCGAAATTTTTTGTTTGGCGGCCCAGGTAGCGGTGGATTTGATTTGGCGGCTCTAAATATCCAGCGCGGACGCGACCATGGACTGGCAGATTTCAATTCGATTCGCGAGTTTTACAAACTGGAGCGGTACAAATCGTTCGACGAAATCAACAGCGAGCTTTCGGTTTCCTTCAGTCTAAGCCAAGCTTATGACACGACGGATGACATCGACGCGTGGGTTGGAATTTTGTCAGAAGAACACTTACCCGGTCGAAGCGTTGGAGAAACTCTCTTTGCCGTCATGAAGCAGCAGTTTGAGTTGCTTCGAGATGGCGACCGGTTTTGGTATGAGCGAGAATTCCGTGGAGCTGAATTGGATTTCATTCGCCAAACGACTTTGGCTCAGGTGATCATGAGAAATAGTGAAGTACGCAATCTTCAGCCTAACGTTTTCTTCGTCCCACCCATTCGTTGAATGTGTTTGGCGAATCAAAGTTGATTTCAAATCGTAATTTTGGGTCGACGGCCCTAGTTAAAGCGTGAGTTTCTCGAGACTCGCGCTTTTTTTCATTTTCAATCCTGTGCAAACCTTGTTTTCGCGCCAAATTTTAACAGCTTCCAGAGGCACCGCGCCTCATCAGGCTTTACAACTCTAACTGGCGAGTTGCTCTAGGTTTAGTTGGGGGACACGGGGGATTGGGCAGGCAAATTGGATGTTCAAGCATTACCAAGACGCCCGTAATCGCCATACCTGTTGATAGCGTGTTTTGAATGTATTCCACAAATATAGCAACGACAGGGAAACATTTTCCTTGTCCGCGATATTGCCGTTCACTAAAATCAAGATTGAGACGACGTTAGTGAGAGATTGCTGGCAACGGATTAGGTGAAATCTGTTGCCAGCTTTTTTTGTAGAGTGTTTAAACTCGTCTTGCAGTTTTCGCGGTGTTTTCTTTCGAAGCCAAACTTCCGATACATTAAGTAGACAATTCGTTTGGCGAGTTTGTTCTGGCACCATCAATTCTGCGGCAATCAAAAGGAGCTACTGGTAGTAGCCGTCTAGCCAGCCTTTTGCGCCATGGGGTACGACTGAGTCTGCTAAATCGGTACCGTCTGCGATGCGAAATGCGATTGCCAAAGGGAACTTCCCTTCGGGGGCAAAACCAGTGTACTGACCTCGCCCCCAAAACTCGCCTTTGGCTACCAGGTCAAATTGCGCGATAGTTTCGCCGTCAGCTTTAGCGTGGCCATAAATTTTCGTTTGAAAGCCGCGTTTTCCATCAGCTGTTTCAAGGTGGACGGAACCCTTGACGATCCCTTTTTTGTCCACCGAAATCTTGAGACTCTTGACTTCTTCTACAGTCCACCGAGGAGGTTCGCCACGAGTGTTGTCGATCAGGTGAAAACGAGCAATTCGTTGGGCCAGCTTTGTCGGAATGTCACCACCATCGCGAACGACGTTAGCCAATTGCTTTTTTTCTTCTTCTGTAATCCAAGCGTTATCTCGTCCGATCGAACGTTGGAAAACTTCTTTCCAGCCTTCGGTCGGTTTGTATCCGTCAAGCACTTTTGAATTTACGCGAAGAACCAAACCATTTTTTGGAGCAGTGAAATTGTATTTTGGGTCGGTTGATTCTGCTTCGATTTTCTTGGCAGCAGATTTCTCGGGATCAAATTTAGCCAAGGCTTCTTTCATTGATTTCAAAATTCGCTCATAGCCACGATTGTTGTTGTAAGCGTACAGTTTCCCAGTCGCGTCACAAACATAGCGGCCTTGCGTTGTGTGTTCAAAATCGTTTCGCGGACCTTGGCTAGCGATTTTTCGATAGAAATCGCCTTTGGTGTCCTTCTGCCGTCGCTCGTACCACTGGTCGATCGCGACTGGGATGAAATCTTCTTTTAATAGTTTCTGCATTTCAGGATGGGCAAATGTCAACTCACGGTCGAGCACGCCATTGTTTCAGGTACATCCAAGCGGATGGCCATCCATCGACCAGATGAAGATCAGCTTTTTTTCCTTCGCCGCTTTGGCTTGTGCAGCGAGCAAGTCAGTTTCCCACGGAATCGTTTTCCAAGCTTTTTCTCTGGGCACTAATTCTGCATGAAGTTTTTGAAACTCAGCTTCATCCAAATCGGTCGCCGCTAGGTTTGACGAGCAAGCAAAAATTCCTCCCCACATCACTAAAAGAAAGAGTGAAAATTTAGCTCGATTTCTTATTGGCTGGCTTGGTTGATATTTCATTGGTTTGTCCTGTCACTATGTTCTTGTTTTATTTTTTCTTCTTTTTCGGTTGGTCAAAATTTAGATTGGAGTCCGAAAGTCTGTCCGCCAATTTTTTTCGAATGAAACCGGTCTCCGCAGAATATTTTGGATCAGCAACCAAATTAGAAAATTGATTCGGATCTGAATCCATATCATACAGCTCCTCCGAGCCGTCATTGTATTTCATGTAAACCCATTTTTGACCACGAAGTGCGAAGCCTTTGTGAATGGTCAACGCTGCATCGCGGACGGTGGCGGAAGGGTCAGAAAGGATAGGCAAAAGAGATTGGCCCTGTACTTCTGAGGGGAAGTTCAGGTCCATCATTTTCGAAACCGTCGGATAAATGTCCACGAGTTCTGCAAACGAATCGGTGACAGCAGGTTTAAATCCGGGAGCAGATATAACTAACGGCACGCGGGAGACTTCTTCGTGCAGATTGGATTTCTGCCAAAAATCATGTTCGCCGAGATGATACCCGTGGTCGCTGGTGAAGATGATTGCTGTCGAATCTCTCAAGCCTAAACGATCCAACTCCTGGATGATCTTTCCGACTTGTTCATCCATAAAAGTAACCGAAGCATAGTACCCCGACCACATTCGTTTTTGATTGTCAGTGAATTTGTCCAAGTGATTTTGGCTAGATCGAGTTTGCCCAAGTCCCATTTTCGGGATGTCGTCGTGATCGTTCTTCCGAGTTTCTGGCAGTTCAATTTCCTCCCAAGGATACGGATCGAAATATTGCTTTGGCGCGACCATTGGGTAGTGAGGGCGAACCAAGCCAACGGCGAGAAAGAATGGCTTCGAATCGGACTTCCTTTCTCGAAGGATTTCGATTGCCTTTTCGGCTGATTTAAAATCGGGCTGATCCGAACCGTCTCCCTCGTATTGGACTGTTACGTAGGGACGATGTTTCATCTTGGTGGATTCGCGTCCCTCCAATTCCGTTGTAAAGATGTTTTGATTCAGGCACGCGTATTCGCCGGGAGTGTGTGCCTCAAGCCCGGGTGAATTGAAACGCTGGGTCCAAGTATTGGCGATATCCAAACCGTTCGTCCCTGCGATAATGTCGCCGGGAACTCGCATGTGGTAGATCTTTCCAACACGCGCCGTGTGGATGCCGTTGTTTTGCAAATGCTTGCCAAGATTCGTGTTGTTGCCTTTGCCTGAATAGCGACTGTGCATAAAAGATTGTCGAGACGGAGCGCACCAAGTGCCTTGGCAATACGCTCGTTGAAAGACAGTGCCTTCAGCAGCCAAACGATCAATGTTTGGCGTTTTGCAAACCCTGTCTCCATAACACCCCAGCACGCTTGCCTTCAGATCGTCGGAAACGATGAACACAACGTTTTTGATTTTGGATTTGGCGGACGTTGTCTCGTTGGATATTTCATTGTGTTCGGTTCCCAATGAATTGGATGCAGAAACAAGAAGAAGCATCAGAACGAGCCAGTACAGGCAGTTCGCGTTCGCATAAAATCTCATCGTCGTCTCACCTTTCAAAAGTTGTCAGACCAGCCAGAGATTTTGGCAGACAAGGATGCATCAAGTCAAACGAAGACGCGGTGGCACGCATGCGAAATCTCTAGTGGCAGTATTTCTTCGACCACCGTTTTCTATTGAGCGTTGATATGATTTGGGAACCAAGCTTTTTGAAGTTTTCACAACAAGAGTTAAATCGGAACTAATTCATTATGATGCTTGTCCAATAAAGATATAGCCGTGCGTCACACTTTGAACCCTCCAAGCCTTCCCTAATCAACAAAATATTTTTGTATTGGTTTGTGGATGTTGTTCAACTCTACTTTCAATCGTCTTTTCAGTCGTACCGCGAGATCAAAGCCCCAATCGACTCGGGCAGCAACAATCGAACGTTAGGCTATGAGGTCCCAAGCGACCGTGCATACCGAACTCGTCTTCGCCAATGGTTCATACCAATTCATTTTCGTCAAATATCAATAAATCGGTCTTTCAACTCGTTTCTTCTTTTCGGTTGACTAAAGTGGACGATCGACTCTGGCTGAAGGTTGCGTCTAGAGCAATTGTTAGGTCTCCGTGGGAATGTTGCTTTCGATTGCGAAACGTTGTTTAGCCTTAAACAATAGCCAACCTGCGAATCCAAAATTTACAACTGCCATAGAGATGCACATGCTCACTGGCAGACCTCTTGTCCATCCAATCAGAAAAGAGCAAGCCATTGCGCTAAAAAAGATAGCGATCCACACGTGCTCTCGAGCCTTCATCGGAGCCGGAGGCTTGATCGAGCCGAACATTTTTTCAAACTCACTCCATCCAGATTGTCTTTCGCCCGGGACCGCGTCTCGAAGTCGTTGAATCAATTCTGCCTTTTGGTTTTGCGGAATGTGAAAAAATTCAATTACCATTTTTTCTTCGTTGGAATTCAACCGGAGACTTCCTCCTGCAGGTCGACGTTTCCATTTGGCTGATTTGATGTTTTCCAATCGAATCCGTCGTTCCGAGAAAACACCTGTTTGTTTGATTGCGTGTTTATCGATACGCAGTCGGTACTTGTCAAAGAAAATCATTAGATACGCTCCCATCGCGACGAACCCGCAACAGATTAGCTCTAAGAAAATCGCTGCAGAAATCGGCGTAGGACCGCGATCAAGCATGCACGTGATCGGAAAAGCGACGGCGAGAAGTGAAAACATTACGGTACAAGCCAGACCGAGGCGCCAATTTTTGCGATCGGCTCGGTAGTCACTAGTTTTCATCTTTCTCCAATCATTCACAGCCATTGAACGAGTGCTTAGCTCAAGACGTCCATTCGGTTTTTCATGAAAAGATTGGAATAATTCGGATCGATAAATTGGTTTATTCTAAACTAATGTTGAAAGCAAGAGTTTTGGATGAGTGAAATCTAACGTTGCAATAACACTACCGTCGCGCGGTTTTTTCCTGCACGTTTTGACTCGTACATCGCTTTATCGGCAGCAGTCAACAATTCTCGAGTCGACACTTTAGATGATTCGGAAATCACAACGCCGATGCTTAATGTGACATGGATTTGATTCTTTGACACAGGAATGGATTCGATCAGTTGACAAAATGAATCGAAAAGCTGTTGATTCTGTTGGAGGGAAGCAACTTTTAAGACCAGCCCGAACTCGTCGCCGCCCAGACGCCCAATCGCAATAGCATCGTCAAAATGATCGGTCAGATGTTTGGCGAGATGCACGATCACTTGGTCACCCGCGTCATGCCCGAACAAGTCGTTGATGGGTTTGAAATTGTCGATATCGACGATGGCAAGTGTTAACGCTTGGTGCAAGTTTTCTTCGAACGCAATTTGAAAACCGCGGCGATTAAGAAGTCCACTGAGATGGTCAGTTTGCGCCAGGCGGAAAAGTTCGTCTCTGTCCGCGACATCGACCGCGTCGGACCGCCGCAATACCACACGCTGCCAATGGCTGTGTCCTATCGGAATCGAATCACGAGAGTGAACAACGACGTTTGTGTTGTTTGCAATAGAAGGATCCGCCTCGCGCGGAACAGAAACCAAGCCAATAACTCTAGCTTCGGTTGGTATCTCGTTTGAATCAAGCTCGAAAAAAGACTCGGCGGCATCGTTCCAAAACCGAATTTGGTTTTGCTCATCTACCAAAAACGTCGGATCGCTTGATAGATTCAACATTGCTTGAAGTAAAAGGCTGGACAGTTCTTCTTCGTTGCCGCTCGAACTGCCAGCCTTTGGATTTGCTTCAGACATCAGTCAATCAATCGAACCTATTTCTTCTTTGACTTTTTCTTCTTGGTTACAGTCTTCTTTTTTGCCGTGGCCTTTGGTTTAGCCTTGGCTTTTTTTCCACCAAACGCTTTGTCCCAGTTTTCCGAATACTTTTTAGAAGTTCCAGATCGCAAAATTGTCATCGAATCAGTCCTGATTTATTTTAGTTTTGTGGTTAACTATTCATTCGAAATCGAAGGTGATTTTCTTGAATTCATTCAGTCTGTATTTCAATTTCGACTGGTATTGGTATCCGAATTCGGACTTGCTGACAACCAATTGAATGAATCAGCCATAAAACAGTGGGAATAGGCGAGATTGGTTTGAAACAAGTCACGTCATTGAAGTCTGTTAAAACCTGCAAATCACTGAAAACAATCGTTCAATTGGGCGATGTTGGGTTTAAATTCTGTCTTTCTGCCTGTGATTTCTCGGCCACCGATGGCATGTGGCGTTCTAGGCTATTGCCGCTAACCGACTACAATGGGGAACGAAACAGGTATCTTTCTCCCTCTTAAATTGGGTCCATCTGTGAATCTTCCCCACCGACCGTCCTCCCGTGTCATTCGCAAGAATACTGGTGAACCGAACCGCAAACCAAATTTCGACTATCAAAAACTCGAAGACCGGATCGTGCTCACTGCCGGAAATGGATTGCTCGGTCAGTATTACAACGACGCTAATCTTTCTGAAATAGCAATGGCGCGAGTTGATACTAATGTTGATTTCGATTGGGGAGCTGGATCATACGAAACGGGTGGCCCTGCAAACTCGTTTTCCGTTCGATGGTCTGGGCAACTTGAGTCCCAGTTCACCGAAACACATTCGCTGATCCTTAATGCGAACGATGGAGCTCGTTTGTGGGTGAACGGTCAGTTGCTAATTGATCAGTTTGATTCGGGCTCGGTAAGCGATGCAACCGCGGCGATCAGTCTGGTTGCTGGCCGTCGATATGACATCCAATTAGAGTATCGCGAAACAACTGGCGACGCGTCTGTGAAACTTGAGTGGGAAAGTGTTAGTCTTTCTCGAGAGGTAATTCCGTCGGAACGTTTGTACGCAAGCGAACGAGGCTCGATCGCGATTGAGACTTGGACGGGTATCGCTGGTGGTGATGTGGCTGATTTGACTTCCGATGCTAACTTTCCTTCCAACCCAGACTCTGTTTCCAATTTGCCGTCGTTCGAAACACTGACTAACGTGGGTGACAATCTTGGTCAAAAAATCAGTGGGCTTTTGTCACCACCAACCACGGGGCCGTACACTTTCTTCATTGCCGGTGACGAATCGGCTGAGCTGTGGATCAGCAATTCTTCCAATTCAAATCAAAAACAGTTGATCTCTTCGGTTACGACCGCAACCGCACCGAGAGATTGGACGGCAAGTGCTTCGCAAAAATCCCAACCCGTTTATCTGGCGGCCGGCCAGCAGTACTACATCGAAGCACTCCACAAAGAAGCAACCGGCGCAGACCATTTAGCCGTTGGCTGGATCAAACCCGGTGATTCAAACGTCGAAGTCATCTCTGGCGAATTTTTGGCTCAACAAGTTTCAACCGTCCGCATTTACTCTGACCGGCCAAGCGTCGCCGAAGGTTCTCCTCAGCCTGGAAGTTTCACGATCGTGCGTTCTGGAGGTCCGACAAACAACCCATTGGTCGTCAATTACAACGTCTCTGGCGATGCAACTAGCGGCGTTGACTATACGGCTCTCAGTGGTTCAATAACGATTCCTGCGGGGCAAGATTCTGTTGCGTTGACAATTGACGTTATTGCTGATTCTAACGTCGAAGGCGACGAATCCATTGTTGTCGAAATCAAAAACGACGTAGGATATGAAGTCGGGTTCAAGAGCGAGCGAACAGCCTACGGAACCATCCAAGACGACGTGGCTTCCCCGGCAGGGGGAAATTCGCTGGTCAGCGGCACTGATTTGTCGGACTTTTCCCATTTTGGCGGAACGTATTCGACCGTCTCTGACCCAGTCGAAGGCGACGTCATCCAAGCTGTGATTGGCGGAGGAAATTCGAATCCTTGGAACGCGCAGTTGAAGCAGGGAATTGCTGGGCCGGTTACCGCGGGCGATGTTTTACTGATTGAATTCAAAGTCCGAAGTGTTGGTGGCGACGGTCAGATCGCTGCAATTTTTGAAAAAAACATAACGCCATTTACGAAGTCTTTGCTTCAAGGTTTGCCCACCAGTGATGACTGGATGAAGGTTCAGATCCCATTTCTGGCTGCGGAGACTTATGCTGCAGGCGAAGCGTCGTTTGGATTCTTTTTGGCCTATGGAGCCCAAACAGTTCGGCTTACTGATTTCGTCGTCGTTAACTATGGCCCTCAAAGATCGCTTGCTCCAGAAACTGCTTTTAACCTCAACAACATCAGCGGGACGCACGGCACCAGCCAGTACGTCACGGTCGCCAACCAGCCTTTTGAGATCGCGTTCGAAGTCGAAACAACGTCTGTGCCTGATCAGTTTTGGCATATCCAAGCCGTCGAACGAAACGAGTCCGCTGTTCCAAACGGTGACACGATGCGGTTTGAGTTTTCGCTTCGTGCTACACAAGGCACTAACGCTCGGGCGAATTTTTCGGTCCAGCGAACTGACACGTATGCGAACTTGCACAGCCAAACAATCGATTTAACGACTGAATGGCAAAATTTTTCAATCGACGTGTTAGCCGATGATGATTTTCCGATCGATGGTTTGCAAGCCGTGTTCAATCTTGGTTACGAACTACAAACTGTTCAAATCGGTGGGTTTCACTGGACGAACGAAGCGAACTTGTTCAATCTCGATGAGCTACCCGAACAATTTCCTGCTGCGACGTACGAGGGGCGTGACGGGACCGACTCTTGGCGAGGCACAGCCGACGATCGAATCGACAGCGATCGAAAAAGTAACGTGAATGTCAGTGTCAACGATGTGAACGGTAATCCGCTTTCTGGTGCAGTTGTAAGTCTTCGGCAAACAAATCACGATTTCAAATTCGGTTCGGCGATCAATGCGTATGGTGGAAAATTAGATGCCAATGGAAACGAGACAAGTCAAAAATATCAGGCGTTGATTAACCGCCTGTTCAACACAGTTGTATTCGAAAATTCGCTTAAATGGCCCGGCTATTCACAGGATGCCCAGCGAGCGATTGATGGAGTCAACTGGGCTGATTCCAACGACTTGTACATTCGCGGTCACAATCTTATCTGGCCCAGCCGTAATTTCATGCCGACTAGCATTTGGGCTGAGTACGACACGAGAGTCGCGAACGACGGGACGGCCTCTGCGAATGCTTGGATGAAAACGACGATCGAGACGCATTTCGATGACGTTTTGAATCAGTTCGACGGATTGATTCCTGAGTGGGACGTCGTCAATGAGCCGTATGCCAATCACGATGTGATGGATATTTTAGGCGACCAGATTCTTTTAGATTGGTTTCAACGTGTTCGAGATTTTGACCCAACAATAAAACTCGCGCTAAACGACTATCACATTTTTTCATCCAATGGCGCCAACACTGATCATCGAGCCAATTTTGACGATTGGCTGGGCCAGCTTCGTGACCTCGGCTTGCTCGACGTGATCGGTGAGCAAAGTCATTACAACGAAGCGAACCTGACCAACATCGAAACTCTGGGGCAACTGGTCACGAGTTATAACTCCGAGTTTGCAGCTCCCATTGCGATCACTGAGTTTGACGTCAACACTAAAGACGAACAGCTGCAAGCTGACTATCTTCGCGACTATATGACGATGGCATTTAGTCAATCCGCAGTTGAAGAATTTCTTCATTGGGGATTTTGGGAAAACTCACATTGGCTGCCAGATGCGGCGTTGTATCGGAGCGATTTCAGCATCAAGCCAAACGGCCAAGCGTACGAAGATTTGGTTTTCGGAAGTTGGTGGACTGATGAACAAGCCACCACCAGGGATGGCGCGATAACAACAAACGCATTTCTTGGCGAATACGATGTCATCGTTGAGTACAACGGGCAGACATACAGTTCGACCGTTACCGTTGATGCGACTGGCAACTCGTCCGTGACAGTGGACTTGCCAGTTGAAACAATAAACTACGAACCGATCGTCGTTGCGACAAATGCCATCGTGACCGGCGAAGCAGCATCGATGTTGACCAACGATGGGATATGGTTTGAGCCTGAGAATGAAGTTGTGACTCTAACGGCATCACTTGGCCAAGTCACAAAAAATTCTGATGGAACGTGGAGCTGGAGTTTCGTCCCTGAGCAACGTTATGAAAATCAACCAGTATCGATCACGGCGACGGACGCTCGAGGAGCAACATCGGATGCTTTATTTGCAATCAATGCGGAAACAAATATTACCATCCGTGGGGTCAGCTACGGCGGTTCGAGCGGGTTTGGTGACAACGAAATTGCCACCAACAAGACGCCACTGCTTCCAGGCGAAACGTCTTCGTTTGATAACTTTACCAGTTACAACCGAGGCTTGAATCGAGTCATAGTCGATGTTGCTGGGCTGGCTTCGTCTAGTTTAACCGTAGATGATTTTGAATTTCGAGTCGGGAATACGGACACACCCTCAGCTTGGGATGTGCTTTCAGCGACCAGTGAAATTCCATTGCCATCGATCGAAGTGTCATCGCCAGTTGGAGGAATCTCACAGATTAAGCTTTCCTGGCCCGATAACGTAATCGAGAACGCCTGGCTACGAGTGACAATCAAAGCGAATGAAAATACTGGTCTGGTGGCCGACGATCGGTTCTTTTTTGGGAATCAGATTGCCGAAGTCATCGGCGATGTAAATACTGCCAACAATCGAATCCGAGTCAATTCAATCGACGCGATTCGTGTGCGACTGAACGTAGCCCCTGTCACTGACGTCCCAATCGACAATTTGTACGACGTTGACCGTAATGGAAGGGTTAACTCATTAGACACCGTCCGTGTTCGTTTGAATTTAACGACAGGCGGGTTGTTGATGTTTACGGCTCCCGTCGGTGGCGGGTTTGCGTTTGGAAGCAGTGCCGGTACTGAAGGGCAATTTGGCGGTTCCTCAGATAGTGATTCTGAAAATGGAAATACCGGTCCGCGTGACGAGTTTTCAAGCGTATCGGTTCTGCCGGTTCCATCCTCACCAACAGGATCGAGCGGAGCAGGGGACAACGTAGCGGACTCAAACACTGCCAGCGATTCTGCGGTTGAATCTAACCCATCTGAAGCGAGTGTCCCTGAAACGTCCGATCCAGTTTCCGTTTCGAAACCGAGTTTTGTTGACAATCTCAACCCTCAAGACAGTTCAGGAGCAGCCTCACAAGATCACCAAGTCAACAATGTAGAAGTGCAACCCGTTGATCAAAGTTTGGTCATTCCCTCAATTCAGGAATCGTTGACGACTGAATCGGACTTAGAGAACATTGCTGTTGAATCGAATGACGGATCGGAAAGTTACGACGATCAAGTCATTGCCAACGACGAGGAGGATGAAGAAATTGAGGAGCAGAATCTGGCATCTTCAAATGAACCGGTTGCAACCTTCCAGTCCAATGGCTCCACAACCGTTGGGATCAACTTGAATTCGCTGGTTCAAGCGTCGATCGTTCCACTGAAAACTGGTGTGCCAAATGCAGGTCTTGAATTCTTTGCAAATTCTTCGTTGTTGCTTCCAGTTGTTCATCTCGATAACGAAAAACGTGTTGCCAACCACGAGGTTTTGACGCGCCGCACCTCGGCAAAATCAGATCCTGATGTAGAGCCAATACTGAACGCGAATTTTCTTCGAACTGGTTTTGTTTCTATGCTTGGAAAGAATACGGAAAACGAGAATTCTGCAAAATCAAGAGCGATGACAACAGAACCGGAGCTTGATCTTGAATCAGGAACGGGCGAAAACCAATCAGACGAACTGTCTAACGCAATGCACTTTCCAAAAGCAAAAGTGCAAACCAAAGACGCTAAAATTCAGAATAAAATTGATGCGGTTTTCGAGACGTTTGACGTGTTAACCAAAAATCCGCGAGGGAAATTTAAGAATTCTCCCATGAATCGCGATTGAAAATTGAAAGCTGCCAATTTTGGCCTTTTTTGGGCTATCATCTACTACGAGTAATACCACAACGTGAGCTTCTTCATGACTGACAATTCCCTTCCAAAAACCTTTCGCAGATTTGTCTCTTCCATCGCGTTGTGTTTGGCATTGGCTGGATTTGCGAACGGCGACATCGTCATTTCTTTGAATCCAAACGGCGACACGACCGTGGATACTGGTGCGGCTGGCGCTGGAAAAATCATCACTGTTTACATAGGACAGGATGCTAGTTCGAGTGACGCGTTGCTTGGCCATACTGTTGATTTTGATTTTTCAGCAGGAGTTGTAACCGGCGGTACCGTTGCAGAGACAGGCTCGGGGGCGCCGGCTGGATTTTTTGGTGCTGGAAACCTCAACACTTCAAACTTCAATCTTGACGGACCTACGACTGCAAATGTTGACCAAGAATTTTCGGACGGAATGCAGCCACTATTGAATGCTCCGTTGAATGAACGTTGGTTTGAACTCGAGCTTGACACCACGGGCTTGGCAAACGGCACTTACACTTTTCAGGTGCGTGACGCCTCGGGTTCTTTCATCGATTCCGTTGGCGATACGGTGACCTCGAACCAGAGTTTCTCTTTCAGCGTAACCAGCGTTCCTGAACCGGGTTCAGTCGCTTGCCTGATGTTAGTTGGCGTAGCAACTCTGATTCGTCGGCGTCGGTAAGAAGTCTCGTGTGCTTTTGAATTTTGGCTGAATTCATGGACGTTTTCTGTTTCTATTTGCCTGTCAAGACTCGTCACCTCTTTGATTGGTGACTTCACCCATGTTGTACACTGCTATCGGTGTTCGCGCTGTTAAAAAAGCGTCGGTCTTCAGTATAGGTCGTGGGAAATCAGGAAAAGCATTTAGTAATTTGAGAAGGTTTGTGTTAAGTTAGGCGGCAAATGCGGCCGTAGTGTTGGGTCGTTTTTGGGTAGTCAGAATCTCTCTCAGTTGGTCATCTCATGCTTTGGTTCCTAAGTAAGAAAACGGTTTGTGTCGCTTTGGTTTCGTTGGGGCTTCCCTTCGCGGCGGCTAATGGATTTGCTCAGCAGCAAATGTGGGACGTTTACGGAGTAAATCCATTTAACCCGCAACAACCTTCACCACAAGCCAGATTCACGCCCCTGCAAATGAATGGAGCTCCGCCGATTGGAAGCGTACCTCAACTGAACGTTGGACCGAATTTTGGCGGCATCGTTCCCTACCAAAACAGTGGTACAGTGATTCGGTATCATCGAGGATTTCTGGGCCGACAAATTCCCGTTGCAACGCGTTACACCAATCCAGTCCCTTCATCAGGAATGTCGTTGAATCTGGTTCCAATGATCCCCGTGCCACTCAACGCAACTCCGTTGAACAATGTGCCCGTTCAAGGCTTCCCTCAAACAGAGTTTTTGGGCAACAGCTATTTGCCCGAGTACGATCTTGCCCCGGGCGAAATCGTCGTCAACGAGTACCCGCCTTACCCAAGCGATATCGTTGAAGGTGAATTGGTTATTGGTGGCGGCACGTTTGAAGAAGATCCATCCAACGTTCTTGAATCCCCTTCTGACGTTCTCAGAGGCGAATCCGAGCCAGTAGACAACGCGATTGCGCCCGGTCAGATTGCTCTTGCAGGACCGACGACGAGTAATGCTTCTACTGAATCTCTCGCTGCCGAATTGGAATCCGCCCAGCAACGTATCGTGGAGCTAGAGGAAAAACTTACGGCAGAGATTACCAAATCGCGAGCCGCAACTGAACGCGCCTATGCAGCAGAGAAGTCCGTTGAGGCAACGAGACGCAACGCCGAAAAAGCTCTTCAAAAAATGAAAGAGACTCAGGCGAAAAAGACGGATGCGAAACTCGCGAAACAGATCGCGACTCGTATCGAGGCAATCAAAGAGTTAGAGGAGAAATTGGCAGCGCAACAAAAGAGCAGCGTTGAGGCCATCGAGCGTCAGGAATCATTGACCAAAGAGAAAGAACAGTTGGCAGCCAAGGTTAGGGAACTGGAAAATCAAGGTCAGGAACTCAACACACAATTTAAGCAGCTTGCAATGCGTTCCGAGGCATTTGAGAGCGCCAAGAAAAAAGAACTGGCTCGCATCGAGAAGGAAAAGGACGCAGCAGAAGATCTTGTCGCTGAAGCCAAGAAAAAAGCAGAAGCAGACATCGAGAAAGCTAAAAAGCGTGTCGAAATGCAGATCAGGGCGAAAAAAAAGGAGCTCGCCCAAGCAATGGCTAAAGCCGAAGAGCAAATGGCCAGAATGAAAAATGACAACTCGAAAGCGTCGAGTAAGTCGGGGAAAAACGAAGCGCAACAAGCGGTGAAAAAGCTTGAGCGCCAGGCAGCGAAAGCTAACAAGAGCCGAGAAGATTCTGCCAACATGGAAAAGGAGCGAGCCCGCAAACTGGCTGCTGAAAAAAGAGCGGCCGACAAGAAGGCTGCTGCCAAATTAGCCAAAGAAAAAAGAGCTGCGATGGAGAAAGATCGCCAGCTCAAGCTTGCTGAGGCTGATAAAAGAGCCAAGGAAGAAGCTGAAAAGATTGCGAAACAGGAGGAGACAAAATCTGCCGAGGCGAAGGCCAGTGCTAAAAAAGCCAAGAAGGATGAAGCTGAGTCTTCGAAAGAAAAATCAAAGCCACGGAACGGCTCGCTTGAGGATCAAATCAAGAAACTCAAAGCTTCTATGGAACGGCAGATCAAGAAATCAAAAGAGCAAATCACAAGACGCGGCAATTCGAGAATTGCACAGCTGAAAAAAGACGGCAAGAAGGACTCGGATCCTAAAGTGATCAAGCTTCGAGAAAAGATTGAAAGTGATATCGAAGAGAACGAGAAAATGATCCGCGACCGCATCGAAGATAGAATCAAACGACTTCGCAAGGAAGCCGCCGCTCGTGCCCGATCCTAGTGACACGTTTGAACTGAATTAGGACCTGTTTGTTATCTTCGTCAATTAACTATAACGCTCATCTAAAATTGCCCACCCGGGATGGACGCCAATGCGAAAGCGCCGGACAAGAATTCTTGTCCGGCCCGGCATTGCTCAAGCCACTGGTAGGCTGGACATTCGTGTCCGGCGCCTGAGAACTTCGTAGGTTGGACATTCCTGTCCGACTACCGCTTTTTTCGACTAAAATTCGTTCCTCCTGCTCCGACAGACAAGAATGAATGTCCATCGTACGATTTCATTTGTCGGCCAGACGCTCGCAGTAGCACTAGCAGGTCGGACACTCCTCCTGTCCGACTCGTCAGCGGTACCTGGTCGGCTAATGCAGATGCAGCTTTTAGTTGTGCGAAACCACAGGACGACGCATGAATATCTATGCGATTCTCGCGATCTCCTAATCACCAAACTTTAGTCTTACAGCTCGTGTCGATTTTTCATCAGTTGTCACGATGAAGAGATCATCATAGTCATCATGGCCGACCGCAAAATCGCCTTTTCCCCCAAGTCCGTTTACGATCGGGCCAACTGTGTTTGAATGTCCGACAATCATTACCACTGCGCCGGCATGTTTAACTTTGAGTGCATTGAGCGCCTCTGCGTCGTGTTTCTTATAGATCTGGACTTCCAGTTTTAATTTTTCAGCAGTGGGTTGAGCCGTCGTTTTCGTGCGTACCCAATCGGTTGAATAGATCTCAGTGACACGAAGCAGCGTTGCGATTTCAACCAGTTTGGCAGCGCGAATTTTGCCCGCTTCGTTGAGCTCATCTTTTCGCCCCTCGCGATCAGCATGCCGGACAACAATCCAAGTGGTCGACTTTGGGTTGGGAGCTTCCTGTGCACTTGCAGATGCGGCCATTGTCAAAATCAGACTCGCCACCAACAACGACGTAACCTTGGAACAAAATCGCTTCATCAATATCCCCTTGTTCGAATTCCCGCTCGTCAACACGAGCGTCGGTCGGCATTTTATCTCTAACCGACGACTGCAAACAGCACCGATCATTTCCCATGTTTAGTTCGAAAAAATACCGTTTTCTTTTTTAAGCAACAGAAATCACTGTTTATCGCGACGGTTGTTCTTCAGCATGGTGTGTCGAGTCTGTTTCAGCCTTCCGTTTGAGATGCTGACAACTTCATTCAAGTTTAGTCACCTTGAATTGGGGAACTTCGTTTATCGACATACGTAAATTGTACTAAAGCGATTCCAATTCACTTGCTTTGACTTGAGGGCTGAAGTTCTTTTTGTGGGAACCTCGGTGAACGGAGGAAGGAAATTGTTAGCCAGAATTTGAAATCAACTGCCGCTAGTTTGAACTTACAGCTTCGATCGACGTAAGTCGTTGATATCCAGTAGCTAGATCAAAAATCGCGTTAGGCTGAGCTTGCCGCGAACCAAGCGACAACTGGTTATTTCTCAGCAGACAAAATCTGAGCAACTAGAGCCTTGCCAATCTAGCGCCGATTTTAGGTGACTTTTCGACCCAGTTTGGTAAAACGAGTTTTCGACGCTTTTTCTGAGACCGCAAATTCCATTTCTCAATTTTGGTTTGATATGCACTTTCAAAAATTGGTTTCCTGTTTCGTCATCATAGCGGCTATAGGAAATTTGAATTCTACCGCTGCCTTTGAGCAAACGACTGCCAAATCTACAAATGAAGCGGTAAAGGAACGTTCAGCCGCGGCCACAACGCAAGTGGATAGCAAGACTTCCGACGCTGGCTCGGCAGAAAAGTTATCTCGCACGGAATTGGAAAAGAAAATTCAAGCGCTCGTACAGCCCTACATTGAAGGGAAAGTTTTAAAGTCCGTCGCGATTGGCGTAATTGATGGCGATAGTGAATTCATTCTGGGGTTGGGTGAAAAAAGCGAGTCCGATCCAGTCGCACCTGATGGAGATACCATTTTTGAAATCGGATCGATCAGTAAAGTCTTCACCGGTGTTTTGCTTGCCGACGCGATTGGCCAAGGGATTGTGACCATCGATCAAAACGCAGACGAGTTGTTGCCTGACGGCGTCGCAATGCCTGTTTGGCCTCCCAAGCCGGAACGTAAAATCACTTTGCGTCATCTCTCAACGCATTTATCCGCTTTGCCAGGGATGCCGGACAATTTGACGATCACTAACGAACAGAATCCGTACGCCGATTACACATCGGAACAGCTTTTCGAATTTTTAAACAACCACACACTTCGACGGAGACCCGGTGGGCGTGATGAGTATTCAAATTTGGCTGTTGGTTTGCTGGGGCAAATTCTATCGCGAAAACAGGATCAAACTTACGAAAACATACTGCTGAACCGAATCGTCAAACCGCTTGGGCTGAACGATACGGTCATCACGTTGTCACCCGACCAGAAAAAACGTTTGGCCCAGCCTCATGATGAAATGGATGAGACTTCCACTTGGGAACTTCCGGCACTTGAGGGGGCGGGGGCGATCAGGAGTTCAATCAAAGACATGCTGATCTTCGCCAAAGCGACTCTCGATCCGCCGGACAACGAAGTTGGAAAGGCGATCGAACTCGGCTGGTCGACTCATCGGGAATTCAATCG
The DNA here is from genome assembly GCA_045105295.1 of Mariniblastus sp. Classification (GTDB taxonomy): domain Bacteria; phylum Planctomycetota; class Planctomycetia; order Pirellulales; family Pirellulaceae; genus Mariniblastus. Next base: position 36,885 of record JBGCDK010000137.1, read on the forward strand.
TTTCGGCAAAATGGAAATGGGGCTTGGCTGGATGATCAATCCTTCTGGAACCCATTGGCACAACGGCGGTACGGGTGGTTCGCACTCGATCATGTTTGTCAGCCGGAAATCTAATCGCGCATTGGTTGTGTTTTCAAACACGGGTTCGTTCGAAGTTGATAGGTTGGGTTCGGAAATCATGGCGATGCTGGCGGGCAAAGATGTCAAGCCTCGGAAGTTCGAAAAACGGTTCGAGGTTTCAGAATCCGTTTGCGAGAAATACATCGGAAAATATCAGCTTACTGATACCGTGTTTTTTGACGTCAAACATCCTGGAAAAAGCAAAACTGCATTGGCCGTCAAAATATCAAAACAAACATTCAATCGCATTGTTCCGGAGTCCGATACGATGTGGGCTTACAGGGACATCCCGGCGAAGATTGAATTTGAAGTTGATAAATCAGGCCAATGCAAATCGTTGACTTTGATCCAAAACGGATTGCGTCAAAAAGCCAAGAAGATCAAGTAGTCACCGTTTGGCCTTCGGCTACTGCGACAGAGCTGGCTTTGCTAACGCCGAAACGGCTGCTTGAAAGCATTCCATGAACGAACGGATTCTCGATTGTTAGTTCCCTTGGCTGTGAAAACTGTCACCCAAAAAACGAGACGAAAAAGGCATGTTCACGTGAATGCGAACATGCCTGATAGTAAAACCAAAAATTGGGTCGTTTCAGTTGGATGGACAATACTTACCAAACAATCCAACCAAGGGTTCAGCCTAGGATTGCCGGTCGTATATTTTCGTCAATTCGCTACATCGTTTTCGCTTTAGCAACAATCGCCGCAGTTGTGATCCCGAAATGCTCATACAACTCTTCTGCTGGGGCTGATGCACCGAACGAATCCATTCCGATAAATGCGCCATCGTTTCCGATGTACTTTTCCCAGCCCATCTTGATTCCGGCTTCTACTGCGATTCGTTTTGTGACCGACGTTGGCAAAACACTGTTTTTGTATTCGCTGTCTTGCTCGTCGAACAATTTCCAGCAAGGCATGCTGACGACGCGAGTTTTGACACCTTCGCTCGCCAATTGCTCGGCGGCTTCGAGGCAGTACATCAATTCGCTTCCTGTTCCGATCAAGACAACATCTGGCGTACCATCGGAATCAGACACTACGTAGCCGCCTTTCAGCACGCCGTCCGCACTGCCGTAGGTAGTCCTGTCAATCGTTGGCAAGTTCTGACGACTAAGCACCAAAACGGTTGGACGCTTTTTGTCAGCAAGTGCAGCCTGATAACATTTGGAAACTTCGTTTGCATCGCTCGGTCGCATAACAAGCACGCCCGGAATCGAGCGGCAAGCCGCCATGTGTTCGACTGGCTGATGTGTCGGTCCGTCTTCGCCAAGCCCAATCGAATCGTGAGTCATGATGTACAAGACCGGTTGATGCATGATGCTGCTCAACCGAAGCGACGGACGGAGATAATCAGTAAAGACAAAGAAAGTCGCTACGTAAGGTCGGATGCCACACAAGGCCATTCCGTTGCCAGCCGAAGCCATAACGTGTTCGCGAATTCCAAAGTGGAAGTTCTTTCCCGAATAGTCGTTTGCGCTGAAATGCCCGGCGTCTTCTGCGTCATTGTTCGACTTGTTTGACCCGGCAAGATCAGCCGATCCTCCAATCAAATACGGAATCGCGCCAGCAACCGCGTTCAGAACTTTGCCCGATGATGCGCGAGTCGCCATGCCTTTGGCGTCGGTGTCAAACACAGGAAGCGATGCTTCCCAATCTTCGGGCAATTCGTCGGTAGTCATTGCTTGTAATTGTTTCGCTTCGTCAGCAAACTGCTCACAGTAGGCCGCGTATTTCTCAGACCATTCCTTGTAGGACTCGCCGCCGCGGGTTCCAATTTTTGATTGGAAGTGCTCAATGACTCCTTCAGGAACTGCGAATTTTTCTGCTGTCCAGCCGTAATGTTCTTTGGCCAATGCAATTTCTTCGTCGCCCAATGGTGATCCATGAGCGCCTGAGGTGTCTTGCTTGTTGGGAGCACCGTAACCGATGATACTTTTGACGATGATCAATGTTGGTTTGTCATTGGTCTCGCGAAATTTTGCATAAGCTCCGTCAAGGCTAACGAGATCATTGGCGTCTTTGACCGTAATGACGGACCAGCCAAGACTTTCAAAACGTCCTGCGACATCTTCGCTGAACGCGAGATCTGTCCGGCCTTCGATCGTGATCTCGTTGTCATCATAAACCCAGCAAAGATTGGAGAGCTTTAAATGCCCGGCCAACGACGCGGCCTCGCAACCAATGCCTTCCATGATGTCGCCATCGCTGCAAATCGTGTAGGTGTCGAACCCAAAGAGCTCGAAACCAGGCCGGTCATATGTCGCCGCCAACCACTTGCCCGCGATCGCCATTCCGACACTGTTGCCCAGACCTTGACCAAGCGGTCCCGTTGTCGTTTCGATCCCTGCTGCGTATCCGTACTCCGGGTGTCCCGCACATGGACTGTGAAGCTGACGGAAATTTCGAATGTCATCAATTGAAACCGATGGCTCTGAAGTAGGGTTGCCATCTGCATCCGTTTTCGCGACGCCTGCCAGGTGAAGCAGCGAATAAAGAAGCATTGAAGCGTGTCCGCAAGACAAAATAAACCGGTCGCGAGCCATCCAATTGGGTTGGGCTGGATCGTAGTTGAGGTGGTTCGCCCACAACGAATAAGCAACAGGAGCGAGCGCCATTGGCGTGCCCGGGTGGCCACTGTTGGCCTGCTGAACTGCGTCCATGGACAGAGTTCGAATTGTATTTACGGCGGTTTCTTGAATATCTACTGTCGAAGTTGACATAGTTGTTACCTTTAGAGTCGCTGAGTTTGATAAGTCGCGTTGTCAAGAAACGCGTTTTGTTTCAGGTTTTGTTGAGACTATTTCGTTATTCTCCTAACAACGCTTTTCCACGCTCGTTTGAAGAATAGCCGCAAATTATCGACGATTTTCAGTTTGGGTCAATCGCGCATGCCTAACTTCCCACTCACAGGGCTCCAACGGTAACGTATCTTGCCATGGGAATCGTTCATGCAGTGCAATCCAACGTAACAGAGTCAATTGATTTTGACGGTTTTTGCCCACGCGGCTATCATTGGTCTAACGGATTGAACCGATCAACAAGGTCAATCGAAAAGGAGATTCGCCTTGGGATCGGTTTGAAAGGCGAAGCAGCAACGCGGCTTTTGGATTGCTGACAGCTGCCGATTGAGTTCGAGATTGACTTATTAAAGTCACAACAGATCATTAGAAGTTACGACTAATCGTTACGAAGAGGCAAGAAAATGGACCGCCGAACATTTGGAAAATTCGCCGCCGGATTGGGCGCAGCCGGAGTCACGCTTCCGTTTCTTCCTTCGCTTGCGTTAGCCGCTCGAGATCGTCGTGATGCTGAAAACGAAAAATCTCCGGCGGAGCTTGTCACTCCTGATGCCAAACGCGCAATAGATCGTGGGCTGAATTTTCTGCTTCGCAATCAAGTCACTACGGGACGGAACCGTGGAGCATTTGGGTCAAGCGGAATGTCAGCCGGTGTGGCGACAGCTTCGTTGGGCGGACTGGCGATGATGTGTGGTGGAAATGCTCCGGGGCATGGGCCGTTTGGAAAATCAATCGACCTAGCCGTCGAGTTTGTCATGAAAAACACGCGGGACACCGGCTATATCGCGAAAGCGGATTCCGGCTCACGCGAAAACATGTACGGACATGGTTTTGGAATGCTGTTCCTCTCGCAAGCCTACGGGATGACTCAGAAAAAAGAGATCAAAGAGAAACTAAAAAAGGCAGTCGCGCTGACTTGCAAATGCCAAAACGCACAAGGCGGGTGGCGATACCAACCGGTGAAGCAAGACGCCGACCTTTCGATCACTGTTTGCCAGATCATGGGACTCCGTGGAGCTCGCGACTCGGGAATTGATGTTCCCGATGATGTAAGAGCCAAGTGTATTGAGTACGTCAAGAAAAGCCAAAACAAAAGCAATGGAAGTTTCCGGTACACCATGCAGGGAGGTCATACGACTTTCGCGATGACCGCCGCTGGTGTTACATCGTTGTATAGCGCAGGAATCTACGAAGGTGAAGCAGTCGAGAATGCTTTGAAGTATTTGATGCGATACAAGCCAAGCGGAACGCCATCGGGAGGGCACTATTTTTATTCCAACTACTACGCGATCCAAGCCATGTGGCACGCAGGTGGCAAGTATTGGGCTGAGTGGTACCCACTGATTCGCGATCAGCTGGTCAAAAACCAGACTTCAGAAGGTTCGTGGCGATCAAGCGAAGCCGGTCCTCCGTTTGGCGCGGCAATGGCCTGTATCATTTTGCAAATGCCTTTGAATTACCTACCAGTGTTTTCGCCCTAAGTTTTTACTTGGACAAAAATTCTGATTCTGGGGAAAATGACTGTAGAGGATTCAGCCGTTCAACGTCTTGGATTGAATAAGCTGTTGCTATCCGCGGTGGATAGGCTTTCTTGTCCGTTGGTCGTGACAGTGCGTTGTGGAACGAAACGAACTGCCGCACCGTTCATCATTCCCCCTCAATCAAATGAATAAAACGCCGATCCTGATTCTGTTGATTGTTTTGTTAATCGGCCAAGCGGACGCTTTCGGTTTTCAAGAAATTGATTCCAAAGAGAATTGGGTCCACTACGATGTCACCGTGACGACGGATTTGACCATCCCTGCTGACAACCACGGCGTCGTTGGCGTCAAAATTCTTCATGCATTGCCAACTCCGCGACAATGGACCGGCCACAAAAGGAAACCAGGCGCTACTAAAATCAGCTGGAACCGAAAGATCGGCAGGAAGGTTTATGACAAGCGGAAAGAATCGCACCACATTCTTTACCAGTTCAAAAGAGGGCTTTCGGCAGGAAGTAAACTCGAAGTAACGACGAACTTTTTGGTGAAATCGAAAGACCGAAGTTTCGATCCTGAAGCATCGACCGCGAATTGGCACGGATACAAAAAAGCGAAAGTCGAGTGTGAGAAACCCAAGCATGACATCGAGCTATTGGGAGAGGTCGTCGCAGGGATAAAAAAAGAAAATAGGCCCGGTCAAACCGTTGCAGAGTTTTGCCGCTGGATTTCTGGGTATCTAACCTACGACTCAGCAGTCGCTCACAAAACTTCTGATGTCGCAAAAACGATTGAGTTGAGGCGCGGGCACTGCGGGCATTATTTCGAAGTGCTGGCTGAGATGTGCCGCGAGGCTGGAATTCCGGTACGGCGCGTTTTTGGAATGAACCTCTATGCAACCGACGGTGTAACCAGCCCCCACACGAACATCCGAGTGAGTTTTACCAACACTCACACGTGGGGAGAGGTCTATATTCCGGGCCATGAGTGGGTCGAAGTTGAACCTGCAAACCGACGAAACATGTTTCAAATTCCCGCCCGATACATACAAAACAATCGCTGGTTTCAAAATTCATTGATTTGGATAGATTTCAAAAACGTGAAGTTTGTAAAACCCAAACTGACCGTCGTCGATGGTGCAGTTGTGTCGGACTACGCCGACTCAACAATCAAGAGTTTCAAGATTGTTGAACCCGAGGATGAATCTGAAAATAAAGCGAATTAGCCCAGCGTGACGTTGGGACGTCGATACTCGCATCTCAAGGGTTGGTTTGCCAAATCACAAACTTGGTTCAATCCGATAATTGAAAGCGGCTTTCTCCTCTCAACGTTGGATTCACGAGAACGTTGTGAAACGAGCGTCGAGCCTACTCTCTTGAACATGTCAAAAATTTGACCTAACTTGATTCGACGTCAGCAGGTTTATCACTTGGCTTTTCATAGAGCGCTATACTTTCATGACCAGAATTCAAAATCAAATCCAACGAATCGCTTGTTGCCTTATTTGCGTGGCTGTTGGTATCTCTGTTGGTTGCAGCAAAAAGACAGTCAACAACGGCGTTGAGCCTGTTGAGAACACGACCGAGTTACCGCGAACGGCGGTCGCGGGGAGTTCAGGCGAGCTCTATTGCAAAATTGCCGTCGGTCCGAATCGTGAGAAAATCAGCTTGCTAAAAGTCGATCTTGAGAATATGCAAATGCAATTCGATCTTAACAGCGATGGAATTTTGGACGAAGCAAAAGAGATTTATCCTTTGGTTGAAAAATCGGAGGTAGCCGGGACGCGTTACTTTGAATCGTTCGTTGCTGATGAAATTGCCCAAGGCGACGACGTTCACACCGGGCTGACTGTGAAACTTGCCATGAAAGACAGCAAAGTCAAAGCTCAGATCAACATGAGTCTTTGGGGTACCGAAAATTCGAACACCGACGCTAATTTAATCCCGTTGAAACTATCTGCAGAATCCGAGAAAGCCCCAGTCGTTCATTTCAACGGTCCGCTAACGATGGGCAGGTATCGAAACGAAACGAAACTAAAGATCGGCGAGGCAACCGATTTTTACTCTTACGTTGGAACCAAGGGTGACGGCGAAGGCACATCTACCGCGATCGAGAACACTAATATTCCTGAAGGCGTTTCACCAATCGCCGTGTTCAGTTTTCCGAACAAAGACAGTTCTCAGCCGGCGATCGAAGTTAGATCAGAATTGACAGTCAGGTGCTGAGTGAATCTTTTTCACGGCTCGGTTCGAGTCCCCGAAGAAGCGGCAGTTGGAACTTCCACCGTAAAAATTTCGTTTGGTTCATGGTTTGAGGGGCAAGTTGCCAGCGCAGAGTACGAAGTGCTCGTTGAACCTTAATTTGAGCCAGCGAATTTTGACATAGCCTGGAACACGGATTCCAAACGCGCGGTCCGTGAATAGAATGTCGCCCTTGTATTTACTTTGCCGACACCTATTCGGTTGACTCACGTCGACACTGACGCACACCATGCAATTCTTTGATATTCTCACCGCGACGATATGGGTTTTTCTAGCGGTAGGCATCGGTTATCTGACGCGAGTGCTCGGCATCATCAACGATGAATCAGAGAAAAGCATCATGCGTCTGGTGCTGATCGTTCTCTATCCGTGTTTTATTCTCTCTCGCGTTCCGTCCAGCCAAAGTTTGCAAAACACTTCAATCGTAACCATGGCACTGATCGCCGGGTTTGCGTTGACTTGCATTGGATTTTTTGTCTCGTTTTACTTTGGCAAAGTGTTAGGCATCGACAAAGGAAAAGGCCGTGAAACATTTTGCGTAGCCACGGCACTTCAGAATTACGGCTTCATTCCAATTCCACTGATCGAAGCACTGTTTGGTGAATCATCTAAGGAAACGTTGGGAGTACTTTTCGTTCACAACCTTGGGCTAGAGATTGCAATGTGGTCGATTGGGATCATTATTCTTAGCGGGACGATGAAAGGCGCATTTCGCCGGTTGATCAACGGTCCGTCTGTCGCGATTGCGTTGGGTTTATTTCTCAATTTCACAGGGCTTCATTCAAAAATCCCAGGCCCCATCAACGAACTCATGATGCAGTTGGGGAACTGTTCGATTCCAATCAGTCTAATTCTGGTCGGCGCGACGTTGGCGGGAGTCGTTGAGCGAGAAAAGATTTCGTTCCATTGGCGAGTAGTTACGGGGGCAATGTTGGTTCGATTTGCAGTCATGCCCTTTGTTTTTCTGTTTGCGGCATGGCTTGTTTCTGCTTCCAAAGAGTTGCAGACGGTTTTGATCGTTGAATCTGCTATGCCCACTGCGATTTTTCCAATCGTATTAGCGAAACACTTTGGTGGCAAACCAAGTGTAGCCGTGCAAATCGTGATTGTGACCTCCATCGCCAGCCTTTTGCTGACGCCTCTTCTATTAATGCTGGGCATGCAATTTTTCGACGTATCGGGAAGCTAGATCGGCGGGGTTGATCGTTTCTCGGTTGGGCATTTAGTCCGTTTCAACATTGCTTTGTCCATCGCGTCCCCTTCCTTCGTAGGACGGACATTCCTGTCCGTCGCGTCAGTTGAAGCGCACAAGTCGGACAAGAATGTCCAACCTACCTATGGATAGATCGCAATCGCAAAAGCTACCTATGGTTAGATCGCGATTGCGAAAAGCTCCGTCTCAACATTCCTTTGTCCATGTCGTCGCCTTCCTTCGTAGGATGGACATTCCTGTCCGTCGCGTCAGCTGAAGCACACAAGTCGGACAAGAATGTCCAACCTACCTATGGTTAGATCGCAATCGCAAAAGGTACCTATGGTTAGATCGCGATTGCGAAAAGCTCCGTTTCAACATTGCTTTGTCCATCGCGTCCCCTTCCTTCGTAGGATGGACATTCCTGTCCGTCGCGTCAGCTGAAGCACACAAGTCGGACAAGAATGTCCAACCTACCTATGGATAGATCGCA
>JBGCDK010000138.1:0-12334 GCA_045105295.1 Mariniblastus sp.
AATTCGTCGACCTTCGAAGCTAAACGACGTGAACCCACCAAGGGATTCCAAACTTGGCGTTCGACCTTCGAAAAGTGATATCCGTTTAGCCGGAAAGTCAATCGCCACGACCTTTGAAGCAAGAAAATCTGCACCGATCGTTCCAATGATGTTGATCGCCAACGGATCGTCCCAATCAATCGTAGCCCCGCGTACGTTAACTTTTCCAGAGTTCAGAACTACCCGGTTGGCAGCGATGTTGAGTTCGATTTTTTTGACAAACGTGTTGTCGTCCCGTTCGAATAATTCAAAATCGGCTCCGTGACTTCGCAGCTCATCCATCGCCCCCGAACGGAAAAACGTGTAGGGAGAACCGGTGTCGAACTGCATATAAAACTTATTGGGGATTCCCGGAATGGTGACCTGCACATTCATCGCATAGTGCGGCTCTACATGATCACCAAACTGGACCTCGACCCACTCAAAAGGAATCGAATGAAGCTCGCCGTTAAAAGTCAGCGTATTTGGATCGGCGTTGAAAAACTGATATTTTAAATATTGAACCCCAGAAAAAAGCGCGACTCCCGACAACACCATCAACCCCAGAAAGACGTAGGCAAGAGTCTTTTTTCGTGGCATTCTGAGTTTCATGATTGTCCATTTCGGGAAAAGAATTCGAGCCTGACGGCAGAGCATAAGGCGTGTGTTCGTTTCAGCGAAACGGATCTTGGAATGGTTTCTTAGATATCCCCCAAAAACTTACTTTTCTTTTATCAGCGAAACAACCTTTTAAGTTTTGCTCACTGCGTGAAAGGATGATTGCTTCCCACAGTTTGCAGTGCCCTAGTCCTACAATTCCAACCCAACTTTGACGAAGACGTGAACTGCATGCCAGATGAGCTCCCGCTTTACACTGCACTCGTTGAGAAAGCGTTGGCAAAGATGTCGAACGAAATGAAGCAGGAGTGATCGACTCGCTCGATGTTGGCGATGGACCAATTTGCGACAGAAGATTCTTGGCTTTTCCCACGAGGACGACTTGTCGATCGAAGCTGGAAAGAAATATTGGATCTCGGTTTGCGAGAACAGCCTGGCCCGAGTTCTGGACTCGACTCGTTCTTCTGAGTAGCTCGCTCAAAATCGCTGACTCAACGCCAGAGCCTCGTACGGCTCACTGACGTATTTGCTTGGAAGGAACGATTGAGTCTGCCGAGGCTCGGATACTTTGCTTTAAGTCTCATCCGTCGGTGGCACTGAGTAGTCGATGCAAGTATCTGCAGCTGCGGGCGGCGGATCGGCCGCAGCCGAATCGCTGAATAAATTTGACTCTTCGATCGCTTCAGCAACGTCGCTCAATTCTGCGACAAGAGCATCGCGAACAGCGGTTAACCCGACGATCAACCCCAAGACAGTGATCGTCGCGATCAAAATAATTTCCATCGTAATGATGAACCCGGAATCGTCTTTCCAAAGAGTGGCGAATACCATTTTAGGACTGCTCATCACTGGCTTCCTTGCACAAAAGTCGAGATCCCGAATACGTAACCCGGTTCTTCCAAAATCGGCTGTTTATCGTTCCAATTCGTTTGACAAAACCAAAGTTAGTGTTCGCTCGAAGACACCGCATGTTTGGATTGTTACAGTTATGCCACGTCGGTAAGCAAGATAAAATTGACCTACTGATAAGCCCCAGCCATTTAAAGAAATCAACCAACGACACAATTCATCGACTTCGTAACTAGTACACACGGGTGGCAGTTATTAAAGTAGTGGTACATTGATTGACATCTAATCTGTCGACGTCTCACCCTTTCGACCTTAGCCTCTAGCTTGCGAATTCCGCGATGAAGCGAACCTTTGACTTTCTGTTCATTTTTGCAATTCTTACCCTGAGTGTTTTCGGACTCCAAGTCGAAATTGCGAACGCCCAATTCTATCGCCCCGGTTATCAGCCACGATACTATCAACCACGAACCTATCGCCCTAGCTACCAGCCCCCAGTTACCCAACCTCCTGTCGACCAGCGTTTCTTCAACCCCAACGCCCAACCGCCTCGCCGAGCACCTTACGATCCCGCGAAGGTCGATGCATCGATCCGAAAAATCGAAGCGGATTTTTCCAAGCCATCAACGAAAGATCAAAAACCGTTCCCGCGATTGACTGGCGAATTTGAAAAACAGACTGCCATCCTATTGAGCGTTAGCGATCTGATGTACCAACACAATGGTGTGTTGACTCAAATCGTAGAGAAGATGTCTGGCCAACAAACGCCGCTTGTCATTCTTTTTAATGACGAGAAGCAACTCAAAAGCACAGTCAAACTTCTTGACTCACTAACGTGCGACCTTTCTCACGTTTCATTGTACGAGTTGAAACTTGATACCATCTGGTTGCGTGACTTTGGTCCCCGAATTGCCGAAACAGAAAACGGAACGATGTCGTTGGATTTTTTCTACGACGGACAAAGGCCCAAGGACGACCGCTTTCCAACGACTTGGGGCAGCCTGACGAACGCAGATAGCAAGCGAGTCGAATGGACTTTGCAAGGCGGTAACCTTTTAAGCAACGGCAAAGGCTTGGCTCTGACGACGACACGACTGTTCGAAGACAACTATATCCGGTTCCCCAATCCGACTCGCAACATGAACGTTGAGTTTGAACGCAGAAAGATCGTGGTCGAGGGTTTCAAATCAGATTGCAATATCAACCAACTGATGATCTTGGAACCACTTTCCCCCGAGGCCACAAAACACGTCGACATGTTTGCAACGTTTCTGGCGGCGGACCATGTGCTCGTTGCCAAACTCGATCCTCGTGCCGACGCTGCCAACGCTAGAGTGTTGGATGAAAACGCCAGACGATTGTCAACGATTAAAGTCGATGGTAAACCAATGCGAGTCGACCGAATTTCGATCCCTCCTCGCAGCTCGAAATACTGGAGCCCTTACACGAATATCATTTTCGGGAACAAATTAATTTTGATGCCCGTTTACGATTCCGACCCTCCGGCGATCGTACGAAATGCGGTAAATGTGTATCGCAAATTGTTGCCTGGATTCAAGATCGACACTGTGAACATGACTTCGATGCAAAAACTCGAGGGAGCACTGCATTGCATGTCCATCAACGTCCCCGGATTTGCACCACTTCCCACCGGCGTGATGTCATTTTCCACCGCTCGTGAAAAAGTCAAGTCTGGATACTCGCCGAGAAAACAAATCGCAGTTCGGGACAACCCCGCATCGAAAAATCCAAACGACCGGAGATCTAAACCAGCTTCCGCTCCAAACACATCACTCGTTCAGCGCAAGGCTTCCACCAGCGAGGCTTCAAACGCGGCTTCGAATGCTCCTTCGAATGCTTCTTCCAACGCGGCTGCTTCACAAACAACGGCGACAACCAACCCTCAGTTGGCAGCCGTCATGACTTACCGACGCAAGTTCGTTGACAGGTCAAAACGTTTTGAGCTGACCGCGTATGCAATCGGGTTCGCAGGCAGGGGAGTCGTTTTGTTAAAAGACGACAACGCGGAAGAAGTTGTGATCCAGATGGATAAGTTATGCGAAGAAGACCAAATTTGGCTTCGAAAAAACAACAGCAAGATCCTAAGTAACGGCCCAAAAGTTCGGCAGTACATCCTCAGCACTCGCAGGTTCTAATTCAGGCACGCGAAACGCCTAGCGATGATTCTGATGGCAAGTTTTACCTGACTTTGCTCATTGGCTATTTTTTGCCATCGCCGATCCACCATCGATTCGTTGCGGTTGCAGGCGCGAGCCTTTAGAGCCTACCGCTTCCGATTATTCCTTGGAACGCTCAACTGAATTCCATTCATTGCGGGCTCTACTGCTACAGATTCTGCAGCGGGCGGCCGTGTCCCAAACCTTGGTTTCGATTCCGCGATCGATAGTAACCAAAACTTCTTCGAGCACTGCCCACGTTTTTGAAGTCCAACGAAAGAAGCCTAGCCGTCCAGCGCGGTAGACGCTTCTGTGCTCCTTCCACACAACGAGGATTGTCCCCAGCAAGAGGACCCTATGAAGCTGGCGAAACAACCAACGTTTAACGGGATTCCAACTTGATCTTTCTTTCGCCAATACGCCGCCTTGAAATTTCAAGTGATGAGCCTCGTCAATCAAAATCTGATCGCAAATGGCCCGTAAGACTGGAGACTCAGTCGCGTTGCGCAGAGCTTCATAGTAAACCGCCGCAATAATTTCCGCCGTGATCAGAACAGTGATGCAGACATTCAGCCCGGCCAACCGACGAATGTATCGAAACGTCGAATCGGTCCACTCTTTCTCTATTCGCGGAATATTTTGCTGGTCCATGAATCGTCCGAGAACTGCCGAGTGGCTTTGCTCCTCCTCAATAAACAACTTTAATGCTTTCAAATATTCAAAGTCTCCTGTTCGCTCAGCATAGGCTCGACCCGCTCGTTTGAACGCGTTCCCCTCCGCGTTTTCACCCAGCTGAAACGTAGCGATAGATTTGGCAATCGCGTCGCGTTGATCCGTTGAGATGAGTTGGTTGCGATCCCACGGCACATGATCCATGTGGCAAAGATTCTGCTCGAAATGCAAAGTCCATTCGGCTGAGTGAGCCGAGAATGCCTGAGCGTTGGGATATTCCTCCGCAGCAGAAATGCCGGCCTTGGGTGTCAACGGGGCAGCCGATTCGATAAAAGTCATGTGGGTTCTCCGTAAACTTTGCAATACAGAGTAAACCTACCAAGATTAACTCTGCATTGCAAAGTGAAAATCTATGAGGCGAGTTTTTAGTTGGGTTCCCCGAGTGCTGCTGTGGGTGTTTCAACCTGCTTTTAAGTCGATCGTTATTTATCTGGGGTGCGTTTTGGCGGACAAAGGAACCTGCGCACTGCGATTCAACCAATGACCTATCCAATGACCTTCAACCTCGGCGTTACCCCTTCGAAACGATCGCTCTGGGCATCACTTCAACAGCGTTTTTACTGCTTGCATTCCCAATCATGGCTCCGATAAACGCGTAAAATCACCGCTAAAACTCTTTTTGTTAAGTTTTGACGATTGTACGGATTGTTCCAATGGTTCGGGTCGAAACGGTTGCTCGGATTTTTGTTGTCAGGTCTGACGATTGTTCCGATTTTGCCTGTAAGTGCGGTTGCTCCTATTCGATCGGCGCCGCAAAGCCAAAGGTAAACCGATGCTCCAACTTCGAAGCTTTTATTCCATCTCAAAAGCCACCATTGCCTGCGTAGCTGCATTCGCGATGCTCGCTGGATTGGCAACGCCCGTTGCATACGCCCAAAATTATCCAACAACTAGCTACAACGGATTTGGTTCGTTTCAATCAGGCGGTGGTGATTTCTCCACCAGCCAACCGAGCCCCGACGCTCCTCCGATGTTAGGAGTTGGGGATCACACCTCGATGTCACCTGACAGTTGGGGGCAACCTTCAACTTCATCCACCGAAAGTTTTTCGACCAACTTTCGGCCGACAACTGTCCCTGCAGATACTCGCTCTCTGCAGACCGAATATCGGTTTGAGAAAACGGAAACGCCGAATGTTCCAGATCTTAAAAAAACCGTTTCGCCATTTTCACAATCTAATTATTCAAAGCCGAGTTTGAATCGTTATCCTTTGGACGGTAATCAAGATACAGAATCGTCCGGTGCGAACTCCATCCTCGACCCAACTGGGCAAATCGAAAATACGCCGAACTCAATAACGCAAAATTCTGCATCGCCGTTTCCTACGGCAACCTATCCGAATACATCCACCCCTAACACGACAATCCCGAATTCGTTTTCGCCTTATTCAGGACCTCCCAGTCCGTTCAACCAGAACGCGGCCCCAAACGGCGTGCCCTACAGTGTGACCAACGCTGAGATCGTGAATCCGTTTGTCCCAAATCAGTTGCCAACGACAGAGTCGGCAATGAATTCAGGCTTTGGCTGGAACGGCGGACCCAACGTAGCCCCCAATCAAACGTTCGTTCCATCTCAACAGGGTTTTGTGAACCAGAGCGGGATGCCAAGCTTTCGTCCTGACTTGGGGCATCGCAATTCAACTCCAACGATTCGAAATCATGGCTCCTATGACTCGGGTCAGAAATATGATTTTGAAGAAAAGAAAAAAGAGTATCCACCGTTCAGTGAAATTCTTGCGACGGGTCGATATTTCGGTTCAGGGTCGATGCTTTACTTACGGCCGAGCTTTCAAGGCAACACTGCAATCACAACGCTTGGGCCGGGGTTTGGCGAAAGCACACCCTTTGACTTCGATTATGAAGTCGCTCCCCAGTTCCGATTCGGTTTTGAATCGAAATATGGACCAGGCATCGAAATGAACTATTGGCAATTTGACGAGACCTCCAACGATGCGACTTTTGTCAGCGATGGAGTTACCACAGGAACTTCGAGCACTTGGATGTTAGGACCGAGCAGTTGGAGTCGTCTAACTGCGGCCAATGCTGGTGACACGATTGTCGCCAATCACACGATCGACATTGAGTCATTTGGCGTGTCGTTCTTTAAAGAGGTTAAGCTTCCCATCTCTCGTATCAATGGAATTTTTGGATTTCAGTATGTCAGCGTAGCCCAAGCAATGAATGCAACGTTAAGCAATGGCGGAACTGAGATTGGAAGATTAACTTCTCGATCTGACATGCGAGCCATTGGGCCGAAACTTGGGTTCGAGTATTACCGGCCCGTCGGTCACACAAAAGTTGAATTTGTAACGGCAGTTGGTTTGGGAGTTCTGTTTGGTCAACGGGATCAATCAGTTGAGAACACAGTTTCCAATGATTTCAGCCGAGTGGGTGCTGACGAGTTCATTACGAACTTTGATTTCTGGACTGGCGTTCAATACAAAAAAATGATCGCTGAAAACCGAGCCTATTTCGCCAGGGCCGGATTTGTCTACCAAACGTGGATTGGTGGAGGAACCGCGGTTAACCCGCAAGACGATTTCGGACTACGTGGATTTTCGTTCTCGGTCGGCTACAATCGGTAGCCCCGCGTTCAAGCGTCTCAGCTGAGCAGGGACTCCAACGAAAAACGATTTGCGTGTTGCCGTGATTCGTTTTTGACTGGAACTATTTGCCTGTCCTGGTCTTCCAAATGCACTGAGGGTCGCACTTCATGACGATCGCCATTTTTGTCAACAACGAATCTGATGCTGCTTGCCTGATCCCTTGGGGTGTTCAATTTGCTCACTCGGATCATTCGGAACTGCTGATCGTTTGTCCACGAAAATCCAAGGGCAAACGTGGCTGGGATCCTTTGGAGATCGCTGAGAAGGGTGACAATTCGCTTTATCGAACCGTGTTTGACATCCTTGAGCATCAGGATCCAAAGCGAGTCGTTTTAAAGCAAGCGATCGCAGCGGGCGAGTCTTCCGACATGGATCGCGTTGCCATTGAGACTCGCGAGCTGGTCGCGCCCTGTCCAGAGGAAGCTTTCGTTGAAGAGATTGGCGATCTTGGCGTTCGACTGTTGCTGCTTCCGGCCCATGTTCCGGTGCAAGGCGCCAAACTGGAAGAGATGTCTTGGGCTCAAAAGCTTTTCATGCAGGCCCCCTGCCAAGTCGCGATCGTTCGTGGCGCGCCACCCGAATGCGAAACGCCTTTGAATGTGATGATTCCCAGTCATGGCGAGACCGCTCCTGCGGACCGGCTGGCAATCACTCGCGGACTACAATTGGTCAAGGGCACTGGAGGTGAGTTTCTTACGTTACTGTACGTTCGCCCCGATGATGATATCGTCGCCAAACAAGTCGGCGAAAAACACTTGAGCCAACTTGCAAAAGGTGTGTCTTCGAAAAACGTTATTGTTGAAAAACAAGTTCAACTGGCCGACTCGCTGTTAGAGGGAATCAATCAGGCGAACCTTGAATCGGTTGACCTCGTGATGACCGGAACCCGTTCGTTAAAAACAATTCGCTCGCTATTTCGCAGTTTGGGCCAAAAGGAAGACGCACCACGATTTTCAGTCATCGCGATTCGCGAATCCGTCCCTCTGTCTGCTCGACTGTGGACCAACGCCAAATCATTTATCCGAAGCAAAGTTCCCCAACTCGACCGCGAACTCCGCGTTACGCTAGTCGATCGGTTGCTGAACAACTCGAAATTCGATTTTGATTTCGTTGCATTGATTTCGCTTTCGACATTGATCGCAGCATTGGGGCTTGTTCGAAATTCGGCTGCGGTGGTCATTGGGGCGATGTTGGTCGCACCATTGATGACGCCTCTGGTCGGAATGGGATTTGCTTTAGTTCAAGGCAACGACAAACTCATTCGAAGCGCGCTCAAATCCGTGGTCCTCGGATTCACCGTCGCGTTATCCATCGGCGCGTTCGTTGGCCTGATGCTGACGTTGTTTTCTTCAGGCACACCGATCAGTCCCGAGATGGAAGCACGCGGTTTACCCAACCTGCTGGACCTCGTGGTGGCGTTAGCCAGTGGAGTTGCGGGGGCTTATGCGATGGGTCGCCCAAATTTGATTTCCGCATTGCCAGGCGTTGCGATTGCTGCGGCTTTGGTTCCGCCGATTGCGACCGCGGGATTGGCTTTAACGATGGGTGACCTAACGCTCAGCGGTGGAGCCACGTTGCTTTTCTTAGTCAACATTATTGCTATCGTTCTGGGAACAGCCATTACATTCTGGTGCGTTGGAATTAGCACTCGAGTGACAGGTGATCGTTCGGAACAGAACTGGCCTCGGTATTGGTTTCTCGGATTTGTTGTGATGTCATTCTTGTTGGCTGCTGTGATGTCCTACATCAATCGTCCGGCGCCAATCGTTGAATCAGATCCGGTTGAAAATCGAATTCCCCTCGATGATTTGAAACCAGATATTGCCCCAAAGATTGACAATCAAAAAGAATAACTGCCCGCGACCAACCGACTCTCAGCAACAATCCTGCTCTCGCTGTTTGTCCCATTCGCCGAAGGTCTTGAATGGTCGGATATCCGAATTGAACGGTTGGTCGTATGGCTTTTGAACGAATCTCAGACGAGCCCATTTTGGTTTGTGTCAGCGAAAGCCCAAACTCTCAACTAGGCTTGCCCGATCCGTCACGCCGACGGCTTGCGCTGGGCAACTGGAAATTTCGGTCCATTTTGCCAGCAAGCGATTTTTCGAGGCTCGAATTCACCGGGAAACAAGCAGTTTTCCATTATGAGGTTCGACAGGCTAAACGATTCACATTAGAATTTAGGCTGTTGAAATCATAGTTGGGCGAGACCAAATCTTGGCGGTCCCCCCTACCTATCATCTACGGCCTGAGTGCCGTCCCAAATCACAGGAGATGAGAATGTCATTGCGACCGATAATCCGATTTTCGGTGTACTCTTTGAGCTTTTTTGCCGTCATGTTGTTGAGCATGAACGACACCGTTGAGGCTCAAAATCAAGGAGTTCCAAAACTTGGCAGACCGACATTGGGCGGTGCAGGGGGCGCCGAAGGTGGAAACACTGGACGTCCCAAGCCTGGCGGTGACTGGCGAACTAACGGCGGTGGACAACCTCCAGGAATGGGTCGTGGTCGCAACGGCGGTCGATCCAGTGGGGGAAGTTCTAAAACTTCTAGCAAGCCAAAATTCGTGGAACTTCTTGACTCAAAAGACCTCAGCGCTTTCCGTGGCTATGCCTCTGAAGAGATTGGCGACGGTTGGAGTATTGACGGACGCTACCTGTACTTTGATGGCTCAAGTGACACTGGCGACATCATCACCAAAGAGCAGTATTCTGACTTTGAACTCCAGTTCGAGTTCAAAATTTCTGAAGGTGGCAACAGCGGCGTGATGTACCGGGTTTCAACTGGCGACAGCGCCCCATACATGAGTGGCCCTGAGTACCAAGTGCTAGACGATGCAAACCATGATGACGGTAAGAATGAGCTAACATCAGCCGGTTCACTTTATGCTTTGTATGCTCCAGAAGACAAAAAGACTCGTGCAGCCGGTCAATGGAACCAAGCCAAAGTCAAAGTCGTTGGAAACAAGATCACTCATTACTTGAATAAGGTCAAAGTTCTCGAAGCTGAAATCGGAAGCGACGACTGGAACAAGCGACTTGGAGAGAGCAAGTTCAAAGACTGGGACAAATTTGCCAAGAACGCGAAAGGCCACATCGCTTTTCAAGATCATGGAGACGAAGTCTGGTATCGCAAGATTCGTATCAAGCGATTGAGTGATGATGGTGGCAGCAGTCGCGCAGCTGATCGAGGTGGCATGAGCGACCGCGAAAGAGCCGAGCAAGGTTCTGTCGGTCGTGGACGCCAAGGCTCAGGCCGAGCAGGCGCCAAAAAGGGTCGCAGCCGAGGCCCTCAGTCAATGAAGTCGAGCTTTGAAGCAGAAGAAGATAACGATAAGGACAAGGACGACGACGATCGCTAAGCGATAGAATTGGCTCGATCTTTCGGGCTGATAAGTCCGCTCAAAGTCTGGCTTTTAAAGCTAGTAAAATTTGAAGACGCCCGGCGAACCATCGCTGGGCGTTTTTTTTGTGGCTTTTGCTCAACAAACTAGCTCAAAAAAATTAGCTCAATAAACAAGCCCCGCAAACGCCGCCTTGGCTGAATCCCGAGTGATCGGTAGAAAGTACTTTCTGCAGAACAACGCCTACTGCCGTTGGAAACGACTTGAACGGAATGCGTTCGAGCCGAGCCTCGATAGCCTGTGATCATCACGCAAGATTGACGGTTGAAACGATGCCCTTACGATGAAATGATATCAACGTCTGGTTCGTGCCAGCGTCCGAGCATCAACAAACCACGGAGAGATCCAGTGTTCCCCGATAGAAACTCCAACAGCAACTCCACTAGCACGCTTGGTGTGCCGCCAATTGACAGATCAATTCCAGGTCATCTGGAGACGGTCACATTTGCACTTGGCTGATTCTGGGGCCCTGATGCCCAGTTTGGGATCGTAAAAGGAGTTTATCGCACACGTGCTGGCTACACCGGCGGACAGAAAAAGTCGCCAACGTATCACGCCCTAGGAAACCACACCGAAGCGCTACAAGTCGATTTTGACCCATCACAGATTTCACTCGAAGAGATCGTCAACACGTTTTGGAAATCGCACAATCCGATTGGTGCTCGAAGAGTCAGTCAGTACAAATCTGCGATCTGGTTTGCGGACGACAAACAACTAGAAGTTATTGAATCGACGATCAAACCCCTCATTGAAAAATACGAACAGGAACTGACCACGGACGTCCTTCCTTTGGGTACGTTCTACAACGCGGAAGACTACCATCAAAAGTACATTCTTCAGCGCAACGATCGGCTGATGAAAGCGTTCAACAAGATGTATCCCAAGTTCAACGATTTCGTGGACTCAACCGCGGCGGCACGATTGAACGGATTCGCAGCAGGGCAAGGTTCACTCAAGATGTTTGAAGAAGAAAAAGCATCTTATGGTCACGACTTGACAGAAGTTGAAAGACTTCTTCGGTAGCTCGGTCCCTTTCTTTCGCGAACTAGCGAAGAGGCATTCGCAAAGGCATTCAGCAAGGCCATTTCCTTTGGAATTGCTCTCTACTTTGGCACTGCTCCCGGAAGCGTAATGAAATTGATTCCGTTCGAAAACCAGAACCAACGAAATGTATGCTGCCGACTGGAACCACCACGTCTTGACGCAGCGTGCTTCAAACGAATTGCCAAGGCCGATATAGAAAGCGGAAAGGCGTTTGATCAGCCTCCAAGCACCATCTAGTTCCAAACCAAATTCGAACGCTGTTGCCAGTAGTGGGCTGGCGTTTCGACCAACGAAAGCAGTTGACGATTCGTCTCTTCGTCCCACTTGACCGCCAATGCAGCCATGTTGGAACGCATCTGATCGGACGTGCTTGCTCCACTGAGCACGGTTGTGGCCCATGGCTGATTCAAGATCGCAGCCAGTGCCAGTGCGTCGACAGTCGTCTGCCGTGCTGTTGCAACTTGGTTCAAAAGAGCCAGATTGTCTTGGAATGATTCTTCGTTGTTGCGAGCCGTGAGCCGACCGTTTGCGAGACCTTCTTTTACGATCACGGACAACCCAGCCGCGTGAGCTTTTGCAATCGCGAGTTCTGCTGATCGTTCCAGCAAATTCCAGGTCACTTGAACGGAGCCAAACAAGCGTTCGCCTTCAAACTCGACGGCAATCGCTTTTTCAATCGTTTCAGACTGTCCGGGACCGCTAACGGACAGACCAATCATGACGCCGCTTTTACGAAGTCCGTTGAGACAAAGAAGAACCTCCTCGTTGTCCAAAACTCCGCTTTCCAAAGTCGCTGAGTGAATTTGATAGAGATCGAGATGATCGCCGAGTTTTTGATATGAAGCCATGTACTGACTTTGAAGTACCTTCAGCTCGTGCCGCTTTATCT
>JBGCDK010000139.1:0-13514 GCA_045105295.1 Mariniblastus sp.
AACCCACGGCTAATCGCTGTAACTCCTTCGGAGTAAACGGACGTCGCGACGTTCCATCGCGCAAGCGAAGCTCGCTATCTCCTCACGCGTCATCATCTCGCGTCATCATCTCCTCGCCCCGCATTCTAACAATTCCTTCGAGGCCTATTCGGCTCAATTCTAGGCATACCTTCTGCTTTCTTCACTCTCTTTTCATCGCTGAGGCAAAAGAACAGCCAACGTAATACTCCTGAGGAGTTGAGGCAAGCGACTCTACTGGACGGGCATCAGGAAACTCCATCAGTTCGCTAACTTTCATTCCTCGAATCCGTCAACAAGCGGTCGAGGTGGTTCTGCAGTACGTTGAGCGCCGTCAGATTTGCCCCGCCTCTTGGCACGATAATGTCAGCGTGATCTTTGCTGGGATCAATATATTCAAAATACATTGGTCGCACGGTCTGATGATACTGAGTCAAAACCGAATCTAAGCTGCGTCCTCGCTCTTCAATGTCCCGACGCAATCGGCGAGACAAACAAATATCCAACGCCACATCAACAAAGACTTTTAGATCCAACAGCTCCCGCACTTGGGGACAATGCAAAATCAAAATCCCCTCTAAAATCAAAACCGTTGACGGCGAATGAGTCGTCGTCTCGGCCATTCGATTGTGCTGGGAGTAATCATATTTTGGAACTTCGATTTCTTCGCCAGCTCTCAACGAATTGAGATGCTCAATCAAAAGCTCATGCTCAATGGCGTCAGGGTGATCGTAGTTAATCTTTTCCCGCTCTTGGAAACTTAAATCATCACGACGACGGTAGTAACAGTCTTCATTGAGAATCGTTACATCTCGATGCGTGAAAGACTCTCGCAGGCGATCATGAAGCTGATTGGAAAGCAAACTCTTTCCAGCTCCCGATGCGCCTGCAAATCCAATTATTGTTTTTACTTGTGACATCTATTTTCAATTGTTGTTTGGCAGCTGACACTCAAACCAAGCGTAACCTGCTAGTGCTATTTCAAAAATCATGGGCTTTCTCGGCCAGCCGTGGCTGCCAACAAACAGATTGTAAATTTTACACGCAAACAGGTGTTTAATCAGTGTTGCGTCGCCATTTTGGTGATTCTATCCTCCCGCAGACTTTTGATCCTCATGGCCCAAAAGTTTCCTACCAATACTTATGCGTACCTTGAGGTCACCATGAAACCTTCTTTCCTTTTCTTCAGCCTAATACTTTTCTGCATTGCAACGACAGCTCAAGCCCAACTCGATTTCGGTTTGGATGAAGGCGTAATTGAAGACGTCGTCGAGAATCCCTGGACCGGCTCTTTCGCAGCTGGTCTCAATGGAAAAACTGGAAACAGCCAAACTGTTGACATCAACTCGACTTTGAATCTCGCACGCGAAACCGATTTCGCTACGACGACTCTACTCGCGTCTTACTTTTACAGCACAAACGACATTGCCACCATCACCAACCGATTCTTTGGACAGGGACGACAAGAGAGAAAACTGAGCAACCCCCGCTGGAGCCTTTACTATCAAGCGGGATACGAGTGGGACGAATTCAAAGCGTTTGACTATCGAATCGCATTGCACGGTGGTCTCGGTTTCGAAGTTTTCAAATTCGACGATCGTTTTCTCAAACTTCGCTTGGGTGCTGGTGCGTCTCGTGAAGTCGGTGGCATCGTCGACGAGTGGAACCCTGAATTGCAATTCGGTGGCGACTGGGAACGTCAACTTACTGAAACGTTGAAGCTCTATGCAAACGTTGATTACTTTCCAAACGTTGAAGACTTTTCCGATTACCGTCTGAACACAATCGGCGGTCTAGAATTCCTTATCGACGCAGAGCGAAATATTAACTTTCGCATGTTCGCGTTCAACCGTTACGACAGCACACCACCAGCTGGAAACGTTGCTAACGATCTTGATTACGGCATGGCGATCGTGGTTGGATTCTGACGGTTAACAACCCTAGTATTACACAAACCAGTATCGTGGTCGCAAATAGCCCTTATTTGCGGCCATTTTTCGTGTCAAAACTGCGCCTGCCAGCAATACACGACGTATGGTTTTGATGTGGAATAAATTTGGACCGCCACCCCACTGGAATCAATTGAGCCAAAAAATGAACACACCACAGAACAGCTCTCCGAGAAAGAAACTATTCGTCCACCGAGAAGTCCAAGGGACGCTGATCGTGAGAAGTGTACTTCGATGGTACTTCTACATGGTTGCGGTCTTGCTGGCCGTTTCGATCATCACGGTCCTTCGCGATCCAGCCAAATTTTCGCTTGGGTTACTCTACGATTCCTTCATCTATTTTTCTCCGGCGATTATCGCAAGCATCGTTTTGTTACCCGTTTTCATTTATGACGTCGTCAAATCAACAAACCGAGTCGCCGGCCCAATCGTACGACTTCGGACCGAAATGCAAAAACTATCCAACGGTAGAGACGTAACGGAACTCCGATTTCGCGAAGGTGATCACTGGAACGAACTAGCGGCTGACTTCAATGCCTTGGCGGAAAAGGTCATGGAAGAACGTTCATCCTATTGCCTCAACGCCGACGCAGATTTCATGGGCTCGGACGCCAACGAAACGCTGGAGCTCGTGAGCTGCATGGTTGACGAACTCGAGTAGCACAACAAAAAACGGAAGTACAGTGCTTCCAAATTTGACGTCGGCAGATTCAATTTAGATTGAAATCGAAGAACAAATAGTCATCGGTGAACGAAGCTGGCTCTAAAGTGACCGAGTACTGCTTTAGCGAAAATCGCCGATGCTGTTAATCATGTTGATGTACTGCTGCATCGCAAAGACGCAGATGATCAGCACCACGAGACCGACAATCGTAATCATCGCCGCAAAACCGATCGTCCCCAACACTTTCAAATTGGACTCGGCCCGTTCCTGCAACTCTTGCGAAGCCCGGTCCATCGACTCTGCAAGCTCGCCCGCAGTTTCTCCGTTGTCGATGTAGATCAAAATGTCTTCCGGGAAAGCCTCCGTTGCCTTAAACGTTTTGTAGAACTGCTGGCCGCCCTGCAAAGCCCGACAGACTTGGGGCTCAAGCCGTTTGTAGTAAAAATTCTCCGTCGCTCTTAAAGCCAACTGCGCTGTCTCGACCGGGTTCATCCCAGCATTTTCAGCGACCGACAATGTCCAAGCAAACCTTGACAATGCCATGCACTCGATCGTTTTTCCAATCAATGGAATCTTCATCGCAATTCGCATCGGCAGCGTTCCGAACCAACCGCGTGCCGTTCCCACGATCAAGACAGCGAGTCCAGTGAAAAATAAAATCACCAACACAAAGTACGCGATCACATTGCCGACGGTTGACCCCATCCAAAGCCAATTGAGTTTTTCCATTCCCATCGAATCGAAAATCCAATCGCAAATCGCCATCAAGCCGCCGACGATAAAAAACGCGGCGACCAACTCAAACGCGGGCCATGCGATTGCGGAAAGAAATTTATTGCGAAAACTGACAAGATCGCCGTAGTGCTTACTCAGCCGGCCAAATGATTCTTCCAAACGGCCGCCGCGCTCACCTGCTTTGACGACTGAAATTGCAAGATCAGGGAAATAGCCGTCCGTGCTCGCCATTGCGTCAGCGAGCTCCATCCCTTTCCCGACACCCGCTGCAACCTTTTTTGCTTTGATACGATAGGCCGGGCTGCCGGTTTCCGTTTCACGTTGATAGGCAGACCGAAGATCAATTCCCGCCGAGTAGCTGGTGCCCAAACGATGAAACAATTTGGCCATTTGAGATTGAGTGATTTTCGCCATGCCGACTCAAGTGTCCTATAACAGTAAAACGAATCTTCGATTGACCCTTTGTTCTTTTCCTCAATAATACCCAAGAAGTCTCGCAAACTACAGCGATTTGTATTGGCTACAATCGAAACTCAACCCAAAATAGTACTGCAGCTGCGAAGCAACGACGATTATCCCAATACGACAGTCGAAAGTTTGCTGACTCAATGACCGAAATCAATTAAGGCCAAACGATGATTAAGCCCCCAATGATTAAACTTGCTTCGGCTCAAAAAGTCACCAACATTTCGAGATCGACTGTTCCGTCGCTTTTTAAATCGCTCTCCCCATCACTTTTCCCATCGCTTGCCGGGATTTCTTTGATTGCAGTTTTCTGCTTATCCGCCGGCTGGTCGTCGATCGCTCAAGCGCAAGAAAAATTCGACGTAGAGTCTTTGAAGATTCGAGATTCGCTGACGCTACGAACGGGAGCGACACTTAAGGGTTCGTTGATCAGTTCAGGCACGGATGACAGTGGACGCAAGTTTATCGTTTTCAAAACTTTAGACGGCAGCGTTTTGAAACTCGACAAAGCAAAATTGATCAAAGGCGCACCCAAGGTCGTCGACGCAACGGGACTGGCTTACAACAAGCGAATCTCTCAATTGGACGACACAGTAGAAAGTCATCGCGCAATGGTTGAGTGGTGTTCCGACCAACCGCGTGGTTCTAGTCTTTTCAAAGATCAAATTGTATTTCACCGTGAACGCATCATGGCGATGGACCCCAACGACAGTTTGGTCAAAAAGAAACTAGGCTATTCACAAATTGAGGAACCCAACGGAACCAAACGCTGGGTTCCCACCAAACACTTTCACGAATCGATCGGATATCTTAAAGACAAAACCAGTTGGATTTCTCGCGTCCAGCACAGGGCAAACGAGACTGACAAGAACATCAGATCCAGCATTGGAGTAAAGCGGGGCGAGTTTCGGACTTGGGAAAAGAAACTTCGAAAAAAAGACGCCGCCAACTATAAAATTCAGCTTCAGAACGAGCTGCAAAAAATCTGTGATCCAATCGGAGTTCGCGTTGTATTTGAAGAGTGGCAGGATGAGTCAGAAGCATGGCTCCGCCGTTGGTACATCGATGCGATTGGCAATGTCCAGACGCCAACAGCAGTCAACGCGCTGGTCGACATGGCCGTGATGGATCCAAGTGAAGACAATCGCGATCGAGCATTGGTCATGCTTGCACAGCCACACTATTCACAAGACCAAGCCGCCATCCGAATGGCTTCGATGTATTTGAAAAGCTCAAATAATTCTGTAATCAAGCGAGCCGGTACCGCGCTAGGAAGATTGGGATCTGAGAAAGTCATTTTGCAATTGGCCGACGCGCTGATAACCACTCATGTCAAATCTAAAGGAGATCCTGGACGCATGAATTTTTCGTTCGGCAACGGACAACTTGGCGGAATGACCATGGGCGGCGATCAACCGAAAATTGGAAAAGTCCAAAACGACACCGTCCTCAATGCGTTGGAAGCAATTACGAAACAACAGAATCTTGGATACGATTCCTCCCGATGGCGAGACTGGTACGTCCGGACTCATACCCACTACGATTTGGACCTTCGCGGCGAACGATAGCTCACGCGACCGCCTGCATCTCTTTCAACTCACTTTCGCTGCCCGTTGCCAGCTGCGGAGAATCCAAAGTGCATTTAGTTGATCCGGCTCCGCTCTTGCTACCGGGCGCTACGCATATCTTGATCTTGCTGGCCTACGTGCCCTCGCGACTCCTAAACCAATGTTGCTGATAGTCGAAGAAAACAGACTCGGTTAAAGTGCCTGTCCAATCTTACGAACTAGCAATTGCTTCAAAAAATTTGACTGCCGTAGAAGAGATCCCTTAAGACAAAACGAAACCGCAGTTTTTCTGCGAATGGATCCGCAGCATTGAAAATCGAAAAAGTGATTTACGTCCAAGCCGTCGATTTTGAATATTGAATGACCAAAATTCCTGCGGTCAACTTTGGCTTAAACGAATCCTTGAGATATGATGCCGAAGCAATTAACCAACAAAACGAGTTTGAACCGAAAGCCCTGAAAATGCTAGTCCGTCTCATTTTTTTACTAGTCGCTCTATCAACCGCGAATGTTTTTTCACAAGCCGTTGAAAAATCGAAGGCGACTCAGGCAGAATCAACTAAACCGGTCCGAGATTTTGTTAGCGTCACGAGTGAATCGCCGATCTCGATCGGTACTACTCTAAAGATTCAATCCAAAATCATGTCTGGAGAACGTGAGTTAAACATTTGGTTACCGCCTTCTTACTCTGATAGAGATTCAACTAAACAATTCCACGTGTTGTATGTGATCGACGGTGGGGCGGAACAAGATTTTCAACACATCAGCGGGCTGTCACAATTGGCGTCGATCAACGGACACTTTCACTCGATGATCGTCGTCGGAATCAAGACCCAAAATCGAATTGACGAATTGACGTCAAAACCCAAAGACAGTCGCTACATCCGTGTCCCGGCTCGGGGTGGAAAATCCGAGCAATTCATGGACTACATCTCAGAAGAAGTCATTCCATTGGTTGAAAAACGATACCGAACGACAGAACGTCGAGGCGTCTTGGGGGAATCACTCGCCGGTCTCTTTATCGCAGAAGTCTTCATGCGACGCCCGAACATGTTCTCCGACTACATTTCGGTCAGCCCAAGTCTTTGGTGGGACGATCGCGCGCTCGCAAAAGAATCAGCGGCACTCATCGCTAAACATGACGGCAAATCAAGAAAGCTTTACCTCACCATGGCGAACGAAGGCGGCACGATGCAAAGTGGGTTGGACATGTTGATGCAATCCATCCAAGACAACAAACCGGCTGGCCTAGATTGGCAATACGTCGACCGCCGAGACGAAGAGACTCATTCTACGATCTATCACGGAGCCGCCCACGATGCGTTGCGAAAGCTATTTGGCATTCCTGCGATAGAGTACACCGGCCAAAAACCATGGTACTTGATCGAAGGCGGTCAGCCCGAGCCTCAGCCAACACCCAAAGATTCGAAAACCGATGACTCAAAAATCAACCAGTAGTCCAATTGCGACCGCATGGAACCGAAATGGTTGTTGGCACCCTCTATAAACATCGTTTGGAAAACAGACGCAACGGCCTCCGCTCGACGAGTCTACTTTTCGCGATCGGCTTTCTGTTTGCCAGCCGCGTCCAGACTTGATTCCATACTGATGGCTTCACCTGAATCATCGATCTCAAATTTTGCCCAGCCCGCGGTCTTTGAAAAGCTAAACTCTGTCTTTGATTTGGCGACCATGTCCAATCGAATACTGTTAAACACGTAGATCAATTTTCCATCAACCAATTCAACCCTTCGATTACCGTATTTGCCAACTAGTTTTTTAGCTGACTCAATGTCTAATTCGATCGTAGTTGGATCATAGGCAGTTTTCGGTTGAGGCGGATTCTCAATCAACGGCCGCACCCAAACGTTGCGATATCGAACGGGGTTTCCATGGTCTTGAAAGCTTAACGGCCCCTTTGTTCGGGCTTTCCCCTTGCGCAACATCGTTTTGTATTCTTTGTGCCGAATCCAATTTGTCGGGCCGAAAGCTTCGCTGTTGTTTTGAATCAGCACGCCATTGTGAAGCACAGTAATTCGCGCCGCCGACGTTAACTCGCCAGCTTCATTAAATCTGGGCCGGCGAAAAATGATATCGTAAGACTGCCATTCTCCTGGCCCCCGACTCGCGTTGACCAATGGTGGATGTTGCCCGTAAATAGAACCCGCGCTACCGTCTACATAGGTTTTATTTTCGAAACTATCAAGGACTTGGACTTCAAATTCGCCCATCAAGAACACGCCGCTGTTCCCACGCCCTTGTCCGTTTCCCTTTACCGTTTTGGGTGAAGCAAACTCCACGTGGACTTGGCAATCGCCAAATTCTTCTTTGGACACTATGAATCCGCTTCTTGGAACCGACTCCATTGCACCGTCTACGATTTTCCATTTCGCTTCGCCGCCACTTGCAGCACGCCACTTAGAAAGATCACCACCTTCGCTAAACAAAACGATTGCGTCGCTCGGTGCACCCCCGACTTTGTCGGCCGGCGTGACCAACTTTGCCTGTGGGCGTTGCAAATCGTGAGCTTTCCATCCCGTCGCCAGTTGAGCAGACACGGAATTGATACTGACGAAAAGAATCGCTATCGACAAAGCAAAAAACAGGGACGAACGCATGAACGACTCCGAATAAGTAACTGAGAGTGGATGGAGATGATTCGCCTATGATAAGCGAAGTTAAGTCATTGAAAAGCCTGCATCTATCTCGCAAGCTTCCTGACTTCGCATTGGAAAATTGGAACTCGTGACTGAAGGTTCACATTCAGGCGCCTAATCCAACGTTATTCCCATCATCGTCATCGTGACGAAGAGGATAAACAATACAGCCAAAGCGACTATCGTGATCACCGAGACCGCGACCATCAAAATTCCAACAATGTTGAAGGCTTGAGCAACAATGCCTCGGTCGTCAATCGGGCCGTGGTCGATGGTGTCTGAAACGATCAAGAACCCGAACCCTGCCCAGAACGCTGTCGTAGCCAATACAAAACCGGACCCAAGACCTGGAAATGCTGAGTACACAGCAAATCCCAGACTGAATGAAAGCATCATCAAGAACAAATGTTTGATTTGAAACTTTCTGACGTCGGTCGGAAGTTTTGGCGAGATCGTAAAGAACTCTTTGATTGTTTTAAAAATGCCCGCCTCGCAATTTTCGACGCTGAACTTTCGCCGATATTCTAACACTGATTTAATGTGGCAGAACAACAGCCTGAGATCAATTTCCATTCGCCTTGCCCCTCTCCTGAGTCAATACGACCAATGGTGGTTATTTGTTTTGCCCTAAAACGGATATACTCACACCATGGATGAAAACAAACCCGATATCGAAGACGCCCCTGACGAAAACGCCGAAGAAAACACGGCGCCTGAATCACCGCCACAACCCGATGAGAATCTGACTCCGTTCGAAA
This sequence comes from Mariniblastus sp., assembly GCA_045105295.1. Lineage (GTDB taxonomy): Bacteria > Planctomycetota > Planctomycetia > Pirellulales > Pirellulaceae > Mariniblastus. The sequence goes on from JBGCDK010000139.1 coordinate 8,815, forward strand.
ACGCGGCAAAAAAAGTAAGAACATTTCCAACGTCGCCTGGCGTTTACTTGATGAAGAACATCAGCGGTGTCGTGATCTATGTCGGAAAAGCAACCAATCTACGCTCACGCGCTGGCAGCTATTTTCTAAAGGCGGCTGCGGAGGATTCTCGAACGGCCAATTGGATCACCGAGATTGCCGACATCGATTACATGGATTGCGAAAGTGAAGTCGACGCTTTGCTGGTCGAATCTCGCTTGATCAAAGACATCCAGCCACAACATAACAAGATCTTAAAAGACGACAAATCCTTTCCTTACCTTCAGATCTCAACCTATGAAGATTTCCCTCGTGTCGAAATAACCCGCGAACCAGAAACTTCCGGCGTAAAACTTTACGGTCCCTTTCCCAGCGCTGGATCGTTGCGTGGCGCCGTTCAGGTGCTCCAACGAATCTTCAAGTTTCGAACTTGCTCGCTCGACATCGATGCTGACGACGATCGGTGGAAATGGTTTCGCCCGTGTTTGCTTGCAAGTATCAAACAGTGCACTGCCCCCTGCAACATGCGAATCTCGAAGAAAGATTATCGCAAGGACATCAAACGACTACAGATGTTCATGGCGGGAAACAAGAAAAAACTCATCAAGCAAATGCGAGACGAGATGTTTGCTGCTTCCAAGGATATGAATTTCGAAGAAGCTGCACGGCTGCGTGATGAAATCGAGATGCTGGAGTCGCTTGACCGTCGCGGTGAGCTAGACACACACGAACAGCCCGAGGTCTTTCACATTGATCCGAAAAAGGGTTTGAATGGACTACGGCAAGTTCTCAAATTGAAAGAAACGCCCCGAACCATCGAAGGCGTTGACATCGCACATCTCGGCGGAGGCGATACCGTTGCCAGCCTTGTGAAGTTCATTGATGGCATGCCCTTCAAACCTGGTTACCGACGATTCAAAATTAAAAACGTCAAAGGGATCGATGACTATCGAAGCATCCACGAAGTTGTCTCGCGTCGCTTCCAACGTTTGTACGATGAGCAAGACGTGTTTCCGGATATCCTTCTCATCGATGGTGGCAAAGGACAACTGAGCAGCGCAGTGGCCGCGTTCGAAGCCCTCGGAATTGACCCACCAATCTTGCTTTCGCTTGCCAAAAAGAACGAAGAGATTTATCGCCCGGGCGAGTCGGAACCGATCATCCTCAGCCGCCACGCGTTTTCACTTCGCCTGCTTCAGTACGTACGCGACGAAGCTCACCGATTCGCACAACATTACCACCACATCCTTCGAAGCAAATCGCAATTCGATTAAGCGATTGATTATTCCAAGCCGCGGCGTCACGGCACAGCTGACCAATCAAAGTTGATCGACAGAAAAAACAAAAAGTAGATTGGACGTTCCTGTCCGATTTCTTAGTGTAGATTTCCATTCCTTTCCGCCCCCTAACTGAAGGTTGGACATTCTTGTTCGACTTCTTGCAGTATTTTTTTTTGCCAATCCTTTCCGCAATTAACTGTAGGTTGAACATTCTTGTCCGACTCCTTACTGTAGGCTGCGCATTCTTGTCCAGCTCCGAAAAATAATGCAACGAGAATTATTCTTGTCTACCAAAAACTGACGGACAGGAATGTCCATCCTACGTAAGTGCTTGCGGTTAACGTGGCTACTCTACCTCGAGTGTTGCCTCACGAAATCTTGGCCTCTCGAACACCGTTTCACCCTGTGACATTTCCCGCCCTACACCGCCACATCCTTGCGGCTTTGAAAACGCAAAGTTAAAACCCCGACTCCATCAATTGAGTTAAAAACCCAAACATCTTTGCGAAATTCAGAACTATGAAAAAGTCGATCTCTCTAGCCGGAATGGCAATCGAGTTCGCCTTCGCGCTCGCTTGCAACTCCTGGCACGCTGACGAAGGCATGTGGTTGTTCAATGACCTCCCAGTCAAACACCTCAAAGAAAAACACAGATTCACTCCAACCGCCGAATGGTCCGAGCATGTGATGAAATCATCCGTGCAATTCAACGTCGGAGGATCGACGGCGACGATGAATTGGTTCATCAAATTTTAGCTGGAAAAAACCCGATCGACCGACCGGAAAAACTTGTCAGTGGAACCAAAGTTGACGATCCTGCGTCTCGAAAATTGCTCACAGGCGGAGGAATGGCTGCTATCGAATCTTCAGACGATCCTATGATCAAGCTGGCTTCTTTGGTTGACGCTCAAGTTCGGGTTGAGTCTTTGGAGTCCGATGAATTGGCAGAAATTGAACGCCAAGCCTATGCTCAGATTGCGAAAGCGACGTTTGCAACGCAAGGGACATCGACTTACCCTGATGGGACTTTCAGCTTGCGTCTGTCATTTGGGCCTGTGGTTGGTTATCAGGAAAAAGGAACATACATTCCTGCGATGACCGACATCGACGCCGCATTCAATCACGAAGCGACGCACAAAGGTCAAAATTTTTTCGACTTTCCAGAGAGTTGGTACAAGGCTCGTGACGCAGGCAAGATCAGCCAGTCAACGCCAGTCAATTTTGTTTGTACGGCGGACATCATTGGTGGAAACTCAGGCAGAACCGTGATTAACAAGAACATGGAATTGGTCGGATTAATTTTCGACGGCAACATTCAGTCGTTGACTGCCGACTATTTGTATAGCGATCGGCAAGCCCCGCTCGGCTAGTGTTCATTCGAACGTCATTCGAGATGCGATACGCTACATCTACGACGCGGAAGAACTCGCTGGGCAACTTGGCAACTAGTTCACCAAACGCCACAATCAAGCTGTTCGATTGTTAAACGATCGAGCGGTTTTTTTGTTACTCGCACGATCCAATTTGCAAATCCGATCATGATCCGTCTTGCCCAACCAACTGATGCCCAGCGTATTGCAGAGATCTACAACTATTACATCACTGATACCGTGATTACGTTTGAAGAAGAAACGATAGACGCGGCAGAGATTTTAGTTCGAATGAACAAGGTTGCTACGCTTGGCTATCCCTGGATCGTATTCGAAACTGAGGGAGTCGTGGTCGGATACGCGTATGCCACGACTTGGCGAACACGAGCCGCCTATCGGTTTACCGTGGAGAGCGCCGTCTATGTTTGCCATCAGAATCACGGAAGTGGAGTTGGGACGCAGCTATACGAATTTCTAATTGATACTTTGAAAGCCCAAGGCATTCACTCAGTCATCGGTGGCATTGCTCTGCCAAACGACAAGAGTATTCGACTTCACGAGCGTTTGGGATTCGAAAAAGTTGGCGAGAACAAAGAGGTCGGCAAAAAGTTCGAACGTTGGATCGATGTCGGTTGGTGGCAGTTAATGCTTGGCGCTAAATGATGGTTTTATCGTTCTTTTGTTAGAGCAGTTTAAAGACGAGCTTTCTATTGTTGGCCGTGACCGTGTGGTTGATTAAGGTCCAGAAGAACGGGATGTAGGGAGATTGGCTGGGCTTCCGCTTGCAATAGGCGACCAAACGTCAAGCGATGATCTAACTTCGAACGTAAGCGAACGAAGAACGTAGGCGAACTAACAACGTAAGCGAACTCAGTACGCAAGTGAACTCAGAATGTAAGTGAACTAAAAAGAGTAAGCGAAATAGAAACGTCGAGCAAACGCCGAACGTAAGCGAACTCCAAACGTAAGCGAACTCAAAACATGAACGAACTCAAAACGTAACTGAACTCAAAACGTAAGCGAACTCAAAACGAAAACGAACTCAAAACGAAAGCGAACTCAAAACTTGCACCTCTTCTGACGTAGAGCGTACGCTATGCGTCGACCATACTCCGAAGGAGTTACAGACATTAGCCGGCGGTTGAGCGAAGCGACACCGCCGGGTCAAGCCCGAGAATTCCGACCCTAGAAGGGTCGCAGCAAAAAATCCATCACCGCCTTAGGCATGAACACCTTTTGTTGACGGAACGACCGATCGCTTCGCAGCATTGCGGAACAGGTACCGTGAGTGTCGCTTCGCTGAACCCAAGGCTGACGGATGTTACTCCTTCGGAGCACTTCGCTAGGGCCATGACTCGGTGGCAATATGGGATTCCTCGGGGCATGCCCGCTGCGGAAAGCTAATACGAATAGGAATAGTTGACCGTGCCGATTTTCTTCATTGGCTTTGTCACTTTCTTTTTCCCCGTTCGATCGACTCGTACCAAACCGGATGAATCCGCGTAGGAAATCGTTCCGTCCTCAAGTTCTTGAGCATGATACGAATAGTTTTCGCACTTGTGCCTCCAAACTTCTTTGCCCGAGGGATCGTACTCGATCATCTTGCCTTCACTTGCGTAGGTTACCAGATAGTTCCCTGACTCCAATTGGGAAGCATGATAAGGCGCCTTTTCAACTTTGATTGTCTTGACAATTTTGCCAGCCGCGTCGATCTCTGCAATTTTACTTTCACCGTACAACGCAGTGATAAGGTTGCCGTTCAATCCAATTTCAACCGACGTTGGCGAACCTGGAATGACCATCTTTTTGACCTCTTTCCCCGCCGCATTCACCTCCATGATAATGTTTCCTGATTGACCAGCCGCAACCAAGATGTTTCCGTTCTCGCGATAACAAAGCCCCGAGATGTTTCGCGGCTTCCCTGAGAAAACCTTGACCTGATCTCCAGATTAGTCGTGATGGTGCAACACTCCGCCCGGGTAAAGTGCAGCCAACAGCTGGCCCACAGGCCCGAACAAACATCCAAAAGGAT
>JBGCDK010000140.1:0-16015 GCA_045105295.1 Mariniblastus sp.
AAAAAAAAACGCTTCGTGGCTCGCAGCAAGCCACGAATACGTTTTGGCAAAACTGTCGGTTTGCCATCGAACCCCCCGGTTCTGTCCTTTGAAATCCCTCTGCACACTTCGCGCATCGAAGCTTCAAAGAACCGACAATAGAGGTTATCGGCGGGCTAACCCGCAAACTTTGGTTAATCCTCAAATTTTATCAGCAGAGTCTCGAAGTTGGTTGAATGAGTGGTTTGCGTTGCTTGCGGTGCTGCGTTTCGAGGCGGGATTAGTCAGTGGTCAGTGGTCAGTGAGAGGAAGTGGGCAGTGGGAAGTGGGAAGTGGGAAGTGGGAAGTGGGAAGTGGGAAGTGGGGCCTCGCTTCACTGTGGGCTTGGATCGCTGGGAGCAGAGCAATTCTGCCTCGCAATCGCTTTGTTAGAACCTGCGACTGGACAACAAAGACACGGAAGATCTACTACTTGCGATACCGATTCCCAACGTTGAAGTCCGTCTTTCGCACGTTCTGCTTGCCGATCCGAATCGCAGGCGGGGCCAAATTGAGCGCTCTCTGCCCATAATCCCTCGGTTTATCGGTAAAAAAGTGGAAATCAGCCGTTGAGGGATCGAGTAACCGACGATAGAATCCGTGATTACAAATTTTAAAGAGACCCGGTTTTCAGGTAGATTCATGGCCGTTCCAAAAAGAAAACATTCCAACTCGCGTTCTGGTAAGCGTCGTGCGAACGACGGCATCAAGCCAAAACCGCTTACGCTTTGCCCAAAATGCAGCAAAACGACGCCAACGCACGTCGTTTGCCCGACTTGCGGTTATTACATGGGCCGCGTTGTCAGCCCAGATAAAGAAGAAATCGACGTATAGTCTTTCCGGGTTTCACAACCTGGCAAACCAAACCACGAAAAGCCTTCTGTTGATCAGAAGGCTTTTTTTGTTGGCATGCTTTAGTCGGGTAACCTGGGTAACACCAGCACGACTGAACGCTACTACACGACTTAGAGTACACAATTTTCAAATTTCCAAAGTCTTTGGAGAATCGTTGAATCCAAATCGGATTTAACGCTCGAGACAACGAACCAATTGAAATTGCTTCTCTAGCTCATCTGCAATTTCTTGCGTCGCAAACAATGCCAATCGATAGTCTGCGACGCCAGTATAAAAGATGTGGAATCTTTCCTCGTCTCGCCCTAGACGCGTTTGGATTGTGTTCAAGACATCCGCAAGCCAACCGACTGAGAGTTCGTCATGCATCGAATCGACCGGTATCTCAAACCACCACTGGTCTACGACGAATTTAAAATAGTCATAGTCCGTTTTCTCAAAAGCTCGGATTTTGAATTTCGATTGTGCGGTCTGGGTGAGCTTGAAGATTAGTCCGTCAGCATAGTGTAGCGCTCCGACGCTGTCGCCGATCAAAGTTGCATCTTCAGATTGGGCGATAGCAGAGACAAGAAATCCATGAGGTCTGTTAGTGTTTTCGAAAATCTCATCTGTGATGACTTCGTCTGGATTGGAAGCAACCTTGCCAATCCGTTGCTGCAAAAAATTCAAAGCCGAAACTTTGGAGTGCCTTTTTGAACTCCAGTGTTGTTCAATTCTGCTGGCATGATCCGTGTGTGCTGCTCGCGGCAGGTCACCCCATGCTCCGGTTGGGACATCGAACCCTAAAGTCTCTTTGCTGTAGAGTAATTGGGACATCGACTGGTATTCCGTTTGAAGCTGCGACTCTCGATCCAACAATTGGTAGACGCGTTCGTTTTTTGAATTCGAGAAAATGTTAGCCAGCGTGACGAGCAGCTTCAATCGGCGAGCCAGATCATCGGGATTGTTTTCTGGATTTGATTTCAATGCAATTGCGACATAGTCCAATGCTTGCTGCCGTTTTGATGTCTTGCAAGCGAAACCATCGGGCAGAGTTTCCTCGCGAGCCAGACCTTCAATCGCTTCAACTTCAAACGGGCCGCCCAGCAGCGACCGCATGAAGGCGATCGAGTTATCACTGCCCTGCCGGCAAAGCCGTTTGGAATAGAAAGATCTATAGAGTGGGTCATTTTCGGTTAGGGCTGCATCAGCGAAAGCGGATTCCAGTTTTGAATGCCAGCGTTGAAACATTGGTTGGTTTTTAGTTGCCACATCGAACATTCGATCGAAGACTTCCGATCCCCAAGAAGGATCAAATCCAGATAGCAGTAGTTCCATCGTTCGATCATCGGGGCGATATTTTAGAAGCTGAAATGCCGTATAGTCATTGGGGCCAAACCCAAAAGCGTCCTTTTTCTTGTTTCTGTTCTCATTGAACTTGGACCGATAAAATTCAAAAAAACGCCCTGTCTGACCAACTTTAGCCAATAATTCGGACGCATAGATTCCCATTTTCGACGATGGATCAGTTTTGCGTAGAACGCTGAGTAGATCGTCTTGCTGGACAAGCCATTTCTTGGGGGAGTTACCGACACGGGAAAGAAGGAATCGTCGACCGCGGCTTGAATCAGGTTTGGTTGGATTCAAAAATCGCTTAACTCCGTAGTCGAATCCCGCTTGCTCATCAACAAACGTCAGTAAATAGATGATCCAGCTTAAAGGTTCTAAATGCGTTTCATCATTCAGGTACGGCTCTATTTTTTGTACAAGTTCATCGCGATATTGCTCCTGTTCGAAATTGTCTCGCAAAATTCGGCATAGCCGAGTGGTGTAAAGGAAGAAAGATCGGCCTTCATATGGTTTTGCTTTCTTCGCGATCTGCGTTTCAAAACTATTGAGAAACTTGTTAATGAAAAAAGACGGAGCATTCTCTGGACGCTGTTTTTCTTCTGCCGCGACGGTTGCTGCGATCAATTCTGGATTTCGAGACGCCTTAAAAAATGTGTCACTTGTATTCGATTGGTCATGTCGCTTGATGAGTTTGACTTCGCGCACTCGGCGCAACTGATGATGCCAGTTTAACGAGCCAATCAGTACACTTAGCAACAGGACAAAAAGTAGGAAAGATTTTAGGCTGACTCGCATCAATTAGAAGTTTTCCAAGAAAAATGGATTCGGCGCTCGCTTGTCTTCACAATGATACCGATTCAACCAACTGTCGTCACTCTTTTTCCATGCGAACCCTAAACTCAAGATCAACTTGTTTCCCACGTTCGATCTTGATCCCGTTTTTATATTTGCCGATATCCACGTCCTTCATTACTGCACACCCGATGTAAGGAGTTACCGTTCCGGGAACGATTTTCATTTCAAACGTACCATCGGGTTTAATTGGCGTAGATTTACATTCGGATGTTGTGTTGGGACGCGCATCGCCGTACCAGTGGATCGAGTATTTTCCATCGGATACAAGTGGTTTGTCAGTTCTGTCATCAATCACTTTGCCATGAACAGAAACCAAAGTATCCAGCTCGAAATCCGGAAGGGTTTCGGATTTTCCCGGAACAGCTGTAACCGTTGTCGCAGGGCATCCCAGTTTCGAATGTCGAGGCCAGATATTGAAGCCCGATCGAATTCCGTTTCCATAGACAGGCGTTTTATCGGAATCTGGCATCAATACCATCGAGTAAACGCCTGCCGCATTCGTCGTTGCATTTTCATGGGAGCGATGACTATGACCTGATGCAGAAACAGTAATGCCTGCCAATGGTTTGCCGGTTGATTTATCAACTACGCGGCCAGTGACAGCAAATCCTTTTCTGATCGTAACCGTTACGTCGCCCGGGATTTCGGTTACCACAAACCGTTTGCGTCCAAACTCAGGATGCCAAACCATCATTCCCGTCCCAGTGGATCGCTCACTGACTCCGCCACCTAAAATTCGAGCTGGAGGAATTTTGTATTTGAAATGGTCACTTATTTTAAATGCTCCTTCGGCATTCGTTTGCGCAGAGAGAACATTCTCCAAATGGTTTGCCAGAAACATTGGCTGGTACACCCAAGCACCCTCGACGGGTGTTCCATCCGGCTGGACAACTTTACCGCTTAACACGGCCGATCCTGGAAGTTTGATCTTCCAGTCCTCTGGCGTCAGCAAAAAATTGACGGAACTGTTTATTCCGATAACCTTGCTGCCATGCCCTTTGTGAGAAATCGCAACAACCAAATTGACGTGTGGATATCCAGGCAGTTTGTCGAGATCACGGAAAACAAACCGACCGTCCATTTCAGTTTGCACCGTTGCAATCACTCGTTGTTCGGAAAACGTGTAGCGCGCCTCGATCAGTTGCACCGTTGCGCTTTCGATGGGCGTGCCGGTAGCGGCATCCGTGACGGTAGCAGAAAGTGTTTTGGGCACTTTAAAATTTTGCATCGCCAATTCGAGTTTCTTCATGAATTCTGGAGAGTTGTAATCAGGCGTCGACTCTTTACCGGAGTCTTGAACAACAAAAGTCGTCAATGTCGCGATTCCGATCATGCCTATCGAAACAACGCTCAGCAACCATTTCAGCGTTCTAGGCGAATGCGTCGCCATTTGACGGCTGGGATTGAGCATGGATCTAACTCGCCGTGAAATGTTTCGGCGGTTGACAAATCCCGGCAGCAGTTGCGCCTCTTGTGCCGATCGTTGGTCAAGTGAAACAAGATCCCGGCAGTAGTCAGTGGGTTTGAATTTCGTCAGCACCCAGTTATCGCAAATGTCTTCACGAGACTGGTGAAGACGAACACGAAGAAAATGAAACAACGGATGGAACCAGTAGAAACATGACAAAAATGATTCTGCGAACAACGTCAATTGGTCGTGCCGCAAAATGTGGGCGCACTCGTGTTCGATAACACGAGCCGCCGTCTTGGGAGAGTTTTCAAACAGGAAAGTGCTGGACACGATGATTGCTCGATGGGGCCATTGAGCCGCAACGGGTGAAGACATGTTTTCACTCATTCGTAGGCCAATTTTGCTTTCTCTCAGTCGCGCAACCGTGTTGGGAGACAGATCCGTTTCGCTTAGTTTGACTGGTTGGCTACCGGTAACGAGTCTGTATGCCGAAATTAAAGCAAACGCGAATCGCATGATCATCATGATGGAAACGATCATCCAAGTCCAAATCGCGACACGAATTGCCCCATCGTAGGATTGCGAGACAAGGTCGGTCTGAGCAGTCGGTTTTCTTGGGTTGGATGAACCTGAACTCGTGTCTGCAGGCAATGATTCTGGCTTGAGCTCATCCGAAAAAGCTTCATCGGACTCAATTGAGTTGGTACTTGTGTTGTTGGATGTCGCGTCTACCTGTACCGCCATATTGAATTGGTCGGGCAAGGCAACGCGAACCTGCGGCGCAAGAATGGAACTGCCCAACAAACCAACCACAGGTATCAATCCAGCAATCACAATCCCACCAAAACAGCACAAGAACACCGTTGGAGCTGATTTGCGAAAATACCAAACAAGAGCAGCAGCCAACGCAAATGCACAGGTTGAAAAAACAAGCGTGTGCAACACAAGCGGGTAGAGCGATGTTGAAAACATTCTAGGACTTCTTTTTGTTTCGAGAAGACTTCGTTTTTTTGGACTTCCGTTTGCCTGCAGATTTCGTTTCGGCCTCCGCGATCAGGTCACGAAGTTCCTGGGCTTCACTTTTTGATAGCGACTTCTCTTCCAGCAAAGCATTCATTAGTTTCGTTGCTGACCCCTCGAAACAGCTGTTGAGAAGATCCCGAGCTTTGTGTCCCAAGGAAACAGAACGCTCGCGGGCTGCGCTATAAACAAACGCTTGGCCAACTGAACGCGTTTTCACCCAGCCCTTCTCTTTCATTCTGACCAGCAAAGTTTGAATCGTCGTTCGAGAAGTCGTTCGGCGTTTAGAGATGACTTGCAAGACATCGTTGACAGTTACCTCTCCTCGGTCCCAAACAATGTTCATGATTTCTTCTTGTGTGGAAGAAAGCGGTTTGGTTTTTCTTTTTCCCATTGGTTTCCCGGGGTAAGATTCGGTTCGGTAAGTTTCGCTTGACGACGGCTGTAGGCATTGTGCCTACAGTTGTAGGCTTGTCAAGCGTAAAGCTTCAGTTTTTGCGTTGTTGGGATAAGGCCAGGTGTTTACAGGGGAAAGCTTTAAGTCGATTTGGACCAATCAGTTCAAACCAAAAGAGATTTCAAAAGTTGAATTTTTGTATGTTTGTCCGTTGTCAGGTATAGTGAGACCGCCAACTTACTTGGCGTTGCTCTATGCAAGTTGAAGAATGACTAGACCGTCTGGTAATCGCGAGTGGTGCCTGCGACGTTTAGGCGTGTCGGCAAGAAATGACGGGCGTTGACTCTCATGAAACCAGCTAATATTCCTCCAAAGTGCTCGATGCCGGTGCAACACGAGAAGGTTCAGACTGCGCCTCAGTATTTGGTCAGTGCGTCCACGCCGCAGCAATCGATAACGACCGGATTGACGGTTTCAATTGCTTTGCTTGCTATCAATCTCACGCTATTTGGATTGCTTTTTGCACTAACGGGCTTGGACGTCGGGTTTCAGTTCTTGTTTGGTTTTGAGGCTTCAGTCGCCGATGAAAAGTCTGGCGGTTTTTTCTATGCGATTGGCTGTTTTCTTGTTTTTGTTTTGCGATTGGCTTACCTTCCTTCTATCAGTCTGATGGGGTTGGCGGGCATCGTTTTCGCTGGCCGGACGATGGCTCTGCAGGGAGGCCAATCTCTGGGGGCCAAATTTCCTGCTGGTGGAATCCTTTTTCTTCACATTGTTTGCCTTACGCCGTCTGTCGTATTCGTGATTCGAACATGTTTCTTTTTGGCGAAGTAGGTTGAAGGTGTAGTTCGTTGAAGCAGAAGGTGAGCCAGATTTGCGGCGGAAAAGACGAGTCGCTAAAGCAGAAAAAGCTTTGCACGCGGCGTAGTATTGGCAAAATTAGTGTTCTGTTCAGGCCTGCTTTTTCTTCCTTGTTCTGCATCCTCCTAAGGTAATTCCCAATGAGTATCTTCAGTGCACCAAAGAGTTCCAATCGAAAGAATTTTGTAGCCACTATTGAAAGTGGGCTTGGTTTGGAAACGCTTGAGCCACGAATGATGTTGTCGACGGTTCAGATATTCGCAGCCGGTGGTTCAGGCCAAGAATCAATCACGCTTTATCAAGGCGATAGTCAACTCGCAACGTTTGAAAATGTTGGTGGCGATGCATCGGCTCGAGAGTATGTCGAATTGACTTATTTTACAGCAGAATCTTTTGAAGCAGGCGACCTTTCGGTCCGATTCACAAATGACCTTTACGATCCTGCAACAGGGCTCGATCGAAATGTGTTTATCGATCGAATCATCGTTGACGGAGTGGTCCATGAAACAGAAGGCCCGTCTGTTTACTCAAACGGATTCCACACAGGCGCTGGGTTCTTGGAAAACGAAACACTTACCATCAATGGAGGTTTTTACTTTTCCAATGACAACACGCCGCGCGGTGCACAAGCTCTTTACCAAGCAACCTTTATCGCACGAGGAACCACTGGCGATGAGCAAGTTGAAATCAGTGTCAATGGCGAAACAAAAACTTACAGTCTTTCAACGTTTAACAAGCAGTTTGAATTCCGTTCCACCAATCCGTTTTCTCTCGGAAACGTGCAGTTGCGTTTTTTGAATGATCTCTACGACCCAGCTAATGGGATTGATCGAAATGTGGTCCTTGAATCCATGCAAGTCGAAGATTTGAACACGGGGTTGATTGATTTTCAGTCGTTAGCCGATAGCTCGCGTGTCTATTCAACTGGGACTTGGCTTCCCGAAGACGGGATCGTCCCGGGGTTCGGTCGTGGTAATGTCTTGAATGCCAATGGCGTGTTTACGTTTGATGGAGCCGGCGGCGGCGACGATTCTATGTTGGTCATTCGGGCTCGCGGAACCACAGACGGTGCAGCATTCAATGTTCAGATCGACGGCGTTATTCAGCAATCGTTCGTGGCGACCACGTCGTTTCAAAATTTCGTCTATCAGCACGACACGCCAGTCAGCGCTGATCAAGTGAGAGTTGAGTTCACCAACGATTTCTTTGACCCGAACGATCTATCGCGAGACAGAAATTTGGTGGTCGACAAATTGACGCTTGATGGAATCGTTTTCGAAACCGAGGCAGGTTCAACGTTTTCCACGGGAACATATAGCGAACAAACCCAACAAATCGCACCTTCGTTCGCTCGCAGTGAAATTCTTCACATCAACGGATACTTTCAGTACGATGCTGAGGTTGTCGCACCGGGCGATGTTTTGGTTCGCGATACATCGTTTGGGAACGGTGGCCAAGTGTTGATAAATACAAGCGGTTTGCTCGCGCCAGTTTCTGACTTTGATGATGCTGGAAGATTTGTTATTGCAGAACGACAGCCCGGTCGGATCCGTGTTTTCAATGCCGATGGAACGCCGGACAGTAGTTTCGGAACGTTCGGGGTTGCTCCAATCGATTCAGGTAATTTCTCGTTGGCAAACGCCCATTTTTTGTCGGACGGGTCAGTCATTTTCCGCATGCAAGTCGGTGAAGGATTTGAAGTCCGAAAGCTCCAGCCAAACGGAGCGGTTGATAATTCATTTGCGCTTGATCCTCAGGTCACAGCGGTGCTTGGTGGTTTGATTTCTCTGGAAGTCGACGCTCAGGATCGTATCTTGCTCGGTAGCAATTCCATTGCTGATGGAGTTAGGCTATTTCGAATCAATTCAAACGGATCCATTGATACTTCTTTCGGGGGCAATGGTTTGCTGTCGATTGAAACGTCAAGAGTTGTGCATCCGATATCGCAGCGCACTTTCTTGGGATTGACCGAAGTGGCTCCTGATGGATCGTTCTATTTCCTGGCGAATTCTAACGCCGCAGGGCGTGTCAACTCTAGCGGTCAATTGGACCTTGGTTTTGGTAGTAACGGGATTTCAAGATTGCCAACCGATACTGGACAGTTCTGGCGATCGGCGAGAACCGATTCGCGAGGACGTCTTCAAGCCAACGGGGCTTTTTCGTTGATTCGGTTGACAAACGATGGACAAATCGACACGTCATTTGGAGATGGCGGCCAAGCCAACGCTACTCTGCCGCTCGGTAGTCCTTCGATAATTTGGTACGACGATCAAGATCGAATTTTTCTGGCTGATGATGAATTCCAACCTAGAGGACCTTATCTCAGGACTGTCGTGGTTCGGTTGGACGCTGATGGCATTGTCGACTCGACATTCGGAGTTGACGGAGTGATCAATTATTTTCCCGGTAACGGCGTGGTTGAAAGTGATGATTTAGCGACGATCATCGTTGCTCCGGACGGTTCGTTCTTGTCGCAGTCGGGACCGGTGATTCGACGATTCACTTACTAAGAATTTGAACGAAGTAGTGAGTTTGAACCGAGCGTTAAGCTTTTGAACAGCCAGTGAATTAAAGGGTGTGCATCGGCGCTCTACGGAGCCATTGCCGACAGGTTTTAAAACATCAACATCGAATTGAGTCGAGGAAGCCTACGGAGGGTAGCTTTTACTTTTCCGAATCTGTGTCGACTTTCTTTTTGGCTTGAGGTTTTCTCGCCTTCAGCTTGTCGATGGCTCTGATCGCTTCATAGGTACAGGGGGCTTCTTCCAAAAGTTTTTCCAGTGCCTGATAGCCGGCTTCCCTGATCTCGAATTTTTTTTCTTCAGGCAATTTGTCTCCCTTGGCCCGATAGATTTCTTTGATTCCTTTTTCGAAAAGCTCCTTCGCATTTTCACGCTGAGACTTGCGGTTTGTTTGGTATTCTTTCACTAGCTCGCTTGCTGCTGAGGTAGCACCAAATTGTGTAAAAAATTCGGCCCATTTTGGGATCCATCGTTTTGCAGGATCATTCAACATAGATTTTTTAATGGATGGTGTTTTAATCCTCGCGGCGTCTTCGACGTCTTGGCAGATTTTCTCGCAAGCTGATTTAAGTTTCGTCTGTAGATCTTCATTTTTCAAAATCTCAATCGCAGTTTGATGAGCCCAACCGTATTGTTTGTTTCTCACCCACCCTGCCGCCAGAACTAGCGACTGACGCGGCGTTTCGCCATTCATTGCATCCATCCACTTTAGCGCGTCCGGTACTGGGCTGAGCATGAACTGGTGCCCTAAACGATGCGGATTGAACAGACGAAGTTTGGGGTAACCCATATGAAGGAAGGCTTGCCGTGCTTGTTTGGCAAGTTCATAAGGAACAACGGTATCGGACCGACCGTGGATAATGGCGATCGGAATCTGTTTCTGAAGTGTTAATTTTGCAGAGTTGGATTCCCAAATATTGGGTTCGTTTTGAATCCAACAGCCGCCAGCCATCGGAAACGCCCCATCGTAAAGCTCGGGGAAATTCATGATGCAGCTGTAAGTCACATAACCGCCTTGAGAGTGGCCGCCCAAATAGGTTCGTTTGTGCTTAAACGCGGCTTGGATTTGTTTGGTAACCGTGGCGATTTGAGGCGCTGATCCAAACGTGAAATTGTTCGCCTTGTAGGGATCTTTTTCTTTATTGCCGCGTTCGCCATTGGGGCAAACGAGAATGTCATCCGCGCACCAGCCGGCGTTTTCAATCGAACGTAGGTAGGTAATTCCGTTCGAATTGGACCCATGCAGGAATACGATGATCCTTGCGCCTTTATCACTATCGTAAGACTTTGGAATTCGCAAAAAATATTGCATTTCTCCATTGCCGGGAGTGACTAACATCGTTTCGCCTGGGCGGACGACTTCGGGTGAATCGGTTTCAAGCAGCTTAGTCTGTTTTTGAGCCAAGGCTGAATTGAGAAAAAGCAAAACGAGCAATCCAAAGGCGATCGACAATTTAGCGACAAACCGATTCATTTTTAGCCTCAACAAAATTGATTGGATTTTCTAGTTTCGGAATCTTGCAGCTTCTGAATAGAACGCGATCCCGAGGTCTTGCGGTACAAAATCTACTAGGTGGGTGGCGGCTTCTAGATTGTGGTTGCGCCCGAACACAATCTCGTACAAAGTGTTGTTTTGCTCGCTCATCGTGACTTGGGAAGCATCGAGCAGTTGTACAAATCGCCCGCGCCACAATTTTAGGTAGTTTTTGCGAATCGAATTACCAATCATGCGGTGAAATATCGGCTCGATCGTGTTTGGTTTGAGGATCATGTGATAGACGACCAGCAAAGTCACTCCCGCGACTGCTGCAAAAGAAAACAATATCGAGTATGGGATAAAGTTCTCTAAAAAACCGCTGGGAATCATCGACCAAAGCATAAACGGAAGGAGCGGGAAAATGATATAGGGTGTAAGCGTCAATGCGTAGTATGCGAGAACGTGGCTCAATTTATCTTGTTGAGCCGGTCGATTCAACGAATTTTGCAACCCTCACCGAAAAAAGTCGATGCACTGCGGGTTCGTCGAGGTCATGCCCGATGGAATCATTGATTGGTATGATGGAGACAGCGGGAGTCGTTGGGGAAGAATGAACGTGAGTGAAGTTTGAAAACGGATCTCATTCTTACTGGACATAGAATAAAGAGAACTGCAAAACCTTGTTGTCAATCAATAAGTTAGATGGACACGGTTTCGCCTGGCGCTGTTCGAAAGTCGACTAAACTCCTGTCGAGCAACGTTGGGCAATAAAGTTCTGCTACGAAAACAAAATTGAACGATACATCGGAAGATAAAAATTTAGTCGGTCGAATCGAAGACGATCCGATCGCACGAGAGTTGCCAGAACGAGCGACGTTCATTCCCCTGCGCCAAACTGACTTGCGAGCAAAACTGGCCGAAGAGTATGGAGTGGAAGGGGAGGAGCTAGACAACTTTAACCATCTGTGTGGGCGGCTCCAAGCAATTTTTCATGTCGAGCATCTTTCGGCTTTGTTGCATCTTGAAGAGTTGTACGATTCGCTCGATCCAGATTCGCAGTTGGTTGACTTGGACACGATGGACGAAACAATTCGCAATCGACTGGCCAACACGCTGATTGATCGAGTGTCCGGACTGTTGTTTAGCGCTCACTACAAACGGTTAACGCGACAGGAATTGGAATCAGCGATTGAGATCGGTTGGCAGTGGGGCGTCCAACTCGAAGTCGATTTTGACTTGTTCGATCGCTTGGAGATTTTTGCTCGTGGTTATCGAACGGTCGAAGTATCCCGTCGTCGTTGGCAAAATTTCTACCGGAAGGAAACAATCGAGCTGCCAGAATTCCAACGATTGATCATGGCGTTTCGGGTGAACCCTGACCCAGATGAGGAAAAGTCAAAAGGAAAGAAAAACAATAATCCAGACGAGACACTACTAAGTCACAAATTTGTCTACTTGAAAACGTTCAAGAATATCCCCGAAACCGATTTGGAAATATTGCTTCCGGGGTCCAAGGTTCGGCTAACTAAATTGGATCGCGCGAAAATCATCCTGCCCACTTTGTCAGGAATGGCGATCACTGGATACAAAATCACGCGCGGGCTGCTGGTGTTGGCTCTTGCATTTACACTTAAAAATTTAATCGTCTGGGCCGCTGTGATTGGTGCGGTGATCGGATACGTGGTGAAGTCCGTGTTGAGCTACTTTCGTACGAAAACAAAATATCAGTTCGGATTGACTCAGAGTTTGTATCTGAAAAACCTGGACAACAACTCAAGCGTTATCTATCGAATTTTAAACGAGGCGGAAGAGCAAGAGCTTTGCGAGGCGATTTTGGCTTATACGATTCTTTGGAAGCACTCCAGTACTGATGCTGTCCGAAGCAAGGGCGGATTGACAGAAAAGGAACTCGACGACATCGTTGAAGCTTACTTGTTGAAGGTGACAGGAATTGATGTGGATTTCGAAGTCCATGACGCGATCGGCAAACTGGCTAGGTTAGGTTTGGCGGAAGTGGATCATGGCGGAAATTGGACCGTCGCAGGAATAAAAGACACCACCGATTACTTGAACAGAAACTGGAACGCCCTGTTCGAAGCCCGAGCAAGGGCCGTTGGAACGGGAGAACCATTAAAGGATGATCTGTTCACCACCTGACTAACTACTATCGCCAGCTGCACACTGCCAACTGACTACTGACCAATAAACTCAAAAAAATGCCCAACCCAAAACTCAACCACACCCGCAGTCAAACAGAATACGCACGAGCCAAGACCCTGATGCCCGGTGGTGTAAACAGCGCCGCTCGCGCGTTTGGAGCCGTTGGTGGCGAGCCGATCGTTTTTGAACGAGGAGATGGAGCGTATTTGTTCGACATAGATGGCAATCGTTACATCGACTATATCGGTTCATGGGGCCCAATGATTTTTGGACACCAGTGGCCAGCGGTTTCACAAGCGGTCCATGCGGCGGTCGATCGCGGGACCAGTTTTGGCGCTCCAACGGTAGCAGAAAATGAGTTGGCGGAACTTGTCATCGAAGCCGTTCCATCGGTCGAAATGGTCAGACTCGTCAACTCCGGAACCGAGGCTACGATGAGTGCGATTCGTTTGGCACGTGGCTACACCAATCGCGACCTCGTCATAAAGTTCTCTGGCAACTACCACGGGCATGTAGACAGTTTGCTGGTTGCA
This sequence comes from Mariniblastus sp., assembly GCA_045105295.1. Taxonomy (GTDB): domain Bacteria; phylum Planctomycetota; class Planctomycetia; order Pirellulales; family Pirellulaceae; genus Mariniblastus. Next base: position 13,436 of record JBGCDK010000140.1, read on the forward strand.
GCGGGAAGCGCCGCAGCAACGTTGGCCGTTCCGAATTCGCCTGGAGTGACCGAGGGCACGAGTAAGGACACGTTAGTTCTGCATTACAACGATGTCGATGGGCTTGAGAGAGCATTCCAAACGTATGGTGACAAAATTGCGGCGGTCATTCTTGAGCCGGTTTGCGGAAACATGGGCTGTGTGACTCCAACCCCGGAGTTTTTGGCTTCGTTGCGATCGTCAACAGAACACGCCGGCTCCGTTTTGATTTTCGATGAAGTCATGTGTGGATTTCGAGTCGCGCGTGGTGGAGCTCAGGAATTGTTTGGTGTGATGCCTGATCTAACAACAATGGGCAAAATTGTCGGTGGTGGATTGCCGTTGGGGGTGTTCGGTGGAAAACGCGAGATCATGAAACATGTTTTGCCGTCAGGAAAAGTTTTCCAAGCCGGTACACTGAGCGGAAACCCGATCGCAACGGCTGCCGGAATTGCCATGCTGAAGTCACTGCGAGACCAACCGCCGTACGAGCAGTTGGAATCCTCATGCAAGCGGCTGGCCGATGGACTGACTGCCGCTGCCACAGATGCTGGAATCGGGCATTGTTTGCAACGCGTTGGCAGCATGATGACGTTGTTCTTTCACCCCGGTCCAGTGACGGATTGGGACTCGGCGTCCAAGTGCAACACGGAACGGTTCGCGAAATATTTTTGGGGATTGATTGAACGTGGGGTCTACATGCCGTGTAGCCAATTCGAAGCGCTGTTCGTTTCAGCCGCTCATTCAAACGATGACATTGACCACACCATCGCGATGGCGAAAGAAGTCTTGGCTGAACTTTACGGTTGGGTCATCTGTTAGCCGCGACGACAAGTCACTCGTGTTTTTTTACCGTCAGCAGAACAGGTACCTCTGAGTCAGGAGTCACCTTTTTTGAAAACTCGGATTTAAGTTTTTCCCAACGGTGACGAGCCTGTAGGGCGACTTCTTTGTCCGGCAAGCGGGTGAAAAGGAATTCTCCATTGGCGTTCGTTAGCTCGTCAGCACTGACAAATTTGTTCTCAAAGTGTGCTTGGACGACCAGCTCTTTCACTGGATTCCCATCGGTGTCGACGACTCTTCCAGTTAGTCGATGTCCCACTTGAATCACGAACTCAAGTTCGTCCCCAACCTTGATGGGCTGGCTAGGTGGGATTTGAAAACCAGGACGCGGCATAATTGAAACAGACAATTCTGTGCCTGATTCTGGTTCGACTGGAACAGCTTCAAGAATTGCCTCGCCGTTTTTTTGAAGGTTCTTTTGGAGGGTATGTGTGCTGCCTTTGCTGGCGGAAATCAATTTAACTTTTGCACCCAGTGCCGGTTCACCCGATTCGAGTTTGACTGAAACTGTGGCAGTTCCAGTTTCCGGAGTTCGGAGATCTGCCGTCACGATGGGAGAGTCTTTTGCGACCGTAACCATCTTAAGCGGTGATCTTTGAATGTAGTCTGTGCGAAGTTCAGCTTTAACGCCGAGCGGAATGGGAGTGAAGACGAACTGTCCGTTCTTGTTGCTTAGGACTTCGATGTCGGTTGGGAACGGCGAGATGTTTCGGTCGATAAAGCTGTACTTGCAGCGAACGGTGGTGGAGATAGGTTCGCCTTTGAAATCTGTTACGACACCTTTGATAACGCCTGCGGGTTTGACGCCGACTGTTACTTTATCGAGTTTGGGGGCTAGCTCGATGATATAAAAACCGTGGTCTTCCTTTGCGATGCGATAGCCGATCATTCCCTCTGAGCTTAGTGCAATTTGGGAATCGGAATTGACTTCGAATTTGGCGATTCCATCAATGATTTCGGTTCGACGACCGCCAATCCGAATTACTCCTTTTGGGATGACGGTTTCGTTATCATCGGCAAACGATAGCTGAATTGTGCGCTTCATCGTTTTCGTAAACTTATCTAGATCGATGACAATCTCTTTCGTGTCGGGTTTGATCTCAGATGAAAAATAAAGCGATCCGATCGACAGAGAGCCAGGTAAAACACCGCGGAGTACGAAAGACCGCTGTTTGTCGGTTTTGATTGAATCTTGAGGGGGAAGATCAATTGAGGCGGTTCGTGATGCCCCTAAATCAATCTCTTGACGCACGAAAAAATCAATTTCTTGTCCTGCAATGAGGTCGCCGGTAAAACGCACGTTGATTGAATGCGGTTTTGCCATTTGCATTTTCGTTTGCTTGCCCGCGGCGATGTTTCCTCGGAGGGATCGTAAATTTTTGGTTTCCACCAACAACGTGTGGAGATTTTTCTTTGACAAAACGTTGGTTTCGAAGTTTCCATCCTGGTCAGTGATCGCAATTGTTTTTAAATCAGCTCGATCCTTGATGATGTCATAGCCGGACGAAACACCGGCATGATAAACCTTAGCCCCTGCGACTGGTTTTCCAAGATGGTCAACGACGGTACCCTTAGTCAATGGGCACGACGTAAGTTCTATTTCGACAGAATCACCTTCCAAAAAGTTGTCAATTCGTTCGACTTCGTATCCGGGTTTGTTAACTATCAAATATTGAATGGCTTCAGCCGAAAGGTGTTTCAATTCGGCACGACCTTCTG
>JBGCDK010000141.1:0-58795 GCA_045105295.1 Mariniblastus sp.
ACCAGCTGAAGTAAGCCCCATCGGTCCAGAGTATCGAAGGTCGATAACGTATCCGTCTGGCAAATCAGTCTGGCTTGACTGCAATTTTCGAGGCTGCCGATACACGACGTAAGGAAGGCCAGGAGCAGTGGCACCTGTCAAAGGGAAACTCGGCATGACCGCTTGACCGCTCAAACCCAAACTCAAGTGAAGCTGGAGCCGACCGCTTGGGAGTGGATCAACACCAACAATCAAATAGGTCACTGAGCTGTAGTTCAAACGAATGCGATCATTTATTTGAATCATTGGGTTAGTTGATGTGTGCTCAAGTGGTGTCAAAACGGAAACTGACATCGTGTTTGGAAAGCCTGGCGCTGGCGCGATAACATTCGCACCGTTGGAAGCAACCCCCGAAAGCGTCGGATCAAATTCCGAATCACCACCAAACGGCGGCAAAGCTCGCAAAGTGAAAATTCGAGTCCCAGCAAAATAGACATTTGAACCGTCAAGGTAGTTGGGGTTTCGCTCGATCAGCAGACCAGCCGATTTCTCGACGATCGCGCGATTGCTCGCTTTCGAAAATGCACTACCCACGATTCTCGCGGCCTCACGCATGTTTCGGTCTTTATTGATCACTCGCAATCGAGGGATCGTGAACGCGGTCACGATCACCAAAATGGAAACCACAACCAACAACTCAACCAATGTTAAGCCGCGGTAACGGAAACTAGATTTTGAAACTTTGTTCATCACTTACTCGGATCACTGTTGGAAAAGAAACTACGGGAGGAATCCGCTATTTAATAATTTTCGAGCCTTGTTGAAGCAACTTCGAATCGAATTTTGGTGAGATCACGCGGAACGGTAGCGTCCATCACGGTGTAGCCAATTGGAAAACCTGTTGCTGGGTCTCGCTGGGTAAAGTCATTTGCGACATCTTCCCAAATATCAGTTCCTGGAGTTGGCGCTCCAGAACTGTCGACTTCGATGGCGTCGACTTGCCAAATTCGCAAGTTCATGGGTTCGCCCCAAGAATCAACAATCTCTGGCCAAACGTCTTGATCTGAATTCCCAACCGCTGCCGGGCCAAGCATCTCAATTGCTGGCTCGCCGTCGATTTCAATCCGTTCCAAAATCGCGTAGAGGTATTCACCGGGCAGATCAAAACTTTCCCAATTTGGGCTGGCCGCGATTCGCTGCCAAGAAAGCGTTTTGACAGGAGTCACGCCCTGCAGTCGTGTACTGAGTGACGGGCTTCCATTAACAAACGCACCATCTAGCCAATCGCGAAAACCCAATCCCCCCGTGCCGACACCGGGCAATTCAGTTGGAAACTTTCCTACATCACTGTTGTACCCAAACCCTGACGTATTCGCGGGAACGAGCAACGGCCGTGGCATTTCTGAGTTGATGATATCCATCAAGATGCGTCGTTTCATGTTTCGCACGTGTGCGAACAACTGCTCTTCAACACCGTTTGCGTCGAGCGGACGAATCGCATTTCCGTTGCAGTACTGGCTGAGTTCGCGCAGACCAATAGGTAGTCTTCGCACCTCATAATTTTCTAACTGAATCTGCAGGATGGCTTCGATCTGCGTAATCCGCGAAATGGTAGCCGAAGCTTTCGCGTCGTCTTGCGACTTGCTAATGATTCCCAATGCCATCGTTGCCATCACGGAAATGATCGCAATCACCATCAACAGTTCGACAAGCGTGAAACCACGACCTCGCGTCTTGTTTTTTGTATAAGAGTTCATTGTTGGCTCCAAACGTTTAGATTACTGAAAGTCGCCGGCGTATTTTTGCAATTGCCCTTGAGCAAAATTACAAATGTTGTCCTCGCCTCTTGGACCGACATTGAAAATATCAGTTGGAACACCTGGAGCACCATTGCCCGGCGTGCCGTCCATTCCAAACGTAATCAGCTGGTACGACTTAGGATTGACGTAGCTGTCGACCGATGCATTGGTGTTGTAATAAGCTCCGCCGGCAGCGTAAGAATTCGCATCAAGCATTCGAAACGCCAATGGATACGGGTTCGCGGTCGTTGCCGCATTCTCATCACCATAGGCTTGGTTGTAATAAGCTCTCGTGAAACCATTGGCTGTGTCGGTAACCTCAACGACCAGCTGTCGATCCTTGAACGAAAAGAAGTCCTGTCGCTCAACTTCAAAACCTAGATTTAGCCCATCGGTAAATTTATCGACCGCGTAAGGGGCAAGCGTTCGAGAACCCGTATTGCCACCAGTTGAACCGTCAGTAATTCCACCGGTCAGCGGAAACTGCTTGTTCTTTGACACTGCAGACAACCAAAACACGAGACCAGATTTGTCATCTAGATGCCGACCGACTTCCTCCCACCAAACGAGCAACCTTGTATTAAAAGGGCCCGTAGCGGCTGTACCGGGAAACCGGCTGGCTGGAGAATTTTCCAAGTGCGATGGAGCCATGCGATTCAAATAAGGAAGCATGTCAGCAGCACTCGTAATGGAATGCCGAGGTGCCGTGGCGGATGCCGGACCAAACGCAGGAGGGTAAAAACCAAAGTGGCCTTTGAAGTTTTCAATGGCCAAATCCATTTGGTTCATCTCGACAATTACAGTTGTCTCTCTAGCACGATTGAGTGCGGCAAAGACGACAGGTGTAAGCAAGCCTGCAAGGATGGCGATCACGGTGATGGCCATCAAGATTTCGACCAAAGTGAAACCAGCTCGATTGCCGCCTGGTTTTAATCCGTTTCGGGAATAAGTACGGGGGCTTGTCATTTTATCTCTCCAGAAAAGTTCTGTTTTGGTTGGTGTCTTGAAAACTGTTGTGAAAAATTCACTATCAAAAACTGGCCCGCTGACCGCAATCACGATCAGCGACCCGATAAATTTTGGCTTACTTCTTATTACTTGTTAGACCGGAGATAATCGCGATCAGTGGCATGAACAACGCCGCCACAATGAACAACACGACCAAACCCAAGAAAATAATCATCAACGGCTCGATCATCTTCATCATTCCGTCAGTCAGGTTCTCGACCTCTTCTTCGTAGTAGTCGGCGACCTTGTACAACATGACATCGAGTTCACCTGTCTCTTCACCAACGGCGACCATATTGACCACCAAGTCTTCGATGACAGGTTTTTTGTATTTCAAGAAGTACCAACATCCGCCAAGCAATGACATGATCGTGGCACCGTACAGGACGTAAAACCACATCTCCGGTTGCACGAACAACACGCCCAATGGCGGAAGCGACATCGTCACGCAAAAGAAGAACAACGCCACCGGATGGAACGATGGGTAAGAGTGCTCTTTCATTGGAGTCGCGATTGTTTCACCTTCGCGAATCGAATCGGTAACGCGGCTGTAAACTTTTTCAAACATCGCGTTGCCGGATGTCTCACGGGTAATGGTCAGGCCTTCGATAATCGGAACACCAGAAGCGACCAACGCACCGAGTGTTCGTGTGGTACGAGCAAGGTTCGCTTTCTCAACCAGTTTTCCCATGATCGGAAGTTTGAGCAGAAACAAGTGCCAACCCATGCGACCGGCACGGAATTTACAAACCAGAGAAACGAACAGCAGCATGCCGATTGGAATCATCGGGAACAAGAACCAAAGCTTGACAACACGATCGGAGATCGCCATCAAAAGCTTGGTCATCGCAGGCAGCTCGATACCGAATTCCTCAAACATTTTTTGGAATTCAGGAATGATCTTCAGCATGATGAAAGTCAAAATACCGATCGTGAACAACACGACCATGATCGGATACATCATCGCACCGATGACTTTGGTTTTCAGAGCTTGAGTACGCTCTTTAAACTCAGCAAGACGACGAAGAATGACTTCGAGCGAACCACCTGCTTCACCCGCTTTGATCATGTTGACATACAGACGATCAAAAACTTTTGGCGATTTGGCAAGCGCTTCTGAAAGCGATGCACCACCTTCGATTTCATCACAGACATCGATCAATCCATTCTTGAGTGCGCCAGGCATGGCTTGCTCTTCCAGGATTTTCAAACTTCGAAGAATCGGAAGACCCGCGTCTTGAAGAATGGAAAGCTGACGCGTGAACGTCACCATTTTCTTACCGCCAGCACCACCGATCGCGAACGTCTTGCGGGCTTTACCCGAAGAAGCCGCCGCACCCTTGGCTGCTTTTTGGATGGAGATCCGAGTGACGAAATAGCCCATCGACCGGATGGTTGCCTGAGCATCATCCTGCGTTGCGGCTTCGATAACGTCTTTGATTTCCTGACCCTGAGGGTCCATGGCTTCAAATTGATAAGTTGGCATTTTCCAGCGTCCTTTTTCGACTTCGAGTGGTCAGGGCGACCGTTGTATTAGTTTTTGTAGTTGGCAGTTGTCGGTTAGCAGTCGGTTAGCAGCTGTCGAATTGCAGTCGTCGGTTTGCAAAAATCAGCTGCAGTTTTTCTAAGCATCCAAGACGGTTTCTCGGATGACTTCTTCGGCGGTAGTTGTTCCATCAAAAACAAAATCAATACCCATGGTTCGGAGAAGCTTCATCCCCTTGTCCTGGGCGCGATTTCTTAAATCGTCCGTGTTGCAATTTTCGTTGATCATGTCACGCAGTTCGTCATCCATGATCATCAGCTCGAACAACCCAACGCGGCCTTTGTATCCGGTGTTACTGCAACTTGAGCAACCAGCACCGCGATAGAAGTTCTTGCCGACAACGTCGTCGCGTGTCAGTTCCAACTCAAGCAAAGCGTCATCGGTGATTTCAATTTCTTCGCGGCATTCCGCACAGATTCGGCGAACCAACCGCTGAGCCAAAATGGCTTCGACAGTCGCAGTGATCAAAAACGTTGGCACGCCCATGTCTTTCAAACGAGTCACCGTGCTAGGCGCGTCGTTAGTATGAAGCGTACTGAAAACGGTGTGGCCAGTTAGTGACGCTTGGACCGCAATCTCTGCTGTTTCAATATCACGAATCTCTCCAACCAAAATCTTGTCAGGATCCTGTCGAAGAATCGCACGCAGGGCTTTGGCGAACGTCACGTCGATGTCGTGGTTGATCGGAATCTGAATGATGCCGTCGATGTCGTACTCCACCGGATCTTCGGTGGTGATCAATTTGTCTTCGATTGTGTTGAGCTCAGAAAGAGCCGAATAAAGCGTCGTCGTTTTACCAGAACCGGTTGGGCCCGTAACCAAGATAATACCGTTTGGCTTGGCGATGACTTCGCGAAACTCAGCCATAATATCTGCGTTCATGCCGACGTTATTGAGGTCAAGCGAAACAACACTTCGATCAAGAACTCGACAGACCACACTTTCGCCAAACATCGTTGGCAAAACGCTAACGCGAAGATCGACCGGGTGACCACCAACCATCAATTCGATACGTCCGTCTTGCGGCAAACGACGCTCAGAAATATTGAGCTTTGCCATCACCTTGATCCGCGTTGTGATCGCAAACGCAAGGTGGCGAGGGGGCGGAACCATCTCAAACAAAACACCGTCGGCTTTGATCCGGATCCGGAACTCATCTTCAAACGGCTCGAAGTGAATATCACTGGCGTGATCTTTAATCGCCAACAACAAAACCATGTTGAGCAACTTACGAACGGGAGCACTTTCGACCAACTCGTTAACGTCACTCAAGTTGATCGGGCCATCGGTCCCCAGAGCAGCAGTCGCCTTTTTCAGATCATCATCGCCTTCGAGATCCTGAATGATCTTTTCAATACTCTCGGCTTCGGCGTTGAAAAATTTGTCGATCGCCTTCAGAATCTGCGATTCGGTGCAGACCAACAAACGAATATCGTGACCAAGGAAACGACGCAATTCGTCTTGCATCGAAAGGTTGTGCGGATCACAAGTAGCAAGTGTCAAAGTATTGTCGTTCAGCTGCAGCGGAATGACCCGGTACAACTGAGCCATCGCATCCGAAACTGCCTCGCGAGCATCCAACGGAGGATTGACGCCTTCGATATCAACGACTTGCAAGCCAAACTGCTCGCCCAAAGCCTGGATCAATTCGTCATCCGAAATCAAACCCATATCTTCAGCGACCCGACCAATTAATTGGCCAGGGTTTTGGCTTTGCTCCTCAACCAGCATTTCCAGCTGATCGTCGGTGATAAAACCCAAGTCGACAAAAATTTGACCGAGACGTCTTACGGCCATGAGGCACCATTTGGTTGAATTTTAAATGTAGTTCAGCAGTTCACAGTTCAGCAGATTCGAGCCAAGTCACTTAAGACTGAACCCAGCTGCTAATAATCGTCGTCATCTTCGTCCATTTCCAGATCGTCCTCGCCCAGTGCGATTCCTTCTTCCATCTGGCGACGGGCAGTAGCAATTCGTTTGGCCAATGAATCTGGATCCTGTGCTTTTCCCAGCACGTCTTCCATTTCGGCTTTTTCGTTAACCCAAAGATCAAACAAATTGTCATCCATCAACATCATGCCGAACTTGGCACCTGTTTGGATGGCAGAGTTAATACGGAACGTTTTGTTTTCACGAATCAGGTTTCCGATACCTGGCGTGACGACCAACGACTCAAACGCGGCACAACGTCCGCCACCAATTTTCGGCAGCAACGTCTGAGCCAACACGCCGATCAACGACGTTGAAAGCTGCGTTCGAATCTGATCCTGCAAGTTACCTGGGAACGCATCAATGATTCGGTTGACTGTGCCTTGAGCACTGTTGGTGTGCAACGTCCCGAAAACAACATGGCCGGTTTCCGCGGCGGAAATGGCGGCCTCGATCGTGTCGAGGTCTCGAAGCTCACCGACAAGAATCACGTCTGGATCCTGTCGCAACGCACGCTTGATCGCTTCGGAGAACGACGGAACATCAACACCGACCTCGCGTTGGTTGATCGTTGATTTTTTGTGGTAATGATAAAACTCGATCGGATCTTCGATCGTGATGATATGGTGGTCGACTCGCTCGTTGATGAAGTTCACCAAACTCGCAAGCGTTGTACTTTTCCCAGAACCGGTCGGCCCCGTCACAAGGATCAAGCCACGAGGACGCATGACGAGTTTCGTGAAAATATCTGGCACACCCAAGACTTCTGGAGGAAGCATCTCATTGGGAATCTGCCGCAGCACCATCGCGATATCGCCACGCTGCTTGAAAATCGAAACACGGAAACGAGCCTTGTCTGCATAAGCAAATCCAAAGTCGGAACTTCCCATTTCCTGAAGCTCACGTTGACAACGCTCAGGCGCGATACTTTTCATCAACGCGACTGTGTCTTCGGACTCAAGAGTTTTCGTCTCAAGCCGCCGAAGTCGTCCATGCAGACGAAACACAGGAGGTTGGCCAGTTGTAATGTGAATATCACTCGCACCCTGCTTCACACAGGCTTCAAGCAATTTATCAATCAGGACAGTTGCCATTAGATTCTCTTTTCAACATCTCTAATAAATCAATAACGTGGGTGACCCATCGACCCAAGAATTCATCAAGAAGCTTGATGGCACCTGCAATTTCGGAGAGAGCAAGCTAAAATTATTAAGGGTAAACAAAACACCAATAAGGCTTGGTGGCAAATCACCGAATAGAGACATCGAGGTGGGAGTGGAAGTCAGTTATCGGAAGTCACCAAGGTTTCATTATAAAACCGGTTGGCAGTGCCATTGTTCGCAATCCGATGACTTAGGTCCAAAAAATCCTTCAAAATTCGCAATCTGGACCGAAAAAGCGAAACTTCAGACCAACATGACCGTTTCACGGAGCAAAACTGCTCCACAAACCAAGCTACCAACAGTGTTTAATCCTGCTCTGTTCGCTTAGCGACGCGGTAAACCTCGTCAAAAGTCGTGAATCCTTTGAGAACCTTGTTGATTCCGTCCATATAGAGCGTCGTCATGCCTTTGCTCATGCAATAGGTACGAATCTCTTGAGCGGACGAGTTAGCGAAGATCATTTCGCGTACTCTGGAGTCCACAATCAGCATTTCATAGATACCAACACGGCCTCGAAAGCCTGATTTTTGACAGCTGTTACAACCCTTGCCCCGCATAAAAGTGGCACCAGCCACTTGTTCGGGAGTCACGCCGGCTTCTTTGATCGCTTGCTCTGAAGGCGTGTGGCGGGCGCGACATTTCGGGCAAATCGTCCTCACCAAACGCTGGGCCAAGATCGCCACGACCGAGCTTGCAACCAAATATCCAGGCACTCCCATGTCGATCATACGTGTAATGGCAGTGGGCGCATCGTTCGTATGAAGCGTACTGAAAACCAAGTGTCCAGTCAGAGAAGCCTGAATACCCATCGAAACCGTCTCCGCATCTCGCATCTCGCCAACGAGGATCACATTGGGTGCCTGACGCAACATCGAGCGAATGATACGCGCGAAGTCCAGTCCGATCTTGTGCTTCACCTCAACCTGGTTGATACCGGGCAGGTAGTATTCAACCGGATCCTCGGCAGTAATGATTTTTCTATCTGGGCGGTTTAGGCCGTTCATGGCAGCATAGAGCGTCGTCGTTTTCCCAGATCCCGTCGGCCCGGTCACCAAGATAATCCCGTTGGGACGCCGGATGAGCGTATTGAAGACCTTGTAAGTCTCCTCTGAGAAGCCCAGCTGGCGAACGCCGATCTTAATATTGTCTTTATCCAAAAGCCGCAGAACGCTTGATTGCCCCATACTCGTTGGAATGATACTTACGCGAAGATCGAGCTCTTTCTCACCAACATTGACTTTGATACGACCGTCTTGAGGACGTCGCTTTTCAGCGATATCGATACTGGCCAAAATCTTGATACGGGAAATAATCGCACCCAACTGTCTTTTCGGCAGCCGGTCTCTTTCGTGCAAAACGCCGTCAATTCGATAACGGATCCTGACCCGGTCTTCGAACGGCTCGACATGGATATCGGAAGCTCTCAACTGGACCGCTTCGGTGATCATTAGCTGAACCAAGCGGACGATGGGAGCACTTCCTTCGTGGCCGTCTTCTCCGCCAGCGGACGCTTCATCTTCGACTGTTTCGGTGAAATCGATCGCGGTATCGGTGAATTCTTGCAAAATCGAGTCAGCCGACTCCCCCTCAACCTGCCCGTACATTCGGTTGATTTGCAGGATGATCTGAGATCGCGTGGCCAAAGCGACGGTAACATCGCGATTGAGAATAAACCTGAGTTTTTCGATCGTATCCACGTCTCCGGGCTCGGACATGAGCACTTTCAGGCCTCGATCGTTTTGAGCAAGTGGCAAAACCGTGTTCTCACGAGCGACCGCCTCTGGCATCAATTCGATGACCATTTCGGGAATTTCGACAGAGTTAAGATCGACAAATTCCATGCGATGGTGTGTCGCGAGGGCACGCATGACCTCTTCTTCGGTGGCGTAACCCATTGAAACGAGGGTCTCGCCAACTGTTTTGCTTTTTTGCTGTGCGAGGCTTTCAGCATCAGCCACCTGCTCCTGCGTAACGGCGCCAGACTTGAGCAGGATTTTGATGAAACCGTCGACGAATTTGGCCATTTTGAGAACTTTCGTTTCGTGCAAACCGCGCACAAGGCTGGAAGAAGCGCGGCGATTCAAATTGAAAAACTGGGGGATTTATCCCTCAGGAGTGTATCTTGATCCATCGTTATTAGGTTTGTCAATCAAATAACAGTTGGTTCATGATTTGCTGATCATGTTTATAAACCGGAACTGGCCGAAGCCGTCTATTGGTCTGGTTTTTACTGGTTCTGCTGCGTGGGGCTAACAACAGGTCTGATTTCCATCGCGTGGCTCGATACTAGCGCTGCTGAATCATCCCGCTGAATCACTTGCTCAGTTGCGGGATTTTTGCCAAAACCGCATGGCTTGCTCCCGCGTCTCGTCTGCTTCATCGTACATTTTCGCCTCTTCGAACTCGGCCGCCAACGACTCCAAACGCTTGGCAGCCTCTCGAAGCAGCCCAACACGCCGCTCATTATTTTGGCCTTGGCGGTTTGCCTGATGCCCCATTGGGCGTTGCGATTGATAATTTTGTGACTGGTTTTGAACAGCCGTTTCGGCATTTTGAAATCCGGCTTTCTGAGAATCGCGTTGCTGCAGTGCCCATTGATCGGCTCGCGACATCGCCAAATGCTGCTCTCGCTGCTGTTCAAAAATCCGCCTCTCACGGTCAAAACTTGCTCTTTCTTGGCTTAACAACTGCTGCTGATCAAAGTCTCGCCGTACAGATCCATTATACGCTGAGCGGTGATCTGACTGATTGGACTGGGCTCCGTGATTGGCCTGCCGTTGTTTTTGGGACTGACCAAATGCAGGCTCTGGGTTTTGCCTCATGATTTTCTCATTGGCCAATGTCGATTCACTCTGGAGCCTGACAATCTCCTCCTCAAACTCTTTCTGGTTGTCCGCCAGTGCATCGGCGTCGAGATTGAGATCTTTCAACTGCTCAGCAACACCGCCTCCCATTCTTGCTCGAATGGATTTGATTTCGTCCAACATCTGCTGTTCGCGAGGGTCCTGCGTGAGGTCTGATGATTTGGGATTGGTTTGTTGTTCACCGCTACGGCCAGCCCAAAAGGAGGTCCGACCGGATGAGGCCTGTGCGGCAGATCGTGATTGAGCCGGTGCTACAGAGGGCGACTTTGCTTTGGCAGTCCCGCGGGCTTCCTTCGCCTCGTCGGTTTTCTTCGCCGCCGGCAATTCAGGCCGTTCAATCTCCTGACGGACAATGGCCCCCTGGCCGAATACAGGATGGGCAGCAAAAAGTGCGAACAGGATGATCAACACGATTGAGGAATTGAAAACAAATGCGGACGGGTTTGAGCACTTAGAAACGAAAGCTTGGTTTTTCATCTTCTTCGCCTTTCAAGGACGAGCACGAGAGAATTGGCGGTCGAACTTGAATATAAGGAATGTTCGTTTTAATCAGGAACCTCAATTCAAACAAAGCTGCAACTCCAAGCCTGTTTATGCGGCGTTTGAACCGGTTTCCATGCAATAAAAGCCGCAAAAAATTGACACTTTTGATTTGAAACGAGTATCCTATGTGAAGGGAATGTTTTTCCTGCTAATTCACATCACTGAAGAGTCTGTTTGAGGCATTCATGGCCAACCCAAAATCAATCACCCATCTGACTTTCGCTATCTCGGCACTTGGGCTGATACTCGGTTTCACCCAATTGAGCCACGGGCAGAACTTGCCCCAATTCGATCCAGATTTCCAAACGACCCCCACTCCTTACGACGCCAGTGAGGACGAAATCAAATCGATCAAAAGGAAGAACAACGAGAGCAGGTCGAGAATTCGCTCAGCATCAAAAGCAACTCTAGACCGTTTGGCATCGAGCAGTGGAATGGGCGCAGAGGGCAAACGTTTCTTAAGCGGATATCTGTTTCCTTCGATGGCTGTCCCTGCCGACCCAACAGAACTTTCAAACGTTGGCAAGTTGCGTGAGGAATTCTTCAAACGTTACATGAGCACAAAAATCAAAGGAGCGCCCCGCGCTGAGTTGATTAAGTTCACAATTGATACGATGTCGACTTACGCGGCCAACCCGAAATTAAAACCAGCCGCACGACTGAACGCGGTTTACATGATTGGAATGCTGGATTCGGTTCCTGCGATTCGAATTGACAACCAAGCTCCTGTGCCGTCGACAGAAGCACTCGACGTATTGATTAAAATCTTCCGCTCGAACACTTCCGCCACGACGCCTGACTTTGTAAAAGTTGCCGCCATGGCAGGCATCCAACGCCATGTCGAACTCGACTCAATTTTCGGCGGCCAGATTCAGCAACCGATCAAAGTTGGCTTGCTTGGCGAATTCAAATCCATTCTGAACAAGCAAGAATCAGACCCTGTCACTTATTGGCTGAAGCGGCGAGCCATGCAGACCACCGGCCTGATTGCCTCTCCAAATTCTACTGACACGGCGCTCCAAGTCATCAAACAACCTGAAGCCAATGTCTGGCTGAAACTCGATGCGATCGAAGCACTGCGTCGAGTCAACAATGCGACCCCACTGGCAAGTGCGAAAGCCTTGGAAGCGGCGACTTGTGTTACAGAATTTTTGTGCGACGCATTCGAGAAAGAATCCGAAGTGATTCAAGGTTCTGTCGACAAACTAGTTTTTGACAACATTCTGCAGCAGAATAAAGACCTTATGAAAACCGGAACCAACTACGGCTCTGGTGCAGGCGCTGCCACAGGAAACTCCTTTGGTGGCGGCGGTGGCCCTGGTATGGGCGGCGGCATGGGTGGTGGACGTGGCGGCGGCGGTCCTGGACTGGGCGGTGGCATGGGTGGCGGACCAGACATGGGTGGCGGACTGGGTGACGGCCCAGGAATGGGTGGTGGACTTGGTGGCGGCCCGGGTATGGGCGGCGGCATGGGCGGAGGCCGTGGCGTTCAAAGTGCAGACTCTCTGGGCAGACTTGAGCTTCCAACTTTCCAGCTAAACGTGATTCGACGACGCTTGAAAGCGTTAGGATTCATCGGCAAAACAGCCCTTGGCGGCTCCGGCGAAGACAGTGACAAAGGGCTCGTCGACGCAATCGCGGATGAAAAATCAAAGACTATGATCACGGGAGTCATCCGAGAGCTCGAAACACTACTCACAGACTCAAACGCCGGGATCATTGACCTCAGCAAAGACAAAGACGATCCGATTCCCGGAGACGATCCCGAACCAACGGTGACTCAGCAACTGATCGATGCGGCCAAAGACGCTAACAAAGAGTTGAGCGAACTGCTTGGTAAGGAGAAGCCTGCGGACCCAGACGCAGATGACAAACCTGCCGATGCAGCAGCTCCCGAAAAGAAAGAAGGCGACAATCCGGACTTTTAATTCTGAGTCTTGATGATTGTCAACTTGAGCGAAACAAAGGCGGCTTTCACTAGAGGTCGCTTTTTTCGTGCGCGGTCAGAAGGCCGGGACCAAACACCGGTAGTTTATAGAATTCTAAAAAAGCCCCCGCGGCCGAGCCATGCGTCCTCGCTCAGGCAATGCGTTCGGTATCCAAACTGAACGCACAGCCGTCGGAATCGAATACGCCCAGAATCAGACGTTCCCGGCACTCGGGTTTGACTTCGTCTATCGACAGTCAACTGACAAATCGCTGGCTAATAATTTCGATGCGGCCAGCCGAGAGCAAACTTCTGAAACGCCGGCGTAGCCAAAAACCAAAACGCCAGTGAAGAGCAGATTGCTCAAAAGCGTCGCCCGAAAGAACGGCAGACCTGCGATGTACGAACTAACCAAACCCGACCAAGTTCCCGGGTACCACCCCATCATCCAAACAGCACAGTTGGTCAACAAAAAGAAGACGGTCGACATTGCGATCGAAGCAATTGCAAACCGGCCCACATGACTGCCACCGACAACAGGTAATCCCAAACGATTGTCCTTTGAACTGGCTGCTGATTTGACCCACATGCCTAAACCACACGCCGCGGCAAGACTGGCGTACACAGTCGCTGCGAGCTTCCAGTCGTAAACGCCTAACTGGAGATCACTCACAATCATAATCGCAAACAAAGCAGCAACCGCTGGCCACCACCGACGAAAAAAGAACCCGGCAAACAAAACCAAGCCAGCAACGGGCTTGAAATTTGGCATGTCTACCAACCAAAAACGGCTGGCGATTCCGATCAAGACGATCCCAACAAAGATGGCTAACTTGATGGTGAACTGATGGCTGTGAGATGTTGTTTGGTTATTCATTTGTTGTTTTTTAGTGTGGAATGGAGGTCCGATGTTACATCCAATGAGCCTACAAAACTAGCGGGAAAAACCTTACAGCCAGCGGCCCAGCCGCAGCCGCGAAATCGTCCCGCACGAAACATAGATCCTTACTCGGGGTATTTGCCGAATCTCCATTCGATTTTGTCACCTGGTTTGACCGAATAGACACCACAGCTTTTGTCGCCCAGCTCTCCATTCACGCGATAAACCCAGTTGTCCCCGGACGCTCCCGCGTTTTCAACACCACCTATCGAGTTGACAAATGCGGTTTCCCCACTGCCGCGAGATTCAAATTTAACATCGCCAAGATTTTGAGCCCGCTCAAGAACCGTAAAAACGGTCGAGTCGGCAGAGCAGGGTACCGAGGCTGAAATCGTTCGCTTATCCGAGTTGAAATTGATTTCGAGATCGACCGTTCCGGCAACTTTCCCTTTCGGCTGATCCACGACCGCCGTATCGGCACCATCGCAGCCCAGCAAAAACGGCAAAACGAGAACCAAAGAGAAAGCGAAGGAAAAAACAGCCGACAACGACACGCTTGATCGGAAATCGGTTTTGAGTGATGGAGATGACATCGAAAATGCGCCCACAACGTGAAAACAAGAAACTTTGGAATTTGGTTAGTCACAAACCACGAATTGGATTGTATCAGATTACGCATTAGCTCAAGCGACTACTTTTCGGGTGGCCGTTTTGAAGGTCGATTTCGCAATCCTCTTCCACTTCAAGTTTCGGGATTCACGACAGTTTTCAATACCTCGGCTGCCTTTCAAACTTAAGTTGGTCGATCTAGCATGATGACTTCCAACGCCACAAAAAACTGTTGCAAACTATGCCTGAAAACAAAAACAGCGCCGTCACGACTGAGCAAATCCGACCTGACATCGTGTTAATCACCATGGACTTGCCAGGTTCTGGTGCCAACATTCTGAACGACCAACTGTTCCAAGAACTCGATCAAACGATGGAAACGTTGGCAAAGCGTACCGATTTGAAAGGCGTCATTCTCTATTCCGGCAAACCGAAAATCTTTGTCGCGGGTGCTGATCTCAAAAAGATCGTAGCGACGCTCGACTGGCCCGACAAAAAGATCATTGAGTTTTGCGAAAAAGGCAGGGCGGTCATGGCTCGATTCAGCCGCTGCCCATTTGTGTCAGTCGCCGCGATCCACGGAGCCTGCGTTGGCGGCGGATTGGAGTTAGCACTTTGGTGCGACTGCCGAATCGCCACCAGTGATCGCCGTACGGTGCTTGGCCTCCCAGAAGTCAAACTCGGACTCGTCCCTGGCTGGGCAGGCACGGCGCGACTACCGCGGCTTTCCAGTTTTGAAATCGCAGCCGACCTCGTGACCAGCGGAAGGCTTGTTTCTTCTAACGAAGCAAAAGAGATGCAGTTCATCGATGCGGTTGTGGAACAAAATGACTTACTCGATGAAGCCGTCAAAATGATCGGACGCGTGCGGACATCGGAATCGTTTATCCGCGACCGACGGGCGATCATGAATCCTGTGAAAAATCATGGCGACATTGACGAGACTGTTGCTTTGCTGGGCAAAAAAATTGTTGCCAACAAAGAGATCTTTCCTGTCGCGCCGGTGGTTGCACTTGAGCACATGTCACGGACAGCTCTTCAGCCCATCAAAGACGCCTGGGATTCTGAATCGATCGCGATGTCGCAAGTCTACGGCAGTCCGGCAAGTCGCGGCCTGCTGAACCACTTTTTCCTCACCGACCACAATAAGAAATCGCCCGGCCTCGTTGACCTTTCACTGACTCCTAATCCGATCGCGTTGGTCGGAATTGTCGGTGCCGGTTTAATGGGAAGCTCGATCGCAGAGACCTGCATTGCGCACGGCATCTCGGTCGTCATTCATGATGCCGCCGACGGGCTTGCAGAATCTGTCGCAAACGCAATCAGTTCAAAATCCAAACCAGGAAAAGATGCAACTATCTCCGCCGCAACTGACTACACAGGTCTCGCGAACGTTGACCTCGTGATTGAGTCAGTGGTGGAAACGATCGACGTCAAGAATATCGTACTTGCCAAAATCGAAGCCGCTGTCGGAACCAACACGATCATCGCGAGCAACACCTCGGCGATTCCGATCGAAAAAATGGCCGCCACGCTGAATCGTCCAGAAAATTTTTGCGGGATTCATTTCTGCCATCCCGAGCTAATGTCGCTGGTAGAAGTGATTTGTGGCCCCGCAAGCGCCGAACAAACCATCGCCAGTGCGGTGGGGTTTGTTAAGAGTCTCCGCAAAATGCCGGTTGCGATAAACGACGGCGCGGGCTTTGTGGTAAACCGGTTACTCGGAGCGATGATCGACCAGGCGCTCCGATTGTTTGCCATGGGAATCTCGATCGAGGAAATTGATTCCGCGATGCGAGATTTTGGTTTCCTTGGCGGCCCATTTGAGATCGTCGACGTCGTCGGTGTTGAGACTTGCATGTACGCCGGGCGAACAATGTGGGAGGCAGGACTGCGTTGTGTTTCGATTTCCCCAACACTCCCGAAGCTTGTGAAGATCAATCGCTTGGGACGAAAAACGGGGAAAGGATTTTACGAGTACCCCGGTGCTCCAGAGAACTTAAAAGGAGATGCAGTCTGGGGCGACGAAGTCATGGACGCGATCGGCGTTTACCGCAACGACGAGTCAAAAGAACAAACGAAAGAAGTAAAACGAATTTTGGACCCGGAAAACGATGGGATCGCGAAACAAATTTTGTCAGCGATGGTTCTCGAAGCCACCAACATTCTCGAAGAGGAACTTGTCGCCGACCATCGAGACATTGACCTGTGTGTGATCCACGGATTTTCATTTCCGCAACATCAAGGCGGTGTGCTTTTTTGGGCCGACCGAATCGGACTGGAGCAGATTCAATCAGAGCTTTACCGAATGGGAGATTTCGAAGAGCGAATGAGACCCAACCAAACGATCAAGAGAATGGCGAGCAACAAAAGCAAGTTCTATACAAACTAGATTCAAGGCGGCACGGTTTAAAAGCCAGACTGACAGCGAAGATTTTTACAACGCAAAAATAATGAGTTCCCAATGGCGACCAACATCCCAACCGCTTTGAATGAAGAACCGAGTTCGATTCCGAACGAAGATCTATCGAATCGAGAGCACGCTAAAAAGGAATCTTCTGAGGAAGCACCCCATCCATTGGCGGACGCCGCGTCTCAGAACGAACGCCAAGCCGACTCCAAAAACGAAACAAGCTCAGCACTTCACCCGGCGTGGTATTTCGTCAGCTTAATCTTGCTTGGCATTTACCTGACGTACTTTCACCTACTCAATCAAGCCACGCCGATGGAAGTCCGTTTTCTGGGAGCGGGTTTCGCCATTGGCTGGATGGCGGTTTGCTTCGTCGCCCAATCGTATTTCCGCAACCGTTTCGAATTTGCCATTCACACGTTAGTGTCGGCCGACATCGTATTGGAATCAGTCGTTGATTCGCATTCGGGTTACGGTTTCTATTTTTGTGCGGCCGCATTCTGGATGGTGTTTTGGGTTTACCATCATCTTCCTTCGAGAAAATGATGCCTCTGTAAATTCGGGCTGCTCGACAAACGGCATTACGACTTTACCAATACAGAAATCACCCTTCGAAAAGCTCACCCTTCGTAGAGCTCATTCTTCGTAGAGCTCAGGAAAAACTTCCTGAGACAAACCTTGGCGTTTGATCAAAGTTCGCAATCGTGAAAGAAAATCGAATTTGAAGTTAGCCACTTGCTGCTCGGTGATTTTCAAAATCTCGGCTGCCTCTTTGTTGGCTCGACCGCGGACGATCAACAGCTCCATGCACTGGAGTTTTGTCCAATCGCCTTTCTCTTGCCATTTTTCAACTTGAGTGGCGATGGCCTCGATGATTGCGTCTTCTTCAATCCGCTTACGTTCGACGCTTCGAGCGATACTACTGGCCGGACGCGCGTTTCCTGTCAACTGCCACTGTCCGCTGGAATCGGGACCGGCTGACAATGGAATGGCAGGGCGGCGGCCCTCGCGTCGAAGGTAGTCCGTTAATTTGTAGGCGCAAATCGAAAACAAATAACTTTCGAGAGCCCTTCGCCCGTCGTAATTTGGCAAGCTGTTTAGAAATCCGACGAATGCTTCCTGAACGATGTCTTCGCTGGCGGAACGATTAGACAAACGGCTGTCGACAAATGCTAACAACCTGCCTTCATACCGAGCGATCAAGTCGGTCCAAGCGTCCGTATCTCCCGAACGGATTCGGGCGATCAGCATGCGATCAATTTCGTTGGATCGTTTCATAGAAAATTCTTAAACGTAGAAGACAAGTTTTAACGGTGGCTTTCGATCCGGTGTTTGGAACGCGCTCCGGATTCGATGGTGAATCAATCATCCCAAAAAAACAAGGCGTGAACAGGTTTTGCTGGAACTTGGAGAAGGTTTAGCCAATTTTTGCATAAAAAAAGCTGGTATGCCTCGGGTTTGGCTACCAGCGGTTTGAATGTTTTACTGGACCAATGCCCAACTCACATAGCAAGCTAACAATGGTTTTTCCTCAACCAAAAGTCGGGACGATAACCATTAGTTTTTTCCAGCAGCCCAACCAGCCACCCCGGCGAAGCACCAAAGTCACCTATCGTGGTAGTTTTTTAAGAAACGACCCCAGGGTCGAATCCTGTTCTACCTTCGATGGATTGCCAGCTTCTTCGCCCAAGTTGATTTCGATCGGATCAATCTGGCTGCTTGCGGGAACAACAGCCTCTTCGCCCAAGTCGATCCCACCTACGAAACTAACTGCTGGCGATCCCCCCGTCGGCAAGTCGTCCAGACTACTGGCGGACACCGATTTTTCTGCAGAATTCTCCGAGTCAGCAAACGAGAAAATACTACTGCCAACATCAGAAGCGTCGCTTTTGGTGGGCTCGGAGATGAAACTTTTATCTGTATCTGCCGCAGAGGACTTGCCCTTTTCCTCCAACTCTACATGCACATCGCCTTTCCCGTCGTCAGCGTCTGAAGCTGAACTCACGCTAGACTGATCAATTGCCGCTGGTTCTTCGACTGGTTGCGGTTTGGACTCAGTCTTGGATTTTGGTTCTACGCTCTTGGATGGCTTAACTGATTCCTGCTCCGCGTCTGAATTGGAATCTGGCAAACCAAGCGAACCGACAGGAACTGTTTTGTCGAAAGTAATTTCGCTGCCGTTTTTAGATTTCTTGGCAAACTCTTCGGTGGTGTTTACTTCTTCAAACGTCACCGTCTCCCGAGAAGCCTCCCCCGCAGTGTCAGAGGTGTTTTGTTTTTCATAAACGGCTCGAAATGTAATGTTGCCCAGCGTCAATAACTGGTTTGGCTCGAGCGGCTGCGCGGTTTCGATGCGAAGATTGTTGACGAACGTTCCATTAAGAGAGCCGAGATCTTTGACAAACAGACCTCCGTCTTCTTCAAAAATTTCTGTGTGACGCCGACTAACAAGAGCGTGAGGCACGGTCAGGCCGACTTCTTTTCCACGTCCAATAATAGTCGGGAGCTTGAGCTGCACCTCTGCTGATTTGGCGTCACCACCGACAACAACTAATTTCACATCTAACATATAGACCTTTCTTGAAGTCCGTTCGTCGCACAATTTGTCTTGGGAATCCAAATGACAAAATCCAAAGGCGAATCTAACAGGCGTGACCCAGCCAACCTGCTACTTTGGCATTCATCTCGCCTTAGTTCTCACTTACCGGCGACACAACCATCCTAAATCAAACGCTTCAAATCTGGAAGCATAACCGCCCAGAATGGGTGATAGCTGCCATGGCTGGGTCAGGCCGTATTCGCTGGAATCACGTTTTCGGAAGATAAGTTGATAAAACGCCAGCTTTTGACTCAAAGAGTGGAGTCAGTTTATGGGAAACGCCGAAGTGAATCAAATATTTTGATGGCAAACATAACGGCGTTTGCGGGATAAGATGGCACTTGCAACGTAGTTATCCCCGTGTACAATCCGAGCTTGCTGATTGAAGTGAATTTGTGGCTTTCGTTTGACGTATAAGTTCGAAAGTCATTTCAAATTGCGGGTGTAGCTCAGTGGCTAGAGCATCACGTTGCCAACGTGAATGTCGTCGGTTCGAATCCGATCACCCGCTCTTTTCTGCGTTTTCTACTCTCATCGTTCTCCACCAATGAACCTTTGAGAAATCATCGCCGTCTCTGGGCATGTGCGTTTCCCAACATCATCACCACTTTATGGTTCCGGCTTGGGAATGGACTGTGTTTTAAATGTTTTTTGGCTACAATACCGGGCCACGCTTGGCGAGTGCATGGGCATGTTTTTAAACACCACAAATGACTCAGGAAAAATTGAATCTGAATCCTTCGCCTGAATGATTGAGATTTGATTTTCAAAAGAGACTCTACCCGATCCACGCGGCATTTCGCGATGATCATTTTCCAGGAAAAGACAAGTGAATACTGAGACCGAAGAACCAACAACCGAAGAAACAGAAAAGCTAAACCAGTCGGTCGACATCAAAGAGACAAGTGCCTGCGAACGCCACGTTACGGTCACTGTTCCTCGTGATGACATTGAGCGTTATTTTGCCAAGCAGTTCGACGATTTGGTTCCAAAAGCAGAAGTCCCAGGATTTCGCATTGGTAAAGCTCCACGTCAACTAGTGGAAAAAAAATTCCGCAAGCAATTGGCTAACCAAGTCAAAGGCTCCATTTTGATGGATAGCCTTTCTCAGGTGAGCGACAACGAAGACTTTTCGGCGATCAGCGAACCCGATTTGGATTTTGAACAGGTCAACATCCCTGACGAAGGCGATCTGACTTACGAATTCAATATCGAAGTTCGTCCTGAATTCGACATGCCAAAATGGAAAGGCCTTTCGCTTGAACGCCCTGAGCGCGAATTCACCGAAGCCGACATCAGCAGCCACATCGATAAACTGGCTCAACGATTCTCTGATCTTGCTCCAGTAGACGAAGCTGTCAAAGCCGACGACTACGTTGTCTGTAACATCAAATCGAGTGTCGACGGTGCACCGCTGGGCTCGCAAGACGAGCAACTCATCCAAGTCGCTCCAACACTAAGCCTCGCTGATTCTACGCTTGAGGGATTCGACAAGCTGATGATTGGCGCCAAAGCCGAGGACGTCAAAAAAGCATCTGTTGAAATTAACGAGCATTCCGACAACGAAGAACTTCGTGGAAAAACAGTTGATCTTGAGTTCGAAATTCTCGACGTAAAACGAGTCGAAGGCAAAGAACCAGAAGCCATTGCAGAACAGCTTGGCCTTGAATCAGTCGACAAGCTGAAAGAACTCGTTCGCAGTTCAATGGAAGAGCGATTGAATTACGCTCAGCGTGAAACCATTCGCGACCAGATCAGTAAAGTCTTGACCGAGTCAGCCAACTGGGAGCTGCCACCAGATTTGCTTCGTCGCCAGTCAAAACGTGAGCTTGATCGTTCCGTCATGGAAATGCGTTCTAGCGGTTTTTCTGAGCAAGAAATTGTTGGCCGCGAAAATACACTTCGCAAAAACATTCTTGAAAAGACCGAGACTCTTCTGAAAGAGCACTTCATTCTTGAGCGTATCGCTGAAGAAGAAAAAGTCGAAGACGAGCCAGCCGATTACGAGCTAGAGATTGCACGAATCGCAGCTCAGCAAAATGATTCGCCACGACGAATTCGTGCACGACTGGAGCGAATGGGCCAAATGGATTCACTTCGCAACATGATCATCGAGCGAAAAGTGATCGACCTGATCACCGAAAGTGCCAAATTCAAAGGCACGGAATACGAAATGGAAGAGCAAGCCGATTCGACCGCCTTGAACTTCTTTGCCGCTGGTAAAAAGCAAGCGATTCCAGAAGCCAAGTATGATGGTGCTGAGCAAGAGCCAATCCCTGGCCTTAAACCAGAACGCGAGTGATCTCGCTCTGCGACTCGATTCGCAGAAATTGTTAAAGGCCAACTGAAATTGATTGAAGCAAACTGAAGTTGCTTTAAGCGAGTAATGACCAAGCCAGTCCTAGTGACTGGCTTTTTTTGTTGGCGCACTACCTCCACGGCCAGCGTGCTGGACGCCAGTCTTATGGGTGCTGGACCCCGCGGCAGCTTTGCCCTGCGCCGCGCATGCATGCCAGCCCACGACACTTGCCCGCGAACCGAGAGCCCATCGAAAGCAAAACCAGGCACGAAACTGGATACAAACTGGCCAACGCGCTGGAAGCTGGCCTCAGAACGGCCAGCACACAGCCTCGCTCCTGCACACAACCGGCGCACCGGCCTACTGCTGCGCTAATGCGCAATCTTGGACATTCTCAAACAGAACTTTCCCAAACCCCCAAAAGCATCTGTCAGCCTAAACACTCAACAACTGCAGCTACATTTCATTGATCACATGGCATACTGGAGGCGATGATACAAACACAAACTGTCCAACCGCACGAAATCCCGTCTTGTCTCGCTTTTGCAATCCCGATAGCTTTACTTCAACGGTGAGGGCGGGATTGTTGGTAAACGGCACCATCGTGTGTATCACCAATCAACAATTGTGTTGAGTCACTAAAAAACAAACGCTTAAAACGCTTGATAAGGACATTGTCTTGAACGGCAACTCACAACTAAACCACGAACTAGGAAACGGATCTCAAATGACCGATCCACTTTCTCAACTTCAAAATTCATACTCATCTGCTTCATACCAACGTCAGCGTCAAATGACGCTGGGTGATTTGTTGTTGGAAAACCGCATCGTATTTCTCCAAGGCGAAATTCATACGGGCAACGCAAATGACTTGGTCATGAAACTGCTGTACCTCCAAAGCGAAAACAAGAAAAAGCCAATCAACTTTTACTTGAACTCGCCCGGCGGCGACGTCATTGCCACCATGGCGATTTATGACGTCATGCAAATCATGTCTTGCCCGGTTGCAACATTTTGTGTCGGACAAGCCGCCAGTGGAGCCGCTGTATTGCTTGCCGGCGGAACCAAGGGTCGACGTTTCTGCTTGCCCAACTCTCGCGTGATGATCCATCAACCACACGGCGGAGTCAGTGGTCAGGTCAGCGACATTGAAATTCAGGCCGACGAGATCCTGCGTAACCGCTCGGTCCTGAACGAGATCCTTGCCAAACACACTGGCCAATCAGTTGAGAAAATCGCTCAAGACACCGACCGTGATTTCTTTCTCACAGCTGCTCAGGCCAAAGAGTATGGCCTCGTAGACGAACTAACGATCCGACACGGTCGCGACGATGACGACGACGATGATGCGTAATTAAATCAGGCTGCCAAAAACGCTTGAGATCGCTCAAACGTTTTTGCATCTGACGCGCACTATCACCAATTATTTTTTACCAACAAATCACCATTAGGCGGAGTTGCATTCGATGGCATACGTTCCTTACGTTGTCGACAACACGGGTCGCGAAGAACGAGTCTACGACATTTACAGTCGTTTGCTGCGAGATCGCATTATCTTTTTGGGCCAGCAGGTCACGGCTGATCTAGCCAACTCACTGGTCGCTCAGATGCTGTTTCTTCAATCAGAAGATCCGAAAAAAGACATTCACCTTTACATTAACTCACCAGGCGGAAGCGTTACCGCTGGCTTGGCGATTTACGACACGATGCAGTTCATCTCCTGCGACGTGGCAACTTACTGTCTGGGCCAAGCCGCCTCGATGGGTGCGATGCTGCTGACCGCAGGAACGGCTGGAAAACGATTCGCGCTTCCAAACGCGAGCATCATGATCCACCAACCACTTGCAGGCATGCAAGGAACGGCGGAAGAAATCATGATCCACCGCACCGAGCTTCGACGTGTGAAAGACCGCTTGAACAAACTTCAAGTCAAACACACTGGCAAGACGCTGCAAGAAATCGAAGACAACACCGATCGCGACAACTTCATGACGGCCGACGAAGCCTGTGAATTTAACTTGATCGATCGCGTCGTTACGAGCCTGGGCGAAACCCACGAATAAGAGGCCACTGCCTAAGTGCTAAAGAAGTTCCGTTGGAACTTTCACAAGTTCCAACGTACTGCATTGTGAAAAACCAAACTGTTGCACCAAGAGAGCGTTTCAAAAACGCTCTCTTTTTTTGCGCCGTTTTCTCGCGACCTTCACGCCACTTCAAGGCACGACCTCCGCCCAACTGAACCCGCTTGACCTTTTTGCAGACAGATTGCGTATAAGGATTGTTATTAAAACAAATCATGTACTCCCTGCCGGTTCCATTCTGAGTGAACCTGGCAATCGCCAATGATTGGAGAATCCTATGAGTCGTTTTCTTGTCGCGGGTCTGTTCATAATCTCGCTCGCCTTTTTCACTGGCTGTCCAGAAAGCCAACAAGCAAAAAAGCCCGACCAACCAAACACGAAACGGCCGACGGGCATCACTGGAATGAACAGCGCCACAAATCCGGGATCAAAACTCGATCCGCCGCCCAAGCTAACCATCCCAGAGAGCGCCAAGAAATATGAAAGATGACTCTTGCGGGCGATGATCACTTCATGCCCAGCCTCGCTGATCAATCAACCGAGGCTTCAACAAACTTTGACGTTCAGCTGACAAAAACAGCCATCATTCGGACAGCATTTCAACGGTGTCTATCCCTTGGCTAAGACTTCGGCTACGCTTTTTCGTAACTGAAACAACCATTCAAGCGGCAGTAATCTCATGAGTTTTCCACACGACTATTCCGTATCCAGCAGTCTTTCGCCCGAAAGCCTCGTTTCACTAACCGCTGATGGGCTTCCAGCGATCGAGTCTGGCCCACCAAAAGAATTTGGCGGAACAGGCGAGCAATGGTCACCAGAAGACTTACTCGTTGCAGCTGTTGCGGATTGTTTTGTGCTTTCATTCAAAGCCATTGCTACCGCTTCGAAATACACATGGTCGGACCTGAGCTGCAAAGTCACTGGCAAGCTCGACAAAGTTGAGCGATCGATCCAATTCACTGAGCTCCACATCAAAGCTAATTTGACGATCCCGGCTGACGCTGACGCCGACCGTGCAAAACGGTTGCTCGAAAAAGCTGAACAGGCGTGTTTCATCACCAACTCGCTCAAAGCTGAACCGAAACTGGAAATCTCAATCGAAGCGAAGTAGACGCAATCGAAATCGTCACCACTTGAAACGCAACTTGCACGTCGCGTCTACTGTTGCCATGGACGCGACGCGCAAGAAACAAAATGGAATCCATTACACGCCGCCCAAACTGGCCAGGTTCCTTGCTCGCCAGACTGCTGCTTGCATTGTCGATGTAAGCAAGTCTCAGACGCCGCCCCGAAAGTCGTTTTCGATCCTCGACCCAGCGTGCGGGGACGGCGAACTACTCGCGTCGTTTGCCGATGCCCTTGCCGACGTCCCGCATCTCAAAAACACTCCCATCGAGATCTACGGATTTGACATCGACGCCGATGCGATCGAGCACACTAAAAATCGCATCGCCAAACTCGACTCGAATCGAATCGTTCGGGTTGACCTGCGCATCGAAGATTTCCTTTGCACCGATTTAGACCAGCGATTTAATTGCGTCATCGCCAACCCGCCTTATGTTCGCACTCAGGTTCTCGGCGGAAAAGAATCCCAACAACTGGCAAAGAAATTTGGGCTAACCGGCCGAGTCGATTTGTACCAAGCGTTCGCGATGGCAATCAGTGAAGTGCTTTGCGAAAACGGTGCGATGGGCTTGCTCACGTCCAACCGGTTCTTGACGGTAAAATCGGGCGAGTCGATGCGACGACTGATACAAGAGTGTTTTGATTTGAAGGCGATTTTTGACCTTGGCGACACTCGGTTGTTTGAAGCCGCGGTCCTGCCAGTTGTGATCGCAGCAGTGAAACGAAACAAACAAAACAAGTCACGATCTGAAACGCCGACGCCATTGGAATCCAGCTTTCATCGCATCTACCAGATCGAAACATGCTACGACAAAGCTCCAACTCGCGAGCTCATACCTACGATCGAGGACCTGAAATTTTCTGGAGAATTCCGAACGAACACAGACTGCTTTCGAATCGAACGTGGAACGCTGGGTGTGAATGCAACCGGAGGAGTATGGACGCTCTCCAATCACGACACACGGGAATGGCTACATCACATCAGTGAACATCAAGCCACGACGTTTGGAGAGATAGCTCAAATCAAAGTCGGCATAAAAACAACGGCGGATACTGTTTTCATACGCGAGAATTGGGAAGACGAAGAAACAAAAACCAGGCCAGAAAAGAAACTTCGCCTGCCGTTGATCACTCATCATGATGCCGCACGCTGGAAGATCGAATCACCCAAAAAATCGGTTCTGTACCCGTATCAATTGAAGTTGGCAAAACGGACCCCCGTCGATATTTCGAAATTCCCACGAGCCGCAAAGTACTTGGAGACGCATCGCGAAAGACTCGAAGGTCGCCGATATGTCATCGAGTCGGGAAGAGAGTGGTATGAAATCTGGGTGCCACACCAGCCGTCTGATTGGAAAAAACCGAAAATCGTCTGGCCTGATATCGCCGAGAGCCCGAAATTCTTTCTCGATACATCGGGCGCGGTTGTTAACGGCGACTGCTATTGGATCAAGCTTCGCGAAGGAGTGGATGAAGATTGGTTGTTCGTGATGTTGGCTGTCGCAAATTCAAGGTTGGCGACCAAGTTTTACGACACCGTATTTCACAACAAACTTTACGCAGGACGACGACGATTTATGACGCAGTACGTCAAAGAGTTTCCATTGCCGAATCTAGATTCCCCGGCAGCGAAAAAAATTGTGAAACTGGTAAAACGCTTGGTCAGCAAACCGTCTCCCAAAGTTTCCGAGAAAGTTGAATCCCTAGTATGGGAGTCATTTGGTTTTGATGGACCGAACTAAATCGGCGATGAAATTCAGATGAACCTTGCAGCTGCAAAATTCACCCAAAACGTAGGCTGGACATTCATTCCTGTCCGACTTGCGCGTAACAGCGCACGACCAACAAACTGCCCGTTGCATGTTTCTTATGATCTGTTTGGCAAGATGGATTGCCTTGATTAGCTCGCTAATTGGTGCGTCAACCGACACATCACCAACAGCACTGCTCGACGGACAAGAATGTCCATCCTACAACGGGCGGCGCTACGCTGCGGGCAGCGTTACAGCGGCGCGAAATAGCGACGCAAAATATCGGCGCGCAATATCAACGCGCAATATCAACGCGCAATATCAACGCGCAATATCAACGCGCAATATCAACGCGCAATATCGGAGCGCAGTATCGGCGCGACATAGAACTTAATTTTCTCGTGTGGCATTCTCAAAGACCGGCCAACACACGCGCTACCCGCCGTCCCCGAAGAAATTTTTTGGCAACCGAATCTGATTCTTCTTATTCAAAACGTTGCCTTCCAACCGTTTAAAAAAGCAAAAGAAATCAGCGCCAGTCGCAACGACCAAATGATCTAACCGAATCTTGTCTCCAACCGACGTGCCGTAGAATATCGCGTAGCGAATGTCAGCGAACTTTAGACCCGCTAGTTTTGAATTTTCGAAACCAGGAATTCGCTCAATGCTTCCCGGCGAGACCAAACCAAGATCAACCGTTGGACTGGTTTGCAATTTCAATTCCAACAACTGGGGCAACACGTCAGGAACCTGCCCGTCGTCTTCGGCTTTCGCGATCCCGAATTGCTTGCTGACCGCTTTGTGTAACGCCCAACCTCGATTGCGTTCTTGATCGGCTCCGGGGTTTTCGATCAGCGTTCCCAGTAGTGGACGCAGCTTCACAAACACCAACTCTACGGGAAGCAAATTTTCAAAGTACTCGGTTTCCTGATCGTAAATCGCGGTCATCACGGCTGACGAATCAATCGATGAAACCAACCGCGACGTCGTGACTTTATCCATCGCCGTGGCTTGGTATTTCTTTGTCAGCTTTCCAGATGTATCCAGTTTTGCAAGTTGCGCCCCGACAACAACACGAACTGTCGTTACAAGATCTTCTTCGCTGACACGGACCAACACGTAACGTCGTGACGCGGAAAGGGCTTCATTCCAGATTTGAAGGTTGTTCGATTTTTGCGTATAGACGTCAAAATTCTGTCCCGGGAACCGTGGCTGCGATTTTAAAAAGCTTTTGGGAACGGGATAGCCAAGGGCTTGGCAAATCGCCGTTTTGACAACCTTAGACCGTGTGCGAATCGGCTGGTTAAGCCTGAGACCTTTGAGCTTTACCTGCAACGTTTGCTCAAGCTCAGTTTGCGAAAGAAAGCAATCTGGGTGGTCAGTAAGGGAATCGTAGATTGTCAGGCCAAGGTCTTTGGGAGATTTTCGCTGGTCTTGCATGTGCCGCCCAAGTTTGTCCACCCGAGTTGAAAAAAACGACACTCAAACTGAAAAAAGCTCATTGAAGCTAGATTGATTCGTCGTTAGGCTGGAGCTTATTGAAACGCTCAATCGATATCTTAACAGAAGTCATACAAACAAAGAGCTTTCTATTTCCAGACTGGTTGATCACCTACATCGACCCTTTCCCCAACACAAGCGCATCATTTAAGGATGTAACATGAATACTGAAAACGCACCTAAACGCAAAAAAAGCTTAGTCTCAATCCCGTTCATCGTGATTGGTTTGTTACTTGTCGGAATGATGGTACCAGTGATGGGCGACGTTGATGGAGATTCTAAAGCTGATTCTGTTGGCAAGTATTTGATGTACACAGTAATCAGTTCACAAGAGAACAAAAACGCCAAAGGCGAAGCCATAAAAGGTGAAAAAGCCGCTGGCCCGGGACCTGCCGGCATGCGTGGAGCCAAAGCTGAATTTGCCTCTGATTCACCAGAGGAGCCAGGCGATGACAAAGAAAAAGCGGATGATAAAAAAGAAGCGGACGACAAGTAAAAATTTCGTCAGCTAATAGAATTTGAATCTCAAAATCCTCAGTGTCAAAGCTGGGGATTTTTTTGTGGATGCATTTCCATTGGACGCTTTGCGATCATCTTGATGTGTGCAGGAACGTCGCAGCGTTTTTCGTGTGTGTTGGACGCTCTATGAAGTTTGGTTCATCAAGGTCAAAATTTGGTAACTTTTTGGAATCCTTTCACACGGACCGTTTTACAAAATGAAATCCACCATAGTTACTGCGCAGCCAAAGTTTTGCGCGCTGGCCGCGGAGTGTCCAGCACGCGTTCAGGCTTTCAGATGGCCAACGGCTCAAGCGTTCGCTGTGTTATCAACCATCACGCCAAACACCTCATAGGCTTCTGCGAGGTTGTCTTTGATCTCATCAAACTTGATTCTTTTATTTGTGCGGTAAAAAAACAACGCACCGGCCTGCGCTTCGACAGAGATACCTGCCCTAGCTTCGAAAAATTCCAAAAGCGCTGGCGTAAAATATTTCCGAACCGCCTCTTCGCTGCTGCCTTGCAAGACAAACAGTTTTGAAAATTGCGGATGGGTTTCGAAATCAATGTCTTGAAAACCGAGTGCACTCCCGACCATGTCGAAGAAGCTCTCAGGACGAATCGTGAAATCCGGACACACCAACTCGCTTGACTGAAGCGCAACAATGGACTGCCGATGGGTCTTGCTGTTCTTTCCGCTACCAACTGTGTACTGATAGTCAAAAATCGCAATAGCGACCTCACCACTATCGCCTTGAATCAGGTTCCGCATCTTTCGGCCACGGCCCTTGTTAAAGAGCTTGAACGACGACAATCGATTCAAAAGTGCTGGATCGCCGTCCTTGAAAAAAGTCAGGCCCATCTCTTCCGCAGCCGCCATCAAACCTTCACGCCGCTTCTTTTCGGCGAAGATCGACCAGACAATTAAACCGACGATTAACGTTATGACGCCGCCGATAATCAAAAAATGCAGGTACTTTTCCATGATACGACTTTCAGCGTAGCTGGCCCAGAAATTAAAAAACCATCCAACGGCGGTCAACAAATGGAAAATCGGCGGAAATTACCGGATCACTTTAGCTGAACCAATTCTGGTTCCGGTGATGGTGGCTCGGCCTCGCGAGGATCTTGCCAGTTCGATTCTTCAAAGTGTTTATCGTAAACGCCGTAATCGTGATAAGCGATTTTCTTGGCAATACGATACGCCCAACTTCGCTCCGGAATTGGCTCGAGATCAGGCGAGTACTGAGAAGGGTTAGGCTGGGTAGCACGCAGCTCAGCCAGAGCGGTTTTGCGTGCTGTGGAATCCTTTGCTCCGTGTCGATCCGCCAGTGCTTCGATTAAGTCCGGACGCTCAAGCACGATACACCCTCGCGTGTGCTCAGCAGCGGTCTTGCGAAAGTCCGTCAAGAACGCGGACTCGTTGAAGACTTCGTCCAGCGGCCGCTCGTCGTGGATCGACTCTTTTGCAAACTGAATGATCGGGCACGGCTCGATGTCGCCCCATGGATTGATGTGGTGAGTAAACCCTGTCGCCGCAGGACACAGTGCTTTCCCGTCAGCGTCATAGTAAGCGTCCACGACGATGATCGGTTTCTTGCATCGCATATCGACGACGAACTGCCGGGCGGTTCGCTGTTGTTCGGGCGTCAGAGCAAGTTCGGGAGCGGGATCCGGCCCCATCGGACGATAGACGTGATACCAAGTGTAGAGCACACCCATCTCGATCAAACGGTCGATCCACTCTTCGCGAAGGAGGTCATCAAAGTTCGTCTGGCAAAGACTTGTGCAAACGCCAGTCATGACTTTGTTGTTGAGGCAATTTTGCAAACCTGTCATCGTCGCGGACAACACGCCAGATTTCCCACGACGGGAATCGCTGATGATTTCCGTTCCTTCGACACTGACCAACGGCGTCACGTTTCCACATTTCCTCAAACGCTTGGCGACCTCATCGGTGATGAAGTGTCCGTTGGTGAAAACTTGAAAATAGACATCGGGGTGGGCTTCGAGGATCTCAAACAGTTCTTTGTGCATGAACGGTTCGCCACCAAGCAAACCGAAAAACGAGTTGCCCTGTTTTTTGGCCGAGGTGATCATCCGGTTCATTGCTTCGACGTCAATTTTGTGTTGCTTTGCCGCGACGTCGACCCAGCATCCGGTACAACGCAAATTGCAGGAGTTGATGATGGAGATGTAGAGGTAGGGCGGGAAAAATTTTCCCTGCTTCAGTCGACGCTTGTGTTTTTGGACGCTTCGCCAGCCTTTGAAACCCATGTTCCAGGCAAGCTTCCACAACAGACGTTTGTCCGTTTCCAAAAGCATTCGTTTGGCTAATCGCAAATACATTCTCAGCTCCGTTTGGGGTCACCACGTCAAACTCAGACGGGTTGGATGATGGACTCAAGTATAGCGAGCGAGTGTCGAAGTGTCGAAGGATTGGCGGTCGACTGAACGTTATGTACAGGAAGTGCGAGCAGGCGTTGGTCGACGACAATCGCATGGTGGGTTGGCTTACTAAAGCGAGATTTGGCCGCCCCCCTGGGCCTAAGCCAACAGGTGTAGTTCACGCTTTCGCAAGCATGCGTAAAATGGAGTCCAAGCATCAGCTAAGGTCGGTCAATGTGAGACGTGGCAGCTAAGGTCGGTCAATTTGTGTTGCGATCCGAATTTTCGATCCGAATTTTCAAACGAGCCTTTTGCCATCGATTTGCCATCGATTTTCCACCGATTTGCCATCGATTGCCGCCGCACGTTTCTGTTTGGCTTGAACAGGCTAATCGGTTAGATCAGGCTGCTTTTCGGACAGGCGGAACTTGCTCGTTTGCCAATCCGTTCAGCTCACCCGAGTCGACATCACAGAGTCGAATCCCTAGTGATTGAGCACGCTTGTTGTGGCGAGCTTGGGTCGAAACTTGATCGGCAAAATTCTCATCAATGTCGGCCATGCGATTTGCGCCGATTCTTTGAATCGCATGTCGTAGTTTCCAAGGATGAATTGGAGACGTAACGACTTCGGAAACAAAATTAAAAACCGAGACCAGTGCAGAAGTCGATTTTGCGTGACGCCTTGCCGATCGCTGGGCAGATCGACCATGCGGCACTGTCAACTCGCGAGTGACAAGGCTTTCGCGTTCGACGGTGACAATGCAGTCCGAGCAGACTTCGTTTCGAAAGCCGAGCGATTTGAGGCTGAGTGCCAAATCAAGATCGAAGTAATGCGGATCCAATAGCTCGTCCACCATTCCGACTTGATCGAGAGCTGAACGTCGATAGAACGCGGCCCACGATGTTGGTCCCATTGGTTTGGCTTTTCGAATCGTACGCGGCGCTAGCTTGGCTCGCGTGCCTACGATTTTCCGACAATAGCCTGCTCCCTTGGTGACGCCAGCGGCGACCATCATGTTTACGTCAGACGCCAGTGTGATGATTGGGGTAACGCTGGCGACAAATTCGTTTTCGAAGGCGGACTCTACCGACTCATCCCAGCCTTCATCCAACTCCACGCCCGGGCGAACAAACGCGACGAACTCGCCTGTTGCCGCTCGCAGACCACAGTTGAAAAATCGAATCAACTGGGCTCGTTGCCCTGTCGAAACGAAATCAACTTCGTCTTCGAGTCCGTATGTGTCTTGATAGGTACCATCATGCACGACTACGACTTGGCAGTCATCAGGTCGATTCCGAAGGGCTGACGCAAGTGTGTCGTCAAACAGCCGGCTGTTTCCGAGCATGGGAATAATTAAGGAAAACCGTTGCATCAAGCGACCTGGGATTATGTGACCTGCAATGAATCAAAGACTAGTGCAAGGCAAGGGATAATTGGCTGGGTGGGACCGAGGAAGAAAAGAGAACACTCAATTGTTTGTTGAAGCGCATATAACTTGAGACCTACAATTCTTCGGGCTTAGACGGCGCAAAATCGAAACATTTTCAACCAAGACAGGTTGTCCGGCTGACAGCAGATTTATTGCTAAGAATAATTCGGTTTTCCCTAAAGCATCAACCGAAGCAAGCCACCTGAGCCGCGAGCCAACCTCGTTCGGATCACTTTTGTAAACGTCCTCGCGATCGAAGCTCAGAAACGACCTAGCGATTGGGGCGCAATCGCCGAGTCACGAACAACCCAAAAATAATCATCACGCCACCGAGAAATTGCATCGGGGTTAACACCTCACGCAAGGGTGAAACCCACGCGGCGATGAGGGCGACCAGTGGAACCAAATTTTGGTAAACCGCGGCTTGCGATGCCCCCAGCTTTAGCACGCCAAAATTCCACATCGCGTAGGCCAGGCCGGTCGAGAAAATCCCTGAATAGAGAACGCTGGCCACGACAAAGGAGTTTCCCATTGCCTCAACCGGAGTGGTTGACAGAAAAAATGGCATCGCAAAGTGAATCGGAAACGTGCCGACCGTGGCGTAAAAAGCCAAACGAATCGGGGAGACGAAAGTGAGAAGTGGCCGGCTGATCACGGCTCCCATCGCCCATGCAAGTGCGGAACTGAGGACCAGCAAGTTACCCACAAAATTCTCACTTCCCATGCTGAACTTTCCGCCCTGCAACGTGACCACGACGGTTCCAAGAAACGTGATGATCAAACCGAACCACGCAAGCTTGAGTTTTTCACGCAACAGGAAAAACGACAACACGGCAGTCCACATTGGCATCGAGGACATAATCAACGCAGTATTGCCGGCCGTGGTACGCGCCATGCCGATCGCAAACAGGATTTGATACAGACCTCCGGCAAAGCAAGAGAACGCAGCGATGGAAATCCACTTTTGCGTTGTCGACATTGATTTGGCTTTTTGCTCAAACGTGCTCAACGAATCTTCGCTTGACAGTTTGTCGGAGTTCGATTGTCTCGATGGCCCGCCAACGACACGCTTATTCCGCTTTAATTCCATCCAACTGAAAACGCCCAGCACAACGGCTGACAACGGCAAACGGAACGCGTTAAACATGAACGGATCGACTTCGTTTAGCGCGAGTTTCATTACCGCCATATTGACGCCCCAGATGACGGCAACAATCAACAATGAAATATCAGCCAAATTTCCTGGCGGTCGAGATGTTGCGTTTGATTGAGTAATGGTCGATCCGTTAGGCAAAACATGGCTTGGGTGGCTCATCCAGGACGCGGTTTACTTCGCGAATTCCAATGGCCAACTCAGGGCCGATGAATATCGTTTCACGCCACTCAAAAGTAAATGGTGCTTGCGAATTAACCTGCGTTTACTTACAAATTGTTCATGCAACCCTATCTCCAGTTGATGAAACATATCCTCGAAAACGGCGTCGAAAAGACGGACCGAACGGGGACGGGCACCAAAAGCGTTTTTGGATACCAAATGCGGTTTGACTTGCGAGACTCGTTTCCGCTGGTCACGACAAAAAAGCTGCATCTCAAAAGTATTCTCCACGAGCTGATCTGGTTTTTGACCGGCGACACCAATGTGCGATACCTCCAGGAAAACGGTGTTCGAATTTGGAACGAGTGGGCAGATGAAAACGGCGACCTTGGTCCGGTCTACGGAGCACAGTGGCGTTCATGGCGAGGTGCTGATGGAGAAACGATTGATCAAATCTCCGACGTGATCGAGCAAATCAAAACGAACCCCGATTCACGCCGTTTGATTGTGAGTGCTTGGAACGTTGCGGAGATTCCCAAAATGAAGCTTCCGCCATGCCACGCGTTTTTCCAATTTTACGTGGCCGACGGCAAACTATCGTGCCAGCTGTATCAGCGCAGTGCGGATGTATTTCTCGGTGTACCGTTCAACATCGCTTCTTATGCGGCTCTGACATTGATGATTGCTCAGGTGACGGGATTGCAAGCGGGCGATTTCGTCCACACGATTGGAGATGCCCACCTTTATTCCAACCACATCGAGCAAGTGAAACTTCAACTGACGCGGGATCCTTATCCGCTACCCATCCTAAAATTGAATCCAGATGTTAAATCGGTTTTTGATTTTAAGTACGAAGATTTCTCTTTGGAAAACTACGAAGCCCACCCGCACATCAAAGGCGCCGTCGCAATCTAGATCACGGTTTAGATCACTTGCGTTGGCCGCCCGAATGAAACGACAAAGAGAACAGAGCTGTTTTGGATACACAACGAAAACTTTCGATGATCGTCGCCGCGTCCGAAAACGATGTGATTGGAGTGGATGGCGATTTGCCTTGGCGACTATCGGCCGACTTGAAACGGTTCAAGAAATTGACGATGGGCCACCACATCATCATGGGCCGAAAAACATTCGATTCGATTGGTCGATTGCTTCCCGGACGAACGACCGTGATTGTGACTCGTCAAAACAATTTTGTGTTCGACGGGGCCAAGGTTGTGAATTCAATTGAAGAAGCAGTTGAAGCTTGCTTTGCCCCGAACGATGACGGCCAGGTTGACGAATGTCCCTTTATCACTGGTGGCGCAGAGATCTACCGATTGGCGCTTCCGTTGGTAACTGAGATTCAGCTAACTCGGGTGCATACGGAGATCGAAGGTGACACGGTGCTACCCGAGATCAATTGGTCTCAGTGGAAACTGACAAACCAAACGCGTCATGGATCGGACGACAAAAACAGTTTCGACTATTCGTTTGAGATTTACGAACGCGGTACTTAACTCCGAGGACGGGACGTTGATTCAAAATGACAGTCACAAGCTTTGGATCTTTTCGTTCGTGATCTTTTTTTCAATGCTTCAGGCATTTTCATCAGCTTCTGCGTTTCAGCGAATCAGCGATGAACAACTGAACAAAATGCTCACCACCCAGAAATGCGTCTTGCTTTTCGTGAGGGAAACCAATGGAGCGTTGGTCGTTCGGGAAGACGAACCTACGCCGCTGTCAGTTCGTCACTTTTTCGACCATGAAACGATCAGTGAAGATTTGGGCCTCGAAGAGAACGCAGTCGCCAAAATCAAGGCCATGGGAAAAGAGCTTGAGAAAACAAAGCACGAATTGGGTAAAAAGCTACTCAAGGTCCGGATAACAAATGAGGAGGAAATTGCAAGCCACAAGAACGAGCTTGAGAAAGCTCAGAACGAGTTCATTTCAAAATGCCTTAGCGAGCTTTCGAATCGCCAGCAAGCAAGGCTCAGAGAAATACAGTTTCGGTTTTTGATATCTCGAAACGGACTGCTTTATCTTTTGAATCACCCTGCAACCAGTGACTATTTCGACGTAAAGAAAGGCCGCTCGATTGAGCTTGGGTTTGACCGCAAGAAAGTTGCACAGGATCTACTTGAACAAGAACTCGCGATCACCAAAGAAGCGCTGGACGTTTGGCTTGCTGAGTTGACCTCGAAACAACGAGAGCTCTTTGATCGTGATTGGAAAATAGTGTTCGATCGCAAAGGCGGGCTTGGTAATCTTTATTGGCAACTGAAGTATCCCCAGTTCAAAGATGAAATCGCGCCCATGGGCCTAGATTTATCCGAACCTAAAACTATTTATCCAAAATTTATTCACGGTGCTGATGGCGGGATAGACGTTGCTGTGATCCAAACGAAAACGAAGCAAACGGAGCTCAACCAGCTTTATGGGTTGCAACATTTTTTGAATTCCGATTTTGCTCGAAGCCTGATTGAGCTCGCCGATTTTCAACAAGAAAAAATGAGCGAAATTTCGGTTGAGTTTGAGGAGTACAAAAGAGAGATCTGTGCGGACATCGCAGAGGAATATGGCGCTCCTATTTTGCAAGCATCGGGTAACGGGTGGATTCTTTACGACTGGCCAAAAAGCGACAAAGAAGAAATTTTCGCGTCAATTAAAAATGAGCTTGAGAATGTGGCTTCGGATTTTCGCAAACGCATGATTGGGGTGCTACTGCCAGCCCAAAAGAAAGCGATGACCGAATCCAAACAGCGAATGCAAGTAAGATACTTTGGCGCATTTGCTGACATTGAGAATGGCGAGTTAGGCGCACTGCTTGCTTTCACTGATGAACAGAAGGAATCCCTGCGGACCAATGCCAAAAAAGCGATCGACTTAATTGAATCCAAAACTCGCCAAGCATCCGAGAATTTTTTCGCGGAGATCACAAAGGAGCTAGACGCTCTGACAAAAAGAAGGTTGAAGCGATTGCTTGGACCGCCACTCAAGGCCGGTCATTTCAACATCAACAACCTTGCCACCACCATGTACTTTGACGCAAGTTTTTTTACTGATCTCAAGCGTGAAAGCAGAACCGTGGAAGATGACGGCCAACAAAAATGACCTAGCTCACCCAACGAATTCTATTCAACAGATGCTTCCTGCAGCTCTTGCGGCTTTTTTGCGAGGGATGCCGCCTCACGCTTGAGCAATTCCAGTTGGTTGAGATATCGAATTTGCTCGAGAGCGGCAATGTCCATGTGTCTCGGCAAGTAAAACAGCGGCAGGACTAACATCACGATCATTGTTACCAGGGCAATGATCTGTTGATAATTTTTTGTAACGACTGGTTCACTGGTTAGCGTAACGGAACTGCTTTTCCCGATCGTCATCGCCTCTTGCAGGTTCGACTTGGGCTGGCCCGGGCCAATGCGCATGACTACTCCATTGATTTTTAGAACGTTGAGTCCAAGCTGCGTTGTTCGAAAGCTTGAGCGGTTCCGGTGAGGCGATGAATGCTGGAAACTATTCAAGGAAAGCACCGCAGATGCTTCCTCGATCGTCAGGTCTTCTGGTTGTGACCAGAAAATTGGGTTTTGGTGATCCTCTACGATCACCACGGTCTTTCCTACGTCGCGAGGTAGCGTCTGGAAGTTCCAATCTTGACCGTTAAAGATCGTGCCTTTTCCTGTCACCATTTTGTAAGGCGTGAATGCCAAATCTGTTTGACAGGCTTTGCAACTGGGACAGCAATAACGAGAATTGCCGCGAGGCCGTATCTCTCGATTGACAGAATTGTCCCACGACTGACTGTAGTCGTACCGACTCGCCAAAGAAGGATCGAGGTAGGGCAGAATCAACGCGCGCCAACTGTGTTTTGGATTTCCATTCTCGTCGGTGGTAAACGGAGGTGGATACCGCCCATTGGCTATCGCATACGACTCGAGGGCATTTTTAATTGCTACCAAATTGCCGTGACAGGTTTGCATCTTGGCAAACCCAATCCTGCTCGTTGATTTTTTACTGACAAAGAAAACCGCGCCAGCCCAAATTAAAACCAACGCGAAAAACCATACGGGGGGCCTTTGATTCCAAACGAGCCAAAAGAAAGCGAACCAAACAAGAAGCCCAAGCACTGCGATTGTTCCTGCGACGATCCCGATGGAATATCCAGCGGAAAGTAGTGTCACAGTGTAGAACATCTGCCACAATCCAAACTGAGATCGTCGTGCAAACGCTGGTGGCTGAGCATCGACTAGAGAACCATTATTCATGTTGTGAGCGGTATTGGTTGTGAAGCATGGATCGCCGCGTCTGTGCAGCAGGTTGGACAGTGCAGTTGGGAATTTAGGACTCACCTACTATTAACACCAATGTGTGTTTGATGTTTCGCAGTTCTGATCATTGAATCAGGTTTTCGCTGATTTCGATGCTATGATTTCGAAGCCAGTGGAAGTCGCCATGTGGATTTGGTCGATTACAATGGAGGCTTGCGTTAGAAGATACAAAACCGGACTTACAGTCGAAACGAACATGGATTTATCAACGATGACGAAAGACTTTTGTATGCGTGTTCTGATGACGCTGTTAATGTTAGCGTTAACGGTTTCGGCCAACATTGGATTTGCAGCCGACGACGAGACGCCGAAAGATCCAGACCAAGTGCTTTTTGACTCGCTGTCGTTTCGATCCATCGGCCCCTTTCGCGGTGGTCGTTCAGCTGCAACCGCTGGAGTCGCCGACAACCCAATGCTTTATTACATGGGCGCGGCAGGCGGTGGCGTTTGGAAAACAGAAGACGCGGGTTCTAGCTGGGAAAACATCTCTGATGGCTTTTTTGGCGGAACCATTGGAGCCATCGAAGTCGCCCCCTCCAATCCGAACATCATCTACGTCGGTGGCGGCGAGGTCACCGTTCGCGGAAACGTTTCGCACGGTTACGGCATGTGGAAGTCAGTCGACGCCGGCAAAACATGGAAGTCCATCGGGCTGGAAGATTCTCGACGGATTCCACGCATCCGAATCCACCCAACCAACCCAAACATTGTCTACGCTGCCGTTCTCGGTCACCTTCATGGCCCCAATCAAGAACGCGGCGTTTTTAAAAGCATCGACGGCGGTGAGAATTGGAAGAAGGTTCTATTCGCCAGCGAGGAAGCCGGCGCGGTTGATCTAATCATTGATCCGGGCAACTCCGACGTCCTTTATGCAGCGACATGGAAAGTTCTTCGCACGCCGTACAGTTTAGAAAGTGGTGGAGAAGGGTCGGGTGTTTGGAAAAGCACTGACGGTGGTGAGACGTGGAATAACATCACACGAAATAACGGACTGCCAAAAGGCACCATTGGCATTTGTGGCATCACCGTTTCGCCCGTCGATTCCAATCGTGTTTGGGCAATGATCGAAGCCGAAAACGGCGGCCTGTTTCGCAGTGACAACGCAGGTGAAAGTTGGACGCGCGTCAATCAAGAACGAAAACTACGCCAACGCGCGTGGTACTACACTCGCGTTTACGCGGGACCAACGAGTGTCGATGAAGTCTATGTACTTAACGTTCGATTCTGGCGATCAGGTGACGGCGGCAAATCGTTTGATTCCATTGGTACTCCCCATGGCGATCATCACGATTTGTGGATTGCCCCAAGCGATCCACAGCGAATGGCGATTGCCGACGACGGTGGCGTTCAAGTCTCATTCAATCGTGGCAAGACCTGGTCGACATACGAGAACCAGCCGACTGCACAGTTTTATCGTGTGACAACAGACAACCATTTTCCGTATCGGATTTATGGCGCTCAACAAGACAACTCGACGGTTCGAATCGCCAGCCGAACAAGCGGACGAAGCATCGGCGAACGTGACTGGGAATCAACAGCGGGTGGAGAGAGTGGCTTTATCGCTCCCGATCCAACCGACCCGGAAATTGTGTACGGCGGTTCTTATGGTGGCTATTTGACGAGAATCAATCACCGCACCAAAGAGGTCCGCAACGTACATGTTTGGCCTGACAATCCAATGGGACACGGGGCAGGGGATGGCAAGTATCGTTTCCAGTGGAATTTTCCAATCGTATTTTCACGGCACGATCCAAAAGTGCTTTACGCAGCCGGCAATGTTCTTTTCAAGACAACCAACGGTGGCGAAAGCTGGACCAAAATCAGCGAAGACCTAACGCGGAACGACGCAACCAAACTTGGTTCGTCAGGTGGGCCGATCACGAAAGACAACACCAGCGTTGAATACTACTGCACCATTTTCGCGCTGGCGGAATCAGCGACAGAAAAGGGCACCATCTGGGCAGGATCTGACGACGGCTTGATCCATCTCACGCGCGATGGCGGCAAGAAGTGGGAAAACGTCACGCCTCCTGAGTTGCCTGAGTGGGCTCAAATTAATTCGATCGAAGCGCATCCAACCGAACCAGGCGGGCTCTATGTCGCAGCCACTCGTTACAAACTGGATGATTTCAAACCATATTTACTTAAAACAACTGACTATGGAAAAACTTGGACGACGATCAACAATGGCATCGATCGAAAACACTTCACCCGTGTTGTTCGCGCCGATCCCGATCGAGCAGGATTGCTTTACGCGGGAACAGAATCAGGTTTGTACATTTCATTTGACGATGGAAAAAACTGGAAACCATTTCAATGTAACGTTCCTGTTGTTCCCATTACTGACCTCGCGTTGAAAAACGGTGACTTGATTGTCGCAACGCAAGGACGATCGTTTTGGGTGCTGGATGATCTAACGACGATTCATCAGTGGAAAGCTGACTTGCTGGACAAGGACGCTCATTTATTCCAGGCTCGCCCAACATTGAGGATGCGAGGTGGAGGAAGCAGTCGTGTTGGCCGAACGTCGGGACAGAATGTTGCTTCTGGAGTTCCGATTCGTTTTCACTTGAAAGATGAGCCCAATGCAAATACCGTAACGCGGCTTGAAATTCGTGACTCAAAAGGCGAATTGGTCCAGGCGATGAGCTCCAAGCCTGACAAAACGAAAAAAGAAATGCCGCTTAAGCCAACCAAAGGTTTGAATCAGGTCCGCTGGAACATGCGTTACCCGGGAGCGGAATCGTTTGAGGGAATGGTTTTGTGGGGTGGTGGAACGGGCGGCCCGGCGGCTGTTCCGGGTGAGTATCAAATTGTGTTGACGCAAACCAAACCGATGGAAAAAGATGCCGCAAAGGATGACAAGACTAAGGCGGACAAGCTTAAAGCAGACAAATCAAAAGAGTCAAAATCTAAGAAAGCTAAAAAGAAAAAGGAAAGTCCGAACGACGCGAGCCCAAGTGTTTCGGAACTGTTTTCTTTGACGGGAAATTTCACGATC
This sequence comes from Mariniblastus sp., assembly GCA_045105295.1. GTDB lineage: Bacteria > Planctomycetota > Planctomycetia > Pirellulales > Pirellulaceae > Mariniblastus. Next base: position 40,952 of record JBGCDK010000141.1, read on the forward strand.
GAAAAAGACCCGCGTTCGTCTGCAACTGCAAAAGACTTTCAGGCTCAGTTCGATTTCTTGATTGGCGTGCGTGACAAGCTTACTGAGGTCCACACTGTGATCAAGCAGATCCGTGATATTCGCAGCCAAATTCAAGGCTTGGAAAAGCGGATGAAAAAGGATCCGGCCAACAAAGAGCTTGTTGCAAAGGCCAAGGCACTCGTTTCCAAGTTAACTGAGGTTGAGAAACAGCTTTACCAAACGCAGAACCAGAGTCCTCAAGATCCGTTGAACTTCCCGATCAAACTCAACAACCGCCTAAGCTCCCTCGTAGGAGTCGTTAGTACGGGTGACAATCCGCCCACTCAACAATCCATTGAGGTTCGGGATGTATTGCTCAAGGAGATTGACGCTCTACTGGCTGAACAGTCGAAGGTAGTAGAAAAGGAGCTTGGGGAATTCAACGAGGCAGTTCGAAAAGCGAAAGTGCCGGCGATTTTCGTTGAGTGAGCGAGCAAGGAGATGGCAACGGGTCGATAAAAGACGAATTGTCCACTACCGATCCTCACAAACATCGAAAACGTACGATCGTCAATTTGCGTGAATTGAATGAGAATCCGCTCGTTTTTTGAGCTCAGCTCTGATTTGGATTTGTTCAAAAATATCCATACCATTACAATCTGGTAGGATAATTAGATAGATCATTTGATCGTCCAACACACAACTCTGCAGGGGACCCAGGATGGAAATCAAAGTCACGGCGAAAAACGGTAGTATTATCGATTCGGTTCAAGAAACCATGAAATCGAAAGTTGCAAAACTGCCTCGCTTTTTTGACCGTACGACAGCCATCCAAGTTCTTGCTGACCTCAAACATTCGGAAAACCCGAAAGTCGAAATCATCGTTTCTGCGGAAGAGACGAACGACTTTTTTGCCTCCGACACTGGCTCCAATGTGATCGTCGCATTGGACAGTGCAATCGCAAAGATTGAGCAACAATTGAAAAAACACAAAGAAAAACTAATTGGCAATCGCAGCCGAGATCACAAGATTCTCGATGAGACCGGCGAAGAATCGGCTGAGTAATTGCTTTAGCAATCAAAGGCGAGCGAGTGGATTATTCGTAATCACTTTCCCGTCAAACATACAAGGAACCATTTATGAAGTTTTCTGATTTCGTGAAAACCGAAGCGATCAAGGCGGAGCTTACGGCTTCTGACAAAGAAGGCGTGATCCGAGAGTTGGTAACGAGCTTGGTCGATTCTGGCCAAATCGGTGCAGATAACCAAGAGACCATCGTTGAAGCTGTTTTGAAACGCGAAGAATTGGGAAGCACAGGTATTGGTCGGGGCATCGCTGTTCCACACACCAAACATCCTTGTGTTTCTAAACCTGTTGGAACCGTCGGAGTCAGCTCAACTGGAGTTGATTTTCAAAGTCTTGATGGCGAACAAGTTCAGCTGTTTTTCATGCTGATTTCTCCACCTGACCAACCGAATGATCACCTACGTGCTTTGGAAAACATTTCCAAGCAACTTCAGGATGAAACATTTTGTCGATTCCTCAAGCAGTCACGTACTGCCGAGGACATTCAACAAATTCTTGAAGAAGCGGACAACAATCAGTTCGTATCCTAGATCCGAATACTGATATACATTTCAAATCATCAATTTGAAATGCCCGTAGTGATTCAACTACCTCGATGGTTCAACTAACTTATGTCTGATCAATTTCGATCAACGATGGTCACGATTAACAATCCTCAGGGTTTGCACATGCGACCTGCGTATTTGTTTGCCGAAACGGCCGCAAAATTCGAAAGCAAGATCGAATTGGTCAAAGAAGACATTCGAATCGACGGCAAAAGCGTGCTGTCAATTTTAACTCTGGGTGCGACCCAAGGGACACAGATTTGTGTCGAGGCAACCGGAAACGATGCCCAACCCGCAATCGAAGCCCTCGAAGGGCTCTTGGTTTCCGGGTTCCCCGCGACCGCAGACTCGGGAGATTCGAAAAGTTAATCACGGGCGTTATTGAGTGGTCGAAACAGATTTCCGATCACACCACGAACACGCCAAAGAACCCCAAGGCAGTTGAATCGATTTGCCAGACTAGTCTCAGTGACAAGTAACGAAAATCGATGACAACGCGATTCTTAAAACTCGAAACACCTCCATTGTGGAACGACTGTGTTCCCCTGTGTGTTGTTTCGTCGAATTGCAAACCTGAAAATCGCAACTCAAGTGATCGCAATTCGAAAAATTACGATTCACATTGCGAGTCGAATCTAGTTGCTCATTTTGCGGTTGATCACTCCTTAAACCAGCTTGAGCTTGGCAACTGCCTCACGCTTGCTGGCCCACACATCTCTGAGTGGAGTGAGACTTCCCACCCAATCGTGAAGAATCGATTCTCACGATCCATCGGAACAAAAACACATTTGCGGCTCTTTCAATCCGTTCCAAAACGAACGAGTGGCCGCCACGAAAGAACAAATCACAATGAAAAAAACAATGTTAATCAACGCGTCGCAATCCGAAGAGAATCGGATCGCGATCGTCGAGGATGGTCGACTTGAAGAGCTTTACGTCGAACGCGAGAGCCAGGAAAACTTTGTAGGCAATGTCTATAAAGGCAAAATCGTAAACCTCGAACCAAGCATCCAAGCCGTTTTCGTTGACTTTGGCGTAGGCCGCAACGGATTTCTGCACATTAGCGACGTCGAGCCACGCTACTTCAAGCAGGGCGGCTACGATCCTGATGAGATGATGCGCAAGGAAAAAGAAGCTGCCGCTGCCAGTAACCGCGGTCGCAGTCGACCGCCAAGCCACGGTGGTTTCCGACCTCGCGTCAAACCCCCAATCCAAGAACTGTTCAAACGCGGCGACGAAGTTCTTGTTCAAGTCATCAAAGAAGGAATTGGAAACAAAGGCCCGACTCTTTCGACCTACATCAGTATCCCCGGCCGATACCTGGTGCTGATGCCTGCCCTTGGACGCATTGGTGTCTCTCGAAAAATTGAAGACGAGGAAGAACGTAAACGACTGAAAGAGTATCTCTACGACCTAAAGCCCCCGAAGGGACTCGGCTTTATCGTTCGAACTGCCGGTGCCGGTCGTTCACGCAAAGAACTCTCGAGAGATCTCGCGTACTTGCTGCGACTATGGAAAGCGATTGCGAAACGAGTTCAAACCGTTCCAGGTCCTGTCGATATCTACGAAGAAAACGACATGATCATTCGTACCATTCGCGACATCCTGACGAGTGACATTGATACGATCATGATCGACAGCGAAGACGCCTACGATCGTGCGTCTGAGTTTCTGAAATTGGTCATGCCCCGACACGCCGACAAATTGCAACTGTACAACGGCAAAGACCCGCTGTTTCACAAATACAAAGTTGAATCAGAGATCGCGAAAATTCACGCCCGCGAAGTACCGCTTCCTGATGGTGGATCGATCGTTATCGACCAGACAGAAGCCTTGGTCGCGATCGACGTCAACAGTGGATCGTTCCGCACCGATGATTCCGCAGAAGAGTCGGCCTATCGTTTGAATATGGCAGCCGCTAAAGAGATTTCACGACAGTTGCGTCTGCGTGATCTTGGTGGAGTGATCGTCAATGACTTCATCGACATGCGTCGCGACAAACACAGACGTGGCGTTGAGCGAATGCTTCGCGATTCAATGAAGCGTGACCGGGCAAGAACAAAAATCCTTCGTATTAGCCCATTCGGCTTGATCGAAATGACTCGCCAACGCATCAAGCCTGGCCTGAAACGAAGTCTGTATCAGGAATGTCCATGCTGCAGTGGTCGTGGCAATGTGAAAACAGAAGAAAGCATGGCTCTCGATGTTTTGAGAATGCTAATGCTGGCCACCGAGCAAAAGAACATGGCGACGATTTCCGTTCGCGTCAACGAAAAAGTTGCTTCTTACCTGAACAATCAGAAACGGCGAGAGTTGGCTGAACTCGAAGGACGTGGAACGGTTGACATTCGAATCCTTGGTAGCGAGACCGTGTTCCCAGAACACTTGGAGCTTGAGTGCAAAGATGCAAAAGGCGGCGAAGTTCACTTGGCCGCTGGCAAACGCGGAAAGTAGGTACTTTTGTTGGCCAGGTAACATGGCCGTACAAAAAGTAGGCAACCTAGATTTGCAAGGCATTTGCAGTCGCGGGCCGAACGTCAACGACAACTGAAAATCAAAAAGCGTGATTCCAATCGAATCACGCTTTTTTTATATCCACGCAGAAGAAACCACACCCAATCACGTCGAATATGGTGAAGAAAAAACTGAATTCCGAACCAACGAAAATGGAGCCTGCGACATTGGACATGGCGGAATTGTCCCTGAGTTTGGATTGACTATCACGATTGACGCCGAAGACTACGTACCAATGAGTGTTTTACTGTGTACCAGGGATCGGAAACGGACCTTACGTTCGAAATGGTGCTGAGGTCGACAATGAACGACAGGAACCGAAGCTCAACGTAAGCAAAGGCAAGTTCGAGCTTCCGCTCAAAGACGAAGGAGCCAGGCTTTTGATTTTCGCAAAAGAGGGCTGTGCAAATCTTCTTGCAAAAGACCTTGAGAAAACGGACCGCGTTGACCTAAAAGGATGGGCTCGAGTAGAGGGGGTCGCGAAAGTCGGTTCCAAACTGGCTGTCGGAGAAAGGATTTCGCTTTCCATTCAACACGAAGCCAAAGCGTATCTTTTTGATTACGACACGGTTGTCGCCAAGGATGGAAAATTTGTATTTTCCTGTGTGCCCCCCGACATGAAAAACCCAACGGTTTATCGACAAGTCATCATTTCTTCTCGTGGCGGTGGATCAATTGTCGGATCCTCGTTCCGCAATCGAATAAAACTGACTCCGGGAGAAACGACTAATGTGGAAATTGGCGGAACGGGGCGACCGGTGATTGGTAAATTGATCGTCCCCCCCGGATACAAAAAACCGGTCACTGATTGGAACCAAGGAAACACAAATCTTGTACGTGAAATTGCCGGGCCTGCCGGCAAAGTAGAGGAATATCATGGGTTTTCGATCCTGGCCGACGGAAGTTTCCGAATCGAAGACATACCCGCGGGCATCTACCGTTTCAAATCGCGCGTCGCGGAGGAGGGAGAAGCCATGTGGAAATCAGGGCCAACGATCGGCCGAGTCGAGATTAGAATCGAAATCGAAGCGATGGACGGCGGACGAAGCGACACACCGCTTGACTTGGGCGAGCTACAGTTGAGATAGGATTTTGAGTTCCAGTTTCTCGGCTTGCGGCGGTGTGAACTTGGCCAGCGTCAGCTGCCACCCGGTGGGCGGCACGAAAATGTTGCCGAGGAACGACAAGATGACGAACCGCCGGCTGCGCTGACCGCAGCCTCGGAGCGGCACGCGAGGCCAAACGTTCGGCTGGCGCACAAAAAAAAGCGTAGACGCTAGGACCACGCTTTTCGTTTTGTACAGCCACCTGCAGCGACTAGAACTTTTCCAGCAAAGTAAACAATTGATCAACCTTGTTCATCTTGTTAACCATTCGAACTTTTTCAGTGATCATTTCTGGTTCAAAGTAAAGCTGCCATGAGGTCGTCCAATCGGCTTCTGGATTGAATTTCGCAAACTCAGTTGCAAACTGCGAAGTTCTCAAAAACCACCACATGTTATCACGTGAGATGTCGTAAAACTCAACAGCGTCAGGTCGTTCTTGAGTCCAACCGCTTTGTAGCAAGAATGAATTCCAGTAAGACGCTTGTGATGGGAATACGTTTTTAACCGCATCTGGGCCTGCCCATGTGTAAGCCATTTCGCGTGGAACTTCTTGGGTGATAAACGCGTTTCTATCCGCATCTGTCTCGTCCCAATCTGCAAACGTTAGTGTGCGAACAAAGTAAGTTACCGGCTCGATTCGACCAGTGGCAGGATTGAAACGCTGCTCATCAACCTGAACCAATTCGTTGTTGCCAACCCGGTCAAACGATGGGATCGTAAACTCTTTGACGAACACAAGCCCTTCGTTGGTCATTGTTCCTTTGAGCAATCGCGTGTTCTGAGTTCGCTCTGTCAACAACAACAGGCCTTTGTCGATGACCTCAACTTCTTTGTTCGTCCAACCGCTTCCGCCGTTGCGGAACTCAAGTGAAGCATCCTGAGCTTCTTTGTCGACGACGTTGTCATCACCAAAGAACAGGAATCGGTCTTTGCCATCATTGCCGAATAGAATGTCATCGGCATCGACACCGCCAAACAAGCCATCGTTGCCACCTTGGCCCAACAGAATGTCTTCGCCGGCTTCACCATAGAGGTTGTCGTTGCCTTCGTCGCCGAAAATCAAGTCATCGCCAAGTCCACCATGCAACTCATCGTTGCCAAGACCACCATTGAGCAAGTCGTCACCGGTCAATCCGCTGATGATGTCGTCTCCATCTTGGCCGTATAGTTTGTCGCGGTCTTCGCCGCCAGTGATCGTATCGTTACCGTTGGCACCAAAAATGATATCCAGACCGTGGTGTCCGTTGATAACATCGTCACCGTCGTTGCCGATCAGCGTGTCGTCACCAACATCCCCAAAGATATCATCGTTGCCATTTTCACCGAAAATTAAATCGTTACCGGATCCACCGACAATCTGATCGTCGCCGTCGCCACCGAACAAAAAGTCACCATCGTCACTTCCGTCGATGTAGTCGTTACCAGCGTTTCCGTACAGTCGATCAACGCCCTCAGCACCAAGCAGAACGTCGTTGCCTTCCTGGGCGAAGATAATGTCGTCGCCTTCGTTGCCAGCGAGTCGATCGTTACCGGCGTTACCTAACAGAGTATCGTTTCCGGCTTCACCAGAGATGTTATCTGCACCGATACCACCGTTGATAAAGTCGTCGTCGTCTCCACCAAGAATTGTGTCGTTGTCGCCTTCACCGAACAGCTTGTCTTCGCCAGCGTTTCCTTCGATGAAGTCATTGCCAAGTCCGCCAAAGATTCGATCTGAACCATCGTTACCTTGGAGGAAGTCGATTCCGGCGTCACCGCGAAGATTGTCATCTCCAGCGTCACCGAAAATTCGATCGGCTCCGTTTTGGCCGCCTAGTTTGTCGTTACCTTCGCCGCCGTTGATGATGTCATCGCCTTCACCGCCGTTGACTTCATCGTCTCCAGATCCGCCATTTAGGTTATCGATGCCATCGTTACCCCAGACTCGATCGTCGCCAGCACCACCATCAATGGTGTCGGCGCCGTTCATTCCGAACAGCCGGTCATTTCCATCACCACCATTAACGGTATCGTTGCCGTCGTAGGCGAAAACGGTGTCGTTGTCGGCACCGCCAAAGATCATGTCATCACCCAACCAGCCGTACAGCTGGTCGTCGCCTGCATCGCCGTAGAGCGTATCGTTTCCGGCTTCACCAAAAACGAAGTCGTTGCCGTTACCGCCGAAGACCATATCGTCTCCGTCGTTGCCATGAACGCCATCATCGCCATCCATGCCCCGGACTTCGTCATCGCCGTCTCCGCCATTGATTCGGTCGGTCCCAGAACCACCGAACAACCGATCGTTTCCGCCTTCACCAAACACATTGGTCGGGATGGAAGTATTGTTTGAGAATATGTCGTCGCCGTCGCCGCCGTAAAACCGGATCTCGGTCACGTCCGCGACTTGAAATGTTTGTGGTACAAGCGGAGCCAAATTGACAACCACCTCGGTGGCTGACGAAAGCTGTACTGTGCCCACATCGCTGCCGGCATCACCCGTCATCGTCACGATCCCGTTAGTTGGATTGAAAACGATGCTGGCAAGCAAATTCCGCATTTCGAGGTTTTCGTAAACGTAACCTGATGCTTTGGATGAATTTCTAGGCTTGCGATCTCGAGTGGAGAAGAGCTTTTGAGATACGTTGGCTACGAATCGGAGCATTTTATGGTCCCGGGCGGAAAGTCACTGTGGAAAGAAGCTTGAAAGGTAAATATTGCTACTATTCCGTTTTAGTTAGAGCCCCTTGGGCTTGCAAACGGAACGTTGCAATTCAGCCATTTTTGACTCAAATACCAACGATTGGTTCCGACGATTCCGGTTATTTGAAATCGACGATCAGCAGGACACCTTAGCAAGGCGAGTCTGGCACGGCTGGCTTGGCCTTGTTCTTACTGTTTTTTCAGGCCTAGCTCAACGCTTCGAGGCTTTGACATAGCTATCGGCCAACAGTTCCAGCTAGCGATGGGAAAATTGTAATAATCGTCAAAGTTTGCCAAATACTGAGGCGATAACTGCCGATCCCATGGGGGTATGGGCTTCCCGCACATTTGCGTGGAAATTTCATAATCGCTAACTCCATCGAGGTGATCATGTCCGATCGCAGTGTTTCTATGTATAAACTTTCAATATTCAGCTCCCTCGTACTGGCTGTAATATTGACTTCCAATTTTTCGTTGATCGCCAGTCAACCTCAATGGATCTGGACACCTAAAAAGACCGGAGTCGCCGGAGTTGAACCTCAAGGCGAATGCTACTTTCGAAAGAAATTCACACTCGTCAAACCTGAGCAAGCCGAAATGGAACTGCTTGCCGGAGACGAATACGAACTCTACATCAACGGCCGGTTGGCGGCACGTGGCCAGTCTTATGGCTCTGCGACCAAGATGGACGTGAGTTCATTCCTCGTTCCTGGCGTTAACCTGATCGCGGCAAAAGTTCGGCACAACGACGGCAACCATGTCGGATTGGCTGTCCGTTTCCGAGTCCGCGAAAAAGGCGAGACACGATGGCGTAGCCTGAAAACTGACGACACCTGGAAAACTCGAGTCCAAGCGATCACTTCCTGGAACAGCACTGCGTATAACGACATGGGCTGGTTGAATGCTCAATCGCTCGGAAAAACTGCTTCGGCCGACGAAAAGAAACAAGTATCAAGCAACTCTACCCTTCAAACTCCGCCACCAGAAACCAACAACGTTGCGAAAGCTCCAGCTGTTGCTCAAAAAGTCGCCGCCACAAAAGTCGCCGCCACAAAAGTCAGTTCGAAACTGATTCCTCAAACGGAATCATCTAAAGCCCCACCGGCGCCGCCTGAGAGGACTTCACCAACGACGCCAGCCAAAGTGGCGACTCAAAATCCTGGTGAAAAAAATGCGACAGCGAGATTCGAGATCGACTCTGAGTTTACCGTTCAGCAAATCATGGCTGAAAAAGAAACAGGCTCTTTGATCGCAATGGAATTTAACGAGTTCGGCAAAATGTTGCTTTCTCGTGAGGGCGGCCCACTACTAATTGCCGACCCAACCAAACAACTAAACGATCCCAATCGTGTTCGCATTTACTGCGACGCCGTTTCTTCTTGCCAAGGCATCTTACCTCTCAACGGAGACGTTTACGTTACGGCGAACGGACCATCAGGTCAGGGGCTTTACCGATTGACTGATGCCAACCGAGACGGCAAACTCGAAGTCGCATCCAAAATTGTTGGATTCACTGGTAAGCCTGGAGAGCACGGACCGCATGGGATTCAGCTTGGTCCAGACGGCATGCTGTATGTCATCATCGGCAACGGCAGCGGCGTCGACGCGACACCAGAAATTACCAGCCCATATCAACATTTCTACGAAGGCGACCTTGTTCCTCGATACGAAGATCCCGGTGGACACGCTCAAGGTGTCAAAGCGCCAGGCGGAACGATCATTCGTGTTTCACTAGATGGAAAGAAAGTGGAAACGGTTGCCGGTGGAATTCGAAACGCGTTTGATCTTGTATTTGATAAAGACAACGAGATCTTCTTGCACGACAGTGACATGGAATCAGACATCGGAACGACTTGGTATCGTCCAACCATGGCGTTCCATGTACCACACGGAGCCGAATTGGGCTGGCGAAGTGGCTGGTCTAAATTCCCACAATACTTCATCGATCAAACACCAGCGGTTTGCGAAACGGGTCGCGGGTCACCAACTGGTGCCGTGCTTTACCAACACTTGCAATTCCCAGTCCGTTTCCAGGACACGATCTTTTTGGCCGACTGGTCAGAAGGCCGCATCCTCACGCTTCGCACGCAACCATCGGGTGCGGGCTATGCCGCACAAACGGAAACCTTCCTCAAGGGCCGTCCGCTCAACGTTTGCGATCTGGCCGTCGGTGAAGACGGAGCTTTGTACTTCTGTACTGGTGGTCGTGGCACACAGGGTGGTGTTTACCGAGTCACTTGGAACGGAAAAATTCCTGAAAAAATGCTTGAGTTTGAATCGGACTTAGCCAAAGCGATTCGACATCCGCAACCGGGTTCTGCATGGGCTCGACAAAACATCGCAGAGATTCGAATTGGCATGGGCGACAAATGGGCGACCGCCATCCAAGGCGTTGCCAAAGAAAAACGTAACACCGATAAATTTCGAACTCGAGCGTTGCAGCTAATGGTGCTCTACGGACCAGTTCCATCACCGCAATTCTTGGCGGAGTTGTCACAAGACGAAAGCGTCGAAATCAGAGCACAAATCACACGTATGTGTGGCTTGGTCAAGGGCGGCGAAAACATTTTGCACGAAATGGTTACCGACCCAAGCCCAGTCGTTCGACGGGCAGCTTGCGAATCGTTCATGCGAATCGGCAAAGAGCCAGAACTTGCGTCGCTTATTCCGATGCTTCAATCAACTGACAGAATCGAATCCTTGAGTGCTCGACGCTTAATCGAACGAATGCCTGTTAAAAACTGGGAAGACGACATTTTTACAACGGACAACAAACGGTTGTTCATTCAAGGTTCTGTCGCAATGATGACGGCTGACCCAAGCTTGGAGCGAGCTTACCAAGTCTTGGCCAAGTCCAGCAAGCTCATGGAAGGCTTTATTAATGATTACGACTTTGTTGATCTACTGCGTACGATGCAGTTGGCGTTGGTACGTGGAAAAGTAGATCCGGCACGCATCCCTGGTTTGGCAGTTCGAGTTGGGAATGAGTTTCCATCAGAAAGCTCCGCCATCAACCGCGAACTAGCTCGCTTGCTCGCGTTTTTGAAAGCTGGCGATCTAGAAGGACGCATCGAAGAGTACGTCCAAAACGAAAAAGTCAGTGTCGAAGACAAAGTCCATGTTGCAATGTACTTGCAAACAATCGGCACCAATCTTACGACCAGTGCCAGAATGGCCATGATTGACAGCTTGGAAAAAGCACGTCAGATTGACGGAGCAGGGGGCAGTTACCAGCTGTACCTGCAACGATCGATCAAAGAGCTCTCGGCGACAATCAATGAAAACGAAGTAGACTACGTTCTGCAAAATGGACACCTCTGGCCAAGTGCAGCAACCGCGGCTTTCTACAAACTACCTGAAAAGCTAACAACAGAAACCGTTCAGACAGTCATTGAGATGGATCAGCGAGTCCAGCAATCTGGCGTCGTCGACAATGCAACCAACCAATTGCGACTGGGTGTTATCGCCGTACTCGCGAGAAGTGGCGACGAGACGTCAATGGAATACTTGCGTCAGCTTTGGCAGCAAGAGGAAACACGACGGAACGATATTTCGATCGGCCTGGCACAACAGCCAGAAGGTGAAAACTGGGCCTATCTCGTCAGCAGCATTCCAATGCTAGATGACCTGACCGGAATGGAAGTCCTCGAGAAACTCTCCGCAGTTCCACGTCGTCCTCGTGCAGCTCAACATTATCATGATGTTATCTCGGTTGGCTATCGAATGCGTGCAAAGGGCACTCCTTCTGCCATTCGACTGCTTCAACATTGGTCTGGTGAGCAATTGCAACCCGAGAGCAATCGCTGGGACGGAACGTTGAACACTTGGAAAAACTGGTACCACGCCAAGTTTCCAAACGAGCCAAAAATCGAGGTTGATTCCGCAACAGACAAAGTTGGTCGCTACTCGGTCAATCAAGTCCTGACGATGTCAGAAACCTCCATGGTCACAGCCGACACGAAACGTGGACATGACTTGTTCGCGAAAGCTCAGTGTGCAACTTGCCACCGGTTTAACGGCCAAGGCCAAAGCGTTGGACCTGACTTGACCAATCTATCGCAACGATTTTCACTACGCGAAGTAGTCGAATCAACGATTGATCCATCCAAGGTCATCCCTGATCGTTACGCATCAAAGAAAATCTTGACAGTTGATGGAACGCTGTTCACAGGAATGGCGATCAAGCAAGCTGACGGTTCCTTTTTCGTTCTTCAAAGTGACGGGAAGAAAATTCGAATCGCCGCTGACGATGTCGAAGAAGTCAAAGACAGCAAATTGTCTGCAATGCCTAACGGTTTACTAGACGGTCTTTCCGAAGCTGAAGTCAACGATCTATTCGGTTACTTGATGTCAACTCAAAGTCAGAACCAAACTGCCAACGCTTCGCAATCAACCGTCAACCAAGACCGATAGTAAAAGATTTCGAATATCCTGCCACGAAGATTTATCAACTGAGTTCTTCTGGCAAGTTCGAACTGAATTTAGATAAAGCCATGCAGTGGGCAAATTGCCCGGGGGTCTGCATGGCTTTTTCGTGCGCTGTCATCGGCAAGCGGCTCCCCCTGCACATATGACTCTGGGGCGCCGAGAACCTCGCAGGTGGACTGTTGGTTTGGACAACAAAAGGTTCTAGAATTTCGCTTGTTCCGTTCCGATCCATTTTTTAATTGCCCCACACAGCCATGTCAGCCCCTACTCCCAACGATCAACAGTCCACACTCCAAGACCTCCGCGACGTCGTTCGGAATTTCGTGGATGAACGCGATTGGAAACAATTCCATTCGCCTAAAAATTTGAGCATGGCGTTGACGATCGAGGCCGGCGAGTTGATGGAGCACTTTCAATGGATCACCACCGACGCATCTCGTGAATTGGACGACCAAGCAAAAGCAGACGCTGGCGAAGAACTGGCTGACGTGCTTTGCTACACGCTGGCCATCGCTAACGAACTTGGCATCGACGTGGCTTCAACATTGCATGCCAAGATGAAGAAGAACCGAGAGAAGTACCCGGTCGAAGAATATCGCGGGAGATTTGGTAAAGACGACCCAAATCCGGTAGCACCTTAGCTCCCTAGAGGAACTGACTTTCGCTCCCATAACAACATCGAAGCTTTGAGGCATACCCAATGGATCGGATTTTCAGCGACTTTTTCCGTGTGCTGTTTCTCTTTTTGTTGACAGGTTTTCAACTGTCACACTCAAACACATCAACACTCGCTCAAGGAGCCACTCCACTCCAAGCTCATCAAAAATCAGTTTTAGTTTTTGATATCCGATTCGACCAGCTTGTGTCCGAAGCAAATTCACTGGGACTATCGAATGAAGAGCTAGACAAACTCAACCTTCGCCTACTTTTCAAATCTTTTTTTGCAGACAACAAACTTTCAGAACTAAAACGAGTTTACGGTGCGGTCAGCTTGCCCAAGGATCTCGCAAGTCTGAGGGACTTGTATAAGAGAAACACCAACTACCCATTTGAATTTTTCTTTCGCGCCGAACTCACGTCCGACACAGCCGCCAACAAGATGAAAGAGAACTTTTCTCGCAACACACAAACAGTAGAGCTTGGTGGTCAAAAATTTCAAAAACTGACAGACCGGCGTTATGGAATCTTCGCTCGTCGCCTGACGAACGCTTCTTTCGAATTTGGCACCCCAGTTTATTGCCAGCAACCCAATCGAGCTTTCTACACCACCAAACTCAAAGAAGTATTCAGCAGCACAACCGGCAATCCACTTCGAGTTGCAATGGAAATGGAATCCCGATCAGATTTTGCGGAGGAAATAGGAATCCTGCCAGCCGACGAGGCCACACCCAACGAAAAATTACTAATTTACACCCTGACACTCAGCAGCAGTGCTGTCGCCACAACAAATTTCAGCAATGGAAATCTACTCAACGTAGTTATCAAAACAAAAGACGAAGAGGGAGCGATGCGATTGAAATCGATCTTCGACCCTGCTTTGGAATCGATGCAACAAGAACTGCTAGGTGATATCCGCAGGGCCGAAAAGGAATCATCAACCCAAGCGAAAGCTGCGACAGAAATCATCCAATCAGCAGTGATTTCACAAACAGGAAACTCTGTCACTCTTTCGATACAAAATGCGGGTTCGCTAATCAAAGATGTTTCTGACCTATTGGCGAAGTTTCGACAGGCCAAGAAGCTGGAAGAAAAGAACAACTTCATCCCCAACAGTTTTAAGATGCTGGCCATCGCCGCGGACAACTACGAAGCAAACTGGAAAGGCTATCCTTTTCAAACGACACAAGAATACGAATCCAAAGAACTCAGCTGGCGAGTGAGACTGCTGGAAGCTTGGACCGGAGACAACAATTTAATGTCCGCAAGATCAAACAAAGGCCCCAAAGACGAACCCAACCTTTCACTCACCGACCAAATGCCTTCGGCGTACGGACCGGGTGGAAAACTGTCCAATGTCAGTTGGATTAAATCGAACGTCAGAAGCTCCAAGGATGTTCTGGACGGCAAATCAAAAACCGTCATGCTCATCGAATTCCCAAAAGGAAAACCTTGGCTTGAGCAAAACCCTCTCACGATCGACGAAGCCATTGAGTTGGTGTCGACGCTCAAAGACGGCCACTCACTCCACGTGATTTTTTACGACGGTGTAGTTCGAAAAGTCTCCAACAAGATCCCCAAAAAAGCACTCCGATTACTTTTCGATCCGCAAGACAAAACGCCGTTTGAACTCGCTGACATTCCGTTTGAAAAATAGCGATGGGATTCGATTCCCCGCCAGCCTATCGCCTCTTGATTCGAATAACGCTGGCTCTAAATTGAAACGGCAGCAGGGAATCGGCCGTTACAAATCCGCTTCGCTGCGAAATACATCTTTGTCCAACTCGCCTTCCCAATGGGCAACCGCACACGCAACAGCAATGTCTCCAGAAACATTGGTGACCGTTCGCATCATATCCAGCAAGCGATCGAATGGGAAAATGAAGGCAATCACCAGCAAAGCCTGAGTCTCATTCACGCCGACGACTTCCAACACCGTCGCGGCCAACAACAATCCTGCCGACGGAATCCCAGCGGCACCAATCGAAATCAGCGTCGCCACCATCGCAACTCGAACATACATCGCCATCGTCATGTCGATGCCAGCCGCCTGGGCCGCAAACAAAGCAACCAACCCGAGATAGATCGCCGTTCCATCCATATTGATCGTCGCCCCCAGCGGCAACACTGAACCGGCAACTGATTTCTCAACACCCAGATTTTTCTCGGCACAAGAAATCGAAATCGGAAGCGTCGCACTGGAGGACGCAGTCGAAAATGCAACGCCCTGCGCGTCGGCAATGCCGCGAAAAAACTGCTTCATCGGCAGGCGTAAAATCACGCGGATGATCAGGCCACCGTAGATAAATATGATTTGCAAAATGCAGGAAACGTATAGCGCCACCGCAAGCCACAACAGATTCGACAGGACTTCGACGCCCTTGGTGGCCATTACCCACGCCATCAGCGCGCAAACGCCATAGGGCGCCAACTCCATCACGAGCATGGTGATCTTCAAAACGACTTCGGCGGCGGCATCAAAAAATGTCTTGATAGGATCAGCAGATTTACCCGTTAGCAGAATGCCAATCCCGATCATGATTGCAAAGAAAATTGTTGGCAAAACGGCACCGTCGGCCAATGCGGCAATTGGATTGTCAGGAATGATCTCCAAAATCCGCTGCACAATGCCACCGGCCCCTTTGGCGGATTTCATTTTACCTTCAACGATCGCGACGTCGGCTTGACTGGCAACGTCGTACTTCACGCCCACACCGGGTTTGATAATTGTGCCCATCGCCAACCCAAGGCTCACTGCAAACAACGTCGTCAACAGATAAAGCGCCATCGTCCGAACACCCAACGACCCTAGTTTTTTCGGATCGCCCATCGCCGTGACGCCCGCAACCAACGTCGTGACGATCAGTGGCACGATCAGCATTTTGATCAACCGAACAAAGGCATCGCCGAACGGTTTGAACCAAGTGTTGCCAATCGCCGTTGCACGCTCTACTCCAGTCAGTGTGCCTTCTTCGGTGACCAATTCCGGCATGCCGTAGCGCACCGACAATCCAACGGCCAGCCCAAGGGCCAACCCAACGAGAACTCGCTTCCAGAGCGTGATCGCTTGCCAGGATTTAAACATACTTTCCTTTGGAGTGGAGATTGGTTTTGAGTTAGAGATCGAGACCGAAATTCAACATATCGAAAACGGTAAAGCAAGCGATTTTTTGCCCATTGGGAGCCGTAAAGACAACACGTTTTGGAGTCGCTGGTGTCGTTACGAAAATCAGCCATTCCGATTCTAAACGCATCGGGGACTCGCGTTCAACAAAGGGAACGCTTACGGATGTGTCGTCGCCGTATAGGTTTAAGATCATTCGTTCGCCAATGATACCCGCAGAATCAACCTGACCGAAAAAAGGCACCATCTGACCGCCAGACTCGATCGCCGGCGTAGCAAACCGGCGATTCATTTCCTGAAGCTTTTTTCGATCGCCCTCGTTGCTACTGCTTTCAATAATTTCGACAAACCGTTTCGTCAGCGAATTCTCCCAGGCCGTTACCTGTTTCGAAATGATTTGATCGACCTGATCGTCACTCTCAAGATTTTCAATCGAAACCTTTTTGAGTTCTGCAAAATGCTTGGCAAATTTTTGCAATGTCTCGTATTGCTGCTGCGAATCTGGAATCCAGTTGAATTCCTTACACGCTTCACCTGCTTGATTGAGCCCCACGCTCGGCTCGCGAAATTCATGATCATCTGGCACGGCAACCAAAATCGAGTCCGAGGTAATCCCCCCAAGGACGCTAATCGGCTGAACTTTGTCCGCTGAATTTGCGATCAACTCGAAAACGTTGTCGACTAACAAATACTGCGCCTCGCGGGAATCAGAAAACACATTCATTGCCGCCAACTCGCCATCGATATTGACCAATGGCGTTCCAGGCAGAGGCTGTTTCGGACTCGACGCCACGACCCAAGTCAACGGCCAATCGTCGATGCCGTTATCTTCCTCATCGGTGTCGCCGCCACCCAAAATGGCAACTGGTTTCCCAAGCTTGGCTTGAATGGCTTTTGATTGGGCGTCGTCGCTGAGATCCCCCACACCTCCACGGACTGATATTTTTGCTTCGTGACGAGCGTAGGGATTGGTGGCTGTCGGTGGGGCACACTGAACAAAGTACCCTGTCTCCACCACTGTATTGGAATCGGCAAACGCAACATCGGCAAAACTAATCACGAAACGTCGATTGATCGAAAGCAAAGCCAGATCGTTCTTTTTGTCGATCCCAATCACACCACGCACTTGATCGGTCAGCAAATCATCGGAGACCTCATCGATAGATTTGGCACTTTGAGTGACTTCAATCTTCGAAGCGCCCGCCACGGTTTGGTAACTGGTCAGAATCCAGCCTCGCGTATCAACGATTGTGCCAACGGCCAGGTGGCTTCCTCGCGCATCGTGCACTTTCAAATTTACCAAATACGGCTGAATCACACTCCAAGCATCATTCACCTCACGCTTTTTCAAGTAGGCAAATTTCTGCGGTGGAAGATCATCAAATTTAAGTTTGAATTTTCGCGTTGGTTTATCAGCGGGTGCAGTGACCAATTTCGAATCAGGCAAATCCTCGTCCGGCCGCTCGATTTTTGGTTCAACTTTCTCCACTGGCCCAGGAATTGTGGGACTAGGTTCGTCCGCAAGCTGATCTACTTTTTTCAATTGCAAAATCAACATCGTGACCAATGCGCCGATCACCAACAGGAGCCCCAATCCAATGACGACAGTGGTGATAAAGTTGTTGAGGTTGCGCTGCTCGCGTTCTTTGCGAACGCCATCAACGCCAGACATCGATTCCGTCGCCACCTTACCTGCTGCTGGAG
>JBGCDK010000142.1:0-47710 GCA_045105295.1 Mariniblastus sp.
GAAGATCGGGCCAGTCGAAAGCAGCCAAAAAGAAGTCGGCTTAACCACAGAATCACTCACAGTCAAATCCCTCATGTTTTTTTACACCTAGCGCCGCACTTTCCCGCCGCCAAGCGCCGCACTTTTCAACCGCCGTTAACACGTAGATCGCCCCAGCGTTTTAAAGGAAGTCTAAACACACGGATGCCTCGGCGTCTGTGCTCCCGCCACCGTTACCGCCTGCCGACAAATTGCCACCGCCTCCAGCCCCCCACCACGGGTCGTCAACAGCAGTGCCTCGATGGATTCTTTTTCAGCAATCGTTGGCCCGCCGGTTTCCATTGCGGCCAACAAATCAACGCCCCTCCTTAGACCTTTCTCACACCTCTACTCACGATTCCTCCTCACGAAAACCCGGGATAGTGGATCTTGTTAAAGATCCTCGCACTGCATTAAGAATCCGCTCGAATACAAAAGCGTCCACAACCGAAGGCCTTTGTAAGCAAGTGATACGGACTAAAGCTGCTGTCCGGTATCAATCACCTTGAATAACCTGAACGTTGTGCGAACAGGGACCGTCAACAAGATCCACCATGCTTATTGGGACTATCGAGCGACGATTTTCACCTTGCGTCACTAGTAGCAACGACAGCGGTCTCAAATTTGCTACAAAAAAAGAACCTATTGCCAGCCCAAGTATTCGCGCACAAAAAAGGCACGTTGACAATTCAACGTGCCTTTGAGGTTTTAACTAAGTCGTTTGACCAGTGGCCGCTTCGGGCTATCCGCCGAAATCATCGAACGCGATATTCTCTGGCTCGACTCCGAAGTCTTCGCACATCTTCATCACACATTGGTTCATGATTGGAGGACCACAGAAGTAAAATTCGATGTCTTCTGGAGCCGGATGGTCTTTCAGGTAATTGTCAATTACTACCTGGTGAATGAACCCGGTATAGCCCGTCCAGTTGTCTTCCGGAAGTGGTTCTGACAAAGCGAGATTGAAAGTGAAATTTGGAAAGTCTTTCTCAATCTGACGGAACTCATCAACGTAGAACAATTCGCGAAGCGATCGGCCTCCGTACCAGTAAGAAACCTTTCGACCTGTTTTCAATCGCTTGAACAACTCGTAAATATGACTTCGCATAGGCGCCATTCCAGCTCCACCGCCGACGTACAACATTTCCGCTTCTGATTCTTTGATGAAGAATTCACCATAAGGGCCAGAGATCGTAACTTCATCGCCTGGCTTCAAGTTGAAGATGAACGACGACATTTTCCCTGGCGGCACGTCGGGCAGACGCGGCGGAGGAGAAGCAACACGAACGTTCAGCATGATGATGCCAGTTTCGCCTGGGTAGTTCGCCATTGAATAGGCACGAATAACTGTCTCATCGACAACAGATTTGTGCTGCCAGACGTCGTACTTGTCCCAGTCTTCGCGATACTCTTCTTCGATGTCGAAGTCTTTGTAATCGGCAATGTGTGGTGGAGCTTCGATCTGAATGTAACCACCCGCTTTGAACGCGACCTCTTCGCCTTCGGGAAGTTCTAGCACCAACTCTTTGATGAACGTCGCAACGTTGTGATTAGAACGAACCTTGCAAACCCATTTCTTGGTTTCGAAAGCCTCTTCCGGAACTTCTACCTCCATGTCTTGCTTGACGGCAACCTGACAAGAAAGTCGACATCCTTCACGCTCTTCGCGTTTGTTAATGTGGCCTTTCTCTGTTTCCAGAATGTCACCGCCCCCTGCGTGGACTTTGACCAAACACTGAGCACAGGTACCGCCACCGCCGCATGCGGATGATACGAAAATGCCAGCCTCAGCCAGCGTGTTCATCAGTTTGCTACCCGCAGGAACGACTAATTCCTTTTGGTTGTTGACCATGATTTTGACGTCGCCCGTATTAACGAGAAACATTCGGGCCACACGGATCAAAGTGACCAAGATCAATACCACTGCGGTAAAGGTCATAACGCCGTAAAGAATTTCCATGGCTTAATCAGCTATCTAAGGTGAAACTTATTCTAAATTTGGCTTGCATCAAACGAGCTTGATTCGATCAAAATCAATCGTAACGAACCTGACTTGATCTCGTTCAATTATTCAAACGTCTAAATACCAAGGAACGCTTGGAATCCAAGTGACATTAGCCCGACGATGATAAACGTAATACCTAACCCGCGAAGGCCGTGTGGGATGTCACTGTACTTCAACTTCTCTCGAATACCGGCGAGTCCGATAATGGCCAATGCCCATCCGAAACCACCACCAACACCGAATACGCAGCTTTCCACAAATGTGTAGTCACGCTGTTGCATAAACAACGTGCCACCAAGGATCGCACAGTTCACAGTGATCAACGGAAGGAAAATGCCGAGTGCTGCGAACAACGCAGGAAAGAATTTGTCCAATGTCATTTCGAGGATTTGAACCATCGCAGCAATAACACCGATGAAACAAATCAAGCTCAGAAACTCAAGGTCGGCTTTGAGGAACGGCGCCCCTTCTTTAAGGAACAAGTTCAAAATCAACTGGTTGATCGGAACAGTAATTGTTTGCACCACGATAACCGCGATGCCAAGTCCGATTGCAGTTTTGACGTTCTTCGAAACGGCCAAAAAGGTACACATGCCAAGGAAGTAAGCCAGAGCAAGGTTGTCGACAAACGCCGACCGCAAAAATAGTTCAATCAGGTCTCTCATCGTTATGCTTCCTCAATCTGGTCTGGCTTCCAGGTACGCAAGACCCAGATGAAAATTCCGATAATGAAAAACGCACTTGGCGAAAGCAGCATCAAACCGTTTGGCTCGTACCAACCTGTCATCTCGCCATTGATCATTTCTTTCTTTGGAAGAACCGTGATCCCGAAAAGGGTTCCGCTTCCAAATAGCTCGCGGAAGAATCCGACGACCAACAAGATCAAGCTATATCCCAGTCCGTTGCCCAGGCCGTCAAGGAAACTGTCCTTGGTTGAGTTTTTCATCGCAAAACCCTCTGCACGTCCCATGACGATGCAGTTGGTGATGATCAAACCCACGAACACGGACAACTCTTTGCTGAGCTGAAACGCGAAAGCTTTGAGGACTTGGTCCACCATGATCACAAGTGACGCAATGATCGTCATTTGAACGATGATTCGAATACTACTGGGGATTCGATCTCGAATCAAAGCAACAGCTGCACTTGAGCAAGCCGTCACCACGATCACTGCGATGGACATCGTGACGGATGTCGAAAGTTTCGTTGTGACCGCGAGAGCCGAACAGATTCCGAGAATCTGCAAAGCAATCGGGTTATTGTTAAAGACCGGATCCATGATCAAGTCTTTAGTTGATTTATCAGCCACGAGTGCCTCCTGTTTCGGATGCCGTTTTGTAGTTGGCAGCTTTCGAATTGGCTTCGCCAGCTCCGCCTTTTTGATTCTCGATGTAAGGCTTGAATCCCTTTGGACCGAGCCAAAACTCAAGCATGTACGTTACGCCGTTAGAAGTAATCGTTGCACCCGAAAGCCCATCGACACCGTATTTGTTTGACGATTGATCGCCCTTTGAGACTTTCAATTTGACTTCGTCTTCGTCGTAAATCTTCTTACCGTTCCACTTGGCTTTCCAGTTCGGATTCATGACTTCACCGCCAAGACCAGGCGTCTCGGCTTGATCATAAAACGTAATGCCAGCAACCGTTTGGAAATCAGGCTCAACTGCGAAATAGCCTTGCATCATCGACCAAAGTCCGTTTCCACGAACTGGGAAAACGTATTTCTCAACTGAACTTCCGTCTTCGGATTGAAGAACGAAAACGTGTGAGTATTTCTCTTTCCACTTAATCCCAATTTTGTCTTCGGATTTTTCAAGCTCGGTCGCAACGGCTTCCTTCTTGGACTTCGAAGCCCAGAATTGATCGTAGGAGTCGACGACGTCTTCGCCGACTTGCTTTCCAGCCGCTTCGAGAGCAGCCTTACATTCTTCGATGGCTTCTTCGCCAGTTTCGAGATCGATGATGGTCGCTTTGAAACGCTTTTTGAAAAGCTCTTCGATTCCGCCAGCGTTTTTGATTTCCTCTGCAGAAAATCCAGTGACTTGAAGAATGTTATTTTTGCGATCCAACGCGACGTTGCGGTCTTTGATCGGTTTGAGCGCCACAGCTGCTGCTGAAACTACCAGCGAGCAAACGAGACACAAAACCGCTGCCACTGCAAACGTGTTACCTAAAGAGTCCTTATTAGCTGGCATAGCGTGCTGCCCTCCTCTTGATGTTTGCCTGAACGACACACCAGTCAATGAACGGTGCGAACACGTTCGCGAAAAGAATCGCGAGCATGATGCCTTCCGGGAAGGCCGGGTTAACCGACCTGACCATGACGGTAATGACACCGATCAACGCTCCATAAACCCACTTACCTGTTCGCGTCATCGAAGCAGAAACTGGGTCGGTCGCCATGAACACGGTACCGAACGCAAAACCACCGATAACGAGATGCCAGTGAGGCAGAATGTTCATTGCGGCTTCTTGGCCGGTTGGAAGCACGTAAAGCAGTGTCGAAAACACTGACATTCCTGCGACAACACCAGCCATGATTCGCCATGAACCAATGCGTGTTGCGATCAAGAATGCGGCCCCGAGCAAGCAACACAGCGCTGATGTTTCACCCATCGAGCCGTGAATGTTACCGACAAAGAAGCTCGACCAAGACGAACCGAGATCGGTGACTGACTGTGAAACCGAAACTGACTCTGGAGTTGCGACGGCACCCAAGATTGTTGGTCCAGTGTAACCATCGACAGCCGTCCAAACAGCGTCACCACTGATTTTCGTTGGATACGCAAAATATAAAAACGCTCGAGCGGTTAAAGCCGGATTCAAGAAGTTCCGTCCTGTGCCGCCGAAGATTTCTTTACCAATGACGACGCCGAAAATGATTCCGACCGCGACTTGCCACAACGGGATCGTTGGCGGCAGCGTCAAAGGAAAAAGCATTCCGGTAACCAGAAAACCTTCGTTGATTTCGTGTTTTCGAATGACGCTGAAGATCAATTCGCAGTGTCCACCGACGGCCATACAAACGATGTAGACAGGCAAGAAGTAAAGTGCTCCGTGGATACAGCAACCAATGATACTGCCGAAGCTCAAGAACCCACCTGGATCAGAGCAAGTGTACGACTCGGTCATGTAACCAAGTGCCGCGAGCACGTCGAAACGCCAAGTCCCGCTCCAGATCGCGTCAAACATTGTTGCGCTTTCGGGAACAGCCTGACCGGCCGCGATCAACTTCTGGGCTTGATAACCCGTGTTGTAGCACGCCATAAAAATACACGGCAGCAACGCAACGATGACCATCGTCATCATACGTTTCGTATCGATGGCATCACGAACATGCGTGTGGCCTTCTGTCACTTCGCCCGGCGTATACAAAAATGTATCGTTCGCTTCATAGAGCGGATAAAGCTTCTCGAGCTTTCCACCCTTGTGAAACAACGGTTCAACTTTGTCCAGTAAATTTCTCAACATCGCGACTTAACCCTCTTTCTCAATCAAGGTCAAATTCTCTCGAAGAACCAAACCGTAGTTGTTTTTGCCCGGACATACGTAAGAGCAAAGTGCGAGATCTTCTTCGTCAAGCTCCAAGCAACCGAGTGCTTGGGCTTCCTCTGTGTCACCAGTCAACAACGAGCGTAATAGCTGCGTTGGCAAAATGTCCATCGGCACCACACGTTCGTAAGTTTCCACGGGCACCATGGCTCGCTTGCTCCCACCGGTGCTGGTCGTGAGCGGAAAGAGTTTGTCTTTCAGCCACGAACCGCCGTAAATTTTCGTGAGCGAGAATTTATCAAAGCCGGGCTTTTGCCAGCCAAGAAATTCGCGATGGTTGCCTTCTTCCAAAACCGACACCTGATTGTGGAATCGGCCGAGGTAGTTTTTAGTTGGCTCTGATTTGCGGCCGTTTAAAATGGAACCCGAAATCACGCGGGAGTTGTCCTTCGTAATTTTTTCAGCTTTGAACAAGTCGTCCAAATTCGCACCAACGCGGACTTTGATCAAACCTGGCTTGCCAACCAAAGGCCCTGCAAGCGAGATGACTCGCTCGGTCATGATTCGGCCAGTCGTGAACAAGTGACCGATCGCGATCACGTCTTGATAGCCAATCGTCCAAACGGTTTTGCCTGGACCGATTGGATCGACAAAGTGAATGTGCGTGCCTGCCAATCCTGCAGGATGCGGGCCTTCAAAACGTTTGAAATCGACGTTGGGGATGTTATCGCCTGGAACTCGAGAATCGTCACGTGTGCAAACGTAAGTTTTCCCCTCTGTCAATTTGCGAATGACTTGAAGGCCACTCACAAAATGATCCGAATTCGCAGAGATAATCAATTCAGGTTCTGCAGCGAGAGGGTTCGTGTCCATCGCTGTGACGAAAATCGAATTGGGTTCACTTCCGAGTTCCGGAGTGCGACTGTAAGGGCGAGTACGAAACGATTGCCAAACCCCGGCTTTGACCATTTGGTCTTCGATTGTTTGCCGATCCAAGTCATCAAAGTTGTTGAAACTTTGGAAGGACTCTTCCTCATCACCCGACAATTCGATCTCGATCGACTCGAACTTTCGTTTCTCGCCACGATTGATCGCGGTAACGGTTCCGGCACCCGGCGAAGTAAAAATGACTCCAGGAGTTTTCTTGTCTTCGAAAACTGCTTGGCCAAGTTTTACTTTGTCGCCGACCTCTACCAACATCGTTGGACGCATTCCAACGTAGTCGTCGCCGAGTAGCGCGACCGATGTGATCTCGGGCCCAGATTCAATTTTTTGAACGGGTGCGCCGGTGATCGGAAGGTCCAATCCGGCTCTAAGCTTTATAATTTGTTCAACCATTTGTGCTGCTCTAATGGCGTGTGGTCAATAACCAACGAAACTTCAAGCTTCGATGTCAAAACTGTCGAATCTTGGAGTGCGTTAACAGTATTCTCGTACCCCAACCAAAGACTTCGTGAAAATTTTCACATGGATTCTCCGAAAAAAACACGCTATTTTATCAAACTGGTGTCTAACAGCGTGCGGAGAGTCTGAATCGCCGATTAGGGTTTTCCTGCGAAGGATGTTATTCGATCATCAAAGACTGACAAGCCGACAACGGCCCAATTGTTACACTGGTTAACAAATAGGTAAATCCCATAACGGTAAAACGAAAGCAGGAAAGCGGAAATTCACCTCGTTTAACACTGGAGAATCGTTCAAGAGATTCTGCGCAAGTCATCAGATTAAGCCCTTACGCATTTTAACGGCCAAGCCTTAAGGCATTCTTTCACACCGGAACTGCTTGCAATGTGAGCTAAGACCACCAAGAGAGTTCCGGGATAGCGCGATGCAGTTGCCTTTCATGCGATTGCACGATTGTTTTGGTTGCCTGCGTTCCTCCGCTGCGGCCACTGTCAGCGAATTAAAAATTCTTGAGAAGAGACGCAAACTTGGTCCGCTCGTTTGCTATTTGCCCACAAAACAAACGCCAACCAATCAACTTTTAGCTTTGTTAAACCGAAATGGATCCAAATGAAGGCTACGGCGTTTTTTGTCAGGACGATTTCAAGCGTAACAATGGGCGTCCTGTTTTTCGTATTCGTTGGTCCGTTTTTGCTTAGAGCCGTACTCTTGGACTACGCCGGAATTGTTTATCCGTTAGACGCTGCGACCAAGTTACAGTTGATCATGTTCCCCTTGGCGTTTGCATATCTCGGCCTAGTGTTTTGGTTCAAGAAATTTGTCTGGTTCATCGACCATCAATTTTCTCTCAAGCGAATATTGGTGATCATTTTTGTTGTGTCAGTCGTGTTAGCGATCTGTGCGCCGTTGATTTGGGAAATTCAATCGCTTGAAACCAAGTAACAAAACACAAACGCTTGACGGCCAGTCATTTCTAATGCTTCAACAACAAACCTCTTTGCCGAGCGAATTGATTCACTGCCTTATTTTGTAAGGATTGGAAATTGTTTCAGTCAGCGAACTAGCAGATGGACCTTAGACATGAAGCGCCAGAATTCTCGCGCAACTATTTGGCTTGGCCAGCAATGAAGATGTCGCGTAAACGATTCTCTCGTTTTTCTTCCCTATTCAGACATGCGATTTCAAAAAAACGAGGTCTGTTTCCAACAATTCGCAACACTTAACGAAACAGATCCACTATTTTTGTAGATTCAAATTTGGTGCCAGCTGTAGCAATCGTTTCTTTGAAAATGAGCACTAAAAACCGGGCCAAATGGCTTCCAAAGAGAAGAACAACTTTTTTAACCAGTAATGAGTCGATGATTAGATCTGTTTTGTTTTGCGTACTTTTGTGCATCCCTTCAGTTGCGAGCGCCGAATTGGTACTGATGAATGCTGGTGATTCTATCTCCTCAACCAATGGACACCGAATCGAACTGCAGCGACTGCTCGACCAAGCGGGAATTGCTTACAACTTCGTAGGCGACGTGAACGTGCCGCGAGCAGGTAACGATATTAATCATCAAGCCTTCAGTGGCAACAGCCTGAAAGACGTACTGCATGGTCGTACTTATCGTGACGAGTGGCAGGCCGGCCTGATCGATGCTATTCCGGCTCACAACCCTACACACATCCTTTTGTTAGGCGGATACAACAACATTACAAAAGAAGCCGTGGGAAGTGGGCTGCCACGGATCAAGGGTTACTTCACCGACATCGCGGACCACGTTCGAGACAACTCAAACGCGACGCTGTTTGTAAGCAACATCACCGACCTAAATCCTGAGTTGTGGGAACGCAGGCAGAACGTTCTGGACTACAACGCCTGGTTGGCAACTGAGGTTCAAAACCGGCGCCTTGCGGGTGACAAAATCCAATTGGTCGATAACTTTTCCGACATCACCTACGACGACTTAAATTCTGATGGGCTGCACATTTCCGCCTCTGGACATGTGAAAGTGGGCGCGAACTGGTTCGAGGCTGTTTCGACGCCCGAACCATCGTCAATGATGATGTTCGCGTTCGCGGTTTCATGTACAGCGCGAAGACGTAGACCTTAGTCGGCGTTTGACCGGATTTTTTTGGTCAGCCATTTTGTAACTCAAATCGGCAAAATCGGTGTCCGCCGGCAACAAATTGACACACTTCAACCCGTAAGCTGAATTTGACTTGTGAAAGCCGATCCCGCACACTAAGCCCTCGGCGGCCGACTGCTGTTCTCTCAATAGCTGGCTGAGGCGTTAAAATCTGCAAAAACAAGACCATGAAAACCTTAGTAATTGCCAATAACATCGAAACACGTGTTTGCCCGATTCGGCTCTCATGATTAAACTAGTGATGTGTCAAAATTGCCCGACACAGCAAGTCCTTCCCGATTTATTCATCCTCAGCAACGAACCCATGATTCAGCGATTGGTACATCTTCTGATGGTCGCGATTATCATCACCTGTCCGATCAGGTGCATGGTGCAAGGGTGTGGTTGCTACTCCGACAGGAGTATTACCCAAGGAAGCGATGCGTCTTGCTGCTGCAAGTTCCCAGCTGATTCCAATTCGGAAGCTCCTGGCGAACCTTGTGAAACGTGCAAGTGCAGTTGTTTCTGTGCCGGCGCTACCATCCCAGATGTTTTCGTTGTCACATCAAACATGGAGTGGGTAACGGTTTTCATTTCGGACCACCCCGTCAGCGAACTTGTGTTGCTGTGTGGCAAACCTTCCGACGATGCCTATCGCAAACCGCCCAATGTTGCGAACAATGGCGGAAATATCGGCCGCGCAACCCGTCAAAAATTCTGCTCGCTAGTTATTTGAACTAAGCCAGTTCGATTCCTGCATGCCTTTTGCGTCGCTTTTACAATTTGCGGTTGCAATGACTTTGCAATCTTTCAATCGAACTCGATGATCCGTTTTCACACGCTCACTATCATCAACTCGGCTGTTCCATGTTCTTTCGATTGCTCCCTTGGGAGTACGGAATGCGAAACCTTTTCCGCAGACCTTTGCGCACGTTCCTTACGTTTGCAGGCCTGACGACCGTGATCGTATTGGTCCTCGTTGTCGTTGGCTTCATTCGAGGTTTGGAAAATACACTCGCAATCAGCGGCGATCCAAATACCGCTCTCGTGTTTTCACTTGGCATGGGTGAAAACATTGAATACTCGTCGATCCCTATGAGAACCAACGACCTTGTTCCGGCAAGCATCCAAGGCATCCAAGAACGCTACGGCATTAAATACGTTTCGCCTGAACTTTACCTTGGCACCCAAGTCGGCCTAATGAAAAACGCAGACACTCCGCCGCGCGAAACGCTGGGCCTGGTTCGTGGAGTGACTTCCAAAGTTCTTTTAGTAAGAGACAAAGTTGAAATAGAAGAAGGCCGATGGCCAGAACCGGGCGGAACAGTTGGCGAAGTCATCGTGGGTCGCTTGGCCGGGACAAAACTGGGCGCTAGTGCCGACGAAATTGCAGTCGGCAAATCAATTCAACTTGAAAACCGAACCTGGAAAATCGTAGGCGTATTCTCTTGCGGTGGTGGAGCGTTTGAGTCGGAAGTTTGGTGCCGTCTGGATGAACTTCAACAAGCCATGAAGCGACAGGACCTAAGCATCGTTGCGATGAAACTCAAACCAAGCACCGATTTTGCCGACCTCGACATTTTCTGCAAACAGCGTTTGGATCTTGAACTCCAAGCCATGCAGGAAACAGACTATTACGCCACGTTGCAACGTGACTACGGCCCAATTCGATGGTTGGCTTGGCTGGTCGTTTTGCTCGTTGCCGGCGCTGGCGTTTTCGCAGGGCTGAACACAATGTACGGTTCGGTTGTTGGAAGAATTACCGAGCTCGCAATGCTGAGAACACTGGGCTACGTTCGGCGTGCTCTCGTTTTGAGTTTAATCCAAGAGGCCGTTATCCTTTCGCTCGCCGCGAGTCTGCTCGCCGCCGTGATTGGCATCTGGCTGGTCAACGGAATCTCAGTGCGATTTACGATGGGAGCATTCCAATTACAAATCGACAGTGTCTCGGTACTGATCGGATGCGGAGTCGGTTTGATACTGGGAATTCTAGGTGCAATTCCGCCCGCGATTAAAGCTCTCAAACTCCCGATCGTCGATGGACTTCGTTCCCTATAAACGAAAAACGAAATAGCGAATTACTTGATTTTTAAACCGTCACTCAACGACTACAAACTTACTCTTTCAAACTACTTATTGAGCACAAACTAAAGGACTGAAAATGAAATTTTTAACTGCTGTATGCTTGGTTGCTTTGACTTTCTTCGTAGGATGCGCTGACACAGAAACAGCTTCAACGACCCCGGCAGCTTCGAATTACGACGGATCAAAATTTGTACTCGACGCTGAACCCGAAGGCGGATTGGATATCATTGCTGCCCGCGAAAAAATCGCCGATGGAGATGAGGTCGTTGTCGTCGGACGCATCGGCGGAAGCCTTAACCCATGGGTCAAAGGAAGAGCCGCTTTCTACCTCGTCGACCCCTCGTTGAAAGCTTGTAGTGACGAAAAGGAAGATGGCGAAGCCTGTAGCTGCACGACTCCTTGGGATTACTGTTGCGAAACTCCAAAACTACCTGCAGCTATGGCGTTTGTTCAGTTTGAAGAAGACGGCAATATCGTCAAGCACGACGCCAAGGAGATCTTTGGCCTGGAAGAATTGGAAACGGTCGTTGTCAAAGGCAAGGCCGAGCGAACAGAAGGAAATTTAATCATCCACGCAAGTTCATTTTTCGTTCGCAAGTGACCCATGATCGCGACGTTGCCATCTAAATCGCGCGTCGCAACCAACGTTTTTATGGACTGTCGTGTCATCGCAATAAAGCACATCAAATGTCGGAAGTAGACCTATCACAACTCGCCGTCGATCGCAGCCAAAAACCGGCAGAGCAACTTCGTGCGCGCCGCAATGTGCTGACGCGCTACATTTTGCCGACGCTTTTGATTTTTGGATTCCTGTCGTTGGTTGGTTGGTCCAGTCGCGATTTCATTTTTCCGCCGAAACAAGTCGAAGTAATCCCTGTTTTGGCAACTCAATCTGAAGTCCGTTCCGAAGGCACGTCGCTGTTCAGCGCTGCTGGATGGATCGAGCCGCGTCCGACCGCGATTCGGGTTGCAGCTCTGGCCTCAGGCGTGGTTGAGCAATTGCTGGTTGTCGAAGATCAAGTCGTCAAACAAGGGGAAGCAGTCGCCGAGTTGATCAAGGATGACGCTCAGCTAGTCTACGACCGAGCGATTGCCAACCGACAATTCTCCGAGGCAGAACTGGAACGGGCGGAGGTTGAATTAACCGCTGCGAAAACCCGTTTTAACCAGCCAGTACATCTACAGGCAAAACTTGCCGAGGCAGACGGAGCGCTCGCCAAAGTCAAAACGATGCTCAAGAATCTGCCATTCGAAACTCAACGGGCTCAATCACGTTTGAATTTTGCTGAACGAGATTGGCAACGCAATAAGTCTGCCGGCACTTCGGTTTCCGAACGGGAAATCGACGAAGCAAGGACGATGTACGAGACTACGAAAGCTCAACTGCAAGAACTGAAAGATCGTGAATCTTCTCTAAGATCGGAAGAAACAGCGATCGGTCAACGGCGTGAGGCACTCAACGTCCAACTTCAATTGTTGGCCGATGAGATTGAAGCCAAAGACAGGGCCGAGGCCCAAGTCAAAATTGCTCAAGCCCGGTTGAGACAAATGCAAGTCGCCGAAGCGGAATCGAAATTGCAGTTGAACCGAATGACAATTAAGGCTCCCGTCGACGGCCGCGTCTATCAATTAGTTGGACTTCCCGGAGCCCGCGTTGGCGCAGGCGTGATGACGGCCATGGACGGTCACGATGGATCGTCAATCATCACGATGTACCAACCCGAAAGCCTGCAGGTCCGTGTCGACGTTCGATTCGAGGACATCCCCAAAGTCAGTCTTCGGCAGCCTGTAAAGATCGATAATGCAGCACTCAAAAAACCGATTACTGGATCGGTGCTTTTCATTAGCTCCGAAGCAGACATTCAAAAAAACACACTGCAAGTAAAAGTCGCAATCGATTCACCGCCCGAATTTTTCAAACCGGAAATGCTACTCGACGTGACGTTTGTGGCTCCCAAGCAAGCCAATGAAACAGTCGAATTCAATCAAGAGCTTCGTCTCTACATTCCTCAACGGCTGGTTAGAGATTTCGAAGGACAGCCGTTTGTTTGGTTGGCCGATCAATCTGCAGGCGTTGCGAAACGAGCATTTGTTACGCTCGGAAGTGTTGGAAATGGTGGCCTGGTTGAAGTCAAAGAAGGCCTCGATGTTGGCAGTCGGATTGTCAGCAGCGGATCAGAAAATTTAGTTGACGGTACTCGCATCCGCGTGACCGGCGAAGATCAAAAGGATCAGTAATGCCACTCGTTGAAATCAAAAACGTTACCAAGCACTACCATAAAGGCGGCCAAACCATCAAACCGCTCGATGGCGTCACGCTGGACATTGATCAAGGCGAATTCGTTTCGTTAATGGGATCGAGCGGAACGGGAAAGTCGACTCTGCTGAACGTTGTGGCGAGCATCGACAAACCGGACAGCGGACAGGTCTTCATCGATGGCGTTGAAATCACGACGATGTCAAAAACGAAATTGGCTGCATGGCGTGCCGCCAACATTGGCTACATTTTTCAGACGCACAATTTAATTCCTGTGCTGACGGCGTATGAAAATGTCGAGATGCCGTTACTGCTGTTGCCGATGAGCCGATCCGAACGTCGCAAGCGAATCGAAATCGCTCTTCGTGCGGTCGACGTTCTTGACCGTGCAGATCATTACCCGCGTCAGTTGTCAGGTGGACAGGAACAACGAGTCGGTATCGCCAGAGCAATCGTCGCCAACCCAAGCGTCGTTGTCGCGGATGAACCGACGGGTGACCTCGACCCAGAGACATCGGATCAGATTTTGGTGCTACTGCAACGACTAAACAAAGAGCTAAACACGACGCTCTTGATGGTGACCCATGATGTTGCCGCGGCAGCCATTGCCGATCGGCAATTCAAACTCGTGCTGGGAAAACTAGTCGAAGAGACGGTACAACCTGTGTAGTTGGCGGACATTTGGCGATGGCTCATTTTGGGCAAAGCCTTCAAACAATCAACTGAATTTTAAACCATGATAAAGTTAGTTCCCTACGTTCTAAAAACACTTTGGCGGCACCGCTCACGCACCATCCTCACGGTCAGCGGCGCCGCGGTAGCCTTGTTCGTGTTCTGCTTTGTCGGGAGTGTTCAAGAAGGCATGGACGATCTTCAACGTCGACAAGCGGGAAATCGTGCATTGGTTGCTTTCCAAGCCAACAAATTCTGCCCAGCTACCAGTCATCTCCCTCAGGACTACGAAGGCGACATCCTCGACATCACTGGCGTCCGCGAAGTCATTCCGATTCAGGTGTTCACCAACAATTGCCGTGCAAGCTTGGATGTGGTTGTGTTTTACGGTGTCCCTCCGAAAAAGCTTCAAATCGCGCGGCCTGATTTTAAAGTGCAGCAAGGTTCTTGGGGCGAGTTTGAGAAAAATCAAGACTCGGCAATCATGGGCAGAGCCGTCGCCAATCGGCGCGGCGTCAAACTTGGAGACAAGTTCTCGATCGGTGAACTAAGCGTCATCGTGGCTGGAATATTTACCGCGGACGATCCTGCGGAAGAGAACTACATTTACTCGCATCTTGATTTCCTACAACGCAACAAGGGTATGAATCTTGTTGGAACAGTGACTCAATTAGAAGTACTACTCACCGAATCGGCCGATGCTGATTTAGTTTGCAGAACGATCGATGAGAAGTACACTGCTGGTCCAGTTGAAACGGACACGCGTCCCAAAGGAGTTTTCCAAGCGAAAAGCCTTGGCGATTTAACGCAGCTAATCGGCATGGCACACTACCTCGGTTTCGCCTGCGTTGGATTGGTGCTTGTCCTTGTCGCCACTACGACCTTGATGTCGGTTCAGGATCGTATTAAAGAACACTCGGTTCTACAAACCCTTGGCTATTCTGGCCTTCGTGTTTTCCAATTGGTGATGGCGGAAAGCGTTTTGCTTTCGCTTTTCGGCGGAGCGATTGGTGTTTCGACTGCGTTGCTTGTTCTAAAATTCAGTAGTTTGTCCGTCGGAGCCGAAGCCGTCACGATTGCATTTACTCCGACGCTCAGCCTCGCAACCACTGGGATGGCGGTCGCGCTGGCGACAGGAATCCTTGCAGGTTTCTTTCCGGCAATCCAAGCTGCTCGCACGCAGATTGTTGAAGGATTGAGGCAAGTTTAACTGCCAAAACTTTTTCAAATGGAACGCTACAAAAAAGACGCGTTTTTTCCACGTTGCAGGTAGTGGATCTTGTTAAAGTTTTTTTGAGAAACTCAGGTGCAAAGCGGTCTTTAGACAGAACCACTAAGTAGCGTCAACCTGTGAACACGTTCACAGTTTGTCTTGTCGCTCTGCGCTTCTTCAGAGATTAAGCTGATCCACTTATTGATTGGTTAGAAAGTGGACACGACAATCAGTGCGGCCAAGTCAATCATTTAGCTGAACATCTAAGGATCCCACGATGATTATACGCGAGTTCATTGTTTCAACGCTCACTGTTGTTTTCCTGTCAGTCTGCGTTGCTTCGCCCAATCCAACGTTCGCCTGCCAATCAGCAACGGCCCAAGCAGCCACAGCAACGTCGGAAGCAGCAGAATCATCGACGACGGATACCGCCGCTGATTCTGTTACAAGCAAGATCATCGAGATCGGTAAAACAGACAACCGAGTGCAACAACACTTGGACTATCTGACCAATCGGATTGGTCCGCGACTGACCGGTTCCGAAGGACTTCAGGCAGCCTGTGAGTGGGCCCGCGACGAATTCAAATCAATGGGTTTGGAAGCACGCCTTGAGCAGTGGGGCGAATTTCCAGTCGGTTTCGAACGAGGGCCAGCAACCGGATCGATCGTTTCGCCGATCAAGATGAAACTGGAGTTCGGCACCAACGCTTGGTCTGCCGGCACAAAAGGCCGCATTCTTCGCAGAGCGGTCCTCGCCCCGAAAACGCTTGAGCAACTGGAAGAAATGCGGGACGAACTCAATGGAGCCTTCGTTCTCATCGAGCCGACTCCCCGCCGCAGACGCAGACCGACCACAACCCCAGCGACCAAGACCGAAGATAAAAAAACGACTGATGAATCAAAATCATCCGACGACAAAACGGAAAACAAGAAAGACACCCCCAAACCGCCAACTCCTCTGACGCGAGAACAACGTCAAGCTCTTTACGATGGAATCATGGAGTGTGATCCAGCAGGAATTATCCGTTCAACATCGGGTGAGTTGATCCTGACTGGTGGAAACTACAAGATCACAATGGACACACTTCCGCAAATCCCCAGCATTTCATTGCTGAAAGAACAGTGGGTCAAAATCAAAGATCTCATCGACAAAGGAGAAAATGTTCAACTTGCTTTTGATATTCGTAACCATTTCAGGCAAGGACCAATCCCACTTTTCAATGTAATTGCTGACATTCCAGGAACCGAACTGCCTGAGGAAATGGTAATCGTTGGTGGACATATTGACTCATGGGACGGAGCGACAGGCGCGACCGACAATGCGGCTGGAAGTGCGACCACAATGGAAGCAGCCAGAATCCTCATGGCGGCTGGCGTAAAACCAAAACGAACAATCAGATTTATGCTCTGGTCAGGCGAAGAGCAAGGCCTGTTTGGGTCCCGAGGTTATGTCGAAAAGAATCGCGCCGACGTTGTCAAAAACGTGTCCGCAGTTTTCGTTCACGATGGAGGAACCAACTACGTTTCTGGTATTCGTTGCACGCAAGCGATGAGACCAGACTTTGAAAAAGTATTTGCCGCGGCAATGGAACTTGACGAGCGAGCACCTTTCGAAATACAAACCGTCAAGACAATGCGTCCCCGAGGCGGAAGTGACCACGTGCCATTCATTCGAGCTGGCGTGCCAGGGTTCTTCTGGAATCAGCAAGGCCGAGCGACCTACCGAACAACGCACCACACGCAGTTTGATACTTACGAAACCGTTGTCCCTGAATACCAGAAACACTCCTCGATCGTGATCGCGTTGGGTGCTCTTGGAACGGCGAATCTTGATAACTTGTTACCGCGCGACGGAATTCAAACACAAAACTCATTTGGAAGATCGTCTATGACTCGTCCTGTCGCTCCTTTGGCCAAAATCGTTCCAAAACAATTAGAAAACCACGGCTTCACCAGAACCGATCACTACTACTGGCTACGTGAACGCGAAAACCCTGAAGTGATCGACTACTTAAACAAGGAAAACGATTACACCAACGCGATGCTGGCTGACGTCAAACCGCTTGAAGACAAACTGTTCGAGGAAATCAAAGGCCGAATCAAACAAGACGACGCGTCGGTTCCTTACACCGATCGTGGATACGTGTACTACACTCGTTTCGAGGAAGGCAAACAGTATCCGATCTACTGCCGCAAGGCTGAGGGCGAAGAAGCTGCCGAAGAACAAGTAATGTTGAATGTGAATGAATTGGCCGAGGGACATTCGTTCTGTAACGTAAGCAGATTGAGCGTTAGTCCAGACAATAAACTCGCTTCCTTCGCAGTCGATTTTACTGGCCGACGCAAATACAACTTGCGGTTCAAGGATCTTTCCACAGGTAAACTTCTGGACGACCAAGTCGAAAACGTTACCGGCGGATCCGTATGGGCCAAGGACAGCAAAACCGTCTTTTTCACACGCAAAGATCCACAGACGCTTCGTGCCTACCTCATCGTTCGACACGAACTGGGAACCTCGGCTGACAAAGACGTTGAAGTTTACGAGGAGAAGGACGAAGAATTCTCCTGTGGCGTTGGCCAGTCTCGGTCTCGCGACTACATCTTCATTCGTTCCAGTCAAACATTGAGCACCGAATATCGCTTTTTAGCCGCCGATGATCCCCAAGGCGAGTTCAAAGTCTTCACGCCCCGTCGCGCCAATCATGAATACTCAGTCAACCATTTGGGCGACAAGTTCTACATTCGCAGCAACGACAAAGCCAAAAACTTTCGCTTGTTAACGGCCGACGTCGACAACTACAAGGAATCCAATTGGAAAGAACTCATCGCCCATCGTGATGATGTCTATCTTCAAGGGTACACGTTGTTCAACAACTATCTTGTTTTGTCTGAACGTAAAAATGGATTGGTGCAGCTGCGAATTCAAGCCAACGAAAGCGACCAAGATTTCTACATGCCGTTCGAAGAACCTGCCTATGTTGCGAACGCGTCTGCGACCCCTGATCCAGATACAGAGAAACTGCGTTTTGTTTACACTTCGTTGACAACGCCGCGAAGCACTTTTGAGTTCGATATGAAGACTCGCGAAAAGATATTGCTCAAACAAGACGAAGTGCTTGGCGATTTCGATTCGAAGAACTATCGCACGGAACGTGTTTGGGCGACCGCGCGAGATGGCGTCGAGATTCCCGTTTCAATTGTTTACCACAAAGACACACCGCTGGACGGAACGGCTCCTTGCCTCGAATACGGATATGGATCCTACGGCTCAAGCATGGATCCACGATTTAGTTCTGCAACACTCAGCCTTCTCGACCGGGGCTTCGTCTACGCCATCGCTCATATTCGCGGTGGCCAGGAACTTGGACGTGCTTGGTACGAAGACGGCAAACTACTGAAGAAAATGAACACGTTTACTGACTTTGTCGACGTTGGCAAATTTTTAGTCAAGGAAAAGTACTCCGATCCGGCCCGGCTGTATTGCCGTGGTGGAAGTGCTGGTGGATTGCTCGTCGGCGCCGTGATCAACATGGCTCCTGAACTTTATCATGGTGCAATTGCCGATGTTCCATTCGTCGACGTCGTCACCACAATGTTGGACGACACAATTCCACTAACAACATTTGAGTATGACGAATGGGGCAATCCAAACGAGAAAGAGTACTTCGAGTACATGCTTTCTTATTCGCCTTACGACCAAGTCTCATTCAAGAATTACCCACATTTGTTGGTCACGACAGGCTTACACGATTCGCAGGTTCAATATTGGGAACCAGCCAAATGGGTCGCAAAAATTCGAGTCAACAAATTGGGCGACAACATGTTGCTTTTAAAGACGAACATGGAAGCAGGACACGGTGGCGCTTCAGGCCGTTTCGATCGCTTCAAGTCGGTAGCGACAAGGTTCGCGTTTCTCATGAAGTTGGCCAAGATCAACGAGTAAGCCACATGCCTTAATCAACCAAACGTTGACCAAACAAAAAGAGGTTCGCCAAACTAAATTGGCGAACCTTTCTTGTTTACTCACACACTTGAAACTGCCTTCTGACGCTTGGTTACTTTTCCTTTTTCTTCTCATCCAAACTTTTCAGCATCACTTCGACAGCTTTTTCAATCTGCTTGTCTTTCCCTTTGGCCGTCGATTGTGGGTCGTTCTTGACCAAGTGTTCAGGCTCGGTCTGATTGTTTTCAAGGTACTCGCCTTTCTTGTTCTTCATTCCGACTTGTGGGACACCGAACCGAACATCGCCCGAAATCATCGTCTCCCACCAAACGGCTGTCATGGTTCCAGGAACAGGCATGCCAACCATTTCGCCGATCTTCAACGTTTTGTAAGTGAACGGGAAAGCATGCGCGTCACTGTAGTTGCCTTCACCAATCACCAGGATCGAGGGCTTGTTCCACTGATCCAACGAATCGCCTCGATACTCTCGGCCGCGAACATGCATGGTTACATATTCCTTGCCCATCAGTAGTTTGGCGAGATCGTTATGCAACCAACCGCCACCATTCCAACGTGTGTCGACAACGATTGCTTCTTTGTCAAAATTCTGCCCAAGGATCTCTGAATAGGCAACGCGATAACTCGCATCATTCATCCCACGGATATGAACGTAACCCAGCCGGCCACCCGATAGTTTTTCAACCAACGCTCGGCGATTCTTAACCCACCGCTCGTACATCAACTGCGATTCAGCTCTGCCTGAAATTGGTTTTGTAACTTCGTCGAACTTTGTCCCGTCCGCGCGGACGATTGACAGCCTCACTCGTTTACCGGATTTATTGTTCAGCAAACTGGCGAAATTAGTTTTCGCATCCAACGTCACGCCGTCGACCGCGACCAACTTCATCCCAGCTGCAATCGAACTTT
Organism: Mariniblastus sp.; assembly: GCA_045105295.1. Classification (GTDB taxonomy): domain Bacteria; phylum Planctomycetota; class Planctomycetia; order Pirellulales; family Pirellulaceae; genus Mariniblastus. The sequence continues at coordinate 20,131 of JBGCDK010000142.1, forward strand.
TTGCTTTCTTCAGGGGGCTCTTGTCCAGAACTTCAACAATCGTCAATGCGCCCGAAGTATCGCTAAGGTCAAAAATCAAACCGAGCGAAGCCGTAGCATCTGCACCTTTGGCTGACTTGGGTCGATAGGAAGCGCTAATATGCGAAGCGTTTAGTTCACCCGTCATTTCTGCGAGCAAATTTGCAAAATCTCGGTTGTTACCAATCGAAGGAAGCTTCGCTTGATACGCAGTTTTCATTGCATCCCAATCGATCCCATGAAAATTCGGATTGTAAAACTTATCTTTGATCTGCCGCCAAGCGTGCTCAAACATAAACTCGCGTTCCGCGTCTGGTTTTAGCTCCATCACAGGATCAACGGCGATTGATTTCGCGCCGTCCATTTTTCCGACTTCCGCGAAACTCAGTGAGCTCCCGGCGAGCATGAAAATTGACTTCTCATCATCTGACAATTGAAATTCAACAGGACCGCCACCAAATTTTTTGATCAACTTTGTTTTGTTCTCACGTAAATCCTGTTCCCATAGTTCGCTACCATTTGCGACACCACTGAGAAAATAAAGTTTCGAAGAATCCTTGGTGATCGCCATCGATTTAATGTCAGTCGAGTTCTTCGTCAGTCGAACCGTGCGGTCATCCAAATTGTCCCATTCGATTTTGACAGGCTCAACAGATTCATCCTTTGCTGGAGCTTTATCTGCCTTCTTTGTTTTATCGTTCTGTTCCTTCAATTCTTTCGCGAGCTGATATTCTTCCTTACTGAGCGTAAATTTATCGAACGCGTCCTGAGTCAAGAACGTTGCCATCACATCGTATTCCCGGCCCCAACTTCCGTGGTCACGTTGACCGTATCGACTGCTGGCCCAATAAACGACATCGCCACTTCGCCCCCACGATGGCTGAGAATCTTGATAGCCAGAATGGCTGATATCGATCGGTTCTACCGAACCATCCACTGGAAAAATTCCAACGTTGGGTACAAACAAGCGATCGCGTGGAGCGTAGTCTGCGATCAACCACTTGCTATCGGCCGACCAAGCGAAATAAATATCGCCATCGGTATAGGAGTAGTTATGCTTCTTTCCAAGTGCGACGTTGGTGTTGCCGCTTTCGCGATCAAGAATCTGAATCTCGTCGCGGCCTGAGAGATAAGCGACCTTTTTTCCGTCTGGCGAATAGACAGGTTGAAAACTCTCTTTGTTGGTAGCAAGGATTTCTTTCTCAACGATCTTGGTCGAAGCAAAGAAATATTTCTCGGTGACGTCGCCAATACTTGCTTCGTACAGTTTCCACTTGCCGCCACGCTCACCAGCGTAAAGTAACGTTCGTCCATCTTTATGGAACGACACGCTACGCTCTTGCTCAGGCGTATTGGTGATTCGTTTTGTCGTTTTAAAATCACGGCTGGTCACGAACACTTCACCGCGAGCGACAAAGGCAACTTCTTTTCCGTTGGGAGAAACCGCAAACTCATTGATGCCCCCCTGAAGCGACGTTGTCACATACGCATTGGCTTGAGTGTCGGTTGCAAAACTAATTTCTAGACGCTGAGCTTCACCGTCTGTCGCCTGGGTAAAAATACTACCGTGCTGCGTGTACGCGAGCGTCCCGTCATTTGACGAGGATAAATAACGCACCGGATGCATTTCGAAGTTTGTGACCTTTTTCTTGGCGGAGCCGTCGACGTCCATCCGCCAAACGTTGAAATTATTACTGCCGTCCTCGGACAAGTAAAAGACGCCCTTCTCCGCATTCCAAATCGGATTGTGGTCACCGCCGTTGAAGTCCGTCAATTGAGTGTGTTTGCCTGATTTTATTTCCAACACCCAAATATCACGTGCAAACGCAGACGTATCGTGCTTTCGCAAATCGCTTTCGTAAGCCTTCTCGTCGCGGTAGATGATCTGACTTCCATCCGGGCTGTAACGTGCTTCGGACGCCGGGATTGTGGAAACCATGCGAGGCGTTCCGCCTGTGGTCTGCACTTCGTAAAGTTCACCAAGTCGCGACGTTGGAAAAATACTTGTTTCAGCCGTGTCGATCCGCGATGACGTGAACAACACGCCGTTGTGAGTGACAGAAAAATCAGTCGGCACATCGTTTGCGCTATGATAAGTGAGCCGAGTTGCTTTGCCGCCCTCGGCAGGCATCACGAACACGTCAAGGTTGCCATGACGATCACTTGCAAACGCAATTTGCTTTCCATCACGCGACCAGACGGGGTGGCCTTCCCACGCACTATGAATCGTGAGTGCACGCGCTGGGCCGCCTTTTACAGGGACCGTGTAAATGTTCCCCTGATAGCTAAACAGAATTGAATCACCGTTGGGCGAAATCGCTGGATGTAAATACCAATCGCTGTTCACCTCTTGTCCGAAAACTTGGGTTGCCCAAAACGTCGCAAGGAGCATTGCGATAATCTGAAATCTCTTCATCTTGATATTCCTAGAAGTCCGATTCTTGGTTCGAAAGTGCCGTTGCTTATATCGCCAACTGAATCACTGATCGCGTAGTTACACGCAAAGCGACCTAGCTAGGATGATCCCTGAAGAAAGCCCATTCAAGGGGATTGTCGATAAAGAGATCGTGTTTTTAAAAACAGCATTGCGTCAGTTGCATTATCGATAGATCGAAAACAACTCAATCGTGTTCCATCACACGGATTCAAGACTTGGCTGTGGGATCGGAAAACTGAAACAAGCCATTACAAAGCTTGAAGATTGAGACGGACTCAACCTTAGCACCAAACTCAATCGATGTTGATCTCTTTGGGGCGCCAGACATTTCTCAACTCGCCTTGGATCGGGACTTTGATATCCTTCCAACTATCGACTTCAAATCGAAAGTGTGCGACCGCCGCAGTTGGCATGACTTCCCAAACGCCACCGATCTTTTCAACCAATTCCTCGAGCCCGGGATTGTGTCCCACGAACATCAGTGTGTTGACGGAATCGACCGTAAATTTTTCCAGAAATTTTAGGTAAACACTTGCCGGAGCGTGATAAAAAACCTGAGAAAAACTCAATTGGCTCTTCTCGATACCCTCGCAATACTCAACAAACAAGTCAGCCGTCATCACGGCGCGGGTTGCTGCCGAGCTAACAATCGCATCGGGAGTCAAACCTTGCAGATGTATGAACTCTGCCATCTGAGGAGCGACGCGCAACCCCCGCTTGTTCAACGGTCGCTCGAAATCGGTCAGCGAGCCATTCGCATACGACGATTTTGCGTGGCGCATTATTAAAAGTTGTTTTGCCATCGAATCCCCGAAATCCTGCCCGTTATTGCGCCTTTGTCTACTGCTCCTGCCTTCTCTGCAGGCGTCAGTCCGCTTTCCAATTTATACGATTCTTCAGTCGCAATCATCAAAGCTTAATCAATTTACGTCGCCGCGTCTGTTCCTAACCGCCAAACCGCTAAATCCATACCAACAGGCCCTGCTCGGACATAGGACAAAACGACATTGGAGGTTAAGCTAGTAGCCATCGCGTCGTCCAAACTCGACATAAATTATCGGCTGTCCTTTTTCAAATTCGTGGAAACCTGAACCTTAACATGGATCCGGAACGCGCACGCATTCAAGCCGATTTGAGCGGACAACTGGAAGGTCAGGTTCGTTGTGACGATACGTTTTTGCAGATGTACGCCAGCGACGCCAGTATCTACGAGACGTTTCCACTTGGCGTGGTTCGGCCAGCAAGTGTTGAAGACGTAGTAGCCTGTGTCAAATACGCAGAAGAAAACGAAATCTCCCTCGTGCCCCGCGGCGCTGGAAGCAATGTAACCGGAGCCTGCGTTGGCCAAGGATTGATTCTCGATTTTTCCTATTCCATGCGTCGCGTTCTCGCGGTCGGTCGCGACACGGTTACCGTACAGCCTGGAATCGTCCTCGGCGATCTAAATCGTCATATCAAATCGCACGGAAATTTTTACGGCCCCGATCCGGCGACTCGAAACGTCACGACAGTTGGCGGCACGTTGGCGATGAACAATTCCGGCAGCCACTGGGTTCGTTACGGAACACCGCGGGAGACGGTGATGCAACTTCAAGTCGTTTTGACCAACGGCGAAGTCGTCGAATTTGATTCCAGTCAAAACATTGCCGCCACCAACGCGTTTCCGAAACTGCGGGCTCAACTATTTGCAGGTCGCGTCAAACGATTGCTGACCCAGCATCAAGCTACGATTGAAAACCATCGCCCCAACGTGAGACTGAATCAAGCGGGCTACAACGTATTTGATCTAGAGCAGGGAACCCAAACCGATCTGACCCGGTTGTTTGTCGGGTCCGAAGGCACATTGGGAATTATCACGTCAGCAACGTTAAAGACGGAACGCATTCGAAAACACCGAGGCGTGGCATTATTGTTTTTCCATCGTCTCGATTCGGCAGCAAAAGCCGCAGTCGAGATCGGCAAGATGGGAATTTCCGCTTGCGACCTTCTCGACCGAAGACTTCTTTCACTTGCCCGCGAAACCAATTCCGAATTTCAACGACTGATCCCTGGCGACGCTGAAGCCATGTTGCTCGTTGAGTTTGAGGCGGCGGATGACTCCGTGCGTGACAAATTGAATCACCTTGTCAACCGAATTCAACGCCGCAAGAAACTTGCTTACGACGTCCGAGTGGCAACCCAACAATCTCAACGGGATTTGTACTGGCGAATCGTACGACGTATCGTCCCGACGCTTTATCGGCTCAAGGGCGACAAACGCGCGTTGCCGTTTGTTGAGGACATCGCGATCGCCCCGGACAAACTTCCCGAGTTTTTACATTCGGTTCACGGAATCCTCAACGAGAATGAAGTGACGGCTTCGATTTTTTCACACACGCCACAGGGAACGGTTCACATTCGACCGTTTCTCAGTCTTTCCGACTCCGATGACATCGCCAAAATGCATCGGTTGGCAAATCAGCTTTTTGAAAAAGTCCTTGAGTTCAACGGCTCGGTCAGCGGATCACACGGGGATGGGCTCAGTCGAACCTGGTTTTTACGTCGGCAGTACGGGCCGTTGTACAACGTGTTTTCTGAAATCAAAAACATTTTTGATCCCGCCCACGTATTTAACCCCGGCAAAATTGTCGGCCATCCGTATTCGGGATTAGGCGACAACATTCGGCCCGTCTTGGTTAGCAACAAATTTCTCGGTCCCCAGCTGGCGGATTTGGAGCCCGAACCATCGCCCCGTCAATTAAATGAATCAGCCGCCAATGCTGAGGCTGACACCAACACGGTTTCTGCGAAAATCGAAGCTGCGGAAAAAGACATCGCTAAAACCAAACCCGCCAACAGCCTTGGCTGGCTGAGACGCTCGGGCACGACCAAGGAAAAGAAACTTGCTGTCGCAACGGCACTTCCCATTTTGGAACCAGAACTGAACTGGCAGCTTCCTCAGATCGCATTGGCTGCGCGGAATTGCAACGGTTGCGGGCGTTGTCGAACTTCATCACCCAACGAACGAATGTGTCCCGTTTTTCGATTGGCTCCGCGCGAGGAATCGTCTCCCCGTGCCAAAGCCAATTTGATGCGAGGTATCGTGACTGGCACTCTCGATCCAGAGCATTTTGCAAAAGACGATTTCAAAGAGGTTGCCGACCTGTGTGTCAATTGCCATCAATGCAGAATCGAATGCCCGGCGAGTGTTGACATTCCGAAATTGATGGTCGAAGCAAAAGCTCAATACTACAAAGTCAACGGATTGCGAATCTCTGATTGGCTTTTAACGCGATTGGATTGGCTTTATGAGATCGCCGGCCAACTCCCCTGGATGACCAACCGGATGCTGCAAAGTCGCATCTGGCGTTGGGTGCTTGATCGCGTTCTCGGGATCGCTCAAGGCCGCAAGCTGCCGCTTTTTTCAAGCACTAATTTTATGCGTTGGACCCAGCGACAAAAATTGAATCGCCCTTCCAAGCAACAATCGCGAAAGATCGTTTACTTTGTTGATGCATACGTAAACTGGAACGACGTTGAGCTTGGCAAGGCGTTCGTCAAAGTCCTCGAACACAATGGCATCGATGTTGTCGTGCCGCCGGGACAAAATGTTTCCGGCATGTCGCTGATCTCTGAAGGCTGTGTCGTTCGCGCGAAAAGACTGGCTCAGCGTAATGTCGAATTGTTGGCTGAGTGGGTTCGCCAAGGCTATAAGGTTGTCACCACCGAACCGTCGGCTGCTTTGGCTCTCAAACACGAGTACTTGAATTTGCTTGACGATCAAGACGCAAATCTCGTTTCACAAAACACGATCGACGCCACCACGTTTTTGCTTGAACTTCACATGGCCGGCGATTTGGAATTAGATTTTAAACCCGTCAACGCCGCGATCGGATATCACTTGCCCTGCCATCAGAGAGCACTCGGCAACGAAGTTCCAGCAATGAAACTATTGAATTTGATCCCGGGTCTCCATGTTGAATTGATTGAAAAGGGTTGCAGCGGAATGGCTGGCACGTTCGGGATCAAACGTAAAAACTACATGCGAAGTCTCCGAATGGGGTTCGCATTGATCAACGCGATGCGAAGCACTGACATCATCGCGGGCACGACCGAGTGTAGCACTTGCAAGATTCAAATGGAGCAAGGAACAACCAAGCCTACAATTCATCCGATCAAAATCATGGCGATGGCTTACGGTTTAATGCCGGAACTGGAAGATTTGTTCAATCGTCGCAGTGGCGTGTTGGTGGTTTCTTGATCATGAGCAAATTCGGAATAACAAATGCCTGAGTCACTAAAAGTTAAAATCAAATTGTTCGCAGCAGCCAAGGATGCGATCGGCAGCGATTCTGTTGACGTCGAACTTACTCAACCGGCCACCATTGCAGATTTGAAAACAGCGTTGACTCAGCAGTATCCTGCGATCAAGGAGATGACTTCAAGATCCGCGTTTGCAGTAGACCAAGAATTCGCAATCGACTCTACGTTGCTTAATGAAGCGATGGAAATTGGTTTGATCCCCCCTGTCAGCGGCGGCTGAGTAGAGCCAATCATTATGCTGAAACATACCTTTTTGAAAAAATTCGGACATTCAATTGAATTGTCAGGACAAGCGGAAAATGATTGAGATTACCAAAACACAAATCGCTTCCGATCAAGTTCTCAAATCAGTGAACTCAAACAACGCGGGAGCTTCCGTCTTGTTCGTGGGAACGACTCGGCAAATGACCAAGGGCCGGGAAACACTTAAACTCGACTACGAATGCTATGAGGAAATGGCCATCAAGAAGATGGAACAACTTCGAGATCGTGCAATGGTAAAATGGCCGATTGAAAAGTGTTCCATCGTTCACAGAGTCGGCACCGTTGAATTGGGAGAAGCCAGTATCGCCGTCGCTGTTAGCACACCTCACCGAGTTGCCAGTTTCGAAGCCGCGAACTGGTTAGTGGACACTTTAAAAAAGGAAGTCCCCATTTGGAAACGTGAATTTTGGGCAGATGGATCAGAGGAATGGGTGCACCCAGATGACGCAGTTTTAAAAACGCCAGACGAGAATCAAAAAGGCTGAAGTGGTTCTGTGCGAGTCTCAATCGCCCACTCAACAGTGTGATGAAGCTAACGAGATCAGGAAATCACCAATTGTGATATACTTAAGCGACACACCCGCTGCCGGATCTTAAAACCAAAAAATGACCAATTCACTTCCGATCGTCGATAGCTACAAACGCGCACATACTGCGTTGCGAATCAGCGTCACTGATCGCTGTAATATTCGATGTTTCTACTGCATGCCTGAAATCGTGCAGTTTCTTCCCAAACGTGACGTGCTGAGTTTCGAAGAGATCCAGCGACTGACGACAATCCTCGCAAGACAAGGCGTCAACCAGATTCGAATTACCGGCGGTGAACCGTTAGTTCGAAAAGACCTTTGGAAACTGATTCAAAAAATCAAAGTGATCGACGGAATCAAAGATGTCGCGTTGACGACCAACGGAATCTTATTGGCTGACCAAGCCCAACAGCTTCGCGATGCAGGGCTTGATCGTTTAAACATTAGCCTCGATACGATCGACCCAGTGGTTTTTGAGCGGATCACGCGCCGTAAAGGTTTAGAAAAAGTTGTCGAAGGAATCGAAGTCGCCCAATCGGTTGGCTTTACCAATATTCGAATCAACGCCGTCTCGATGGTTGGGATTAGCGAAACCGAGATCATCCCGCTGGCACAGTTTTCCCGTGACAAAGGGTTGGAACTTCGCTTCATTGAGTTCATGCCCTTAGACGGAGACAACGCTTGGGAAACCGACCGGGTTCTCTCGGGCGATCAAGTTCGAACGATCCTTTCGAGCGGAATCGCACCGTTGGTAGCCGCCGATCGCCCAGACACAAGCCAGCCAGCGGTGGACTTTCGTTACAGTGACGGAATCGGATCGGTCGGATTCATCAACTCAGTAACTCAACCGTTTTGCGGAACTTGTAATCGCATGCGAGTGACCGCAGAAGGCAAGTTTCGAAATTGTTTGTTCTCCGGCGAAGAGTGGGACGTACGCGACGTCATGCGTAGTGGCGGTTCCGATGCTGAGATCGAGTCAGTCATTCGCGATTGCATCATGCATAAAAAAGCCGGCCATGGAACGAACGACGAAGGATTCTTGCGGCCTGAAAAAGCGATGTACCAGATTGGCGGATAGACTTCGTCGATCGTCGGTTCAAATCTTGGGAGACTCAATAAGCGAGACTGACGATGGCAAAGCGAAAAGACATACGCAAGATTTCCGAAATGCGCAACCTTGGCCCGGCTTGTGAAAAAGATCTTAACGCCGCCGGTATCCACACAGCCGAACAAGTTATCAAGCTCGGCGTCGAAGGCACCTTTATCAAAATGTTGAATGGGCGATTGGAAAAGGGGCGAAGTGCCAGTTGTTGCAACGCGGCATATCTTTATGCGATTCATGGAGCCATCCACGACATCGATTGGCGCGGTTTACCTGAGAAAAAGAAAAACGAGTACAAATCGTTTGCGGCTGAACTTCGGGAATCTGGAAGATACGCGAAATCATAGCAATTCAAGATCTTTATCGAGATCCCTTTCGGCGGGTAGTCTTTCGTTTCCCTCTTACACCGCAAGGAGATCCAATCAAGGTTCAATGTGCCTTTCTGTTCATCGAACTCGGTCGATATGCTGCTTTCCGGAGCATTGAACCTGCAATTCCACGAGCGTACAATCTTTGGTTCTGACTCAATACCCTCTGACAATTTGCAAGCGAACTTAATGAGCGATCCTGATCCGGCCATCGAGGCACTTCGTCAAGCAACGCGGCTTGCACCTGACAATGTTGAGCTGATTTCCCATCTTTGCAAAACTCTGATGCAACTTGGCAAAATGGAAGACGCCGAAACGGAGTACCGTGAAGCACTTCGGCGAATGCCCAACAGCGAGTCGTTGCAGCTGGGGTTAGCCAAATGCTATTACATGCAGAACAAAAACTCGCATGCGATGTCGATTGTCGAAACACTGCAATCACAAGGAAGGATTTTTCCGGCGGCGATGGTACTGCACGCGAAATTGTTGTTCCGTGACGGTGATGTTTCGTCAGCTGTCGCCCGATACAAAGAAGCCATCGACGATGACTCGGAATGCGCCGAAGCGGATTTTGAAAGCCTCTTGGGAATTGGTGATTTCGGAAACGAAGACGATGAAGTTTTCGATGGCCGAATTCGCGCCTCTGCAGATGGCGAGGAAATTTCAGGGTTGGAGACCAACATCGAACGCCCCAAAACAAGCTTCGCCGATGTCGGTGGAATGGAGGCAGTGAAAGAAGACATCCGACTCAAGATCATCTATCCGCTAGAGCATGCTGAGATGTACGCTGCTTACGGCAAGAAGATCGGCGGGGGAATATTGCTTTACGGAGCCCCTGGCTGCGGAAAAACACACCTCGCCCGGGCGACAGCAGGCGAAGTCAAAGCCGCGTTCATCTCAGTCGGTATCAGCGACGTCTTGGACATGTGGATCGGGAACAGCGAGCGCAACTTGCACGATATTTTTGAACGAGCAAGACAATCGAAACCTTGCGTTTTGTTTTTTGACGAGGTCGATGCACTTGGTGCCAGTCGTAGCGACATGCGACAGAGTTCTGGACGGCACTTGATCAACCAATTTTTATCTGAAATGGACGGCGTCGAGAACTCTAACGATGGGTTGTTGATCATCGGAGCCACCAACGCTCCTTGGCATATCGACAACGCGTTTCGTCGACCAGGACGATTCGATCAAGTAATTTTTGTGCCACCACCAGATGCAGCAGCTCGTGAAGAGATTTTGAGAATGCAGCTGGACGGGAAACCCCAAGAAAAACTCGACCTCGCAAAAGTCGCAGCAAAGCTACATGACTTCTCTGGCGCAGACTTGAAAGCAATCGTTGACCGAACGATCGAAGGAAAACTCCAAGCGGCAATCAAGTCTGGACGTCCGACTCCGATTTCGACGAAAGACATCATCGCTGCTGCCAAGAACGCGAACCCGACAACGCGAGAGTGGTTTGCGACGGCAAAAAATCACGCGCTTTATTCAAATCAAGGCGGAACCTATGACGATATTCTTGACTATTTGAAAATCAAGCGCTGATCGCTTTGGTCGATTGAACCGTTTGCCTATTCGCGCACTAACCCTTTTGATCATCGTAGAATTTTACGGCCCGTTGATATGCAGCAACTTCACGAACGCGCGCAACTCTTAATCCAACAGAGCCGTTATGACTTGGCCGAGCAGGAGGTCGGGCGGATTCTGGCCGAAAATCCGGACGACGCGATTGGGCATTTGCTGCTTTCGATTTGTTACAAGAACACAAAACGATACAGAGAGGCCACGGTCGAGGCCCAAAAAGCAATTCAAATCGAGCCAGACAATTCTCGATGTCACTTGATTTTGTCCACAGTCTATTCTCTCAGGAATCGTTTCGAAGAGGCTGAAAGATCAGCTCGCGAAGCTCTACGGCTTGATCCTTACGACGAAGACATCTACGCCGAGCTTTCCAAAATTCAATTGAGTCAAAAGAAATGGACAGAGGCTATTGAATTCGCCGAAAGCGGATTGGAAATCGACCCTGACCACGCTCCTTGTCTTAGCCTTCGATCGATTGCGCTGGAACGTTCCGGCCAAACGAATATCGCAGTGGATTCCGCGCGGGATTCTCTTTCGCGCAATCCAGATGACTCCTACGCACACTCAACCCACGCATGGGCTTTGTTGAGCGATGGCAAACACAAAGAAGCTCAGGAATCGTTCCGTGAAGCATTGCGGCTTGACCCGACCAACGAATTTGCGAAACAAGGCATGATCAATGCACTAAACGCGAATAACTTTATTTTTCGTATGGTGCTGAAATGGTACACGGCAATGGGGCGGCTTTCGGGCGGGATCCAGTGGGCAATCATCCTGGGTTTGTTTTTTGGCAGCCGCGTCTTGAGTTCGCTTTCTGAAAACATTCCTCTGCTGAAACCGTTTATCATCCCATTGATTTTTCTGTACGTCGCATTCTGCGTCACAACCTGGATCGCTAATCCGTTATTCAACACTTTCCTGCGATTCAATCGATACGGAAAATATCTGCTAGACAAAGATCAAATCAGATCATCCAACGCGATGGCTGCTGTGATGGGATTGGGGTTAGTACTGGGCATCGGCTTGGCGATTGTTTTGGTCGAAGAAGAACTGACAGGCCTCGTTATCGGATTGGCGTTTGGAGTCATCATGCTGATCCCACTTTCCGTATTGTTCCAATGCGAAAAAGGATACCCTTTCAACATTATGCTTGGGGTCACGCTGTTTCTTGGTTTTGTAGGTCTCAGCGGTATTGCGTTACTGTTTGCCGGATACATGCCGCCCAACATCATCATCATGACCTTTATCTACGGAAACATCGGCGCACAATTTCTGGGGAACTATTTGGTTTCGGTGAATCAAAAGATTTAGAACCACAAAAACGCGAACACACTACGGATGCGTTTCTGCGTCACAAACAGGACATCGTTTCAAAGATTTCGGAATCGCGTGTCGACACTTTGCGCAACGAATTTTCGTTTGGAGAAAGAGCCTGGTATTAAATTTTAGATGCTCACCGTAGCATGGAATTTGAAACACCAAGTAGCAATCGGGACAAGTTGCAATTTTACCTGAGTCGCCAACCTTCGCCGCCCAAGGTTCCCCGCATCCTGAGCATTGGACCTCAAAAAAAGAAGGATTGACGGCGCTACGTTCAACCATTGCGCTATCAGTGGACTCAAGAACATCGCAAGGCACCTGACCAAGACATTGGCAAACAGGACATTCAAAATTGTTTCCCGCAGTTCGTCGAGGTGACTCCAACAAAACGTCACACGAGCAACAAACGTGTAAGATTGCATAAACGGAGGTAAACCTCTCGCAGTAACCGCATTTCTGAGTCGAGTGAATCCGTCCAGTTACGCGTGGCGTGTTCGTCCGAGGAATCCAGAGCGTTTTCTTGCATTGGTCGCAGGAGTGAGCCGCGGTGAGTTTCGTGAACTGCGGTGAAGTGCGATTTTCATGAGCTTGATCATTTTCGCGCCCGATATAATTCGCAATTCGCTTTTCCCTCGAAGATACAAATGAAGTTTTCTCTCCAAATGATTTCCTCGAATCGATATCTTTTTCAATGACTTGCTCGCATTGAATCATTACTTCCGCGGATTGGATCAACAACGCCAACGTAAAACACTGGTCGCTCTCGGATTTGCAAACATCAAAGACTGAAATTGACGGCTCACATTTCAGTCTATTGATACAAAAGTTAAGCTGTCTTTTACAATCGGCGATGTCATGTACATTCACCAACGTCAACTGAACAATTCGCCCGAGATCCTTTGGTAACTCTAACGCCAAACGGATCTGATCATCGAGAATTTCAATTTCCCGGATCTTGGCGGAACTATACCGATAAAACAAGGAACTCATCAAGGGTCTTAGAAAAGAGAAGATGCGACTTGAGCCTGAGCGATTGAGACTAAACGATTGAGACTAACCCCTTGAAACTAATCGCCTGGATGAGCGTCGTTCAATTCAAACGTGCTCGCTCGCTCAACGACTTTACCAGTTTCTTTACAGGTCCGTCTTTCAATTGGACCGTTCCAAAAATCATCCATCACTTTGTGAAGGTCCTCATCGATGTGCTTCAATCGAAATTCGGCTTCGTAAACCAAGTGTTTGTCATCGGGGCAGTACCAACGCAGGTGGTCTTTGGTTCCCTCCGGGCGGGGAAATTCCACGATCAAACCCACTGTCCCCTCGGGGCGCTGGGGCCGGTGTGGGACGTTTTTCGGCAAAAGAAACATTTCGCCTTCGCGGATGATGACGTCGTGCGGAGGTGTGCCATCCAACGGGCGCACGCGCAGAGCAATGTCGCCCGTTAGTTGATAGAACAACTCCTCCGTCGGGTTGACGTGATAATCGTTTCGCGTATTTGGCCCCTTGGAGACGAACACAATGACATTCTCCGACTCACAATAAAATTGCTTGTTCATTACAGGCATTTTGAATTGGTCGGCGTTGTCGTCAATCCATTTCATGAGATTGAACGGTGCTGGAAATGACATGGCTTCCTCAAAAGAGATTGATGGTTTGTTCGATCTTCGCCAGTTGTTGTGCCGGCTAACGAATTTGAAACGACATTTTCCTGAACCAATAGTCTAACGAAATTTCTTTTCAAATTGGACTCATCGCTCGAATTTCACGCTGGTGCCGGTGAATCAAAGGCAAAATGGCTCCGCAGGTCGTTCTCGATTTCACGATGATCCCAAGCCATATCCTTTACAGGTTAGGGAAAATCACTGAAGTTTCGCAATGGCGTCCAAGAGTCATTTTCCCGAAAAATTGCGAGGAGTTATTGATTTTTTCGGGCAAGTCGATGTGCTTTATATAGAGTTGGATGTATTCAACTTGTTCAAGAAACCAAAGTAGTAAAAGCTTTGGTCTTTCACATTCAATCATAGAGGAAAACATGAATTTCAAAAATCTTTTCGGGATGACTATCGTCGCTTTAAGTGCCGTATTCTTTGCACTGCCAGCCCAAGCACAAGTCATTACCAATTTTGGTGGCAACCAATTCCAGCAAGGCGTCCCTGTCCGACAAGGCATGGGCGTCAACACTCAGCCGCAGTATCAGACGATCAACAAAGCCGATCTTGAGAAAATTTCTATCGGCGCGATAATGTACGACGCCGGTTCGGCAGTCGGCGTTCGATCTGTTTACACCAACAGCCCAGCCCAAAAAGCCGGCTTGGAATCGGGTGACATGATCACCAAAGCAAATGGCCAGCCTATTCAGAATGCAGCCAGCCTCAACCAAATGATCAGTGCTATGACTGCGGGCAGCAAAGTCAAACTAACGACAACCCGGCGCGGTGCCAAAGCCAAAGAAATCGAAGTTGAAGCTCAGAAAATGGCCGACATTTTTGCGGCAAGCAACGTCCCAGAGCCGACCGTTTTAGATGACGCAGTCGCAAAAGTCCAACGTCAGATCGGCGTTACGACTCAGCAAATGAAGAATCTCCAAGCCGATATGGCGGACATGGAAAAACAGCTTGCCAGTCAAAAAGCCGAGCTTGAAGAGTTGAAGAAGAAAGCGGCAGCCGCACGCAAACAAGTCGAAGCCGAAAAAGCAGCCAAGGCCGCAGCAGCAAAAGCTAAAGCAGACGCCGCAGCAGACTCAAAGTAAGCTGACTACGAGCAAGCGTGTTTGAATCGCTTGCATTCGCTAAAACCTCCCACGCCTCGAGTGTTTGGAATTCCAAGCTCGGGGCGTTTTTTTGTGCCACCTAGACCATTCAATCGGCTTTGATCTGCACAACGCATAACTGAATCGCCGGTTCGAACAACAGCTCAACAATCGCTCGCTTTTCTGGCGAATCCCATCCATTTGTGTCGGAAGTCAACAACACATTTCCCGGCTGGCCCTCCAAAAGAGAAAGCATTAAATCGCGTTCGAAAACGACTGCCTGAAAGCCAGCTGATTTTTTTACTACGGCTGGATTACGTACTGGCAGCACGTTCTTTTCAATTGTGATGGTTGAATCCTTATCAACATGAATGTGAAAACCGAACGCAGGACTTCTCCAATCCACAACTAGCCCAGAATCTCTCCCCACGCCAGTCGATTTCTCCAAAAAGCTGTCTAGCAAAGACTTGGCTTCCTCGGTCGAAAAGGTACCCGAATTTGGACGCGGAACTTCGACGATGTGAAACTCCCGATTCAAATATTGGTAAGAAAAAACGGCCACTGCGGCGAGAGCCGTTGCGACTATCAAAGAACGAATTGAATATTTAATAGCGTGCGACATTGCGTTTGCTTTTTCATTGAACCCAACCTAGATCTGTTTGGGATCATATTGGTTTGTCAGGTAAAATTTCTAGAGGAGGTACAAGTTTCCACCATGGCTATCGTAAGTACAACTAATCCGCGACTTCCCGACGAACCCTTCTCGAAATCCTCTTGTAGGCCATTGGGTATTGCAGCCACAGACGCCTACGCACTTGACGCAAAGGTGGTTCGACCGACGGCGCCAGCAATGGAAATTTTCGACGCTTTTTGTCGACCTGGAATTTCGATTTCACGCCACCAATTGAAACGCGAAGATCAATCGGCTATCGCCAGAATCAGAGGCGTTGAGTAAAATAGGGTTACTTGTTTCTATCCAACCAACATTCAAAAATTCTCATGAATGCCCAACGAATCATCCAATTTATAATTCTCCTCATTGCGGTGGGAGTGGGAGTCTACTTGGTTCGTCCGACCGGTTCGCAGCCGTCAGAATCAAGCGTTGCTAGTGGGTCCACCAACACGTCCGCTTCTTATGAGATGCTTGATCACATCGACCAAGCAATCTACGAACAAGAAAATAACAAAGACGTTCGCTGCTGGAGCTCGGTCAACAAAATTCAAATGTTCCTTTCGAACATGCCAATCGAATCCGAAGCCATCGGGCAACGTGTCGAGTGTTATGTGGACTTGATTAACAGTGTTTGGAAACAGTGCGCTGAATCTGAATCCACTGCAGATCCAAACACGAAAGAAATTTCAAAATCTGGATTGGTCAAAATCCTTCAATCACGATTCCCACATTCTGTCGACGAGAAAACATCTGAGACAAAGTTTAATTTTGGAACCGAGAACGGTCTGTCCCTCACAATCGAAGAAGAAGCAGTTGAAGACTACAGCGACACTATTGAGGGTTGGCGACTGTTACAGTCGTGGGCTCAACGAAAAACTGATGAGAAGGGCAAACTGACTCTCTCGCCAACGTTTTCTAAAGACGCCGTAATTGCGTTTCGCGATTTTTTGGTCGTCTATGACATTGCGTTACTTAAGAACGCGAAAAAAGTTGCCATGGCTGACAAAGTTCCCAAAGTCGATGTAGAGACGATGAAGAAAGCATTCGAACAATTGCAAGAGTTTGGCCAGAACTGACCATAACTGTCGCCATTGGATCATTGTAACGACCCAGCAACTCAACCCCACATGCCATGGAGTGCACAAGTGTTTTCACCTAGCCCAGAGTCAAACAACGATTACTCGGGCCGCAGACCGGCTTGGGTTGGCTGGCTGGTCACGCTGGTTGTAGCGGCTGTCATCATCTTGCTCGGCATCGCTGTAAGAAATTTTGGCGAAGGATTTCCGCTGCCTCCCGGGGAAACCGAAGTAGGAGAGTTGGCAGACCCGACTTTCGTGCCTCGAACACGAAAACTGGTCAAACAGAAAGTTGACTCTCTGTTCAAGTACAACGACGATCGGCCCATTGATGAGATTTTGGATTTCTACAAATCTCAAACCGGCCACACAGTCACTCCCGACGCTTTCAAAGAGCTTTCCAAACGAATCGTCGGCAGTGTGATTCCGTTGGTTTGGAAACGAAGCCAATCGGAAACGCTTGGACCAGCGATCTTGCACAAAGAAATGCATCGCTGGATTCAAATTGAGTACCCGCACAGAACACTCACCAACGCGGATGTGATTGTCTATCCAAACACCAAAGACATGCGAATTGTCGTTTCCGAACCCAACACTGACTTTTTTAGAGACAGTGGATGGCATTGGAAATGGATTGGCAATTATCTCGACGAAGCACGAGCCTTGCATCCAGCCAAGCCTATGGACGAAGGCGATCCTAAACGGTTAAAAGAGCTGGACCCGTACGCGGCGGAAGAGTTGAGCGAGTTTCTTTCTGTCCTTGGTGTCGCAGTGATTGAAATGGCGGCACGGAACCAAGAAGACAAATCATCCACGATTGGCGAATCAGAAATCACAGAAGTTTTCAGCCAAATGTCTGATGTCCTGCCGATCTTCAAGGACCCGAGACAAATTGAACTTTCCAAGGAAAAGTTTCTCTACTCGGCGGAAACGAAAAAGAACTTACTCAGTTCGCTTCCCGATCCCATGTTCAAAGATGTCACGGATAAGGTTGGATTGAAATTCGTCCACGTGCCTAGCGAGGAAAATTGGAAACTCCGATCAAGTCTCAGAATTCCTGTCGGCATCGCTGGCGGCGGTGTTTCGGTGAATGATTTTGACAACGACGGTGATCTCGACGTCTATTTCGCAGGCGACAACGGTGGCGGATTGTTTTCCAACAATGGAGATGGAACCTTTACCGATGTGAAAAAGTCATCGGGCATTAAAACGGTTGGCGAGACTCGCGCGGGATACTTTGTCGATTACGACAACGACGGCGACAACGACCTTTTCTTGACGCTTGTCGGTAGGCCGCATCTTTTGATGGAGAATGATGGCAAAGGTACTTTTAGCAACGTCACGAAAGAACGAAACATCCTCAGTGGCGACCATGTGACGCATGAGGCCGTTTGGTTTGACGTCAATAACGACGGATTGCTCGACTGTTACGTTGCTAATTTTGGCAACTGGCGCGGAGGCGACGTTCCAACGCTTGGCCGGAAAAATGCAAACGCGCCGAAAAACGAGCTTTACATCCAAACGCTCTCAAACGACGGCACTCGCAAGTTTGAAGAACAAAGCGAGCGATTCAAAGTAGGTGACCGCGGCTGGACTCACTGCGTTGGAGCTTACGATTTTGATCGTGACGGCTGGATGGATTTGTTCTCACTAAACGATTTCGGGGCAAGCCTCGTTTATCGAAACATCGAAGGTAAATCGTTCGAAGAAGTGTCAACGGACATGAAAGTCGACGATATCTACAACGCGATGAATTTTACGTTGTTTGACTTGAAACATACGGGTGACCTTTCGATTTACGTTTCCGAAATTATGAAACTCGTTCACAAGCAACGTTACAAACGCCCGACCGAGCAGACCAAAGTCATTTTCAATCCCGACGTCAAAGACAACATGCGAATTATCGTTGACAATTCGCTGCTAACGCGTGATTCAGACGGAGCGTTCGCCGATGTTCATAACCAAATCATCGAGCCTATGGAGCTGGGATGGGCTTGGGGTGTGACGGCTTACGATTACGAGAACGACGGGGACGATGACTTACTGGTTCTCAACGGAACCGAGTCTGAATTACCGCCTTCTAACATGCATCGCCTGATGGCAGATCCTGCATACAGAAACGGTCGAAACTTCATGGCGGTTTTCGCAGATGAGATCAACGTTTGTTACGTCAAAGAAGACGACTATTTCTACGAAGTTTCCGCAATCAATCCGATCGCTTTCAAAGGCAACTCGCGATGTGCGATCATGATGGATCTCGATGGTGACGGAGATCAAGATGCGATCACCGCGAATTACGACGCACCTGCGCGAGTCTTCGAAAATCTTCAAACTCAATCCAACAATTGGATTCGCTTAAAACTAGTTGGCACGGAGAGCAATCGAAACGCGATTGGCGCCAGAGTTGAAATCAAATTCGACGATCAATCTCGATTTGCCCAGGTCGTTTCGAGATCCGGGTTCCTGTCGCAGCCGTCCTATGAATTACATTTTGGATTGGGACAAGCCAAAACGATCGACGAGGTAATCGTGACGTGGCCAACAGGCAAAACCCAGATTGTCAAAACGCTTGACTTAAACCAACAACATGAAATCGTAGAAAAGTAGAAAATGAATCGGAAAAGGACAAAGCACGTTTTCAAAATTTCTATTTGTTTCGCGCTGTGTTGCACTTCTGGTTTTTTTCTTCCATTTGCATGTGAGGCTGCACTAACTGCTGCCGGCGATGTTGCAGAAAAACCAAACATTGTCGTTGTGTTCATTGATGACATGGGTTGGGCGGATTTTTCATGCTTTGGCAACAAAGCGGTCGAAACGCAGAACATTGACCGCTTGGCTCGCGAAGGGATTCGGTTTGAACAGTTTTATGTCAACTCGCCAATCTGCTCACCCTCGAGAGTGGCACTTTCAACAGGTCAGTATCCTGCCCGTTGGAAAATTACCTCGTTTTTAAATAATCGCAAAAGTAACAAAGCTCGAGGGATTGCGCAGTGGCTTGACCCTTCCGCTCCGATGCTTGCTCGAATTCTCCAAGACTCCGGATATGCGACAGGTCATTTTGGAAAATGGCACATGGGAGGCCAGCGCGACGTTGGAGATGCACCACTCATTACTGAATATGGGTTCGACAAATCGCTAACCAATTTCGAAGGCCTAGGCCCACGTGTCCTGGCGCTTAAGGACGCTTACGATGGCAATAAAGCGATTCCACACACGTTGGGCTCAGACAAACTGGGTCGCGGAGAGATTACCTATGTCGACAGGTCGTTGGTCACTCAGTCGTTTACAGCCGCTGCAATTGATTTCATCAAGTCTGCCGAAACGGATTCAAAGCCTTTCTATGTCAACGTTTGGCCAGACGATGTCCACTCGCCTTTCTTTCCACCGGAGGCGCGTCGTGGTGAGGGGGCAAAACGAGAACTTTATCACGGCGTTCTCGACACGATGGACGAACAGTTGGGGGTTTTGTTTGACTACATCCGAGACAACGAAAACTTGCGTAACAACACATTGATTATTGTTTGCAGTGACAACGGCCCTGAACAAGGAGCAGGGTCTGCCGGGCCGTTTCGTGGCTATAAAACGCACTTGTTCGAAGGCGGTGTTCGATCGTCCTTGGTTTGCTGGGGACCTGGATTGGTTGAAGCCGTAGGACAAGTCAACAAGCAATCCATTTTCTCAGCGATTGACCTCGCACCGTCACTTCTTGAACTTGCCGACGTTGATGCGCCCGATGGAGTAAAATTTGACGGCGAAAATTTACTCGGAACGTTAATTGGGAAAACGAACTCTTCACGATCGGCGCCATTGTTCTTCAGGCGGCCACCTGATCGCGATTCTTTCTATGGGATTTCAGACTGCCCCGACCTAGCCGTTCGAGAAGGTAACTGGAAACTGTTGTGCGAATACGACGGAAGCGACGGGATGCTTTTTAATTTGGATAAGGATCCTTCAGAATCAGATAATCTAATTACTGCTCAACCGGAAATCGCTAAACGATTGACCGACGCCGTCAAGGATTGGAACGCGTCCATGCCAAAGGATAATGGAGCGACCTACCAACCACCTGCCAAGAAAAAACGCACAAGAAAATCCAAGTAGGAGTATTTTGTGTGGTGGACGCTCCGCGGCCGGCGCGCCCCATTGGCCGCTGAGCTTCCAGTACACAAAATCATTGGGTCCAGAAATCGCCCCAAGTGCACGGCGGCTCGTTCGGCATCACAGGTTTGGGATCGGTCATTCGCGACTCGATGATCCGAATCTCCTCATCCAAAGATCTCAGAAGATCGCGATACTGGCGATTCGAAAGAAGTTCTGGCTTGATTCTCGCTTTGCCCTCATAAAGCTGCTTGAGCGTTGAAAGCTGTCTCGCCGCGAGACTCAAAATCTCTTCCTTGTTGTCAACTCGCGTCGGCCATAGATTTTCGCGGCAAAACAGAATCACCATCGCGGCAGCCGCACGAATTTCATTCGGCTTCTCACGCACTTCCATTTGAAGGGTGCCATGAACCAGGCGTAAAGTTTGCAACCAAGGATCAAACGTTGCTAGCCAATCGATAGCCGCCGGTGCGTCCCAAGGTTTCTCGACTTGTGTGTTCTTATTCAATCCAATTCAACTTTTGATTTAACTAACTGCAGATCTAATAACGACAACGTGGCGATGAGGACGAAGCACTTAAACTTAATCCCAGAATGGATCCCAAGTCGGTGGCGTGCCAATTTTTGATTTTCTATTGGACATCTTTAACTGACGTCGGACCAATTCGATTTCGTGCGACAACTGCTCAACCCGTTTTCCGTGGGCCTGATGTTCGGCGATCGAAAGAGGTTTTCCGTCTTTGCCTTTGGCTGGCTGTTTTGCCCAGTCTCTGGCCCTTTGCACAATCTGCTTGAGAACACTGTTGTCTTCTTTGGACCAAATACCTTCTCGACCTAACAATACCCCGAAAGCCAACATCATTCTGACAGTCTCAAGACTCAACTGGTCATCCGGTTTTCGCAATTCGTCTTCTAAGGCCAAAGGAAAACTGGTCCGACGGAGCAACGCCGAGTACCAAGCCTGAGCTTTAGGGTGAGCCCAGGGAGAAAGGTCTTTGTGTTCCGCCATTGTTATCGCCGTATTTGTTATCGCCGTATTTGTTATCGCCGTATTTGTTGTCGCAGTATTCGTTATCGCCGAATTCAGTTTCGACAAATCAATTTTGCTTGAGTTTCGTCAGCATTAGAACATCTAGTCACGCCAGTCATCATGGCAGTTGCTGCATGACTGATCAATCACGTTATAAGCTTTCGAAGCCGCCTCGTAGTCCTTAGTCTTGCAAGCCTCAACGATCGAAACCGCAGCCGACCGCATGGATTTGGCGTAGTCGAGATAGTCGTCCTCGTCCGCGTCGTCCATGTTGTCTTTCATTAGAACTTCTGCGATCGCAGCGACCAACTGTGCTTCGTGAGCGGCAGTCTCAATATCATCGGAAAAAACTGATTCGCTGGAGGTGAGCTGTTTCAAAGTATCTTTTGAATCGACGAGACGCACCATCAGCGGAGAGCGACCTACAACAACTGGCCAGTCAAGCGTCTCTGGTGGTTTGTCTGTTCCAGCAAAACTTCCACCACGCACCATCTCTTGAAGGTCTTCCTTCCTACGTTTGCAACTTTCATAAGCCTGAATCGTACCGACTCGAGCATTTGCTGCGGCCCGCTCGAACGAAGCTTGTGCGGCACCGCTGTATTTTTTCCATCGAACCTCACCATCGTATTGGCGGATAATTCCAAATAGCATCGAGAGCATGGAAAACGATTGGTGGGCTTTGTTGTATTCGCTTTTGAATTTAATCGGAGTTGTTACATCACGTATTAGCTTGTTCTGAAGCGCCTTGATCTCGTCCTCGATCACTGAACGTGCGATCAGTTTGGACCAAGTGAATTCGCCACTTGCGGGTGCCGCGTTTCCGGACTCCATACCGTTTGTTTTCGCGATTTGAGGGTTGGCTGAACCAGCAACCGCTTTTGCAGGTCGGTCTCCTACCAATCCGTCTCGGTAGAGGTCTTCAAAATAGATCCCATCCCAGTCACGTTCCGTGAACTGTGGCCGTTTGACACGAGTGACTTTTTTTGTTTTTCGCTCCTGAACAACGATCGCGCCAATGGCTCCGAGAGCGCCTGTCGCGACGGTGGCAAGAACCAAAGTCAATGCGATGGTGGTTTGTCGTTTCATTCGCTCGGATTCGGGGTAAGTATTGCGTCTTTGACATCGAAATTCACAACCAATTGGGACTCAACTGGCTAGTTCGATTATGGAGTGACTGGTCACGAAATACAACTGCTTTCGATTGTCATTCGATATTCATTGCTCTCACAAAAACGGCGTTAACCGATTAGACATATAATTCCGCCGCGGTATGTTTAAAATGGCGTCAGCACAATACTCTGAACCTTTTATCTGCAAAAACAGACTTTCGAATGCCGGATGACTCAGAACCACTCGATCCAGATTCAGCCGATAATCCCAGCTCCAGCCGTCGGGATTTTCTAAAGGGAAAAAGTGCGCTCAACGCGATTCAAAAACAAACCATTGCAAACTTAAACTTGCCAGTCGGTGTTGATTCGGCTCAGTCAGTCGAGAGACAGTCGGCATATCTCGAACAGTACTCCAAAAACGCGATGGCTTGCGAGTTTGAATTGTTGTTCAACATGCATCAGTACCCTCAAGCCGGCGCAACCGCAATGCTGGCGTTTGAATTGATCGACAAAATTGAAGATCAAATGACGGTTTACCGTCCTCACAGCGAGGTCAGCCACCTCAACCGTGTCGCTTTTGACTCCCCGTTGCTGATCGAGAATGATCTATTTGAACTGCTGCAACTTGCTAAAAAAATTCACGCCGAAACAAATGGCGCGTTTGATATTACTTCTTCAGCCCTGACCAAACTTTGGGGATTCGACCAACGAAACGGGAAATTGCCTGACAAGGCACAGATTGCAGAGTCTTTAAAGTCCGTGGATTCGTCGGCTATAAAATTGGTCCCCAACGACAAAACGATAAAATTTGAAATCCTGAACCTTCAGATCAATTTGGGTGGAATCGGGAAAGGCCACGCATTGGACCGCGTCGCCGATTTGATCGAAACAAAAGGCGTCAACGATTTTGTCATCCACGGCGGTCAAAGCAGCGTCCTTGCGCGAGGACACTCGACAGTTGCTCCGCAAATATCAGAATCGGATGGTTTGGATTCCGATATTGGATGGCCCGTTGGCGTGACACATCCGACACTGCCAGGAGTTCGACTGGGTGAAGTTCGTTTGCGCAACCAGGCGTTGGGAACTTCAGGGTCGGGACGCCAAGGATTCTTCCACAAAGGCAAAAGGTATGGCCACATCATTGATCCAAGAACAGGATGGCCCGCAAGCCATTTCCTTTCGACAACCGTCATCTCGAATTCTGCCGCAGTCTCTGACGCGTTGGCAACGGCTTTTTTCGTTATGCCGCTAGAGGAAATTGAATCCTATTGCAAAACCCACCCTGACGTTGGAGCGATCGTCGCATTGCCAGGCTCGAAGAGCAAATCAAACTCTCCGACCACCGGGCATGTAGAAATTGCAACATTCAATCTTTCTGACAACCAATGGCAACAGGCGTAGGCTCGTCAGCTTGGTCCGAACTCGAGTGCATTTTCATCGCCAGATTGTCCAACTTCAAATTTGATTCATGACTAAAACGGCGGTGGTCTCAACCAAGGTAACTTTGACACGTTCTTTAAAACTTGCTCCAATCGTTGGCGTTGTACTACTTTGCTGCTTGAACGGATTCCTCATGTTTCGCCCCAAAAAGCCGACTCGATTGTTGCTTGCCTGTTTCATACTCACTTCATTTATTGGCTGTGACCAAGCGACGAAGCACTACGCGACAAACAATTTGAAAGACGCTGCACCGCAGTCATATTTTGGCGATACAGTTCGATTGGAATATGCTCTTAACTCTGGTGGCTTCCTTAGCCTTGGTTCGACACTGTCCCCCAATACCAGATTTTATATTTTTGTCGGATTTAACTTGTTCTTCATGACGGCGCTAATCATTTTCCTTTTGTTCAACTGGAATTCTCGACTCGCATTTTTTGTGCCGTTGACCTACATCCTTGCTGGCGGGATCGGAAATTTGATTGACCGAACAACCAACAGCGGGCTCGTCACGGACTTTTTAAATTTGGGCATTGGACCAGTGAGAACGGGAATTTTTAACGTTGCTGATGTCGGCGTCATGTTTGGCGCGATCGTGCTTTTCTTAATCGCATTGAAGGAACCGACGGACGATAAAAACCCGGCTGCTGACGCGGTTTAAGTGAAGGTTCTATTCGGATGAGAGTCGATCATGGAAAAACTCAAAAATGTTGATGACTTTTTCGATGGCCTCGAAAAATGGAAAACGGAATCGCTCAAACTTCGATCCGTAGTCAATTCAATTGGCTTGCAGGAGATGCCTAAATGGAGCATGCCTGTCTACGTTTACAAAACCAAGAACGTGGTTGGAATATTCGCGACAAAAACCTATTTCGGACTTTGGTTTTACCAAGGCGCTTTGCTGACCGACGAAGATGAGGTTTTGATAAACGCTGCCGAGCGTAAGACTCGGGCTTTGCGGCAGTGGCGAATGAGTTCGGCGAAAGACATCAAAGTTCGAGCGATCAAAAAATACATCGTCGAAGCCATGAACTTGGTGGAACAAGGCAGACAGATTAAACCCGTACGCAACAAACCCATTGTCGTGCCGGCTGAACTTCAAAGGGCTCTCGCGGCAAATCCAAACGCCAGAACCAACTATGAAAAAATGTCAAAGACTTGCCGCCGTGAGTATGCCGACTATATTTCAGATGCCAAAAAGCCTGAGACAAAATTGCGACGAATCGAAAAAATCTTACCGATGATCCTTTCTTCTACTGGGCTCAACGACAAGTATCGTTGAATTGGTTGGCAACATCCTGTGGGCAAACTCGAATGAGAGTTTGTGAATCTATCAACGTTCGTTTGGTGTTTTTTAATGCGACCATGCAATCAATGCCGTGCACCCATCGAGAATGCTGCTTTGATTTGCGATGACTGCGAGAAACGAAATCTCGTCGTCGGATACAAATACGATGGTGCGCCGAGAATTCAAACAGAAACGCCGAAACACAAACAGCCTCGCGAGGGTGACTATTCGTATGGACTTTTACTGCTGGCATTTTGCGCCGTGGTCAGCACCATCTGCGCGTTGGTAGGGTTGCTGGTTGCGGGACGACAAGGGTTTTACACCGGCTGCTTTGTCGGATTCTGCATTTCGATGTTTTTGTTTTCGATGATGACACATTGAAAACATGGCTGCCCAGTGTCCGCGAAACATTTGGTGGAGTATGCAAGATGTCTGAAACCGCACCAAGGTTGCGTGATGGACATATCAGAGGACCCAGTAACAAAACTTGTTTAACCAAAAGATCAGGTGAACATCTTTTTGAAACAATTGGTTTCCCCAGCGGAAAATTTGGGTCAATTTAGGTTGATCGACACTTGTTCGTGACTGACTATCCCCAAAAGATCCAAGCGACAAAAATACCGCTGACCACAGCTCCAGCAAGAAGGGACCACGCGGCAACAGCCCACTGAAAGCCCTCGGGTTTGGTGCGTTTTTCAAATTTACCGCGGTAACGTTTTTTTGTTTTCTTGCGGGAAAAACTGCGTTTGGGAGGTGGAGCGTTACCCAAGTCCAGATCATCGATGACCTGGCTGTCGTTTACCGGCTTCTTTCTTTGTTTCTTCATCGTCTCTACTGGTTTTGCCGAAATAGGCATTGGAATTTTCCAGAGAATAGATCGCAGGAGAATGATTACTTTTTTCCGCGAGTTGTCAACACGTTTTGCCCCCAATGTTGGGTAGCATTTTTAGACAGCACCGAAAAGAAAAGGTTCCACGCTCCGCCACTAAAACCATCAAAAACCAATCTTGCTTAAGTTCATCTACGTGTATTTTTTTTCGACAATTCGATTAGCTGGCTTGCGATTTATTCAAATGGCTCAAGAGAACCTTCGAAAAAGCCATCGACTGATACAAAACTAGTTTGGTTTACATCTTCGATACCGGCAAAGTGAACCTGCAACGCATCCTCTTCAAAAGTAAATGCGCCATCGCCGTTTTCGTGAATTAGGCTTCGTGATTCAGAAAACCCCAACACCGTCACGGTGTCTTCCGTATTCGTTTGGGCAATTCCATCGACGAAGAATCGTGTGAAAGTTGACGGCAACACTAGAAAGCTATTTTTCTGCGTTGCGGAACCGTTCACACGAGCAAACTCGACGCCTTCAAAATTGATGTCCGCAAAATGGTTTGGATATGCAGCAACATCATCGAGGATTGTATCTCGCACCGACGGATATTTGACAACATCCTTGATACCCGAAGTGCTCAAACGGTAGCCAACCTCTCGAGTATCGAACGCTTGATCGTTGACGAAAATGCGATCCTGGCCCGCGCCTGTTTTCAAATTTAATCGAGCGTCTATTTCATTGAGGTTTCCATTGGCTGCAGCGTTGGATGAACCGATCATGACCGCATCGTTGCCACCATGGGATTCAATAGTCACTGGGAACAAAGTCGAAGCCACTAAAAAGCTGTCGCCAAGTTCGGTGCCGTGGATCGTTACATCGGGTTGAAAAAAGGGAGCGATCAACAAATCATCTCCACTATCCGATTCTGTACCGCTTCCGACTCGGGTGTCGACGAAATTAATATTGCCTGGCGCAATACCCCTGATTTCCCTACCGTCTACGAAACCAAATGTTTCCTCGTCATTGCCGCGATCACTAATAACTACCTCCGGATGGATCACACCGTCATCGTCAGACGTTGCGGCAAAGTTCCCGGTAGCATTCCCAGTCAAGGTTGGGTATCGATAGAGTTGAGTACCGATACGAGTCAGGGTCACGTCGTGCTCGATGGTCTCGAGAGTTCCCACGCTTGCATCAAGTTAAAATCGAGCGAATAAGTCTCTAGATTCGGGAATCAGGATCTATGCATTAACTTGCGGAGGATCTGCTTCTTTTGCACGAGCGTCACTGATCATACGTTCCATTCGCTCTAAAGTTTCTTCATCCAAGTTTGCATTGGGATCAGCAAAATGAGAGGCGACCAAATTCTCAA
>JBGCDK010000143.1:0-33148 GCA_045105295.1 Mariniblastus sp.
ATCGCACCGAGGTTATCCGATGCATGCCCCCACGCAGCGGCCAGCCAAGTGTCATTAAAATCGAGCCAGCGAACGATGGCTCCGATGTCAAACGCGGCTTTGACAGGATCGAGTTCGACACCGGTTCCTGGCACGCGGCAACCGCCTTGCATGGAAGCACCGGGAACAATCGGCCCCAACATTTTTCGGCATTGCGGATAGGCAAGTGCCAGAAATCCGCAGCCAAGGCTGTCCATCAAGCAATGATGAGCCGTTTCGTAGGCTAGCTCGCTAGAGATTTCATGGTTGTGAATGTAATTGGCAATATCAACGAGCAACGAGTCCATCGAGGGCTCCATGAAAATGGTTGTAATTTGTTTGAAGGGTGATTGTAGCAAAACGTGCCGCTCTCGCCGATTGGAGGCCATAACGCTCTATGAGTGCAGCGTGCCGCTTTTCGCCCAAACGTTTTTGCACGGGCGACGACGGCGGATGTTCTTAAAAAAACGAAAGTTAAAGATCTAAGCGTTGGCAATGAAGGGATCGCCAAGAGCCTGTCTTTTCACACGAATCAGCAAACAGGCATTCCGTACGACGTTTGCAGAAATGAAGTCTTTCGCAAATCCCAATCAATAGCTCTGCGTCCAACGGACCAGTCATCACGAAACAGAGCGATCAAGGGCGCTCGCCGGTTAGCCAAACCTGGAAACCAGTGGAGCGGCCGACTTGATTTCGTCGCTTGCCTTATCGGCGTACTGTTCGAAATTGTCTCTGAACTTTTTCGCAAGTATCCCAGCCGTTTTATCGAACGCGGCAGCGTCTTCCCATGTTCCTCGCGGCTGAAGTAAACGGCCTGGCACTCCGATGCAGGATTTAGGAACGGTCAAGCCGAAGATTGGATCGGTAACGTAGTCGGTCATTGCCAGAGTGCCGTTGTGGATCGAGTCGATGATCGCACGCGTGTACTTCAAACTAATTCGTGAACCAACTCCAAACGATCCACCGCTCCAACCGGTGTTCACCAGCCATGCACTCGAACCATGCGTCAACATTAACTGAGCCAATAGCTCCGCGTATTTAGTTGGGTGCCAAACAAGGAACGCTGCACCGAAACAAGCCGAGAAAGTGGCTTCGGGATCTTTAACGCCGACCTCTGTTCCGGCGACCTTTGCTGTGTATCCGCTGATGAAGTGGTACATCGCTTGAGCCGAAGACAGCTTGCTAACCGGAGGTAAAACACCGAACGCATCGCAGGTGAGAAAGATAATGTTCTTTGGCGAATCGGCAACGCAAGGAATTTTCGCGTTGTCGATGTACTCAATGGGATAAGAGCATCGTGTGTTTTGCGTGATCGAAACGTCGTCGTAGTCGATCTCGTGTGTGATCGGATCTTGGATTGTGTTTTCGAGAACCGAGCCGTATCGGATCGCGTTAAAAATCTGCGGCTCTTTTTCAGCAGAGAGATTGATACATTTCGCGTAACAACCGCCTTCGATATTGAACACGCCATCATCGGTCCAACAGTGCTCGTCATCGCCAACCAGCGGTCGAGTAGGATCGGCAGACAAAGTTGTTTTGCCAGTCCCAGACAAACCAAAAAACAACGAGGTGTCGTTGTGCTCGCCCACGTTGCAAGAGCAATGCATGGAAAGGATATCACGTTTGGGCATCAAGTAATTCATGATTGTGAAAACGCCTTTTTTCATCTCGCCGGCGTACTCAGTTCCTAGAATCACCATCTCGCCACGATCAAAATTCAACGCGACACAGGTTTCTGTTTCGACGCCTTCGACTGAGGTGTCCGCTTTCTTTTGCCCAGCGTTATAGATCACGTAATCTGGTTCGCCGAAATTGGCCAGTTCTTCTGCCGTTGGACGAATGAGCATGTTGTGCATGAACAACGCGTGGTAGGCACGAGAGCAAATGATGCGAATCTTCAAACGCGTATCGGGATCCCAACCTGCAAACGCATCGAGAACGTAGAACTGAGGACATTCGTCAAGGAACTCGACGGCTGACTCGCGAAGCTTTTCGAACGAGTCTTCTGAAAATGGAATGTTGACGTCGCCCCACCAAACGTCCTTGTCGATGCTGTCTTGTCGGACGATGCGTTTGTCTTTAGGGCTGCGACCTGTTTTTTCACCGGAGAGCGATGAGAGTCCGCCGGTGCTGGTGATAGAACCGTTATCGAACTCCAAGGCTTCTTCGTAAAGCCGAGCAGGAGCCGCGTTTCGCAAAAGACCTTTTGGAAATTCTCCACGTTGAACTGCGGCGACTCGAGAGTTGGTTGCTGTGGCCATTGTTGATCCGGCGAATGTTTGAGTTAGCGAAGTTGATCGAGCAAATAAAGTACAATCGAAGCATGGGAAACGACGATCCGGTTCAAGCCTACCGTTGGTGCCGTTTGAGGGAAAGTC
Source organism: Mariniblastus sp. (assembly GCA_045105295.1). GTDB lineage: Bacteria > Planctomycetota > Planctomycetia > Pirellulales > Pirellulaceae > Mariniblastus. The sequence continues at coordinate 2,397 of JBGCDK010000143.1, forward strand.
GATTCGCGTACCTTACTGTCTTTTTTGACAATCATTTTGATGAAAAACAAACTCACGGATCTCGTTCTGTTGTCATCTAGCAAGGGCTGTTACTAAAGTTGATAATCCCGATCGAGAGAACGTTTCATAACTAACGAACATCCAACATATGGAACCAACGATGCCCATTGAAGAGGCTTCAAATCCCAACCAACTCACAGCGGGCTCGCGCTTTCGAAAAGCGATGGCCGAAGAAAAACCTCTACAGATTCCTGGAACGATAAATGCATTTTGCGCTTTGCTGGCCGAACGTTCTGGCTATCGTTCCATTTATCTTTCGGGAGCCGGCGTTGCCAATGCATCGTTTGGAATGCCTGACTTGGGAATGACATCGATGTCAGATGTCGTGGCCGATATCGAACGAATCACGGCGGTCTCAAATCTGCCACTGCTAGTGGATGCCGACACAGGCTGGGGCCATTCGCTTTGTATTGCCAGAACTGTCAAAGCGTTCATCAAAGCCGGCGCCGGTGCGATGCACATCGAAGACCAGCAAGCCGCCAAACGTTGCGGTCATCGGCCGAACAAGTCGATCGTTGAGACTGGGGAAATGGTCGATCGAATTCACGCTTGCGTCGACGCTCGCACGGATGAGTCGTTTGTGATCATGGCGCGGACAGATGCGTTAGCAAGCGAGGGCTTGGACTCGTCCATTGAAAGATGTCAAAAATATATCGATGCTGGCGCGGACGTAATTTTCGCCGAGGCTATCACCGACCCCGATGAGTATCGAAAATTCACCAGCTCACTCAGCGTTCCAGTATTGGCGAACATGACTGAGTTTGGCATGAGCCCGTTGATGACGGTGGACGAACTCAAAAACGTAGGAGTCGAATTGGTGCTCTACCCCCTTTCGGCGTTCCGCGCGATGAGCGCTATTGCAGACACGGTTTACCAATCCATTCGAAAAGACGGAACTCAGTCAGGCGCCGTAGACACGATGCAATCAAGGGATGAACTTTACTCAGTCTTGAACTACCACTCTTACGAACAGCAGATCGATCAGATTTTGAAAAAAGCGACAGGCGAATAACGTTTGGCTTATTCCAAATAACCAAAACCCAATAACGAGAAAACAAATGGCTAAAAAGAAAACAGGTGGCTTGGCTGGTGTGTCCGCTGGCGAAACGGCAATTGCAACGGTCGGAAAAGAAGGCAAAGGCCTAAACTATCGCGGTTACTCGATTCACGATTTGGCAGAGCACGCAACGTTTGAAGAAGTCGCGTTTCTTTTGCTGTTTGGCCATCTGCCAGTTCAGAAGGAGCTTGATAGTTTCAAGTCACGTTTGGTTGCCGGACGATCGCTGCCCAAAGATTTAATGGCAACGCTTCGAGCCATTCCTGCTACGGCGCATCCAATGGACGTCTTGCGCACAGGTTGTTCGATGCTGGGCGTGCTTGAACCGGAAACTTCATTTGACCAACAGGTATCAAAAGCAGAACGATTGCTGGCGAGCCTTCCCTCGATGTTGGTTTACTGGCACCGTTTTTCAAAAGACAACGTTGAAATTGATTTTGAATCGAACCAAGATTCGATCGCCGGTTACTTTCTTGAGAAAATGCACGACGGACCGCCATCAGATTTGCACAAACGTGTGATGGATGTTTCTCTGATCCTGTATGCCGAGCATGAGTTCAACGCTTCGACATTTACAGCGCGAGTCTGCACCGCGACGTTGTCTGATCTCTACTCGTCGATCACTGGCGCGATCGGCACGTTGCGTGGCCCTTTGCACGGCGGTGCCAATGAAGCCGCGATGGAATTGATTGAGAAATTTCAAACCGCAGACGAAGCCGAAGCTGGCATTATGGAAATGTTGACCAACAAGTCATTGATTATGGGTTTTGGGCACCGGGTTTACACGATCTCTGATCCACGCAGTGACATTATTAAAGGCTGGGCTGAGAAACTTTCTGCGGCAAACAATGATACGGTTTTGTATCCAGTTTCTGAGCGGATCGAACAAATCATGTGGCGTGAGAAAAAACTGTTTCCCAATCTCGATTTCTACAGTGCGTCGACCTATCACTTTTTGGGAATACCTACCGAGATGTTCACGCCGATTTTCGTGCTTTCTCGCGTGACGGGTTGGGCGGCTCACGTGTTTGAACAGCGTGCCAACAATCGCTTGATCCGACCTGGCGCGGACTACGTTGGCCCAGATGATCAAAAGTTCGTCGCGATTGGCGACCGTGAAGAAACCATGGAAGTCTGAACCGGCGAGACAAACTGCCAACGAGATCTTCAAACTTCAAACGAGTAATGCTCAAAGACTCGGTGTTCAAAAGATCGTTCGCGATATTGGTCGTCATCGAGACTTAGAGATTGATGACAAAAAATTAAAAGGCGAGAGCCATGAAACTCTCGCCTTTTTTTTATCTGAGGCTATTCTCCGAAAGTCCCATCGAATCTTTCGGACGAATGAAAATGTTTAGCGATTCCATTCGCATTTTTTATTTTTGCAATCGATTGATCACCCGCCGATGCCGCCACCACCGCCGCCGCTATTTGGAGGACCTGGAGGGGACGGAATCCAAATGGTCAGATTGAATACGATCTGGTATTGATACAGTCCAAGAAAACCAGAGGACTCGATTTCAAATTCTAACAAGACGTGCCCTTCTGGTAGAGCGGCGACGATGCCATCGATCATGTCGTACATTTCGCCGAAAGCCATTTCGGCATCCATACCGTCCGCGTAGAACGGTCCCATTTCGTAAGTGTTCATTTGGGCAAATGCTGTTTGGCTACTTGCCATGACAACGATAACTGCGATTAGGGCAGCTAGGTGCTTAAAAGCGCGCATAGAGAGACTCCTCTAAATTGGGATTTCGAAAAAGTTGAAAAGGAACGAAAAGACTTTTTAGGCAGACCTCTAGCGCAGCGCTTGCCTCATGCGCAACGTCAAAAGGGGCCAATTAAAAAAGTTGAATAGGGACGTATACAGTTTTCAGATGCGTTCTCAAGGCTCATGAAAACATGTAGTCGTCACCTGCTTTATAACAGATCTAAAACAGCGTTTCTTCCTATCAAGACCGACAGCAGAAAATAATGTTCGGCCTCTTTCTTAAGACAGTTCGGAAAACTATTGCTGCGATTGGAGTTCTAGTTTTTTTAGAGTTGTCTTTTTCGGAAAACCGCGAAAGAGTTTGAGAAAGAACGCATGGATTCCTATGTGATCACTGCTGTCATCTTTGAGCGCGGCGTTCACTTCGAAAAAAGTCAAGTCCCTTCGCGAACGAAAGGGAAGAAACTTGCACGAAATCGACGTAGTAAATTTCGCGTAGTTGGCTAAACTAATGGGTGTTCTCGAAACAGTGCTCCCAAGTGTCTAAACGCCTCAGTCTTTTCTTCCAATTAAAAATGAGTCGCATCCTACACTTCCTAAATTCTTTTTTTCTTTGGAGCATCTGTGCTGTCACAGGCTGCCTTCTCTCAGCCATTGCCACCGAATCCCATCGTGTGCCATCGCTAACAGTCGGACTCTCGACGGAACTGCTAAGTAACGAAATAGATAATGGCACGACCATCGAAACTCCGTATGCCAAAATCTGCCGAGAAGAGTTGGCTGTTACGGAACAGGGGTCAGAAGCTTTTTTGCTTGCAAAGTTCAAGCTGACCAACGCACTTCGATTTTGGAATCTTTCGGCCGCTTTGGAGAACGCGAATGAAGCTGTTCGATGGAGCAAAGAAATTGGCGACCCTGATTATTCAGCCGTAGCATTGGCCCAAATCGCGACTATCGAGAGTTTTCTTGACGGTCGAAGCAGAACGAAACAACATATCGACATTTCAACGTTGCAGATATCAAAAAATGCTTGTTCAGAGCTCAAGCTTTTATTTCATTCTTCAATTTTGGATCTTCAGCATTGGTCTGGCAGTATCGAAGACTCCATTGTCGAAACCTTGGATCGTTTGGTTGATGCCTCCAATAGTCTGTCAGACGAACGGTTGATCAACCTTCAAAAGTCACAGGAACTTTTTATTAGGCGTCAGTCTATCGAACTAAAGTCCTCAGAAGAACGGTTGGCTGAATTGGCTTCGTTCTTGACAAACGATCAGTCCAACTACCTGGACTCACGAACGGTCCTTGCGTTTGAATCCAACTTGAAAAAAACACAGGACAAAAGCCAACGGCTTCAGGCGGCCTACGATGCACTTGAGTTTGCGAACGCCTCTAAAAACCGAGTTCATGTCTTTCACGCTCATTTTATGCTTGGCAGACATTTCGCTATGGCTAAGAAATTCGAAAAGGCAAAAAACCATTTTCACTTGGCGTTGCATGCAGCGACTGCGTTAGAGATGCAGCCGTTGATATACTCCGCGAATTGTTTTATTTCAGAGATGGAATCCAAGCTTAATCGACCTGAAAAGCAGCTCGAAATTTTGGAAACTGTCGTCAACAGCAAGGCGTTCGACGACCTTTCTTTGGGCCAACGAAACCGCCACATTCAACAATTATGGTCACTGCATACCAAATTTAAAAATGACTCAAAGGCAATTGACTATCGGGAAAAAATGCTTCCCCCTGAATTTAATAATGACATCGCTGAGATGCAAAAGAATGCAAAACAGGAAAGCGAGAAACGATACGCCATTGAAAAGATTGCAGAAAAAGACAGAGAGCTGTTCGAGACCAAACAATTGGCCCAACAAGCTAAATTTGAGTCATTAGTCGCACAGTTTCAACTGCTTGCTTCGCTTGTTGCATTTGCCTTGATCGCAGGCGTGGGAATTTTGCTTATTCGCAAAAGACTGCGTAGCGCAAAAATAGAGTTGGCCAGCGAACGCGAGGTGACGCGCCAAACCCGCCAACAATGTGCGGATCTCTCACTGCGATTAAGCCGGATTCAGAGAATGGAAAGCCTCGGTTTGATGGCAGGCAGTGTCGCTCACGACTTTAACAACATCCTTGTTGGGGTGCTTGGCAATGCCGAAGTGCTCCAAATGAAAAACCACGATTCAGATGAAGAATTCAGAGACGCTCGAATCACCAGTATCATTTCTTCTGCGGAAAAAGCCGCCAGCTTGAGTAAGCAAATGTTGGCTTATGCTGGCAAGCAAAACATTGAAAGAAAAACACTGGATTTGAATGAGTTGATTTCACATTACGAATCCATTCTGTCGTCTACCTGCAAGAACCACGAGTTAAAATTTGAGCTTTCGGACCAACAAACAGTTTCCAAGGTTGACCTGATTCAGATTGAGCAAGTCGTTCTAAATCTTGTGTCCAACGCCACGGCGGCGTCTCCTGAAGGAAGTCGTGTTACCATCCGAACTGGGCACGAAACGATTGACTACCCATCTGACCCACAACTATATGGCGTGCGTGAGAGTGGTGGTGCATTTTGCTACATCGAGGTAACTGACAAAGGTTCTGGCATTTCAAAAAGCGAAATGGAACGGATTTTTGAACCCTTTTATTCGAATTCGGAATTGAACAGCAGGGGATTGGGACTATCGGTCGTCTACGGTGTCATCAAAGGGCACGATGGTTTGATTCGGTGCACATCAAAAATTGACCAAGGAACGACCTTTCGAGTCTTACTACCGGCTTCGATTGAAACCTCAGTCGTTCCTCTTGAAAAACTAAACTTCGATTCTGGTTTTGACTTTCAACCTGAAAACAGCACCTCGACACGTAGTCTCAACATCCTCGTTATTGATGACGATGAAACGGTCATTGAACTTTGCGAGCAATCGTTAAACATCAGGACTGACTGGAACGTCATTCCTGTTCACGGAGGCGTCGCTGGGCTTGAGCAAATCAAGCAGCGGTATGATGAGATCGATTGCATTTTGCTGGACGTCATGATGCCTGAAATGGGAGCCAATGAACTGCTCCGCGAATTAGAAGCAGAGAAGATCAACACGCCGGTCGTGCTAATGAGCGGATTCAGCCAAACCAAGTTGGATTTCTTCCTTCAAAAACCACAAGTCGTCACGATCGTACAGAAACCCTTCCGAGTGGCTGAGCTTCATGCCGCCATAGAGCTGGCGACCGAAAACGTTGCCAGCAATTCTCAAATTGGGGCGTCATAGCCAACCACGGGCTTGGGTTTGACCAGGGAGATCGAAAGATTCGTGCTGGCCCCATCTACCGAAAAGGTAAGATCAACACTTGGCAGTCTGCAGCGCGGAATTGCCCAACTCAACTCGGGAGCATTCTCCGAGATTCAACCTCAGTAGCTCGCTACCCAGTCCGCGTTTGTGTTGGCAAGCCGTTATCGCTGTGAGGTTTCATGTATTGAGCCAACAATGCTGGTAGAAAAACTAAATCGGCAAACAGTGCAGCCGACAGTGTGATCATCCCCATCGACGCGAAAATGAAATGGTCCCGTGAATCGCTGAAGAGAACGGTCCCAAACCCGGACACCAAAACGATCGTCGTCATGATCAAGGCGGTTCCCACGCCGGCAAACGCGTTTCGAATTGCCTCTGCGTCGTCGTCCGTTTTCTCTTTCTCCTCCTGATACCTCGTTAGGAAATGGATCGTGTCATCGACCGCGATTCCAAGACACACGGTGAAGGCACAAACGGTAACGATCTCCAACGACTGGCCAGAGAAAACCAAATAACAACCTGATACTGCCAGGGGAAACAAGTTCGGAATAAAAGAAATCAAACCGATTCTCAATGAACGATAAACCAACGCGAGAACTACAAAAATAATTAGCGACGCCGTTCCCAGACTTGCTGCCAGATCAATCACGATTTGGAAAAGATTGTTCCATCGTCCGACGGCCTCCCCCCTCATCGCGAACTCAAATTCACCGTACTCTTTTTCAAGCTCAGCCAACCCCGTTTCGATTCTCTCAAAGACCGGGTTGTAAGTTGAAATCCCCAAATCCTGTACGCGAAACACTACCTTCGCTGTTCTGTATTCCGGAGTATAAAACGCTCTTTTGAATGATGGCGGCAGTAATTCCAACATCGACATTCGGTCTTCTGGCTTGCCTTCACCCGGCAAGGAATTGATCAAATTCCGAATCGACAATGGAAATCCGACCAGCGGTTCGTCTTTGAGAATCGCATCGACTTTCCCAATCACGCGCATTATATCTGGAGAGCTCGAATCGACGTTTTTGCTCCAATTCAAGTTGACCGAACAAGTCTCCAACCCGCCCATCGCTGAGTCCATCCGCTTGAGCGTGACCGACGCTTCGCTCGACTGTGGCAGAATACTCGACCGACGCTCATCGGGCCGTAGCGTCAGCGAGATCAGGATAAATGCGATCGTCAAACCGATGCCCAACCAGCTGAAGAGACGCTTGCGTGGTAGCACGTAGTCGATCACACCCGTGATACGTTCCAAATTTTGATCCACAAGACTTTTTGATTGGCCGACCTGCACGAAATTTCCCAACCAAGTCGAGCAAGCCAGTGGAATCGTTGTCACGACACTGATGAAACTCAAAACCACACCGATGACGCAGCACATCCCAAACTGCTGAACGTAAATGTGATTCGCAAGTGCCAACGAACCAAACCCAATCGCAGTGGTCAATGACGTCAATGCGCACGCCAGCCCGACCTGTCGAATTCCCAAACGCGCGGCATCCCGTGGCTGTTCACCGGACGAACGAAGCTTGCGAATTTGCACCATGAGGTGCACTCCATCAGTCAACCCAACGAGACTCACAAGAACGGGCAATACAACGTCGTTGAAAGGGTTCTCGCCATAGCCAAAAAATTGAATGAACCCCATCGTCCAAAACACGCCCATTGCTGGAGCAAGTGCGACGACAAAAACGGCTGCGATACCACGGAACAAAATCACACTCATCAGCGCGATCATGCTGTAACCGACCAGCTGATAGAAAAACTGATTGGCCTCGTGGGACTTTCTGGCTGTGACATAAATCGGCATCGAACCGGTGACTGAAAACTTCACATCGAAATTACCTTCGGGATTCGCTGCTTTTGCTGCGGCGTCTGCAATCTTTCGCAAACCTCCAATCGTGTCATCGTCGTCTTTGATGAACAACACATCGAAATTGACCAATAGTAAAACAACCTTGCCATCGCTCGACATCAACTGCCCATGAATAAATGGGTGGTCAAGCGCCTTTTGACGAGCAGCGTTCATCCGCTCGGGTGAAGCCTCGGCATGGGGCAGTAGCGGTTCTGGCAAGCCAAAAATGTTCAGCATTGGAATTTGATCCATCCAAATCACTCTGCTGATGTAGTCATGCGATTCAAGTTCGCTGACAACGTTACGAAGAGTTCGCACGCCATCGGAAGTAAAAAAATCATCCGACTCTGCCACGATTACCGCGTGTGAATCGAGAGAAAACCCAGCCTCAGGCACCGTAACGCCTTCAAATTCGTTTACTGATCGAGATTGCTCGACCGGATTCTCTTCACTGAAAAAATCCCTCACGATTTCTGGGTTGATGTAACCCAAAATTGCGATGCCAGAAATTACAGCGATGAAGAGGTAAGTAAAGACTGGTCGATCAACGATCCATCCGGTTGACTGGCTAAAAATTCGTGACACGATTGATTAAAAATTCTTGCTGAGTGCGATTGATTCAGATAATGCCGGAAAATTTGACGGCGACTTGGCTCGCCCGCGGTTCAACGTAGTTGATTTTGAAGCGTACGCCAACGATCAGCCAACGTCTATTTTGTCACGGCTTCAATTCGTTCAAGCGCCAGCATTGCGTCCCGAGCTATCTCGACATCGTCGTAACCGTTTGCGATTCGAGTCAGCAACTCGATGCTCTTTGGCGTGTTAATAAACTCTAAAGCAAACACGATTCGCCCCCAACGTCGCGTTTCAACTTTTTCTCGAATCGGGCGTGCGATTTTCTTTTTCAAAACCAAGCCGATTCGATATTTGAGCTCCGGGGAATTCGTTTCGTCGAGCAGTTTTTTCAGCTTCGATTCAATCTTGGCTCGAATCTTGATCAACTGCTCCGTCGTTTTTTGACGCACTCTAAATTCTGGATGCTCGAGAAGTCTGACCAACTCCTCCACCGATCCCGATGTTCCCGATGTTCCCGATGTCGTCAAAACCGGCAATCGTTTTGCCAACTCGTCCAGCATGACAGATTCGCCATAGACCAGCTGAGAGGTTGCTCTCAATGACGAATTGATCGAGCTTGCTCCGAGCCCAGCCCAGATCTTTTCAAAATCTTTGACTGTCAATTTTTCAGCGGCCGGTTTGATCGACGGTAAAACGATCTGGTCTTTCAAGCTCCAACCAATGACGGAACAGTCTTTTGTCCCTGACGCTCCACTGGCGAATATAAAATCGCGCGGACTCATTGTCGAAGCAGTAACGCGAGCGAGATGGCCTTCAAATTTTCCAATAGGCTGCCGAGTCAACAAATCCCACGCAACGACCGTTTTGTCCCAACTGGCAGAAACTAGAAATCGACAGTCTGCTGAGAAAGCAATCGACTGCACGGTTTCGGCATGTGCCCGTAAGGAATAAGTTCGACTGGCGTCTCGCAAATTCCAAAGGCTGATTTTGGAATCTCGATACGTTGCTGCTACCCAAAAACGATCCTGAGAAATCACAACCGACCGCGGGATGATTGACGGCGGCCCCAACAAGACTTTCGCCTTTTCGGTAAGATCCATTACTTGGGTTTGGAATTTCCCGCCTTTTACTCCTCGGTAGCTGACGACAATTTTCCCATCGCGAGACATCGCCGAGCGAACTTCGTTACTATTGGACTTCCACTTTTGCTGCGATGTCATTTGCACGCCGGGCCACGAATATGACTCAACATGCGTTTCGCCCAGCACGTTGATCGTCGTTCCCAAACGATTGAAATAGGCAGCGATCCCATCAGTTTCAATATCCGCCTCAAGTTTTCCCGTTCGCGCGTTCCATATTTTTATTTTTGGCCCACCACCAGCAGTCAAAACAAATTCTGAATCGGGTGAAAAGTCGATCGAGTCAACTTTCTCATCCATCTCGACACTGTAAATAAGCTTCTGTTTGTCAACGTCGTAGATGGAAAGAACAAAATTGCGATCTCTTGTAGCAAGCAATTTCCCATCGCGAGAAAAAGCCATTCGGTAGATCCCGTTGGCTTGCGGCGTTTGTCCGTGCTCACCAAATCGCCAAACGGCATGCTTGGGCAACTGGTCTGAGTTTGAAGTTTGCGTTCTTGCTTGGGATTCACCCGCCTGAGTTCTGGCAGCGTTTACCATGGACGACTCGCAGACGCTGGAAATAAATACCACAGCGTAAATTGTGGCGAGAACCAATAAGTTTGAGATTGCGATACGCATCAATCAATTGTCTTTTCCAAAAATCTCGAATCAGCCGGATGCTGGAGATATGCCCCAAACCCCGCCTATTCTCAGTTTAGCAGGAAACAGGCGTTTATTTCGAAATGTTCCTAATGGATTTCTAGCCGCTACGTATTCTTTGTGACCATTGCATTTTGGGATCTTTGAATCAACGGATATATTCGGAACTAACGAGGCTGGCGTCGTGTCAAAGCCAGATTAAATAGGTTTGGACTCAAATGAAAAAACAGTTTCTAAGTTCGAGACTCTCTGCAAGGTTTACGCTTGTCCTGATGGGACTTTGCCTAGGATGGCTGGCACGATTGTTACTTGGCGCTCCGGCTGAAGAACTTCCGCCAGCCCGAACGATCGACCGTCCTCTCGAAACCGTATCTGCCGACGAGATAATTGATCTTCCAATCATCAAAACAGATTCCGAGAAAGCCAACGCCCCCGAGGAAGACGACTCTGGCTTGGTTCCGCCGATCCAAATCCCCGGGCAACTTCCATACCGATTGGCCACATTGGAACAATCAACTCAGCTTGTTTCGAAATTCGATCATGATGCCGACGCAATATTTGAGCCTCATGGCGAAGAGGTCTGCGCATCAGGTTGTGCTGCCAGTCGCCACCCAACAGAACATTTAGGCAAATCACATTTCAAACGTTTGCTTAAGGAATACACCTACGAGCCGATCAACCAAACCAACAACGCTTTGGAAGAGTTGCTGTACTACGGACCGCAAACACGAAAGTGGATTGAGTCTGAAGGGATTGGTGATCTCGATGCGAAACGAGCCGATTTTTTGTGGAACGAGCTAAAACTTACGCACGCTCGTGTTTCGATTCGCGTTACCGATCAAAACGGCGTCGTTCGTTCGTGGATCAAACCAACGAGAGTTCCGCTTGATCGCCGCCATATTTTTCCAATGGAAACAGAACAAGTTCAATCGCTTGTCACCAGTGGAACCGTAAAACGCGTCGGACTAAATCATGCGTGGGTTCGATTGTGACTTGAGGGAGTCCACTTTGTTGGCGGGCCGTGGTTCACGGTTTTGAAAAATCAAGACGACTGGCAGACGCTTGGCCAGCTTTGGATTAGCAATGGCGAAAAAGACATCCAAGGCACCATCGAAATCAAACTCGAATTGGAGGGTGAAGATGAAATTGATTCCTAAACCACGTAACCGTATCTCAAGGAAATTTCTCGGCCGCTCCAATCTTTTACAACGCAGACTTCAAACTGGATTGATCGCGGTCATTGCATTCCTGACGGCAGGAATCGCATTGGTTAGCCCTGCAATGTCCGACCCTTGCGGAATGGTTCCTCCGATCTTCGCAGGCAAAGGCTCTCCAATCACGCGAATCGGCCTGCAACAAACTTATGTCTATTTTGATAAAGGTGTTGAGTCGTTTGTGATCCGACCGGGATTTCAAGGCAAGGTCGATAATTTCGGCATGCTGATTCCATTTCCTTCGCCTCCGGCGCTCCGCAAAGTTCCAGACAATGTGTTTGACCAGATCGCAGCCGCGGTAGATCCACCGGAAGTCTTGGTCGACCTGCGCCCCCAGGTGAGAATGGCCTTGATGGAAAACGCGGTGGCTGACAGTGCCGTGGCTGCACCGATGCAGTTTGGAATGCAAAACAAAGTCAGTGTTCTCAAACAAGAAGCCGTTGGCATGTACGAAGTCGCGGTACTTGAGGCTGGAAGCGCCGCCGCACTCAAACGTTGGATGGATCAAAACAAGTATCAATACCCCGACGGTATGGACAGTGTCTGCGAAGACTACATCACCGAAGGCTGGTGTTTCGTTGCAGTGAAAACCAAAGTCGGAACCAAAAAGGGCGCAAGCCCTCGTGCCGGTCAACGTCAGACGAGGACGGAACTTCCTGAAGGCAGCGTTTTTGATGGAACAGTTCAGGGGCTCGGTTTTCGATTCAAAACAGACGAGCTTGTTGTTCCGATGCGATTGTCAGCTTTCAACGCAGGTGATTTGAGAAACGTGGTTTACTTACTTTCGCGTGGTGGAAAAAAGATCCGCGCCATTCCAGAAGAATATGTTGTCCGCCAAGTCTCCGGCAAACAGTTGGTTAAGCATTTGACCATGCCGTTGCCTTTGCGAATCATCGGTGGCACAGAAAAAGACATTCCGGATTACAGAAAAAAGAGTCTAAAAACGGAACGCGACCCTGGTCCCAAAAACGGAATCGCGAAACACATGTTTGTTTCGGATATTGTGGCGACGACCGTCAAAGGCTACTCACTGAAACACGAAGAGACAGAGAAAGAGCTTTTGCGAATCGGTGAGCACTTTGGATTGCGCGGGACCGAGATCGACAGCGAGATGGAAAAAGTATCCGCCGAAGAAGCCGAAAAACTTGTTGAAGAATGCTTACCACAACTTGCAGAGTTGACTTTAACCGTCGTCGATGGAGATTTCCCGCGAGAAGTTATCGCGAAACAGAACTTGAAATTTGACGACTTTGCCATGGCTGCCAACCGCAACAAGCCTGAGCTTTACGACACCAAACAACATAAACCTGGCGGCAAAAAGAACGGCGTCTTGATCAGTTCGTACTCACGGCAACAAATTGGAAATGCTAGTGACGAGATCATGACAGCCGGCTCAAAGAAGATTTCACTCGCGTCAAGCATCGTTTTCTCGCTGCTTGGATTCGCTGGATTGACAGGATTGCTGTTCAAGTTTTCCAACCAACTGATTTGCTTCAAAAAATAGTTTAAACCGATCAACCGAGGATCGAACCATGAGACATTCCCAACTAAAAACCGTAGCCTGCCTGATCGCTTGCGTTGCAATGCTGTCCAACGTGCATGCCGACCCCTGCGGGATGGTGCCGCCTATCTTCACAGGTAAACAATCACCCATAGCGCGAATTGGTTTGCAAAAAACCTATGTGTTCCACAAAGACGGCGTCGAGTCATTTGTGATTCGACCTGGGTTCTCAGGCAAGGTCGATAATTTTGGAATGTTGATTCCGTTCCCAACACCACCAGAAATCCGGAAGGTCCCAGATAACATTTTCGAACATTTGGCCAATGCCATTGATCCACCCGAGGTGGTGGTTGACTTGCGGATTCGCCGCATGATGCGTGGACGAGCGTTGGGGGCAGCACCGGCGATGGCGACCGAATCTTTGAAGTTTTCCCAAAAAGCTGAAACGGTTACGGTTCTCAAACAAGAAGCCGTTGGCATGTACGAAGTTGCCGTCCTCGAAGCCGGCAGCGCCGCTGTCCTCAAAAAATGGATGGACACCAATGGTTACAAATACCCTGATGGCATGGATAAAGTCACCGGCGATTACGTCAAAGCTGGCTGGTGTTTCGTTGCAGTCAAGACAAAAGTCGGGCAGAAGAAGGGCGTCACCCCTCGCGCCGGTCAACGCAGCGTTAAGGCTGAACTTCCTGCAGGCAGTGTGTTCGACGGCAACGTTCAGGGAATGGGTTTCCGGTTCAAGTCAGATGAGTTGGTCGTTCCAATGAGATTGTCGGCGTTTAATGATGGTGAACTTCGGAATGTGGTTTATTTGATGGCTGACAGCCCGAGAAAGATTCGTTCGATACCCGAAGAGTATGTCGTCCGTCAAATTTCTGGCCAGCAAATGTTTGACAACGTGACACAACCACTTCCGCTTCGAATCATTGGCGGAACAGAAAAAGACATTCCGGCTCACCAACGAAAGTCGCTTCCTGCACGCCGAAACCCAGTGCCAAAAAATGGAGTCGCGAAAGACCTGTTCGCTTCGGATTTACTTGCCGTTGCAACGGGTAACCTCTCTCTCAAGCACGAGGAAACAGAAAAAGAATTATTGCGAATCGGTGAATATTTTGGTTTGCGTGGTGGTGATGTCGACAGCGAAAACGCTTTGGCACTAGCCGATGAAAGAACCAAAACTGAAAAACAAGGCTTGGAAATGCTGAAAGAAATGACACTGACTGTAGTTGATGGCGATTTCCCTCGCGAAGTCATCGCGAATGAGAACTTGAAGTTCGCAGATTTCAAAATGCCAGCCAGCAGAAATAACAATGTGAATTACGATGCGAATCAGTTTGGGCCAGGCCAGAAAAAAGAAGGCATCCTGAAACTCGGAGCCATCGACTGGAACGATGTTGACACACGAATCGCAGCCGACCATCGCAACACGCGATTTGGGTTGCGTGGCTTGATCGGGCTAGGGCTACTGGGCATGCTCGGAACTCTTCTTTATAGGAAACCAAAATCAACAGTAAAGGTTGCGGTTTTAATGTTCGTCGCTTACGGGCTGTTGGCAGGATCTGCTTTCGCGGGAGAAACTTCGACGGCAAGAAATGATAATGACGAATTGATTGGGCAGTTGGAGAATTCCAAAACGGCTCACACAGCGATCGCCTCTATCGCGGAACTCGCGAAAGCAAACGAAACTGACCGCGACAAAATCATTGAAGACCTGCTTAACGTGGTGAATACGGACGAGAACCTTGCTAAACGTGGCTGGGCTATCGCGGCGATGGTTGAGATCGGCGGACAAGACGTTGACGAATACCTGCTGAACGTTCACGCTGATGAGAGCCAGAAAAAAATCGTGCGCACGTGGGCAGCAGCGGCGCGTGTGACCATGACGAGAACCGTCAATGGTTTGATCGAAAAAGCGAACTTGATTCCGAAATTCCCTGCCCTCGGTCGCCCAATCGGGATGAGGATTGTCGAGAAGCTTTCTAAAGATTCAACCAAGACTGATCCGGAACAGGTCATCAGTGTGACACAAAAAGTTCCGCAACTTCAGCAAGCATTGGCTCCGACCATTATGTCGTTTGGTGCTGAGAAACTGACTCGCGTGATGAGCAGTGCAAACGACCAGAACGTTCGCCGAATGGCGGCGGGCTATCTTGGCTCTCTCGCTCAATCTTCTGGTGACAATAAAGAAGTTGCAAAATCTGTAATCGCTCGATATGAGTTCTCGGGCGACGCTTCCAATGTTGCTTGGGAAGGAGGACCGCTGTTCTTGCCGGGTATCCAATGGACGAAGGAAGAAGCTCGCGATTTAACGGGCAACATGATCCGGTGGTACCTCTGGTGCGACATCAACAAGAAAGATGCCGAGCAAAAGCAAATCCACAACAACATTCGGAGTTTGGGTTTGGCTCGTGCAGCCGGATACACATCGCCAGGCTGGCGAGACGTTGACTGCGTGCAATGGTTGGAAGCTTGGAAAGCCGTCGTTGGTAAGGAAGGAATTGAAAAGATTCTGAAAGAGCAGGGCGTTGAGTCAAACGACAAATACTCAGGCCTCATTCGGTAGGCGTCATTTGGGTAGGCCTCGAGAAGGAATCGTAGAAAACCATTACAAGATGGGGTGACATCAGGCACAGCAAGACCTTGCTCGATTTTGAGGTATCAGGCTGCCAAACTTCACAAACGTTTTCGTTTGGTTTTCAATAAACTCATCTCGCTACCGAACATATCACCGGGTTGAAGCGCTTAACTTTCACGATTGCATCGGTAACAACCGCCGAAACCCTCGCAAAAGTTGCCGTTTCAAAAGCTGTCCAAATTTCTCTAAACCAAATGGGGTTCAAACAGGTATATTAGAAGTGTGGTTTTTTATTCTGTTTGAACACTCATCTTCGCAAGAGCCGTTTTTTGATGGATTCCAGTAGCGATCCTGAATTTGACTCTCAAAGACCGTCCGAGGTTTCGCGATCCAAACCTTCGCAAAATCGGCCTGCGATCGTTGTGACGGGTGCCGAAAAACCTCCAACGGAGCCGATCACCCCAGCGCCATCCGCACCTAAACCAGTTTCTGCAAATCAAAAATCGCAGATTCCACTCACGCCCAAACCAATTCTTCCTCGGGCCAAAACACACCCAACCCAGCCATCGGAATCGCCAGCCCAAGTTCAAACCAACACGTCGGAAAACAAAACACCCGTTCGACGAACTACGGCAGAAAATCAAATTCGAAGCCTGGCTCATGAACTGGTCCAGGCTAAATCAGATCCGGTCGAGATCCGTCGCACCACCACGCCCGTCGGTTTAGTTGCCCCGCAAACGCGAGGCAGTCGCACGAAAACAACTGCGAAAGAACCCGGAATGGGGGGGCTGTATTTTTTACTTGCCTCGGCGTCACTCATGTTCGGCATTTGGTTCATCGGGCCTCGCCTGGTCGAAGAGTATCACTACGCCGCTGCGATGGGGCGGACGCGGGGTGAGTACGATAACGCCGTTTCACAGCTTGAGAAAATGCCGCTTGGTAACGTCTCGCAAGCCTATCAACTTGTCGCTCAGCGAATCCGACCAAGCGTCGTCAGTATCAACGCAGTCAAGACGCGTCGTGACGGCAGCGGGCTCGGTTCTGGCGTTATCATGTCCACTGACGGATACATCATGACCAACGCTCACGTGCTCGAAGGTGCCGAACGTTTCTTTGTCGAGCTGCATGACCGTCGTCGCTACGAAGCAAAATTGGTTGGAGCGGATTCGACCAGTGATCTCGCGGTTTTGAAAATTAACGCGCCCAATTTGATTCCAGCCAACTGGGGAGACAGCGACCAAGTCAACGTCGGTTCGATTGTTTGGGCAATCGGAAGCCCATATGGATTTCAACAAACGGTGACCTCGGGAATCCTCAGCGGCAAAGACCGCCCCGGTGATCCGCAACATCGCAAACAAAGCTTGCTTCAAACGGACGCGGCTGTGAACCCGGGCAACAGCGGCGGTCCATTGGTCGATGCCCAAGGCCAAGTCATCGGTATCAACACTTCGATTTTTGGCGAGACGTTTCAAGGTATTAGTTTTGCGGTGCCCAGCGAGACAGCCAAATTCGTATTCCAAGAACTAGTCAACAACGGAAAAGTCATCCGTGGCTATCTGGGTGTGCTGCCCTCGGAGGTCGACTATCACGACGCCGTTCAAATGCAGCTTCCAGATTTACACGGGGCCAAACTTCGCGATGTCGTCAATGGCTCTCCGGCTCACCGAGCGGGCATTCGTCCCAACGATATCATTCGAAGCTGGAACGGAACGGAAATCAAAGAGTTCAAAAACCTGTTCCGGCTCGCCGAGACCACTCGCCCAAACACGCGTGTGAAACTTACTTTGCTTCGCGATGGCGAAGAACGTCAAACGGAAGTCACCGTTGGGACTCCGCCTCAATCGTTCGCCCGGTCGTTGGAAGACAATCGTTAGAAAACAATCGTTAGAAGACGTCGTTAGCAACAGCCGCCCTTTGTTGTGGTATTTTTGAACGTCTTCGCTGGGCATACCACCCGCACATTCGTCAGGCTTTACCAAAGCCAACCATCTACTCCGACCGTAGCACTCTCACGGTCCCGCGCCGCCTGACCCTACATTTGTTCAACCCCCTCGAATCAGTATTTAGGGAGTAACTGTTTCTCTCAGCAGAACGATAAGTAGAAACAGGGAATCATCTGTTCTGGAAAACGACTCCCCCAACCACGACGCAGTCAATCGACTTACAAGGAAGTAACGTCAACGATGCCAAAGAACGAAAATTTGGAAACGCATTCCAATTCCAATTTGAATTCCGATTCAAAAAAGGCAGCCAACTCTGGTGCGACCTTTAGCCGACGGACAGCCCTAAAAGCGGCTTCTGTTGCGGCGATCGCGGCGATGTCCGCAGGTAAAACCAAGGCCCAAGAACCAATTCGTAATCTGGTTCAATTTGGCAAACGTACCAAGACCTCCAACACGCCGCTCAAGCAACGAGCGATGGACGATTACCGCCAAAGCCTGCAGCAATACGGTGGCAAACTTTCCAGTTCGGCTCGCGAATTGTTTTTGACAGCCGAGGAAACGGACAAGATTCACTTTGGCGTTGTTGTGATCGGTTCTGGCTACGGTGCGTCGATCGCGGCGGCGAAACTATCCCAGCACCTTCGTGATGACTATCGAATTTGCATTTTGGAACGTGGAAAAGAATGGCTCCCCGGAACGTTCCCTGATACGTTTGCCAAAGTTTCAGGCAACGCTCGGGCGATGCTGGCTGGCCCCACCAAAGGCCAAGTCACCCAACCCCTTGGTCTGTTCAATTTGATGATGAACGATGAAGTGAACATTCTTTCTGGTAACGGACTGGGCGGCGGATCGCTTGTCAACGCGAGCATCGCATTGCGTCCGCACATGGAAGTGTTCCAGCAATCACGCTGGCCGATGGCGCTTCAGAACATGGAAGTGCTCGGACCGTACTACGACCGCGTTGCCCAAGCATTAAGTCTCAGCCGAACGCCATGCGACCAGACTCCGAAGGTCCGACTCCGACGTGAGGCGGCAGCCAGGATGAGTAGCAGCCCGTCGTTCTACGATCGCTCCAACATCTCGGTGATGTACGACTATCGACATCTCGACCAACAACTGCGCAACAAGCAAGGCATGATCCAGCGACCATGTACTTTGTGTGGCGATTGTATCAACGGTTGCAACATCGGTGCGAAAAACACGTTGGCTTACAACTACTTGCCAGTCGCCCGCCATAACGGCACCGAAATGTTTACCCAAGTTCAAGTCGACAGAATCGAAAAACGTCGGGATGGCACTTACCGCATCCACGGAACTTACATCGACGATCAGCACGAAAAAATCACACGGCATTCAATCGCGATCAATACACATATGGTTGTCGTTGGAGCAGGCAGTCCGAGCAGTGCAACCATCCTCATGGATTCGGAAAATGAAAACTTAAAATTCTCGCCACAGCTCGGTCATCACTGGTCCGGAAACGGCGATACGATTGGGTTCGTCGTTGGAATGGAAAAAGGCACAAACATTGGCGGGCACGGAGCCTATCCGCCAACCAAAGGACCTGTCGGTCCGACCGTGCAGACCTCGTTAAATTTCTATCGTGATGTCGAATTGAGAAAGCGATTATTGATCCAAGACGCCGCCATACCGAGAGGCGTTACCAACCTGTTCACGGCGCTGTTGCGTGATCCGGGGCTGGACCATTCGATGGCAATGCTTGGGATGGGCCACGACGAGGGCCGTGGTCGGTTGATCAAAAAAGACGGTCGCTGGCAGGTGAAATGGGAGGGGCTTAAGGAAAGCGAATACCGCAAGATGGCATTCCGCGAGTTTGACAAACTAGCCAGAGCCCATGGCGGACGGTACAAGCGTCTAAAGGCGTTTGGCGACAATCTCGTAACAGTCCATCCCTTGGGAAGCTGTGGAATGTCGGACAGCCCTGAATGCGGGCCAGTCAATCATCTTGGGCAAGTTTACGATTACAACGCAGGTGGCTACCTCGATCAGACTGGGAACCTAGCCGTGCATCACGGTTTGTATGTCGCCGACGGTTCAGTGATTCCAACCGCACTCGGTGTTAACCCTTACATGACAATCGGTGCGCTCTCTGACCGGATTGCAGAACACATCGTCAACAATCCGGCTCACGCAAACTTGTTCGGATGATTTGTCCCTGACGCATTCGAAAAACAAAAGATCTGAATTGGCTGGGGAAGCTTCCTTAGAAAGCAGCCAAGGCTCACGGTCCGACACCGCTTACTTTTTCTGGCGGTCATCGTCGTGTTGTTTTCGCGTTGTCAAAGCAGCGGCAACTTCATGAAAAAACATTGTGAATTTTTTCTTGCCGAGCTTGTACAGCCAACGCCGTTTTTCGCTTTCGAAAATACCAAATTGAGTTCCCAATTAAAAATTGGAAACCTCTTTATTCTCCGTTGAATTAGATCCGCCCAAGGCATCTCCTTCTTTAGATAGGTCGCGACTCAAGTATCTACTTGGGATTGTGAACACCAACATTTAAAGCAAAAAGGAACATCATGGGCACGTTTGATCAATTGAAAGAAAACATTGCCAACTGGGACTATGTCTCCTACAACACTGTTGGTGCTGCAGTTGGACCGTGGGTCGTTAGCGGTGGAGTAACCGGTGGCAACTTGCAATTGCAAGACACGGGATCGGGGTCCAAATTTAACTATTTCATCGGCAGCGTCAGCGGCGGCGTGGGACTTTCAACCTCGCCAGTGGATATCGACATCTCTTCGGGTCTCTTTCAAAATATTACAGGCGCCTATCCTTCTGTAGGAGTGGGGGGATTGGTTTTCGCTTCGAACATAAAGGCCCTTACACCGAGCGATTTTGTAGGTCCTTGTATGATTTTATCCGTCTCTGGCGGAGTGGGCGGCCTCGCATTCGGGTACAACTACATTTCGCTCGGAATGCCTTGGATTCCTGTCATTCCCAAATTGGATCCCGCGGGGAAATCGCTTGTTTCAAAATTCTTGACGCATGCAAGCAATCATTCAAAAGCCATTGTCTTTGAAGTTTCCAATAGTGTTACGGCTGTATCGGCAAACTGTGGGGTCAACCTCGGTGGCGGATACTCTTCGTTTGCTGGAGCAGACATCACTCCTCCCTCCCCGAGTCCGATCCCAGATAATTCGATGACGGGTGGTAGTGTGGCCGCGCCCCGAACCGCTTATCGAGTCCATTACGTCAAACATGGCGAGTCTTTATCCAAAATCTCGATGCAATATTTTGGCACGTTCCGAAGATGGGAAGAGATCTACAACATTCCTGAAAACCGGAAAAAAATTGGCGGCAACCCAAATTTTATATTGCCCAACACCCGGATTCTAATTCCGCAGCAATAGCGTTTTCTTGCAATAGCAATCTCAACCTGGGTCACCGCCGCTGGCAAACCGCATAGAAAAAGTGCTTCTAATGGGCATGCTAAGTTCAATTATTCAAATTAAAAACTCATCCAACATTCTGGCAATTACGGTTTGACGAACTGGGAACAGATGAATACAGTTAGAGTCCCGTCTGTTGGAGAGTGAGGTCCGCGAGGGGGAGCCGTGAACCGGGTCA
This sequence comes from Mariniblastus sp., assembly GCA_045105295.1. Classification (GTDB taxonomy): domain Bacteria; phylum Planctomycetota; class Planctomycetia; order Pirellulales; family Pirellulaceae; genus Mariniblastus. Next base: position 23,530 of record JBGCDK010000143.1, read on the forward strand.
GGCCTGAAATATGGCGCAGCTCTAAGCGGGGTACTCTTGTGCGGGCCTCTCTCCCCCACAGACGTTTTTTTGCGCCTGTGGTTAGCCCCCAAATCGCTTTGATCGCGAATCGCTTTGATCGCGAATGACGCTAACAACCAAGCGATCTCGACCGCTGATTTGGCATGTTCAAAAGCAGTCGTTTCCATGCTACCGTCAGACCGCAACGGGCGTCGGTCGCCCCCAAACCAAGTGCACAACCTCACGCGGCTATTCGCGTCGCCCAGACTAGCCGATCCGAACTTAGCCGATCCGAACTTAGCCGATTAGAAGCTGGACGATCGCCCTCTCCAAACGGAACTAGTTGAAACGCATCTTAAAACCGCCTAACGAATCATGACCAGACAATCACGTCTAAACGAATCAAGACTAGCTCTCCGTCAGAACTGAATTGAAGGGTGCCATGTTTACGCGGAGCGTAAGCATGCTCCGCGCGAGCAAGGCATCCCAAACCTAGCACACCAAACTATTCATTTCAGCTTTGACGAACCACTAAATGAATCGCAACAAAGCGTATTTTCGCTTGCCGAATCGGAGCACGATTGTCGTCTCGCTGGCGAGGTCTTTCGTTGTCAAACGGTACTTCGGATCATCAAGGCGCAGGTTGTTGACGTAGACGCTGCCTTGCTGAATTCCGCGTCTGGCATCGCCGTTGCTTTTTGCCAAACCTGTTTTCACGACGGCGTCGATTAAGCCCAAGCCATCGCCATCCAATTCAGACTTGGGCAATTCGCTATTGGGAACGTCGGGAAAGACTTGACCGAGATCGGCGTCGGAAAGATCCTTGATCTCAGCCCCGAAGAAAATCTCAGTCGCTTGAATCGCGGCTTTCAAACCTGCTTCACCGTGAATCAACAACGTCAGTTGTTCGGCAAGTTTCTTTTGGCTCGCTCGCTCTTGTGGTTTGTCCGCGCGTGCCTGGTCAAGCCCTTCAATCTCTTCGTGTGACAGCTCTGTCAAGAACCGCAAACACTTGCCCGTGTCTTCATCAGCAACGTTGACCCAGTATTGGTAAAACTCGTAAGGGCTTGTTCGTTTCGGGCAAAGCCAAATCGCGCCCGATTCAGTTTTCCCCATTTTTGCGCCATCAGATTTTGTCAGCAATGGACAAGTCATTCCGTACAGCTGTGCGCTAAACATCCGACGCCCAAGATCAATACCCGCCGTGACATTGCCCCACTGGTCGCTTCCCCCAATTTGCAACTCACATCCGTGCTCACGATTCAAGTGCACAAAGTCGTATGCCTGAAGCAACATGTAACTGAATTCGGTGTAGCTCAATCCGGCTTCGCTGGTCAATCGACTCTTTACCGAATCCTTGCCAAGCATCACATTGACGGGAAAGTTCTTTCCAACATCCCGAAGGAATTCGATGTAGCTAAACTTGCTCATCCAGTCGTTGTTGTTGACTAACAAAGCTGAGTGATCGCCACATTCAAAATCCAAAATCTGGCGCATTTGGACTTCGATGCCAGCCAGATTCGTTTCAAGCTGTTCCTTGGTCTGCAAATTTCGTTCGGCACTCTTCCCACTCGGGTCGCCAATCATTCCGGTCGCACCACCAGCAATGGCGATCGGTTTGTGCCCGGCTTTTTGAAAACGTCTGAGAATCATCAGCGGAAGCAAACTTCCAACGTGCAAGCTGTCAGCAGTCGGATCAAAACCGGCATACAAAGTTCGTGAGCCAGACGAAAGCCAACCGGGGAGAACATCGTCGGCTGTGGTTTGATGAATTAGCCCGCGCCACTGCAAGTCTGCAAAAATATCAGTCATGAATCTCTTCTAATTTTCTTTGATTTCGAAACCGCAAACATAACTCGTACTCCCAACCAATGGCAAGGTCATGTCATCAATTGCGGGGTCAAATGCGAGGGCAGGGCGTTTCGAGATGACTGCCAGATCGCAATCGGATCGTCTATATTGCGGAGAGAAAACGGAACAACAGGTTCACAAATTACTCTTAAATCTGGCTTCAAAGCTTTGGCCAAATCAAACCCAACAGATCAAAAACAGAATACCCTCGCCGGTTGGCTATTTTGTTCGCCATGGGTTCTCGGTTTCTTGCTGCTCTTCGCATGGCCGTTCGTTGCTTCGCTCTACTGGAGCCTGTGCCGATTCGACTTGATCAATCCACCTGAATTCATCGGAATGGAAAACTACAACCGTTTGATTTCCGAGGTCGGGACAGATAAAGGGTTCGGGCTCGCACTTTCAAATACGATTTATTATTCGCTGCTGTCGGTCCCTCTATCAGTCGCAATGGGCGTGATTCTGGCGGTGCTGCTTTCGGCGAAAGTCAAAGGGCAAGCGATTTACCGAACGCTGATCTTTTTGCCATCTGTCATCCCCGTTGTTGCGGCCAGCGTGCTGTGGTTATGGTTGCTTGATCCAGAAAGCGGGATCGTGAACTACCTTTTGTCTTGGGTTGGGATCTCCAATCAAAATTGGCTGAATCAATCTCGTAGCGCCTTCAGTAGTGAAGGCCTCGGCGTTGTGATGAACTGGTTCACTGGCCAGCCATTAAAACTCCTTGGCAGCAAAGACGCGTTGATCCTGATGACGATCTGGGGAGTTGGAAACTTTGTCGTGATTTATCTCGCTGCCATTTCTGATATTCCAAAATCGTTATACGAAGCCGCGGAAATCGACGGAGCCAGCGCGATCAGAAAATTATGGAACGTCACGATTCCGATGCTTTCGCCAGTGATCTTTTTCAACCTCGTGATGGGATTAATCCGCAGCGTGCAAACGTTTGCTTCGATTTATGTTTTGAGTGAAGGAACGGGAGAGCCAGGCGGCTCGCTGATGATGCTTTCGCTAAAGTTATTCCTCTCCGCGTTTGCAGATTTCGAAATGGGTTACGCCTCTGCGATGGCTTGGATTCTATTTGTACTGCTGCTCTTCTGCACCATTGCGCTTTTTCGAACGTCGCGACACTGGGTTCATTACCGGACGGCGGCATGAAAACTCGATCTATTTTGCTCACTATGTTCGCGATTGCTCTGTTCGCACTGCCGATCTTGTTGCGCAATTCGTTTTCAACCAAAACCGAAATTCCACCAGGTCGTAGCGAAGTCGTATTTTGGCATTTCTGGGGCGGGGAAGACCGAGACGTCGTGGACGATGTTGTACTCCGGTTCAACAACTCTCAATCGGAGTATTTTGTTCGGGCGATTGCGATGCCTGGCAACAACTTACAAGCCAAACTATTTCTCGCAGTCGCTGGCGGAGATCCTCCCGACCTCGTCAACCAAGACGACCCTGTTCTTGCCGATTGGGGGCAACGTGGTGTGATTCATTCGATGCAAGAAATCGCGCCTTTTGACGAGGTTCAGTCTGTTCGCGATTGGATGCTTGATTCAGCAGAACGGCTTTCCGTTTGCGACAATCGAATGTTTGGTGTCTGCAACGGTCTAGACATCCGGGCGCTTTATTACAACAAAACGTGGCTCGAAGAATTCAATCTTGAACCACCAAAAACATTTGCAGACCTCGACAAGATTTCTGAAACGATTGCTCCCGCGAAAGAAACAGGAAAGCGAGAGACGTTTGGGTATCTTCCAGATTCCCGTCGGCTTTGGGCGTGGGGCTACGTTTGTGGTGCAGATTTTTACAGCGAACAAAGTGGAGTCGAGGTCGATACGCTACCAGTTGAAACGGCACTTAACTGGATGGCTGGCTATGCCAAACGTTACGGGCCAGACGATATCGCCGCGTTCAGAAAAGGCGATCAATCGCTGCCCGGCAAAACTTTCCCTTTGCTACCAGTCGAAGACTCAAAACAGATCGGGCGTTACGCGGTCGTGATGGATGGCCAATGGAGGGTTCGAAATATCACTGCATTTCAAGATCGTCGGCGCGAAGCAGGTCTGCCGTTCCCGGAGTTCGGCGTTTGTTCGCTGCCTGTTCCCGGACCAACGACACCGACGAATCAGCCTCGTGAAAACGCAGGTTGGGTCAACGGTAATTTCTTTGTCGTTCCGCGCGGTGCCAAGAATACGAAAGGGGCATGGGAGTTTGCCAAGTTTTGGATTGGGTACGCCGATTCAGCGCAAGCAGCAAAAACCTGTGCCGACGGAGGCTGGATTCCTGTTTCAAAATCTGTTACTGACAGCGAGCAATTCCGCACGTACTTAAAAACCGATCCGCTGTTTGCAAAATTCGTTGACCTTGCCGCGAGCCCCAACCAGTTTCCTATTCCACAGGTTGTTGGAGCCGCGATGTTTCGCCGAACCGTTGAAGGTGCGGCCTATGAAGCGATGAACGCCCCCAACAAACCGGTCAAGGAAATTCTCACCGCAGCGGACCAACGCATTCAAGAACAGCTTGACCGGTTCAAGAACCTGCGAGGGAGCCAGTGATGCGACGCCCATTTACTTACATGGCCCTGTGGATTTTCAGTGCAATTTTTTCGCTGCCCTTGATCATGATGGTCAGCGGTTCACTCAAGTCAAACGAACAACTTGCCCGCGATCCGTACCGAATCATTCCCAGCGAATTTCATTGGTCGAATTATCCTGCGGCGCTCGAATCGATGCCGTTTCTCAATTACCTCAACAACACGTTGCTACTGTGCGTTGGCTGTGTCATCGGGACAACGTTTTCCTGTGCCTTGGTGGCTTACGGTTTGTCGCGGGTTCAGTGGCGAGGACGAAAGTGGATGTTCGCCCTCGTTGTGGGCACGATGTTGCTGCCTTGGCATGTCACGATGATCCCTCGATTCGTTTTGATCAGCGAGCTGGGCCTCTACAATTCGTTCTGGGCAATCATCGGGCCGACACTGCTGGGCGATGCGTTTTTTATATTCCTACTTAGGCAGTTTTTTCTAACCCTTCCTGAACAACTTTTCGAAGCCGGTCGCATCGACGGGCTTTCGCATTGGGGATTGTTTTGGAGGATCCTGATTCCACTTTCCAAACCAGCATTGGCTACCGTCGCGCTGTTTCAGTTTGTGCAAACTTGGAATGATTTTGGCGGACCGCTGTTGTATCTCAACGACCCGGAAAAATTTCCCTTGGCCTACGGGCTTGAGCGATTCGTTTCGTCGTATGGAGATCAAACACATTTGCTGCTCGCAGCGGCCGTACTTTTTACTTTGCCGATTGTCGTGCTGTTCTTTTTAGCGCAGCGGACTTTTATTGACGGGATCTCGACGACCGGAATCAAAGGCTGACAGTTATCGCATCTCATGACCACAGCAGCGGGTCAAGAAACCGCACAACGATCATTCAAGATCTGCTGAGCCGCCAATTTCCCCGGGCCGCCAATCACACATCCGCCGGGATGTGTTCCCGATCCGCATTGGTAATATCCAGCGAGCGGAGTTCGGTATTGATTCCAACCGGGAGCAGGCCGGTTCAAAAACATCTGCGAACCGAACAGTTCACCCGCAAAAATATTGCCTTCGGTCAAGCCAACGAGCCTCTCGATATCCAGCGGCGTGATGATTTCTCGATGGAGAATCAAATCTCCAAAGCCAGGGAAAAACTCTTCCAATGTTGCTTGAACTGTGTCGCCCAAATTTTCACGTTCGGTATCCCAATCGCTTTCGGCCAAGTGGTAGGGCGCATACATAACGAAGCACGACATGATATGTTTTCCGGGCGGCGTCATATCTGGATCAATGGTTGACTGAACGCAGCAATCAAGAAACGGCCTGCGACTGTAACGGCCCGCCTGACAATCTGCGAACGCCTCTTCGAGATAGTCAATCGACGGTCCAACGTTGGTGAACCCAGCGTAAATGTCCTTACGACCTTCCAAACCTGGGAATTGCGGAACATCAGATAACGCAAAATTGACCTTGGCCGCCGTTCCTTGAAATTTATATTCCTTGATCGAGTTGATCAAATCTGCCGGCATGTCAGCGGCGTCGACCAATTGCGTAAACGTTCGTTTAGGATCGAGAGCGCTGACAACAACGTCGGCGTGGAGCGTGGTTCCGTCTTCCAGTTCGACCCCAGAAGCGGTTCCATCGTTGTAAAGAACTTGCTTGACGGACGCATTAAGTTTTACGGTTCCGCCAAACGATTCAAATGCTTTGGCAAGCACTTGAGTGAACCCACCGTTGCCGCCTTTATGGAATCCCCACTCGCCAAACTCGCCGTCGTACTCTCCAAGTTTGTGGAACAGCCAAACAAGCCCCGACTCTTTTGACTTGGGTCCGACTTTGCTTCCAATGATACCGCTGGAAGCGATCATGGCTTTGATCAAATCGTTTTCGATGTAGTCATCAAGAATTTTGGCAGCACTGCAGTTGGAGAATTTATTGATCATCTCCTGAACATCTGGTGCGAGGTCTTGCATGTACGTCTCAAGCTCTGCCATTTCAGCGAGGTCGCGAGGATCCTGGCTGCGACTGTTGGGCGGAATCCGATCCATCCACGGCTGAAGTGCAAAACAAACTCGGTTGATCAAATGACTGAGCTCTTTGTAACCTTCGGCGTCCTCAATCGAATGCCGAGCGATCTCGTGGTAGTTTTTATCGCTGTCGGCCCCCAACAATAGATACTCGCCATTGAATCCTGGCTGGAACGTATTTGCCAATGGCAAAATCATTAGCCCATGTTTTGCGAGCTCAAGATCTTGCACGATATCGGGTCGCAGCAAACTGATTGCGTATGAAAAAGTCGTGAACTTAAACCCTTCGACTAGTTCTTCGGTGATCGTCGCCCCGCCAACGAACTCTCGTCGTTCAAGCAGCAGAACATTCAAACCAGATTTTGCGAGGTAAGCCGCGTTCGTAAGACCGTTGTGGCCTGCACCAATCACAATCGCATCATATTTTGTATTGTCAGACATTAGCTTTCTTCTCCATTCATCATGGCAATTTTTCGATCGGGATTGAAGAAAGGCATTTTCGCAACCCGCGAGAGCACGTTGGCAGGCTTCCGAATCACGTTGATTTCCAAATCGACTTCGGTGCCGGGCTTTGCCAAATCGAGCGGAAGTTTCGCAATCGCGATCGGCTTTTTCAACAGCGAAGAGAATAGAAAACTACTCGCGTAACCAGCGTAGTCCCATTGCTTTTCGTTTCGACGATAGATGCTCATCGTTGCCTCGCGGTAAATCTCATGTTTGGGCGCGGCGATACCGGCCTCTAAATGGACTCGCTCGTAATCGTGCCAGTCAACCTCCAGCCCAATCGTTTTCCAACGGCTCGTTTTTTCGCCGCGTTCTTTTTCAATCGCTTGTCGGCCAACGAAGTCTCGATCGTCTTTCGCCAAACCGCGAAACATCCAGCTCCAGCCCAGCTCAATCGGAGTTTCTCTTTGGGCATCCACCCACGAATATCGCGAGGACGAAAAATCGACATCCATCAAAAGCAAGCCAGCTTCTACACGGGCCATTTTCAAAGCAGTCGTTCCAATTGGCGCGATATTGAAATCTTCACCAGCGTTCATTAGCGCTTTGAAAACCGACGCTGCATCGTTCTTGGGAATCCATAATTCGTACCCCAGATCGCCCGTGTATCCGGTTCTGGAAATCAAGACCTGGCGACCTTCGATCTCGGTCATCGTGGCATCAAAATACCCGAGGCCTGCTGACGCATCGGTCAATCGACTGATCACGTTGAATGCGTGCGGGCCCTGCAGCGACAAAATTCCGTAGGCCTCTGAGATGTCATCCACTTGGACTGCGTCAAGTTTTAATTTTCGCGCAAGCTTGCGAAAGTACCGCAGTGATGGTTCGGCGGAAGTCAGCCAATATTCGTTTTCTCGGACTCGAATGATGACGCCGTCTTGGAGGACAAAACCATTTTCGTCACACCAAACCGTGTATTGAGCTTGGCCTGGTGCACACTTTCGAATGTCCCGAGCCATTGCGTTTTTCAGCAATTCTTGGCTTTGCATTCCGCTGATTCGATATTTAAAAAGCGGAGAAGTATCCAACAGCGAAACGGAATTTCTGATCGCGTAATACTCTGTCACGGTTGAATATTGGTAGCGAGGAGCAACAAGATAGCCGGACCAATTTTTCCAAATCCCGGTCTCGTTAAAGGGTTCCACGCAATCGTGAAACACTGTTTTCTTTGGCATGAAATCTCTTTGCGTTCTAATTGACAACGTTGAATTGCGGCTGCAAACATCGAAGGCGAATTAGAGTCCGCTGTACCGATTTCGATAACGCGTTTCCGCTGCGATTAAAAAGATCATGACGTTTTCGATTGAGACAAATGCCGTTTTTAATTGAGGCTCTGAGTCTAGAGTTTGCAATTTTGATCGTCAAGAAGTTGAAAACGGCCCCAACTGCAGGGTAAAACGCCTCCATCGCTAGCAATTCCGAGGTTGTTTGATCGCGAACCAGTTGACAAAATCCGCCCCCTCTCGATCAGGCAAATGTTCTGACGTTTCAGTTTTGTCAGTCAGCGATAAATAATGGGCAAACGAATAAAACTCTCCAACGGCCGACGGCTTGTTGATGACGTAATCCACATGGCTAACAAAATGCCACTGGCCGGACTGGCTGGTGATTTCGATGCGGGCATGGTTGCAGAGTTTCGGCGCAAAACCCGACCGAAGATTTGTTGGAACGTTCTCTACATGAAAGCCTACGCATCCGTCTGCCGGCAAGACCCGCAACTCCGTCGTTCGTACGCTTCATTTCCGTGGGGACATTTGTACGAGCACGACAGCAACGTTTGCATGATGACAATTTCGCGCGAGTATCTTGGCGAGGAGCGGCTGTTTTTCGCTCGGTTTAACAACCCTGATATGCAAACCTTAATCGAGCTACAGAAACAGTACGATCACTATCGCAAAGCTCCCGTCAAAGAGATCAAACAATTCCGTCATCAAATCAGATTCGCCAAAGCCCCTTGGTTTGTCCGTCGTTTCGCTTGGTGGATGCTGTTCAATGTTTGGCCTGAAAAACGAGCGAGCCACATGGGCACGTTTGGAATGAGCTTTTCCGGCTACAAGGGAAGCTATGGCGCAAAACATCTTGGCCCAAACACAACGACGCTTGGCGTAGATCCATTTCCAAGAAAGGGAGTTGGTCGCATCGTTTTGACGTTTGACCACCGAGTGATCGACGGTACGCCTGTCGCCAAGACAATTCAGAAGCTTCAGCACATCATGAAGACGGCCATCAAAGTTGAATTGGCTGAGATGATCGGAGTTAATCCAGCGACAGGTGAACCACTTACCGACGACGAGATGGTGAAATTGAAAAAACAAATACGCGCCCGTCGTATCGAAGCCAACCAGCGCAAGGCCATTGGAAATCAAACGAACACGAAGCCAGCAATTGGCAATTCCAAGGCGGCGTAAGAACCGAGCAACTCAACGTGAGTGGACGCGACTTCATCCGCAGATTGCCCCTGAGTTCCCACGATTGAATCCACAGAAGTCTAATTGATAACAACACGGCTGAAGCCTGTCTGTGCCGCCCTAAAAGCCTGCAATCGTTTGAGCCAGACTTGATCTTTTCGACAGCGACGTTCACGTTACTTCTGCAACGCTCGAGTCTCGCACTAGCGAATCAGCGTTGAAGAACTGCCGCCACTGTTAGACATTGCCTGACGCACGACATCGAGATACTTCCTTGGCTGTTGCTGAAACTGAGCTCTTGTTTTTGC
>JBGCDK010000144.1:0-3311 GCA_045105295.1 Mariniblastus sp.
TCAGAAGCTTGGAGAAGACCATCCCAGTGTCATCATCATCAAAAATAATCTGGCGTGCAGCCTCGATGACGTAGGTGAATTGGAAGACGCAATTCGGCTGCATGAAGAGGTGCTCGCGTGGCGTCAAATTCGCTTTGGCAAAGAAAGTGAACAAGCTTTGGCTTCAAATGTCAATCTCGCCTCAGCGCACCGTCGGTCGGGTCAAATGGAAACTGCAATCGCATTGAATCAGGATAGTTTGGAAATTGCCAAACGAACGTTGGGTCCCACTCACTCCACGACGGTACTGATACTCAACAATCTTGGATACGCTTACGGAATGTCAGGCAACATGGAAAAGGCGGTGCCGATTGCCGAACAAGTCCTGAAAATTCGTGAGGAGACATTGCCAATGTCTCACCCAGACATTCTCGCCGCTCGCAACAATTTGGCGGCCGCGTATGGGATGCGGGGACGAACCGATGATGCGATTAAAATCCTTGAAAAATCTCACCAAGAACAGATCTCTGTCCTTGGCGAAGACCACATCGATACGCTGGTCACCGCCAGCAACCTTGCGGTTAATTATTCAAATGCCGGCAGACGCTCTGAAGCCATTGCATTAAAAGAACAGATTTATGTTCAACGCAAAAAAATGCTAGGCCCATCAAACTCGGACACAATGATCGCAGGCAACAATTTGGCATTCGACTATTCAAAGGTAGGTCGACTACCAGAAGCCATTGCTTTGTATAAAAAAGTAATGGAAACGCGGCAGAAGATGCATGGCGCCTCGCACTCTGAAACGTTAACCGCCAAAGGGAACCTCGCAGCGGCGTCTAAAGTGAATGATCAAGTAGATCAAGCGATTCAGCTGTACCAGGAAGTTCTCGAAGCTCGACAGGGAGAATATGGCGCTGAGCATCCGTCTGTCTTTTGGGCCATGCGGGATCTGGCCAACACTCTTTCCTTTGATGGCCAATCAGAAAATGCAATCGAACTTGCCGAGCGTCTGGTTGCGAGGGCGACTGAAACCTTGGGCGCGGAAGACCAGCAAGTCTTGGCGTGTAAGTATTCGCTAGGGGGAATTCTCATTGACGGCGGGGAATTTGAAAACGCTCGAACCTTGCTGGAAGAAGTCACGAAGACGAACATCACCAAACTGGGCGCTTCGCACATCGGTACGCTGTCCTGCATGGATACGCTGGCCAAGGCCTATCGCCGACTCGAGAAATTTGACAGCGTTGAAGCCACTTACCGCGAGGCACTGAAACAGACTCAGAAATCGAATACGCAGCTACAGATGATACAGAGGATCAACATCGGCTTGGCCCGCGCTTGCTTTGCTCAAGGTAAGGCCGCCGAGGCAGAACGGATTTTGAAACCGTTTATTCCAGAAACCAGCGATGACAACCAAACTCCATTGACGATTCGGCAATGCGTCACGCTCGAGTTGTACGGCCGGATTTTGATTGAGCTTGGTCGTGTTGAAGAAGCAGATCAGCCGCTTCACAAAGCGTACGCCGGGCTGAAAAAACGTTTGCAGGAACTACCTAAGCCTGACCGTAATTATCTGTTGAAAGACGTTTTGACGGGACTTGTTGATTTCAGCAAAGCAAGCGGCCGAGAGAATGAATTGCAGAAATGGACGGACTTGTTGTTGGAAGTCGAATAGCTCAACGGCAGAGAATACATCAACGGTATGTCAACGCCGAAGATACAAAGGTTCGATACATTCCGCCTCAACTATGCGGTCAGTTTTCAACCAAAGCTTCCAACGCCTTGATTTCACCGGCTGTGCACACCTTCAAGATCCATTGCCCCAACAGCGTCGCATTCAGGTCAAATATCCGATAGCTCTCGGGGTTGAGCACTGTTTTCAAGTCCAATATCGACCGCTCAATATTATGAAATTCTCACGTTCCGTTCGTCGTATTTGTTTTACCGGCGCGAGTTAGTTGAGTCGTCGAGGGTTGGACATGAATCGCATAGCAATGCGTCAGCTCGTGAAAGACTGGGACGAATTCCGACCTCCGTGACACTCCGATTTCTAACAACCCCGCGATAAGTTCGCCTCGTATGGCTGCCACTGATTTGAAATCCGTGGCAGATCCGTGGCACCGCTGACAACTCAAATCCAATCGCGATCATATGTACATCCAACGTGATTCAACGATTGTCATTTTTCTTCGAGAATACAAGGCTTTCCGGATACTTCACGAAAGCTTTAGTTTTGCGGCTGTGGCGGAATTGGCAGACGCTCAGGATTTAAAAGATCGCGTTAACTCAGAACCGAAATTCCTGAGGGAATCGGAACGAGAATACACCTCATCGGATTGGGAATTCTCAGTGTGGCTCACTCGCAAAAACGCTCCTCTCAGCTTTAAAACTGCGTTGTCCAGCGAGTGTATTGGCTGAAAAGGGCGGTGCCAAAACCGCCACTTCAATATCCGAATGCGATGACGGACGAGCAAGCTTCATCAAATTTGATTTGATTTGAGGTTCGGTTCTGGGGGCGGTAACTCAACAGCGTCGGAGTTGGCGTCGCATTAAATATTGAACGAACAATCCTAGGGTTTCTGAAGGGAATTCAAGTCCGATAGCGACCACGTATTGGAGCCCCATGCACGGACCCGCTACTTTTTTGTAAATACTCTGATGATTCTGCAACGACAATTACTGTTGCCGCCAAGGCTCATTTGCAAAAACGAATGAAGCTCCACTTTGATGACCGTAAAAATTGCATGTATTGGAACCGTAAGTTGACGAAAAATTTCCTTGGCTTTGAACCATGCCGTTGTTCACTTGACATGTTCCAACAAACGTGAATGGCTCTCCAGCCGTTGTACCTTGCATAGTAATTTCATTATTTGTTATGACGAGAATCCGATTTTCGTCTTGAGAAACAAAAATACCTTGATAGGCGTTTCCATTGTTTGAATCGGCAGTTCCATAGTCACTACTTTCGCAGCCTGCCAACGACAATAAAGAAATTGCGAGTAGTGCGATGACTTGGGGGGTGGTAATTCTGAGCCTCAAAAGGTCCATCATGTGTTTCCGATTTTAAGGAATGAAACGTTTCGTTCTTATCTCCAATAGTCGTTGCCGACGGATTGTGACTCTCTAATTTGGCTAGATCCTCAGTCGGAACGGTTATGCGAAGTCCCTGGTCCTTTTTCAAAACAGTGATTGGCTGCTAGACGTACAAGGAAGATGCCTCTAAGGAATCGGCGTTTCAGCCTTGTAACGTTGACGGCTGTTTTTTTGCTGGCGACGGCAGTTGCCAAGCTATTTCGGCTCGTGAAATACCTGATGCTGATTGCTTCGTGCAA
>JBGCDK010000145.1:0-37342 GCA_045105295.1 Mariniblastus sp.
AAGAGCACGATCGCGAGTTTTCTGGGCCTCATCCGCTGCATCGGCCATGATTTTTTCTTTGGCAGCGATGGCATCGTTTTTGGCTTCCGCAATCAAGGCGGCAGCTTCATCGTTGGCTCCAGCTAATTTAGCTTCGTAAGCCTTAAGATGATCTTCCGCCTGAGCCTTGGCGACACTCGCTGACTCAATATTATCAGCGATTGTTTTTTCGCGCAGATTAAGCCCCTCGATGATTGGCTTCCAAGCGAACTTCGCAAGAATGGCCATCAGACCGAGAAAAATAAACAGTGTCCACAATGCCAAGTCGACGTCGAACGCAAGCGGATTGGCTTCACCGCCATCACTTGCCAACATCAAAGCATTGATACTTCCGAATAACATTGCTCAATCCTCTTTGGACGAAACTAAACCTTGACCAAAACCAAACGGGCTTAGCTGACCAAGAAACAAATTAGAAGTGCGAAGAATGCAGCACCCTCGATCAAGGCCGCAGCAATAATCATCGCTGTTTGAATTTTGGCAGCCATCTCAGGCTGGCGAGCAATGCTTTCGCAAGCAGAAGCACCAATCTTGCCGATGCCAAGACCAGCTCCAAGGATCGCCAAACCTGCACCGATGCCTGCAATACCAGTAATCGTCATCTAAACATCTCCATCGAAATCGTTAAATCGTAAGTATCTAAATTGTGATGACACCCATCACATCTAATTTTAAAAACACCCCACGCAGCCAAAGGCTTAGTGTGGATGAACAGCTGACCCAATAAACAGGGAAGCCAAAAACGTAAACACATAAGCCTGCAAAAAAGCCACAAACAGCTCAAGCAAACTAAGAGCGACCGAGCCCAGCACAACCGCCGGACCAACAAAGTAGCCCAACATCGTTCCGGCAGTAGCCCCAATAAAAGCCAGAAACACAGAGAGCACCAAGTGACCTGCGAACATGTTTGCGAACAATCGAATCGCCAACACAAAGTGCTTTACGAACAAGCCAAAAATTTCGATCAACCAAATCGACGGGATCAAAACAAGAGCTAGAGCTTTTGGTAATTCCATGTGCGGGACCTGCGCCTTGGCAAAACCCACCACGCCCATCTTCTTAACACCGACCCCGATAACCACCGCAAACGTGACCAAGGCAAACACCGCAGTCACAGCAAGAGCAGCGGTGGCACTTCCAAGGAAGGGAATCATCCCAAACAAGTTCAAGACAAGGATAAAGAAAAACAGGGACAACAAGAAAGGCAAGAACCGATCTGCGTCTTTACTTCCGATAGTCGGGCGAGCGATCTCATCCCGAATGAAAACGACAAACGTTTCCAACAGGTTCCAGATCTTGCCCTTAGGCTTTTCGCCACTTTTGATTTTTCTGGCAAGCCAAATAAACACAACCGCGATCAAGATGGCTCCGACAAGCTCAAGAACCATGAACTTGGTCAAACGCCCCTTGATGATTGGTTTTTCGGCTGTACCGATGAGAGGAACTTCTTTCGTCACCCCCACGAAGCCGAGAACATTTGGGATTTCCCAATGCTCACCCATGAACTTAGGGACATGAAACTCGTGCGAATCCTGAACATGACCGAACAGATGCGATGGATCCATGAAATGATCCATGGCAGTTACGTCGCCGTGATCATGACCGTCCTCAGCGTGCCCAGCTTCATCATGAGCGTGGTCGCCGTCTTCGTGTTCATGGTCGTCAGCATGAGCTTTCGCATCGTGCGGCTTTTCCGCGTGCGAATCCTCACCCTGGGGCGCATCTGATTTTTTTGATTCATCAAACAACCGCACGGTCGACCTCTTGCTTTGACCCAGGTATTTTCAAACGACCGACTGAAATCCAGACGCTTGCCAGGAATCCAATCACATAAAAAACAGCTAAAAATCCGACTGCACTTTTCGCAATCTTTACCTCAGCGAGTTGCGATACAATTATCACAAATAACAACGGCAAACCAGTGCGACAAAAGGTCGCGACGCCCAACCGCAGCAACAACAACTCTTCTCCACGCGGAACTTCCGAGAGCACCAACCCAACGAGCATGGGAACGGCAACGATCAGAAACATGGCCAGCATCCACTTGGGCTCAAGTTCAATTGAAAATGCAACCCGAATCCAAGCCAAAACCCCCAACGTGATTCCCATGACCACGACAAACAAAACCGCTCGAACAACCAAGCCAATGTTGCTGTCCTGCGACAAAAGCGATGGAGAGTCGTTACTACTCATGGTTTTCCGATTCATGAGCCGCACGATGAAGTGCACTCTCTGTTTCTTCTGAACTCGAATCGTCAACTTGGTTTTGGTAATTAACCAATTTCATCAACTGCCAAACACCGCTACCCATCCCGAACGCCATACCCAAAAACATGAACAGGACTTTTGTTCCGAGCAAGCTGTCGATGTAAAAACCAACGAACGCCGGGATAACCATCATCATGGAAATCGTGGTAATACGAGCCACCGAAGACATCGCCTTGGCGTGAGCACTTCGATCATCCATGGTTTTCCATTTCTTGGACCGTATTAAGTTCGGTAATCTAGTCTCGGAATTTCACACCTTCAACCCCGCCCGGCGAAAGATTGGGAAATTTTTCACAATGTCCAAATAGAGAAAGCAAAATTCTCTTTTCACGAGCTCCGTTGTTCAGCAAATGGAAACATACGGGCATGACCAGATGGAACGGCGAAAGGCAACTTAATCGCAAAAAGCGGGGATCCGAAGATCTGAACATTGCCAATCAAGCGGTCCAATAAACCAGCGATACTCCATCGCAAAATAAATACAAAGAGCGTTAAAAACGATAACGTAAACCTTTACAATTAAAACGCTTAGGTCGATATCCATCTGCCAAAAACCCGGCCTTTCAAGCCCAAAATATTTGCAAAAACTGGGGTGTTCGGTTATGATCGGGTTGCGGATGAGAAGGGTGGGTTTGGTTTTCCGGGTTCCCTTCACGGTGGAGACTCGAAACCACACCACGATCTCATTAGCTTGAGCCTCCACTTTTCTACGTCGATGGGCTCAAACACATTAGCTGGTCGCTAGGCTCAATTGGCTTCCTCTAAACGCAAATCGAGTTGGCGATCGGTAGGGATGACTGATCGATTTACACACTTCCAACAACTGGACTGGATTCCATGTGGTGGGATGCTTGCCTCGGGTTTTCCCGAAGCGCAACTTCTCGACGGTCGGTAATCTCTGAACCGCGAGGGGAGTAGAATCTTGATTACGGCTGCCTCACTCAACTCTCAAAAGTCGAAAGACTTAGCTCAACTCGCCAAGAAAAAAGGAATTACAGGCTGGCACTCCATGCGGAAAGACCAGTTGGTGAAATCCCTGCTGAAACTTGCAAAGCAAAAAGAGAAGTCCAAACTTTCCAAGAAATCTCGACCCTCTACGTCGTCTCGCACGCCACCTCGTCCCAAAAGCCGAATCTCAATCACGAAAAAGCCGCAGTCTGACTCGGCGATCGCTAAAAAGATTCGCAACCAACGAGAGCGACAGGAGAACCTCAAGAACCTTTCTTTTGCCGCTTCGCTGTCCAAGCGAACTGCTCCTCCAACCGACGACCGGATTGTATTGATTGTTCGAGATTCATTCTGGATGCAAGCGTACTGGGAAATCACCCGCGCGACGGTCCAGCGAGCCAAGGTTGCACTGACCGGCTACTGGCACAGCGCGAAACCTGTTTTGCGGTTGATGGAAATCACCAGCGATGGCAATACAAACTCAGTTGAGAACGTTGTGGAAGAGATCGAAATCCACAGCGGCGTCAACAACTGGTACATCAACACCAATCATCCAGCCAAAAGCTACCGAATCGCGATCGGTTACGCAGTGCCCGATGGCAAATTCCACCTCATCTCGAAAAGCAATCAAGTGACGCCGCCGTCCGCTGCGAGCTCAGCGGAGTTCGAGGACCATTGGACGGACATTACCAACGATGTTGAGAAATATTACGCCCTGAGTGGAGGATACGACCCGAACACGTTGACGGGAGATCTTCAGACTGTATTCGAGGAGAAATCTCAGCAACCAATGCACGCCCCCGCCTTTGAAAGACTTGGCTCTGGCATCAACACCAATGGAGCTGGATTTAGTTTCCAAGTGGACGCTCACATGATTGTCTACGGATCGACTGACCCACAGGCCAACGTGACCGTTGGCGGGGAACCTGTTCGCCTAAAGAACGACGGGACGTTTGCACTTCGAATGGACCTGCCAGATCGACGCCAAGTACTGCCCGTGGTTGCTTCGAGTCGTGACGGAACCCAGCAGCGCACAACCGTCCTGGCGGTTGAGCGAAACACCAAAGTGATGGAGCCTGTCACCAACGAAATCGAGCACTAGTTTTTGCTTGACCGTGCAGCGACCACATTGGCTCGCATCCAAAAAAGAAAAACCCACTGACGAAGTTCGCCAGTGGGTTTCTTTTATGGGGTTTGCTGCCGATCGCATTACCAACCGCAACCTCTTCCTCGGTATCCGCCATATCCACCGCCGTAATATCCAGGACCAAAGCCGCCACCGAAGCCACCATAAACGGGCGCGTACACGGGACGAGCGTAGATCGGGCGAGCGTAAACGGGAGCGAACGCTGCACGGCCCGGGCCTAAACCGCCGTAGCCGCCATAGAGACCGCCAACGCCAAATCCTGGACGGAAATTGCTGTAGCTGAATCCGTTACCGAAGCCATTTCCGACACTGATACTGAACCCTCCACCGCCACCTCGATAACCACGATGCCCATGGAAATGCTGAGCCTGTGATTCACTTGCGATGAACCCGACCGTACAAATCGCGGCAACTAAAATTGCAAACTGCTTCATTGCAAAACTCCTTTAAAAACCAATTACCTACCAACCAACGAATCTATGAAAAGCGAAATCCAAAAACATTTCCCAATGGGTGCTGCATCCTTCGGGTACTACTTTTGCGATCGACGCATTGTATAAATTATCGACGCCTGGGACTTTAAAAACGACCCTTCTGCCCTCACCAAGCGTTGTACCGAAAAGTCGGATCAGCCGATAACGCCGCGAAAAAACAATCCAAAACTTCCAAAAGACCAGCTTACGATTATTCGGAAGACGAAAGACTTGACAGTTGGTCAGTGGCAAAATCGTCAAGCTTGAATCGACCAATCACCGGTAACTTAATTCACAGAAAATTCGATCATGCGTGAATCTGAAAAGGAACTAGAGAGCGCCCTAATCCCGCCAGGCCAGCAACTGGTCGCGCCTGGAAAATGGCCAGTCATCGGCGAACGCGAACCAGCGGACGCGCTACCTAACTCCCAATGGAAACTTCGAATTTTTGGTGAGTGTAACATGCCAATTGAGCTCACACTAAAGGAACTTCGCGAGCTTCCAAGGACGACGCAGACGATTGATATTCACTGCGTCACGCGATGGTCAAAACTTGGAGTTGAATTCACCGGTGTGCTCCTGGAGGAAATTCTAAAAAGGGTTTCGCCAACCGACAGCGCAAAGTTTGTTTCTTTTGTCGCTCGCTCCAAGCGGAAGCATTCCACTTCGCTGGGCCTTCAAACTTCTCGCGATCTTCAAACTTTGATCGCTCTGGAAGTCGACGGCCAACCGATTGACCGGGGGCACGGCGGACCGCTCCGAAACGTTGCCGTAGGACGATACTTTTACAAAAGCGTCAAATGGCTTGAAGCGATCGAACTCCTCTCTCAAGACAGACTTGGCTTCTGGGAGGCAGAATCGGGATACCACAACAATGCCGACCCATGGAAGGAACAACGCTACATGGCACCGACGATCGACCGTCGCGAATCGATACGGTTAATCGAAACAAAGAACTTTTCTAATCGCGACCTGAGAAGCATTGACTGTAGCGATCGTGATCTCGGCAAGCTAAATGCTGCAGGTGCTTCACTGAGAGATGCAAATTTTTCGCGAGCCGATCTGCACGAGTCTGACTTTTCAGCCGCGAATTTGTCCAACGCTCATTTTCGCAATGCCAATTTGCACCGATCAAATTTCGAAGGCGCAGACCTTGAAGGCGCGGACTTGTCAGGAGCCGATTTGCGAGGTGCAAACCTTAGCAACTGCTCGCTGATCGGAGCTTCGTTTTTCTCCAGTGAAAACGACCAAAACATCGAAGCAATATTCGATGCCGAAACGGTGCTGCCAGAAACGGCCATCGCGCCGCTATTCCCGGAGCAACTTGCTTTCGTGAAAAAGTCGTTATCTGCATTGCAGCAGTAACCCGTGACTGGCAACTTTGCCCGCGTTGACCGATTCGGATGCCAATTCACTATCTGGCCAAGGATTGGTCTACCTTGCCACTGTTTCGAATTACCGATCCAATGACGCAATGCTGCGAGCGAAAAAAATTACTGCGCCGCCACTCACCCCCATTTGAAAATTCGACGGAGCGAACTATGAAACAGCTTTCACCGAAACGGAATACGACAACAGCAACAACGGCAATCGGATTGGCTGAGGAGCAGCTGGAACACTTCAGCATTGACGCTGAATCTGAATATGGCAAAACGCTGCTGCGCGTTGTCGAGCGAATGTACGAATCGCAAAACGACATTGAGCATTTGTGGAAACTGACGCTTGAAGAGATCAAAAATCAAGGCGAGCACGAAGGCGGAATCCGATCGCCTCAACACATTCAACGATTCAATGCGAAAAAATTTCTATCGTTTCAGCTGGCGAAAATTCTTGACACGTTGATGCATCCGTTTCGCAAGAGCTACCAATCACTGGGCTACAGAGCCGAAACGGTTTCTGCCAAAGGGCCGTATCCCGTTTTCGACAACGTGACTGCGTTGTTCTCAGCCACCCCCGTCATCACGCGAACGGCGACTTATATTTATGCGTGTGCCGAGTGGATCGAAGACGCCTTTCGCGGCAAAGAGCTGATGCTTGAGATTTACTCCCGTCTGCTTAACCCAACGAGTGTCTGCCTCGCCAATCACATCGTCGACTTGGAAGCGGGCCCATACGCGTCTGATTACATGGCGTGGAACTTCAACAGCGGAATGGCGGCGATCGATTCAGCGCTTGCGCACCTGCTTGGCCGCGATGACATCCTGATCACCAGCCGAAACATTTACGGCGGCGCCTATCAGCTGATCCATGACTGGTACGGCAAAGACGGCAACCTCGAAATTGCTGTCGAGACATTCGACGGATTTACTGGCGAAGAATTCGCGCCATTCCTAAAACAAGTCCAAGAAAAACATGCTGACCGATTGAAAGACGGAAGGAAAATTTACGTCTACCTGGAATCGCCATGCAACCCACAAGGCTACGTTCTAGACGTTGCAGGAATCTCAAAAATTTCACACGAGAATGGATTGAAGGTCCTGCTCGACGCGACGGTCGCGACACCGTTTCTGTATCGCCCACTAATGCGAAAAGACATCAACGAACGACCCGACTTTGTCATTCACAGCTACACCAAAGACCTCAGCGGGTGTGGCGCCGTGATCGCTGGTTGTGTTATCGGACGCAACAACGACATGTTCATTCCGAAAGGCCAATCGGTCGGCGATCAGTCTTGGGACCAGACAATGTTCTGGAATGTTTACTACGTCAAAGGAGCCTTTTTGAATGCCGACGCTGCTTTTGAAGTGATGCAAGGCATGAAAACGCTGACGGTTCGAATGCTACGCAAATGTATCAACACAAAAATCTTAGCGCACTTTCTGGACGGGCACCCTCAAATCCAAGTCAATTGCAATGCCGTGCCCAGCAACGCGAATTTTGATTGCCGTGCAGAGCATATGTACCTTGGCTTGCCAGCGCCTTTGTTTACTTTTGACATGGGCAAGATCGAACGAACAGCGTTTCAAAAATTCTTTGACTCACTTTCACCAACCTTCGGTCACATGATCAGCCTGGGACAATCAAATACCATCGTCAGCTGCCCTGCATTGACAACGCATTCGGAACTCGATGAAACGGCGTTGCTGGACTCCGGACTCACGCCAACAACAGTTCGCTGTGCCGTCGGAGACGAAGACCCGATTGATTTGATTCAGCACCTAGTCAACGCAGCCAAAGGAACCATCGACCTGGCTCACCCAGGCTACTCTGACGCATTCATGAAACAAGAACAGGTATGCGATCTGATCCGAGAGCAATACGTCGAAACTCACAAGGCGCATGTTGAGTTTCAAATCAGCCGTTTTTAAGAACTTGACTGATTGAAGATATCATTCAGGCTTTGGCATGGTTTCAAAATCCGCTTTCGGCTTTGCCAGAAAGAATAATCGAAAGCGGACAAGAGCAGGGCAGGCCAATTGCCTAATTCCAAGTCATTAATCGAGCCGAACAAGTGCTTCAGTCTCAATTGTCTGGCAACTCAATTAGCTAACGTGATTCCAGCAACCCGGCCTATGTGAATAAAAACGTCGACAAGGCACGATATCGAAATGCCGAAGATGCGGCCGCACAAATTGCGGCCGCTTTTTCGTCACGGACAGCTAGAAGATCTAACCTCTCAATTTGAAATCGAACGCGACTTTTGTGAAATCCCACTCATTCGGATTGCACTGCGAAGCCCATCGTTTTCGTCAGCCCATGGGCTTTCCCAATGAATTTGAAATGCGTCTGGATTAGTTAGACGCCGTCGTAAAGAAACTTACCTGCGGGACCTCCCATCGCTTGAAGAGCCTTGGATCGGTTGACCCACACAAACGAATGCAACCCAAGATCCGTATAGTTGCTTGAATGGGGCCACCTTCACCATTCACTTTTCGAGGAATCCGCAGAAACCTGTAACAATTGCGCTCCCTACGGTGCTTAATAGTGCGACACTCGATTTCTTTCCAATAGGTAAAACCCGTAGCCCAACCCTCTAAATACATGATTTTGTTGGCCAACCTTGGGTTTTTTGTCGTACTCGCGAAGATTCATGACGAGAATTAAGTAGACGGCTAACAATTTCAACTGAAAAAGTTCCTGATTATTTTGTTATTTTTAATTTTATCTCCAGCTGATGGGTTCCATCACACCCCTTACCGCAGTATATTGTTTTCTAGATCAAATTAGCAACCAGTAAATTGCATCGTTGGGTTCGAAAAACGCATAAGTGCTGACAAGAGAGAAATTCTGTTTTATGGATTTTCTTACTTTTTCTCTTTTACATTTGGGGATATGATAGTTGTTAATGGTTGTTTTCATCCTTTATTTCATGATTGATTGAAGCGGGTTTCATTTATCTTTTTTGTATCCGCCTGAAATCGGTCGAAACTTTTTTTGAGAGAGTGTTTTATGAGACATCACAACACACGTCGCGGTTTTACACTAGTTGAATTGCTAGTCGTAATCGCAATCATCGGCATCCTTATTGGGATGCTTCTTCCAGCTGTTCAGCAAGTTCGTGAGGCTGCCCGCCGTGCGACATGTATGAACAACATTCGCCAAGTTGCCTTGGCTGCACACAACTACGACAGTGCACACAAAGAAATGCCACCAGGCGTTCTTGCTGATCCACTTCCTGGTATCACACGCGGATTCAATCCACCAATCACCGGAATCGACGCTGCTAACTGGATCGGAACAAAAGTTTTCTTGCTTCCTTTCATGGAGCAGAACAACTTGGACAACATCTTTGACACCAATCGTGCGATCCGCACAGGTGACCAAGATTACTGGTGGGGCGGCCCTTTCACAGTTTGGGACAACGCTGGAACATACAAAATTCCTGCATTCCTTTGCCCATCCGATGCTGGTCACGTTTCTGCAGTAGGTGTCTTTGTTGGTCTTTACGCTCGCAACACAACTCTGGGCGGTTGGTGGGATCCATCAGGCGATGGTGTTGCACTTGGTCGCTGTAACTACATGAGCTCTTCAGGAGCTGTTGGTGCATATGAGAGCGGCGGAGCAAGCGCTTACTTCAACGCTCGTGCTGGTATCTTCACCAACCGAAGCGAAAACGGCTTTGGCTCAATCACTGACGGTACTTCAAACGTTATCGCTTTCTGCGAAAACTCATCAAACACAGAAGTAGCCGGTATCAAAACTGATTACTCTTGGATTTGTGACGGAATGCCTGCTGCTTGGGGTCTTGTCAAGAACAGCACTCCTAAAGGCTGGTACCAGTTCGGTTCACAGCACACCGGTGACGTCATCATCATCGCTCTTGGCGACGGTTCTGGCCACTCAGTCACTGCAGCCATCGACGGTGGCCTTTGGAACAACCTTCACGGTAAGTCTGACGGTCAAATCGCTTCGATCGAAGACATTTAATCCATAGGATTAAAAAGCAAATTTGCTAAACTGGTTACGGTCGCGATTGCGGCCGTAACTTTTTTTTTAAACCAATTAGGAAGAACTATGAGTCGTTTACTACTTGCAGGATTGTTTATCCTGTCATTAGCTGTCACGACCGGATGCGATACATCTGGTGGTGAAGCACAAAAAGGTGCGGAAAACACTAAAAAGCCAGCCAAGATCTCCGGTATGTCTGGCGAGAAAACCGAAGCTGGCATGAGCGGCGAATTGCCACCTCCGCCAAAATTAACGATTCCTCCAGGCGCCAAGTAAAACTGGCTTTGGGAGAATGTAAGAAATAAAGCGCAATCACTTAGTGATTGCGCTTTTTTATGCGCTATCGAGGACTCAATTGCCCGCCTCAGTAATTAAACACCAACGTTGACTGGGCACGAACGCCTCGCCCGACTTCAAGCCGCAAAGTTCGGCGTTGCCCAGAGCGAACTCCGACGAGCGGTAGCAAACAAGAGCTGCCAGGCCCGACAAAGTTCTAGCCGGCCAAGCAAAAGCAAGACTACCAACTGACGACAGCAACGCTTCAACTCGTGACTTAATTTCCAAAGCGACAATGCGCAGCATCATGATCTGGATCAGGGACCCGACGTGCAAAGATTTCGCGCAAGCAACGAGGGACTTAATTGGTAAGATTAAATTGTCGAGACACTTGTCTTATCACGCGACAGTATCGGCTTTAGATCGTTGAAAAAACACCTAGCTGACTCCTAGGGCGTCTACCGCCGCACCTGATTGCTGACCACTCAGTTTGAGCGCCCATCCCGGCACCAGAAGACATTGCCGGGTTTCCATTACCGCTATAGCGCGATAGCAGATTGCGCCTCAGCGATCGTCACGCTGACCTTCACAAACTGGCCAACCTTGTTGGATTCGCCAGTTCGATTTCGCTTTGAAAACGAGGCACTGAATGCGCGATAGCCGCGCCAAGGCCCGCCAAATGGCCGCCGCCCAGAACCTCCGCCGCCGCCTAGCCGAATGGACGTATCAAACCAGGAATTCGCTAAAGGTCTGCTTACGTCAAACAACCCAACTCACCCTGCGCTGCAAAAATCCGCCGCAACGTATCACGCAGCGGAGCCAAGTATGATGGCTCCTGCTTCTCCCGAGATGAGCCAAAAATTTATCCAGAATAAAACGGAGCCGCTCACTAAATGCAGCCTCAAACGGCGAGACTTCCCAAACCAAGAGACTTCCCAAATGGAGCGACTTTCCAAAAGAAGTGACTTTCCAACTAGCCGATAAAGCAAAACGAGCCCACGAGAAAATCTCACGAGCCCGTCTGTGTTTGGAAATTTCGAATCGATGACGCGGTAGAACTGCCACACCAGTTAAAAGCCAGACTTGTTAGCCAAGCTTGATATCGATTTTGCGCGGAAGCACTTTTTCGGACTTGGGCAAAACCACACTCAGCAATCCATTTTTAAATTCGGCGCTGATTTCATCAGAGTTGACCTGCTTGGCAAACTCAAACGATTTGCTGAAACTTCCCTTGCGCCGCTCGTCACGCAGCGATGTGAACCCTTCAGCCAGTTCCTCGACATGTTTCTCGCCTGAAACCATGAGCTTGTCTTCTTGCATTTCGATGGAAACATTTTCTGCAACGACGCCAGCCAATTCAATTACCAACCGATATTCCAAATCGCTTTCTGAAATACTGACGCGCGGCGACCAAGTGGATTTTTCGGCGGGAGGCGAGCATGCATTGGCTCGATCTCCAAAGAAATGCTCCACTAAATTTTCTACGTCGATCTGAAAGTCACCAAAGGGCGTGTTGACTCGATTTTGATTGATTTTCATTTGCTCCTCATTTCTCAATAAACTATCGCTTCGAATTGACGCACAGGACCTGTGTTGAATCCAACAAAATGCCCACTAGATTGTGATGACTAACGACATCGCAACGGATCAATTCAAGTTCAACTAGCGTATCGCAACCACCGTGCCAATCACTCAAGGCGACATTCAAATCCTCATCAGACGCCGCTTTTTTCGCATTAAAATGGAATCCAACTTACCCCACGTCCTCACGTAGTCGCATATTTCCCGCCTGACACACCTGACAGGATTCCTGACAACCAGTCCGGACACTAAGAGAATTGCGACTCACGATGTTGGATTTTTCCATTTTCGGTGAACGGCAGAAAGCCAACCTAAAAATGGGCTGCACCGAGGCCACCAGACGAACGGCACCGCACGGGAGGCCCGGGGGGTGCCTCGATAACGAACGCTTCGCTGTTTTTGACAGCAAACTGCATGTTGACCAGGCCGACAACTTCGAGCTCGGTCGCGATGCGATTTGCGTGCCCTTCGAAAGACGCAACACATGTCATTTCGATTTTGCCTTCTCGAAAAATGTTGAACAGGGAATGGAGAACCACTCAACCAAATGACAAGAAAGAATGGTTTCGCCGTGTCGATATTCCGAACCAAAGAAACGGGGAATTTGGAAAGCAGATTACCCTACATTTGCCAGAATTCGTCGCAATAGGGAGTCGTTTGTTAAAGTTACCCAGCTTTTGCACCAAGCTCGCCAGCCACAGATTGCATATGCGCATGCAAACGTTATGAAAGCCTTACAAGTCGAAAGAAGATGAGTGGCTTGCCCAAAGAATGAGCTGCAAAACCCACCAGCATCTAGGCTCCGCGAAGCTTCGCCAGTAGCTGAGCCGCCGATTTAGAAAGCAACAGAAGGTCGATACCTGCCACGATCAAGGTAAACCCTTGCTCGATCTGGGGCTTAACTGCATCGGCAGTCGTGCCAAAAATCCCAAGCGGCATCGATGCGGCTTCACATGCCTCGGTGACATGAGCGATCGCCTCCAGAACTTCTGGATGATCGACTTGCCCTGTCAAACCGAGGCTTGCTGAAAGATCGTAGGGCCCAATCAGAACCGCGTCCAAGCCTTCGACCTGAACGATTGCCTCAATGTTGTCCACTGCTTTGACGTGCTCCGCCTGAACGACAACGCAAATCGAATCATTTGCACTGGTGATGTATTCTTCAAAATGAGCCCCGTAACCTTGAGCTCTTGCCAGCCCAATGCCGCGGCCGCCTAAAGGTGGATAGCGAGTGAACTCGACGACCCTTGTGGCTTGTTCGGCAGTGTTGACCTGAGGCACGATGATTCCATGAGCACCAAGATCAAGTGCCTTTTTGATCGGAGTTTCATCGATCGCTGGAACGCGCACCAAAACTGCGGAGCGGTCTTGCACCGTTTGCAGAATGGAAGCGAGCTCTGCCGTTTCGATTGGGCCGTGTTCGCAATCGACAAACAGCCAGTCAAAACCGACTTGAGCCAATACCTCAGCAACGGTCGCAGAGCCGAGCGTAACCATGGTACCAAAAAGCGTTTCGCCACTTTTCAACCGCTGGTTAAACTCACTAATCATCGCTCAAACTTTTTTATGATGATCGAAGCGTTGTGTCCACCAAATCCAAAACTGTTGCTCATCACATAGTTGAGCTCGCGTTGCTTTGGAGTGTTCGGCGTGTAGTCCAAATCGCATTCGGGATCTGGTGTTTCCAGATTGATGGTCGGAGGGATCGTGCTTTCAGTGATTGCTTTGGCGGAAAGAATCAATTCAATTCCACCACTCGCCCCCAGTGAATGCCCGAGCTGACTTTTCGTGCTGCTGATGCTGAGCTTGTACGCGTGCTCTCCAAATACCGTCTTGACCGCACGTGTTTCCGCTTTGTCGCCCAACGGTGTACTGGTGCCATGAGCGTTGATATAGTCGATGTCTCCTGGATTCAATCCTGCATCATCCAATGCGAGTTGCATTGCTGCCGAAGCGCCGATTCCTTGGTCTTCAGGAGAAGTAATGTGATAGGCATCGCACGATGTGCCAAACCCTACGACCTCGCCCAATATATTCGCCCCTCTTGCCTCTGCGTGCTCAAGCTCTTCAAAGATCAAAACGCCAGCTCCTTCGGCAAACACAAAACCGTCACGGTCTGCATCAAAGGGTCGACTGGCCTTGGTGGGATCATCCGTCCTAGCCGAAAGAGCCTTCATGTTTGCGAACGCCGCGAGTCCCATTCGGCTCATCGCCGCTTCGGAACCGCCGGTCACGACCATGTCGCAAGCGTTACACTGAATCAAATCAAGTGCATTGCCCATCGCGTTGGTCGCGCTCGCACAAGCCGTCGCCACACTGTAGTTCGGGCCTCGCAAACCGAAATTGATGCCGACGTTGCCTCCACCCGCGTTGAGCATGAGTTTGGGAATCGTCATTGGAGAAACGCGGCTCGGACCTTTTTGAACCAATCGAGTCATTTGTTCAGAGATGGTTGTCATACCACCGATGCCGGATCCTAAAACGCAACCGTAACGAGCCGCATTTTCATGACCTCGAGGATCGAAGCCTGCCGAATCAAAAGCTTGTTTCGCAGCCACCATCGCGAACTGCGAGAATCGATCTACTTTATTGGCTTCTTTGACACCCAGGATACCGCTTGGATCCCAGTCGTAGACGTCACCGCCGATCTGAACTCGAATGTCGTCGACCTGAAAGAACTTAATGGGGTGAATGCCACTTTCACCGTTGAGCACCCGATTCCAACAGTCTTCAACTTCGCAACTGAGTGAAGTCACCAAACCCCAACCCGTAATGACCACGCGTCGCTTCATGTCTATACCCGAGTCCTAATCAGCTCTGTCGTTCAATGGATTTACAAAAAAACCGCAGGACGAACCTTTTCAAGCCATCCTGCGGATTGTTCAAAGTGCACCCAAGAAAACGAGTGCACGTATATTCTATTTCCGCGATTAACCTTCGATGTGGCTAATCGCTTCCCCGACGGTCTGAATTTTTTCAGCTGCGTCATCTGGGATGTTGATATCGAATTCTTCTTCGAGTTCCATCACTAGTTCAACTGTATCAAGTGAGTCGGCGCCAAGATCATTGACGAAGTTTGATTCTCTTTTGATTTTGTCTTTGTCGACGCCAAGTTGCTCAGCAACGATGTTGACGACGCGTTCTTCGACCGATGACATATATCGGCCTCCTTCTAAAAATACACTGGGGAAAACTGTTCACTGCTTACTCACTCGTGCTATTGAAAATTCACACAGAGATGTGAAATCACTCAATAACCGCCATGAACACACGTTTTAAGATAGAGGATTATGTCAAAAAGGGTCAACCCAACATTGGCATAAACAAGCGTTTTTTAACGAGTTACCGCCGCCTGAGGCCCTATATTTGCAACAATGCAGCAGCAAATTAACATGGACATCTTACTCAGGAAGCAATAAACCGCCCTTACGCAGTCATCCCTCCATCAACCGTCAAAACTTGACCTGTCACATAGGATGCCGCTGGGCTTGCCAAAAACAAAACACAGGCCGAAACGTCGTCTGGCGTACCGATCCGATTTGCCGGAATCTTCTTCCTAACCTCGCTAAGAATCGTCTCGCCGAGCTTCTCAGTCATTTCACTCTCAATAAAGCCCGGTGCCACAGCGTTAACGGTGACTTTTCGTTTGCCAAGTTCCTTGGCCAAACTTCGTGTCATTCCGATCACACCAGCCTTCGAAGCGGAATAGTTCGTTTGCCCAGCGTTGCCAATCAAACCTGACACGCTGGAGATGTTAATAATTCGACCATATCGTGAACGCATCATTCGTTGCGACGCGGCACGCGTGAACAAAAATGTTCCACGCAGGTTCACTGCGATAACATCATCCCATTGCTCATCAGTCATCACAGGCATCAAAGTGTCGCGAGTGATGCCGGCGTTGTTGACGAGGATATGAAGCTTGCCCCATTCCTCGTTCACAGTTTCAACGATTTGTTCGATCGCTTCTTTTTGGCTGACATCTGCGGCCATCACTTCAGCTTGCCCACCTGCGTCTGTAATGATCTTTTGCGTCTCGGCTAGCTTTTCTGCATTGCGAGCAACCAAAGCGACACGAGCACCACTGGCACCTAGTGCAACGGCCATTGAACGGCCAAGTCCTTGTGAAGCTCCTGTCACGATAGCATTCTGACCTGACAGATCGACTTTCATGGATTCCAAACTCATTCGTTCCTCAATTCTCTTTTTAAAATTGGCTTGTCGTTGATCGCTCAAATTTTAACGCTGAGCGATTGATTGGTTGCTTAATACGATTGACGAATTGGCGAGTGAATTTACTCCAACACGCCTTGGCATTTCGTTTTTCGGTTGATTCGTTTCATCAAAGATCTCAAAACACGGCCGACTCCGACTTCGTAAAATTCGTCGTAGCCATCGGCCAACATTTTTTCGATCGAATCTTGCCAAAGCACTGGCCCGCAAACTTGCTTGACCAAAAGGTCTTTGAATTCTTCTGGCTGCGTGTGAGCCGCCGCGTCGACGTTTGAGTAGACGGGAATTCGAGCGGCAGAAATATCCAAACCAGCAAGAGCATCGCTCAGCTTTGGAACAGCCGACTCCATGATTGGTGTATGGAACGCACCGGCAACTGCCAGCGGGATGGACTTCATGGCACCAGCCGCCTCGGCAACTTCAGGCACACGTTCACAACTCGCTTTGCTACCTGAAACCGCGATGTTGCCTTTGCACAGCAGATTGGCCACCTGCAAAACTTCGCCTTCCACTCTCGCATCATCGCAAACCTTTTCGGTTTGCTCACGATCAAGCCCCAACACGCTAACCATTGAGCTGGGTGTTTCGTCCGCAGCTTCTTGCATAGCTTGGCCGCGTCGCTGAACGAGTTTTAGTCCGTCTTCGAAACTCATCGCTCCTGCAAAAGCGATCGCAGTGTACTCACCGAGACTCAACCCAGCGGCCCCCTGGCAATTGTCGTAAACCTCAGGTGATTCCTTTTTAAGTTTCTCAAGAACAGCCATGCTGCTGACGTAAAGTGCGGGCTGGCTGACGTCGGTCGAATTGAGTTTTTCCTCTGGACCGTTGAAACAAATATCGGCCAAGTCATAACCAAGAATTTCCGACGCGTTGTCAAACAATTGCTTGGCCTCGGGCATCTCGCTGCAAAGGGCTTGGCACATACCAACCGTCTGGGCGCCTTGGCCCGGAAAAAGAAACGCTATTTTGCTCAATGAACCGCCCTTAATTTATCTTCGAAAACAAGACGTCAATCTAAGAACCGCCGTTTTTTATGTCAACGACTAAGACTCTCTCCGCGCCCAAAAACAGACTCCCAGGAATTCTGACGAGACCCACGACGCGATGCTCGTGTTTTAGCCACCAGACCAACCGCCACTTCATTCGCGAAAACCACGGACTTGTGGCTCAAATCATTACCCAACGAGCGATGTGGCGAATAGCAGGCTTATTCGCTGGCAAGCCCCTTCCAATGTTGGCTTGAGCGATCTGCAAAGGATCGCTAACAAGTTCCACCACAAAGGGTGACAGCCCAAGAATCAAACCGCCGAAACACTAGAACAACGACGGACCAGATTCACCTTTGCGTGGCGGATGCATTCTCATGTGATCAAAAGCTTTGGGAGTGGCGACGCGCCCGCGCGGTGTCCGCAGAATCAATTCGCTCCGCAGCAAGAACGGTTCGACCTCGTCGGCCAATGTATCGGTCACCGTATTCATTGTCGCAGCAATCGTCCCGATCCCCGTTGGACCTCCAAGGCAAACGCGGATCAAAGTGTCGAGATACCGACGATCCTGCCGATCAAGACCAAGCGAATCGATCTCCGCCATTTTCAAGGCGTCCTGGGCGACTCCAATCGAGATCTTTCCTTCCGCTCGACTCTGAGCAAAATCTCGCACCCAACGCAAACGGTTGTTGGCGATCCGTGGAGTACTTCTGCTGCGCAAGGCAACTTCGGCGGCGGCTTCGTCTGAGATTTCGACATTCAATTTCTTGGCATTGCGCCGAACAATTTCAGTCAGATCTTCAAGCGTATAAAAATCCAAGTGTTCTCGAATCTGAAACCGGTCACGTAATGGACCGGTCAACATTCCCGCGCGCGTCGTCGCGCCAATCAAAGTAAAAGGCCGAAGCTTAAAATTATGCGTCCGCGCGTTGATGCCTTCTCCGAGAATCATATCGATTCGGAAATCCTCCATCGCGGTGTACATGTACTCCTCGACCGATTTTGGGATTCGATGGATCTCGTCAATAAATAGAACTTGATTCTTCTGAAGATTGGTCAAACTGGGGACAAGGTCTTTGGGAGCCTTCAAACTGGGGCCAGAAAGAAACTCCACTGGCACGCCCAACTCCGCAGGAATGCAATGAGCAAATGTTGTCTTGCCTAGCCCGGGCGGACCATCAAAAAGAACATGCCCCAGTACTTCCTGGCGTTGCTTCGCAGCCTCAATGGCAACCTGCAATCGTTCGATCACATCACGCTGGCCAACCATGTCGGCCATTCGTGATGGGCGCAAGTTAGGATCGTCTTCTGGCTGTTCATCAGGATTATTAGTGAGGATTGTTTCGCGCGACATTCGCTCGGATCCGATAGGCAGAGTCGGGGGATGTTTTATTACGATTGAGAAACTGGGAATCGCCCAGCTTTACCCGCCCAATATACCAAACCAGAATCTTTTGCCGTAGTTCAATAAAATACCGGGCGATTCGAAAATGAACGGGCGATTCTTTGTCTAAAATAGAGCGACGGCATGCCGCCTCAACAAGTTCGTCAGACAAAAACAACCAACTCACAAGTATCCAAATTGGCCAAGACAAAAAATCCCACCAAGCACCTCACAAGGCTCTTTGATCGAACGACGTCGCCGATTTACATCGTGGGGGCCGACCAAATTGTGACTTACGCAAACCAGAGCTGCGCCGATTGGGTTGGGTTTCCACTAGAAAAGTTAATTTCGACGCGACTCATCTACACAAGCCAAACAACCGGCAGTGAAATCGAAAACGTCGTTCAGGGACTCTGCCCGCCACCTGATTTACTTTCGATTTCCGATTCTCATGACCAGAATACGGCGGGCCCAACTTTCTCCGTTTCGATCAACCAACCCGGTGGTCAGAAATCATGGCGAAGCGCAACGCTCTCTTCGTTGTTGGATGCGGACCAAAATCATCTTGGCATTTTGGTTGTTTGCGGCGAGCAAGAGCTACCCAACGGCCCAGACACCGATGCGATTGGCTGTGACAACAACTCAAGTCAAATTCACCTCGCACTTTCTGAGATAAGAAAAAACACTGACCGCATTTACTCGCTCGAGAGCTTGGTGGGCTCCAGCCCATACTCGACTCGTCTTCGTCGCCAAGTCGACACGGCAATCAACTCAAGCGTTGACCTTTTGATCACTGGAGCACAAGGCACTGGCAAAGAACACTTGGCACGAACCATTCACGCAACACGGGATAGGCAAAACCACTCAGAACTTTTGCCGATCCATTGCTCCATCGCAGATCAACAATTGATCCAGCAAAACATCAAAGACATTGTCGCCAGCCGAACGCCAAAGGGCACGACTGCGAATGATTCAGAAAGCGAACCGCAGGATTGGCTGTTGCTGTTGGACGTTGACCAACTAGGAAACGCAGCGCAGCACGAACTGCTTGGCTTTTTCCAGTTGCCAAATTTTCCATTGCGGACCATCGCGACAGCAACGACTCCGCTGCTGAAACTAGCAGACAAAAATGCTTACTCGATTGAACTGGCGAATTTCCTCAGCACGATGACGATCGAACTGGTGCCGCTTGCGGAGCGACTGATCGACGTCACGTTCTTGGCCCAGGCACTTTTGGAACGCGATAATTTTCGCAGAGACAAACAGCTGTCCGGTTTTTCGAAAACGGCGATGCAGCGATTGACCGAATTCGAGTGGCCAGAGAACATCGACCAACTCAATCGCACGATCCAAGCAGCGGCCAGCAAAACAATAGGCCCACAGATCGAAGAATCAGATTTGCCTGATGAATTCCAGCAGGCACTCAAGGCAATGCGTATCGGCGTGGCGACGGAAACTGAAATTGATCTCGATAAGTATCTTGGTGAAATCGAATCAGAACTGGTCGCTCGAGCGCTACGTCAGGCAAAAGGCAACAAAACCAAAGCGGCAAAACTCCTTGGCGTCAGCCGGCCCAAACTTCTTCGCCGAATTCAATTTTTCGGTCTCGAAACACAGCCAGATTTCTCGGAAGACCTATCCGGCGAGCTCGATTCCTCCGCGTTTGAGGAACTGGATTAATGAAACCTAACAAACGCCCCATCCACTCGATCGTTGTGTCAGCCCAGTCAGAAAACTGGTGCTCAATGATTCGCCGCAAGATCGGCAAAGACGCGGAACTGCCCATTCATGCCCCAGTGGTAAAAGTGTCCTGGCTCCTTCACGCGAAAAATCTCATCGATGAAGCTATCAAGAGCGACGCAACGGTCGCGATTGTCGAGATTTCGAGTGCCAACATCTTGGAAACCTGCCAAAAACTCGCCCCTTTGGCTAACAATTCCTATCAATTAAAGTTGTTTGCGATCGGAGATGGCGGATTATCCAATTGGCAGCCGCTTTTGCGTGCCGCTGGATTCGCTGGTTGGTACTGGTCGCTGCTTCAATCACAAGAGCTTTGCAGGGCCATACGTGCCCATCAACGAAATACACCCCGAAAATTAAAGAGCATAGAAGATTGCACAACCGCGTTGTTGCCATGGCGTGCCGCAAAACCCGATTTAATCTAAAATCAATCGCTCAATTAACAGTTTAACCACCAAAGTCATATTCAATGTCCGATCAAAACCTTGAAACACGTG
Organism: Mariniblastus sp.; assembly: GCA_045105295.1. Taxonomy (GTDB): domain Bacteria; phylum Planctomycetota; class Planctomycetia; order Pirellulales; family Pirellulaceae; genus Mariniblastus. The sequence goes on from JBGCDK010000145.1 coordinate 20,961, forward strand.
TCCGTGAAACCCTTGCCAAAATTCAGGATCCGGAGACTGGTCGTAAACTTGCAAAACAAATCCACGAAGTCGTGGCCGATGCAGACCACGTCTCGGTAAAAGTTGGCCTGACAAGTTTTGCAGCACCGCTCAAAAAAGATTTCCACCAAGAAGTCCTCGATGCATTGAAATCCGACTTTGCCGACGTTGAAAACATCACAGTCGAAGTCACCAACCACGATCGCCCAGCTCAGCCAATCGGACAAGTCGGCATTCGCGCAAAAGCAGTCGTCGCGATCGCGGCAGGGAAGGGCGGCGTGGGTAAGAGCACGGCAGCAGCAAGTTTGGCATTGTCACTCAAGCGCGCGGGTTGCAAAGTCGGATTGCTGGACGCAGATGTTTATGGCCCCAGCGTTCCTCACCTTACTGGCGTTCGCGGACAAGTCACAAAAGAAAACAATAAAATTCAGCCGCTTGATTTCGACGGCATCCCGCTGATGAGCATCGGGTTCATGATTCCACCAGACCAAGCCGTGATCTGGCGTGGCCCAATGCTGCACTCCGCGATCACAACATTTGTTCGCGACACAGACTGGGGCGACCTGGACTACCTGATCATCGACATGCCACCTGGCACGGGCGACATCGCATTGAGCCTCTCGCAACTTCTTCCACTTACCGGCGCGATCATTGTTTGCACGCCTCAAGAAGTCGCATTGATTGATGCCATCAAAGCCGTCGGGATGTTTCGCAAAGTCAAAATTCCCGTCATCGGTTTGATCGAAAACATGAGCAGCTTCCTTTGCCCAGACAATGGCAAAGAGTACGACATTTTTGGCAAGGGTGGCGCGAAAGAGTACGCAGCCCAAGACAACATTGATTTCCTTGGCGAAATTCCAATCAACATTCAGCTTCGCCAGCGTGGCGATGCAGGTGAAATGGGAGCCAACTTTGACGATCCAAACATTGCTCCATACTTGGAAAATATTGCCTACGAGCTATCCAAGTCTTTGGCTCAAAAAGCGGCCCAATCACCAGTCCAACCACAACTGCCAGTCTTGGGCTAAATCGAAAAGCCGCTAAATCGAAAAGCCTGAGCGGCCAGAGAATCGGTAGATCTCAATCTGATTTGGCAGGAATGACACTCATTGCGGGCTCGCGGTTTCGGTCGCGGGCTCGCGATCTATGCAGCGGGTTCACAGATGGAAAAAAGGACGTCAGGAATGTCCACCGCACTCCCCATCAGCGCAAAAACTAGGGCCACCTTCGAAATAAAGCGGCCCTTTCTCGTTGTTGCATGAAAAGCTAAGAAGACTACTTCTTCTTTTTAGCTTTTTTCTTAGCTGCTTTTTTCTTAGTAGCTTTTTTCTTGGTTGCCTTCTTCTTAGTAGCTTTTTTCTTTGCTACTTTTTTCTTAGCAGGCTTCTTTTTGGCTTTTTTCTTAGTAGCCTTCTTCTTAGTAGCTTTCTTCTTTGTAGCCTTCTTCTTTGCTACTTTTTTCTTTGCTACTTTTTTCTTAGCCTTTTTCTTGGCTGCCTTCTTCTTTTTGGCCACAGGACGTCCTCCGTTAATAGACCGTGGCGAGTTCACCCTCTAGCATTCGTATGCCAGAAACAGAGCAAGCTCACCATTCGAAATTAAACCATTTCAATTATGGCTCGAATGTTAGTACTCGAATTAATCTTCGATGATCAATCTTCAATCGAGCGCGCCAACGTGCGACACAAACGTTTGAGTTCGAGTTTCTTCATTGCGTAAGTTTTAGAAAACAAGAAAAACTTTTCAATATTGTTTTTTCACTTTTCGGAATTTTTTTCTTCAACATTGAATTTGTTTTTCAACACAACAGTCGTTTTCAAAACCAATTTGTAATTTGTACGCGATTCAAAAACGTTTTTGCTACGATTTTCAACTGCAACGAATGGTTAACCAATTCATTCACGCTATTCGTTTGATTGAAAACCGTGATCAAGCTCTTTGTTCGCATGAAAAATGTTCTCAACATGCGACAACTGGTAAAAAATAAGACAACCGCGCGTTTCCGCCAGATGCATAGTCCATTTTTTTTTGTTAATGCTTCGGAAAAAATAAGAAAACGGCGAAGAAGTACGATGCAAACGGAAAACGGCTAAAAGTAAGACGCATTGATCAAAACAACATCCGTTTTTGCGTCGACTAGGTAAAAATTACACCCACCGAGTTTGTTACGAAGCAAAAAGACCGCACTCGAAATAACTTGCGCTAGTAAAAAGTGTTTCGAGAGTGAAGCGAAAAGCGCGATCGATGTTTGGTTTTCGTTTCGCATTTTTTGATGCGCAATTTTTTTTCGATTTTCTTGTTTTTTTTTGCTCCCAAAACGCATTTTGAGCAGCAAACCTGATTTGTTGTCGCTTTTGAAATTCAAAAACGATTGCGCGCAAACAACGAAGTTGGACAAACTTACTTTTATAAACGAGTCGTCGCGCGTGTATCGATGATTAGTTTGCAACGTTTAAATCGTTTGAATGCCCGTCGACCGCATGTAGCAACTAACGAACAAAGTACGCGCGAAAGAAACGTTGCGACTGTTTTCGTGTCACTGATGCGATCGCAAAACAACGCGGGATCATGCATCACACGTTTGTTGTTGTAAGTGCGTTTTTGTGCGCCGACAGCTGCTGCAGCATCTTCCCATACGAGGCTGGTATGACTGGAGCGATCGCCGTTGCAGTCGTGCGAGAATTTCCTACACACGTGCAAGAATCCGCTTGTGCGAAAGGACTTACGACTAAGTCAAAACTGTCCCTCGCAAGCTCGTTCGGCGAGACGAAAAACGATTGTGCGTAGACTTTGCATGAGTGAATCGTCTCGCCGCGAACTACTCGTTGTAGACATCACGGCTTCCCGCCAATGAAACGGCGCGATCGAACATCACTTATGGCCCGGTTTACGACGGCTCAGAAAACCAATCGCATTGGCCTGTTACGGATTACCAACGTGGGCCGCCGAATTGCTGTAGCGCTTGAAAATTCGAATACGCCATGAACCCAAAAAAGATCCCCAGGAACTGCTCACTTTTGCTAAATGCAACCACCGCAATTAGCACGGCACAGGCGATCGAAACGATGAGGCTGTTTCGGATTCCGTTATGAGCGTCAAACTTCAGCATGACTTGCCTAGCGACTTGCCCACCATCAAGCGGATAAATCGGAACCAGGTTAAGCAGGTTGAGAAAGATATTCACTGCGATACCAGAAAATACCAGGGTCATCACAACCGCGTTTCCTTCCAAGAACGTTCCTCTTAGGTCGGGCAGTGGTAACGGAATGTATCCGCCATAATGCATTTCCAACCTACCGCCCACTGCCAAAACGAGCACGATGAATACCACTGCGATTAGCAATCCAAAAATGGGCCCAGCCAGCGAAACAATGATCTGCTGGTTGGGAGTCAACGAACCTGAGCGAGGTCGTGACCAAGCACCGCCGGAATCCGGAATCGCCAAACCGCCCATCCAATAAAGAACAATTCGCGAATGGATCCCAAATCGACGAAACGCAATCGCGTGACCTAATTCATGAATGAGGATTGAAATGAAAAACAATCCAGCGATGACAATCAAACCAACGCCTGTGTTTAGCTCTGATCCAGACAAATTACGACCGCTGGCGACCAACCCTTGGCCAAACAACAGCGGCAATACGAAAAATGCAGGATGCACGCGACACGGAAAACCTAACAATGAAAAGTTCAGGTCGTATCCGGTTTTTCCAGGTTCACTCAAAAACACAGCAGGCTCCACAGATGTCGATGTTGTTGGTTACTCGAATCGAACAACCCAACCAATGTTATACCCCATAACCGAGTTTTACTCAGCCAACTTAATAGGGCTTTAGGAACACTCCGCGCCTCTTTTCAAGCGGCTCGTCGCTCAGAAGTATCCTTCTGGCCCGCGTTCGAGGTGGACAGCGTTTCCGCCAAGCGTTTCGATTGGGGAAGTTTTTTTAGCTCTGTCAAAATGTAGTCAGCCGCACGATTGGTCGCACCCGATTTCGCGTACTTGATCGCCAGCGAATTCATTTCTTCCTTTTTCGCCTGATACACTTCTTCATCATTGAGCAAAATTTGAATTCGGCTTGCTACTTTTTTCGACGGGTTACCCGAGGTCAGGTACTCCGGCATCACAGCGCGAGGACGATCGTCTCCCTGCTTGGATTCCGCATAGCTTGGCTCGTCCCGATCAGGACAATAAGGCCGCCAAGTCCGTTTACGAATGTCTTTGGCTGCAATCAAGTTCACCAACGTGATGAATTTGGTGATCAACATAAACGACTGCACAAACATCACCCATCGTTTCACTTTAAAAACGATAACCGTGGGCTTGCGATGATGAAGAAGTTCCATCGAAACGGATCCGCTGCACGCAATGCAAACGTGGGCCGCCTTCATTAGCTCTGGAGTTTTGCCAACATAGATTTCGATTTTCGAAAGCGGCGAAATTCCCGGTTGACCGTTTGAAGAAACAATGTCTGATTCAATAGCTTCGTTAAGAATCTTTTGCGACATTTCCTGTTGTCGCTGATTGTATGAAGCAATGGCCACCTTGCAGTCTTTTGTCTCTTCCAAGATTAGCTTTACCGAGTCAATCAGGATCGGCAAAACGTTTCTAACTTCCTGATCACGTGAACCTGGAAGCAACGTCAACAACCGCTGGCTGGAATTTGATTCAGCACTTGAAACCGAACTTGCCCCTGCAGATGATTGTGTTTGCGTACCCGAAACTTTAGCCACAAACGCTTCGTCGTATTTTTGAGATTCCAATTGATCAAAGTACGGATGTCCCACGTAGGTCGCATGGCATTTTCGTTTGGCGAACCACTCGACTTCGAATGGCAGTTTGCAAATGACATGGTCAACGAGTTTCCGAATTTTACGAACGCGCCAGGGAGCCCATGCCCACACTTGAGGGATGCCGTAGTAGAACACAGGAATGTTGTGTTTTTTGGCTTTGCGAGCGATCCACCAATTGAATCCGGGATAGTCAATCAACACCACCGCGTCGACTTGGTTCGTTTTGAAATACTCGTCAGCCTGACCAACGAGCTTAAAGAAGAAACGGATACTCTTGAGTGCCTCAAGGAACATCACTGCCATGGTGGTAAGTTCGAAATGAAGCTCACAACCAGCGGCTTGCATTTTAGGTCCGCCGTAACCGACAAACTCAAGAGATGGATCCTGGGATTTCAAGCGCTGAATGAGGTTGGAGCCATGTAAGTCTCCACTCGGTTCGCCCACTGAAAAAAATATCCGCATCGGTCCATCCTTGGCCAAATTTCTAATACAGAAATTATGCCAAAGGCGTGTTCAATTCGGAAGATCAGAATTCTCGTGCCCAATACGCGAGGATAGGGCGACGGAACAACACCTTGAGCTCTCGCGATTTTGAAAACTGGCTGAAAAGGCACCAGTCTGCGACTTGCCGACTCACCCGTTGTTCAACATCTCTTTCAATCGAGAATCACGATCCGCGTTGACGAGATCTTGAAACGAAAATCCCTGCTCGCGTTCCATCGACGCTACATAGGCTGTGGTTACCGTTTTGAGATCGGTTCCCTGCAGGTATGCACTTTCAAGCTCCCTCCAAAGAATTGGAAAACCGGCTTGAGCCGCTGCGATACCATGAGGGATCACGTCCCCGGGTTTCACCTTACGCAGGTGCATGGCAAGCAGTTGCGGAAACGCAATCGGGCAGCCAGATGTGAATGCCTGCATCCAGTACTTCCCAAGCGATTGAAAAGCCAGAAACACCATCAATGCGATAATGCAAAAAAGAATGATTGCCACGAAGGTAGCAATCGTAACAAAATCCCAACCTCCCTGAGCTTTGTTTTGAACAGCGATCAGAACATTCATTTTTTTCCTCTGCAGTTCAAAGATCGCGATCGGCTTAGTGGCTCAACATCAAAAGGCTGTGAACAAATAATAGACGATAAAGGCAATCGCAAGCAATCCACCGAACCAAGCCAATGCGTTTCCGATTCCGTAGGCGTGAAGGTCTTCTGGGCGTGGGTTTTTGATTGGGTCGTAGTCTTTTTCAGTTGTAGACATTTTTACTCTCCGTCTAAAAATCGTTGGTAATTTTTAATCACATTTCAAAGTGAACTGACATGGCACGATTGCATCTCAGTTCACGGCTCGCCGTTCGATGGCGAGCCTACGCACGGTTTTACTTCTTGGTGAATGCTTTTGAGAAAGCGTCCTTTCCAAAAATCATCTCTGATTTGGCCGCATCGTCTTTCGCATCGTCAAATTTAGACTTGCAATGTTCGCAGCAGAACTTGATCGACATACCTGCGAACTCTGACGCTTGCTCGTCATCAATTTCACCACCTGAAACGGGGCAAGCTGTTTGAGCAAACTGCCCCGTGGTGGCCAATTGTTGGTTGGCTTGAGTCGTGTATTTTTCGGGGTCGCTGTTGAACTTTTTCACGCAACCTTTGCAGCAGAAAAACACTTTTCCACCAGCGTGCTCAACCGATTGATCAGCCAACACCCCACGTTTGGGCATCATCATGCACGTGACGTTTTCCAAACTGATTTCAGCTGATTTTTTCTCGAAAGCATTTTTAAAAGCGGCATGGGAGAAAACCATTTTGGCTTTTTCTTCCAACGTTTCCGCATTGGCAACTTTGTCGCGACAACCTTCGCAGCAGAAACCGACTTTGGTGGCTCCAACTTTTGCGGTTAGGTTTTCTTCAATTGCAGATCCAGACATTGGGCAGCCTTTTTGAACGAATTGACCTGTCACCACCAATTGGTGATTGGCCATCATCGTGTACTTGGCCTCTTTCTTTAGCTTGAGATCTTCTTTAAACGTCTCCACGCAATGGCTACAGCAAAAGTAGACTTTGCCGCCCTGATATTCGACAAACGATTCAGGCTCGGCTGATTTTTTACCGTTGACGATACACTTGATGCCCGTCAGGTCTTGAGCGAGTAGATCTCCGTTAATCCCAACACAGACCAACGCAGTTGAAATGACGAGCAGGGAGAAAAGTGATTTGGTATGCAACAGTAGGTCCTCAGTGTGCGGGTATAGGCTAATCGAGTTATCGACCGTCCTGAGGGAAACTGTCAACAAAATTGTGCCTCATCGATAGCGCCAGTTGGCTTACTGATTCCGACTTTTCGTTCTGTCCGGCGTGGAGTGGCTCACACGCAAAGTCTGTTCTAAGGTAGCTCAGTCAAGATTGGGTTTGTTCCGCGGCTCGTCAATCACAAACGTAAGGACCCAGCCGACGAACGTGCAGAAAATCACGATTGAGAAAACAACTTCGAATCCCACCCAATCGATCATGGCTCCAAAAAGCGGACTCAGCAAAATCGGTGGCACCGCGATTGCGATACTCAATGTACTGAGATACTTGGGATGATCCTGATTACCGGTAACTTCCAATGTGTAATTGTTCAGCATTCGCATGGTGACTGGAGTCAGGCCCAGCAAGAAGAACACGACCGTAAACCCCGCCGAACCCGCGTTGTCCATTCTCGCCAACACCAACGCCATGATTGGAGCAACGCATAAAATCAGCATCATCAATCGCAACACCAATCGATTCCCAAATCGATCAGCAATCCAACCTGATGGAATGCTAAACATTGCAGCGCCCGCATTCTGAGCCAAAACCCAAGGGATCAATGCCGTCAGCCCCAACTCTAAACGGTCTCGGCCAAGTCGTTGGTAGTGCGGAAACAAAGTCAGGTACATTCCAAATAGTGCAGCAATGATGGTCACAATTCGAAAGTTGCGATCTTCCCGAACCGTTTTCACGGCAGCACGAAACAACTCAGCAGGACCGCGATGCGGTTCGTTTCGAATATCAGGACGCTCTTTTAAAAACAGCGCAACGATTGCCGCTGCGACAAATGCTGTTCCTGTAAAAGCGAAAATCATCGCGAAGTTCGATTGATTCTCCGCGCCTGCATTTTGATCCACCAGCCATCGACTAAGTAAAAACCAAGCGGCCACGATCGCCGTTGAAGATCCAATCACCGTTCCCAGCAACGCTAATTGGCCACGGCGAGTGACTCGAATCAATTTCCCATTGATCGTATTGAGGACCAACTGGTTGATGCCTGTCGCGGAAAAGAACACCGCGTAGATGGCCAGAAAAATCAGCGGCAACCACCAGCTTGCTTTCCCGCCAGTAAAAACCCAAACCAACGAGAGCAAGAGAAAGCAGATCCCCATCGTCATCGTCGAACCGAACAGTCGAAATTTCTTGAACCGAGCGTTCTTGACGCGGTCTGACGCCAGCAACGGGGGAACACTTTGTCCAAACCGATTCAACATCGGCAAGCAACCACGAAGCCATCCCGAGCCACCAATCACATCCAACACCGCCGGCATGATGATGCTTTCGGTTTTGAAAATCCAACCGGTTCGCATGAAAACCATGTACAGTGTCGCCAACCCAAAATTCCGTGAGTGCTCGGGGTCGTCCTCGGGGTCTACCTCTACTTCGACAACTAGCTCGCCATCAGTTTGATTTTGAGCCGAGGCAGGTGGCTTGTACGGATTGCTACTTTTGGAGCCAAGTTCAGATTCTGTTTCAAAGTTGGACGAATTCATGGTGTGCGCAAAGCGCTTTCTTGATTGTTTTTTTTGCTTGAACACTTGTCCGCCTCAGCGATTCAAGCAATCCAAACGAGCCGGTTTCTGCCATCCGGATTCTATAATTCGATTCACTCAGCGCAAGTCAAATCTCACCGCGATTCTTGAGCAACAACTCCAGATAGCTCGTTCGAATCGAACCAGACAAACCAAGCTCGTCTGCTAATGAGTTCAAACGATTCTTCGCTTCGTCAACATTTCCGTCGTCTTGGACGACTAACTCAAGCTCAACAAACCCGCCGACTTCCTCGACATCGTCCAAGCAAACATGAACGACTGTGTCCTGCCAATTGAGCTCCAGAGTTTCTCGTTGCTTGACGACCTTGGCAACGGAATAAAAACCAATCCCAAGGAAAACTTCTTTGATTTGCTCAGCAGCCGCATTGTCCACCAGCGGCATTTCTACTTCCTGACGGATTTTTGCAGCCGGATCAAGATTCGGCCCCTTGAATGTCAGGCAAGGTGACCCATTGTCATCGCGAATCCTGAGAGCCTTATCTTGTTTGGCGAAATCTCGAAGTGGATCGTTAATATACTCATCCGACTGCTGCGACGTTCCTGAACTGATCGCGCCAATCTGCAAGCACTGTTCGCGAACCGCTGCCAGCGAGTCGACGGGAAACTTAAATTCGATTTCGATCATGTTTTTTTGTAGTAACGGTGTTTGAACGAGCCAACCCCATCCTAACGGACTACGTACTATTCGAGAATGTCACGCAACGAGATTAACGTTGCAGAAATATTTAATGTTCTTTGTAAGCAACGTCTCTCGGACGCGTCATCGCTTGCGTGATCTATATTGACCTCGTTCCGCCAATCGATCGCAGCCCAAACCTTTCCGCCGTCGCATCAATCGAACGTCCCAATAGAAATTGAATCATGAGCACTTTTTCCAGAATTGTTTTGTTCACTTGCTTCTTTTTAACCACAAATTCGGCGATACCTCTCAACGTTCAAGCAGACGAAAAAGCGGGCAAGCAATGGCCAGCCAATCAACGAGTTTCCTTCAACGACATTGATCACAGCGCGTACAACACGTTGCTACAAAAACATGTCGACACAGACGGGATGGTAAATTACAAAGCGCTTCACGCCAGTTCGGAAGATCGGCAAGTGCTTACCCAATACCTCGCTCAACTTGGGAAGGCAGATCATTCCCAAACAGCCACAAAGGAAGCGAAACTCGCCTACTGGATCAACGCCTATAACGCGTTGACGATTGAGGGGATTTTGCGAGTCTACCCAACAACCAGCATTCGCAATCACACGGCAAAATTCATCGGCTACAACATCTGGAAGAATTTAAAACTGGCAACCGGCGGCAAAGAGATTTCGCTCAACGACATTGAACACGAGGTCCTTCGCAAGATGAACGAGCCAAGGATTCACTTTGCGATCGTCTGCGCGTCGATCGGATGTCCAAGACTACTCAACGAAGCCTACGTTGCACATCGACTGGAACAACAACTGGTGACCAACACAAGAGACTTTTTCTCGCGCTCACAAAATTTGAGAATCGACGTCAATTCGAAAACGCTCTACCTCAGTTCGATCATGTCTTGGTTTGGTACGGACTTTGGAAAAACTCAAGTTGATCAACTAAAAATGATCAGCCCGTATTTCCCAGAGAGTGCAAAGAAATTTTCTTCTGCTGGCGGATATCGAATCGCCTTTTCCGACTACAACTGGAATCTTAACACTCAATCGAATTGATGCGTTGTTGAACTTGCATCGTGACGATGCTGGCTTGGCCAAACTACGTCAACGGCACAGTCATTCCTCCAATTGATTTTCTGAGACGCAGGTCTCCTGAGGTCCCAGCTCTCGATAAAGCAATTGGATGTCCAACACCATTCGATTGAAATCCTTTTGAATTCGTTTTGACAAACCCGCTTTTAAACAGCTAACCAAGACTCCGGCTGCGAAACACGGGCGAGAAAATGTAAACCGAACGCGCACGCTAAAAAACAAATTTTTAATTCCTCGCGTTAGAATCGCAGTACGAAGCCGACGTAAGCGATTCCGGTCGCTGCACGAAGACGCAAACAACTGTGAAATAGGACACCTAGTCACAGTCCGACAGGCCTTCACAACCGGACAGCTTTAGCGATGCGAATTAGCGCGGTAATGATGCCGGGGTTAAATTATTGCGAGCCAAGAGTTCATACCCTGGAACGTCTCAGGCACCGCTTTCGCTAACGAGCCGTGCTTGGCTTGACCGTTTGATTGAAAATCATTGCGTCAAAATGCCTGCCCCAATTCGCTTTCATCCAGCCGTAGCCCAATGGTCGACTAAACATTTTTTCGTTCAGCCATTTTCCATTTTTGTCTTTCGAATTGAGAGCCAAAAATCCGTTTTCGATTTTCGACCTGAAAAAGATGTCCTCCAACGTTCCGGCCGGCGCCTTCCCGATGTCAAACTTTGGGCGATGGAAAGCGCCCGCTTTGCCTTGGTATGCAGTAAACCCGACCGTGAAAACTCTCCTGCCAAGCTCTTCATGAACTCGGTGCCCCATTTGAACAACTTCGCTGTAGTCGATACTGCCACTGGGCACTTCGATCTCGGGCGGGTTTCGCATGATGTGGAAACTAGCTGCCCACACGATGATCTTTCGTTTTGGGAACTGCGTGCTGGCCATCCAAATTAGATTCTTCGCCATCTGCTCATCACGATCGGCAACGCCCTCCATCGGCGAACTATCGTTACCCCAACGATTGTCGGCATGGGCTTTGATGCTCTTGAAATTTTGAAGCCAAAACGAAAGTTCCTCCGTCGATTCAGTATCGAGATTGGCATCATTCTCGATCTTAGCTGTGATCTCGATGATTAACTTTTGAATTGCTCCGTCAAAGTCAGCTTTGTCGCCTTCTGGTTCGCCTTTTCTAAAATCGTTTAGCTGTTGGCAAAACTGGCCGAATGCTTTCTTGTTCAATGAAGTCAATTTATGATTGGCGGCAAATGCTTTTACGTCTTTGATTAAGAACAGGCTTGAGGCGAGAGCAGTGAACTGGCAATCAAACCCAGCCAACTCAAGGGGCGACTCGGTTTGCGATTTCTCCTCCAGATACTCCCAAAGTGACGCTGTCTGTTTGCTGGACGTCCAAATACCAAACACGCCACTGGAAGCCGCCCCGTAGCCTTTTTTCCCTGCTTCGAATTTTTGCCAAGCCTTTCTGCAATCGTAAATACCGCTCTCGAAAGCCAGCACATCGAACCCCATTTCCTGATGCAGGAATTTGATCAGTCGAATTTTCGTCTCGAAACAAGTTCCATCGCCGTGCGATTGCTCGCCCAACTGAACGATCTGGGCATCGCCAATTAGTTCCTTCAGTTTTTGCAAATCCGAGAAATCGGTATCGGCTGGGTCAACGCTGCGGAACTTAACCGCGTTTGCCTTGACCCATTCGACGTGTTCATCCTGCACCCCCGTTGGCTCAGGAGTCCACCTTTTTGTCGTTTTTGAATCCGTTTCAGATTCAGCTACTTTTTTTTAAAGAGATGATTTGCTCGGACATTCCATTGACTTCGATTTCGAATCCCTCTTCACCAAGAACTCCAATTTTGGCTTCGTCGCCTTCTTTGAAGAAACTCAGCGTCGCCTTTCCATCCGAATCAGTTTTGACATCGACCGCATCTGCAGACTGTCCGTAGATCATAAACCGCTCGCCTTCCGATTCTCTTGAAGATGGGAAGACGGACAAGCCTGGGACTGGTTCTCCGGATTCGTTTTGAAAGATGAAAGTTTTGGCCAACGCTTTTTCCATTTTGAATTTGAAGGGATCAAGGTCATCACCATCACTGTCAAGCAAATATTCGCTGTTCATCGCCCAACCGTCGGCAACGATAGACACTAGAAAGGCATACCTTTCACCGCGAACATATTGCTGCGGAAATTTGAAAGCACCCTCCATGTCAGTCTTTGTTTTAAAGACACGCTGTCTGTAACCCCGTGACCAAGTTTTGTGAACCAACAAAACATTGGCGTTTGCGATGGGTGAATCAGAATCGTCAAGCACAACCCCCGTGACGTCGCCCTTAGTACCGACTCTTCCTGCGTCGGCTTTTTTGCCATCACCGCCGTCAGCTTTCTTCCCAAGTGTTTGTTCTGCGTCACCGTTGACCTTGAATTTCAACTCAACCGTTTCGCCGCCTTTGACGATCCCAATCGTTGCCCGGTCACCTTCAGCGAAGAAATTCATTTCAACTTTGCCATCCCCATCAGCCGCAACGTCGACACGTTTTGCGCTTTGGGCGTAAATCATGTGATCTTCGCCATCGCTTGATCGAGCAGACGGAAAGACTTTAGCTCGCTTCATCGGTTTCCCATCGGCGCCGAACAAAACCAGCGTTTTCTTAACGGCTAGCTTGAGTTCGAACTCGTAAGGATCAATCACTTTTCGATCGTCGTTAACCACGTAATCGCTTGTCAGCACATAGCCATCAGCCACAACAGAAACGAGAAACGCAGTTTGATAGTCGGTTGAATACAAACGTTTGAATGCGAATTCACCTTTATCATTTGTCTTGGTCGCTAGTTCTTGTTGGCTATAACCTCGTGCCCAGTTTTTATATATCAGCAGGACTCGAGCCCCCGCAATCGGCTTGCCTTCGCTGTCTTTTACCGTTCCTGCGAGATCCTCTTTCTTTTTGACAATTGAGGTGATCGCAGGAGAATTCATCCCCGACGCGGCAGAAGCCATCAATTGATTTGCCAAGACGGAATTCTGATCTTTAAGCGTCATCAATTGATTCGTGAGAATTCCAACCGCGACCAACGACGCGACAAATCCAATCACGATCAACCGTGAAAGCCAGAGTTGTCCGCCGTAGTTAATTCGTTGGCACTGCTTTTTGATTTTGTCACTGGCACCGAAAGACTCACGCGCTTGTTGCTGGGCTAATTCTTCAGGAATGCCGCTGGCTATCAATTCATCGGTTCGGCATTGAATATGAAACTCGAACTCGTCGTCGATTTCACTGTCGATCGCGGATATTGATTTGTAACCTTGCTTGAATCGAAGCGGCGTGCTTAAGACGTTTGGTACGTTCATGATTTCATCCCGATAAGTGTTTTGTGCTTGAACGATCGAAAAGAGCGATGAAAAAATTCTCAACCACTGGAGAACCTAAAGACTGGAGAACTTAAAAGTGAAAACCTCGCACGGCAATCTCAGTTGGGGAACTGAAAACTCACAACGCGATTGATCGCTTCGGACATTTTTTCCCACGCAGCCGTCTCACTTTTAAGATGTTTCTTTCCGTCTGAGGTCAGCTGGTAAAACTTGGCGCGGCGGTTCGATTCGCTCGTGCCCCAATGTGCCGCAATCCACCCTCGGCGTTCCATCCGGTGCAGGGCAGGGTAGAGCGAGCCCTCTTCAATTTGCAAATACTCTTTGCTGGCCTGCTTTAGATGACGTGTAATTGAATACCCATGCATCGGACCTTGTTTGAGACTTTGCAGGACCAACAAGTCCAAGCTGCCCTGCAAGATAGGAGCCTTCTTTTTTTTGCTCATTCGAATAACCCATTTGACTGATTGAAAACAGGAGAAACGGGGTTGCGAAAAACCACTACCCAAGAACGCCTAGGGGTAAGATGCCAATCTCCCATAGAGTGTCAAGGGAAAGGACAGAATTCACCAAACTTTTTCCTGCAAGCGTTGGGTGACATGCCAAATCACGAAAAACTCGATAAGCTATTTGCTGGTTTGGATATCAACAAACAGCGATCGCAACTTTTACTCAGCATTCAGAAAAAGTCATGGCAACTAAAGGCTTCATTGGAATTGACGCGGGCACGCAAGGCTTGTCTGTCATTTTTACGGACGAAAACCTCAAAGTCCTCGCAACAGGCGAAGGCGACTACGACATGGTGCCTGGGTTAGACGAAGGCTGTTACGAACAGCTGCCAAGCGACTGGGATGCCGCCTTGGTCAAAGCGATGGCCGACCTTCGAACGAAGCTTGATTCAGAATTCGAAGTTCTTTCGATTGGAATTTCAGGGCAAATGCACGGCGAAGTCCTTGCCGACGCAGAAGGTAAATCGTTAGGCCCGGCTCGATTGTGGTGTGACAGTCGAAACGAAGCCGAAGAAACAGAGCTAACTCAAGCGCTGGGCGTTAAAATGCCAAAACGAATCACGTCGGCACGGTGGCTTTGGACGACACGGAACCGAAGTGAACTGGCGCAATCGGCCCAACACATGACGACTCCGGCGGGCTGGATCGCCTATCAACTGACCGGCGAGTGGAATCTAGGCATCGGTGACGCGGCGGGAATGTTTCCGATCGATCAGGCAACGCTTAATTATGATGAGAAATTGCTTGCATCGTTTGATGCGATCGCCAGCGCGCCGGTTTTACTGAAAAAACTTTTGCCTGCCGTTCGGAAAGCCGGTGAAGACGGCGGAACACTCAGTGCAAACGGGGCCGCCATGCTCGGCCTCCCAGCTGGAATTCCCGTTGCCCCTGCAGAAGGCGATCAGCCGGCCGCACTCGCTGGTTCGCTGATCGGTAACGCAGGAATGGTTTCATGTAGTTTTGGGACATCAGTTTGTGCAAACTCTGTTGGCGACCGGGCTTTCGAAGGCGTTAGCAAAGCCGTCGATCACTTCTGTGCACCCGATGGCAAACCAATCAACATGGTTTGGCTTCGCAACGGTACGACTTACATGAACAGTGTTGTTGAAATGTTCGGCCAAGCCATTGGCGGTGACCGAAGCGCTGGTTTCAGTGCAGTGATCCCCAAAGTTCTTGAGTCCGCTCCAGATTGCGGCGGCCTTCTCGCACTTCCATTCATGGACGACGAACCCGGACTGGGCGTCAGCCAAGGCGGTTCAGCAATGATCGTTGGCCTCAACAGTGAAAACGCGACTCCGGGCAATGCGGTCAAAGCGGCACTGCTTTCTACAATGTTCAATTTGAAACTCGGAAGCGAAGTCCTTGATAGCCAAGGTTTCCCTCGAACTGAATTGGTTCTTTCTGGCGGTCTGACAAAAACACCAGAACTCGGACAAATGTTGGCCAACGTTTTTGGAACGACGGTCACCCTGCTGAACAGTGCCGAAGAAGGCACCGCTTGGGGCGCGGCATTGATGGCAAAGTTTCGCAAGTCGAAAATCGACGGCAGCTCTAGCGAGTGGTCAACGTTCTTGGAAGCGAACGCCCCGACGAGCCCTACAAAGTTTGAACCTGACTCGGAAAAGGTTGCTCAATACGAATCCGTATTCCAACGCTACAAAAAACTTGTCGCCGCCCATCAACAAATCGACGAAGCGTTGAATTGACGCCGAAGTTTTAACTTGGCCAAACTCTGAATCACTGAAAGTTTGATTTACCCAGCGTTGGGGCTGATTTTTTGGGGGCTGATTTTTTGGGGCAACGGCTTGGGCTGACTTGCCCTAAATTCCTTATTCGTGCCGGACAACGATGGTTCCTGAATTTTTGGCGAAATCAATACGCTTGATGTCGACCTTTTGAACATTCAAACCCGTTCGCGTTTTTAAATCGGCGATCAGTTCATCCTGTCGATCCGGGCGTAGCAATTCGATTTTGTCATATACCAAATCCTGCGAACGAAGCTTCACTCCCACGCGACGCATGAACATCCGCTCAAGGGCAAACGTCACGCCGAAAATGAAGAAGTTGGTAAACAACAATTCGGTATAGCTGGTTTTCTTGTTGGAAAGCGCATTGATCACGGCCAAACCAACGACAATGAACAAGTAAGTCATTTCTTTGACTTTAATTTG
>JBGCDK010000146.1:0-12331 GCA_045105295.1 Mariniblastus sp.
CTTTACGCTGGCATCATTGTTGGGCCTGCAATTGCGACACTTCCGGCCAAGATCACGCATGGAATTTCAGTGGTTTTCGAAAGCTATTTTGCGATGCCGATGGGGTGGCTGTACGTTGTGCTTTCTCTTATTCAGCTGGTCGCGAGTTGGGTGATTTACAAAAATTGCCTCTCGCCTCTGGCAACATTGCTGTGGAATCACGAACCAGAAATCCTGCAAGCAGTCGCAAACATTCCAGAATAAGAGGTGTGCCGCGTTGGCAGGTGCCGCACTGAAAAAAAGCCACATTGAAAAAGGCCGCACTGGTAGAGCCCACGCTGATTAGACCAACGCCACGCTGCCAGAGAATCAATCCAATCAATGTGAGTGAATTTCCCTTGGTGAAGACAAGTCATCAGCCAGAAAGTTTGCAGGCTACGGACTTTCGATAGCGTTCAAACTTACGTCGCCTGTTGATCGAATATTGACTCGGTAAGTTTTGCCTTCGATGCCTTCGATGTAAGTCGTTCGGCCACCAGCAGTGCGAATTCCGAGTTCGTTTTGCAAAGCTGAATCATTACAGACTCGCCAAAAATCAGCCCAGATTTTTTCAGCGAACTCACCTTTGGCTGAACCATGATAAATGCCGGGAAGCCCTTCGCCTTGTGAGTTCATATCTAAACGTTGGGCGTCTCTTGGTGCTTCCGCGTCACCGTAAATGCTTTTGAAAACAAACATGGAAGCAGAACGTAGCTCGTCCGCGTTCTCGATGTACTTGTCCTCAAACGTTGCCACCCAGCCGTCGACGTAGAATTTATCACCCTTGAGAGTAAAGTTGCGCGGCGTGCTAACGGGGTGATCGTCTTCATCGACCTCGATGAATTCAACTTCTAGAAAAGGATTGCCTTCGTCGTCCTCGCCTTTAAGCAAGACGGTCACGTTCGCCATTCGACGGTCGACTTTGAGAAGCCGCATCGACGTCTCGAGCCGCTCGTTCAGTTCCTCTGACTTCCGAAGGGCAATCGTCTTTTTTTCCAAGTCGGCTTTTGAGAGAAGCAGAGCATGCTCCGCCTCTTCGAATTGAACTTTTAGATCAGCCAAATCGGCGATTGCTTGCTTCGCCTCCACGCTCGGCTTTACATAATTGTTGTAACCGAACCAGCCTCCGTAACCGACAACGCTGCATGCCCCGACGACCATGGCGGTTCGAACGGCACTGTTGATCGTCTTTACGTTGGTCAGTAAATCTGGCATGGCTTGGTTCCGAATTGAAAAGATTTCACGTTGAAGAATATCGGCATGCGTGTGTTGGCTCTGCAAACAACAGTTAGTTTATATTTCGATTTGGGGGTAAAGGCAAAGTCAAACCGATTTCACCCGTTTTTCCCTATGAATTGTGTCAAGTTGACAGCTTTCCAAACATCGAAACTGTGAGCTATTCGTTCAAATCTCAACTTTATTGGGGACAGTTTGCTTGCTTGCGAGAAAGTCATTCATTTTCGAACAGGACGCAGATCGGCGAAGGAACGTTTTGGGTTTGCCCTGCAAAAGTCATTTCGCCACTTCCCTGGTTGATCTCAAACAGAGAAAGCGTGTTGGAATGCTGACCGGCTGCGATCAACCATTTACCCGATGGATCGATATTAAAGTTTCTCGGAAAACTTCCTCGGATCGGCTCTCGCTCCACGAAAGTCAATTTGCCGTTTGACGGGTCAACTGAAAAAACCGAAATCGTATCGTGGCCGCGGTTTGACGAGTAAACAAATTTTCCGGTTGGGTGAACGCGAATCTCTGCCGCCGAATTGAAGATCTCTTTCGCCTTCATCGCTTCTGGCAAAGTTTCGATTAACTGGATTGGCTTGAACTCTGCGTCTTCAGCAACGAACTCAAACACGCTGATTGCAAGAGTCAGCTCGTTCAGGACGTAAGCGTATTTTCCGCTGGTGTGAAACTTCATGTGACGGGGTCCAGAGCCGGGTGGAACTTCGATCTTGGAATGCTGTTTGAGTTTTGCGGTTTCAATATCGACTGCGTAAACAACGACTCGATCCATCCCAAGATCCGGCACCATAAGAAATCGGTTGTCTGGAGTTGTGCCTACCCAGTGCGGATGAGACTGGGCCTGTCGCTTGGGTTGAACTCCCGAACCCTTGCCGTGCTCAACAACATCGACTCGCTCGCCGAGTGTGCCGTCTTCATTGATCTTGTAGCTGGTCGTCGACCCACCACCGTACTGAGCTGAAAAAAGCACTCGCCCTGTTTTGTCGGTCGCGATACATGCAGCGCCACCGTCACCCGTTGCGAGCGTGTTTAGGATTTTGAGTTGTCCAGGAACAGTTCCATTTTCAGACTCGGATTTCCGATCCTTCATCTGGTTTTCTGCTTTTTGAATCTCGCCGTCGATCCTGACAACATCTTGATGTTTCGGACCAAATTTGCGAGTCATCGAGCCGCGAAGCTCCTTCATCTTTTCCACTAACTTTTTTATTCTCTCCAACGCCTCGTCGTCGTTGGCTTCGGTCGAAAACGCGGTGACGCTTCCCGATTGATCTGCCGACGTTGAATAGAGCACTTTCCCGTTGGGGTGCATTGCCAAGAAACCGGGGCGTTTGACTTCCGCCGCTATTTTTGGCTTGGACAGTTTGCCTTTTTCCGTATCGAGCGTCAGGTAATAGATTCCGGTCGAGCCAGTTCCAATCCATACGTCGATTTCGTCAGCAGAAGCAGTGGAGTTGGCGGTTGGCATCGCGGACAACAAAACAGTCATGAAAAACCAGACAGTGAGTTTTTGGCTCAGCTTCTGTCCATCTCGAAAACAATGTTGCAAACAAATTTTGGCAATCATACGTAAATACCTTGTAGAGCATTCCTGGTCTTATAATCTTTGGCACCACGATAGATTCAAAACTTCCCCTATTCTAGTCGTAAAGCTAGAATCGTGACGCGACGGGCCGGCGCCCCGCACCCTTTCTTGCTGTTTCCAACCGAACAAATTGACTTTTGATGTTTCCAGCCAAATCTAAAATTCAAGTTTTGATCCGTGGAAGCAGTCAAACTTCGCTTCTTATGTTTCTGTGTTGGGTTCTGCTTTTTAACGTCGGTTGTGGAAAACGAAAACCGATTGTCGCTAAATTATCCAACAAGCCAGCCGTTGAGCTAAAAACGGAAGAAGATCGGCTCATCCATGACCTCGTCGAGTCGGAAGATCTCGTTCTCGATCTCACACCTCAATTGTCTCAGTACGCTTCGTGGGTGCATCAGAATTCCAATCAAGCTGCCGACTTCGAAAAAGCGACTAGGATCAAACCGATTTTTGATTCGTTGAGGGATTCTCAAGGCTTGCAAACCGCCGATCTAGATTCGATTTTTTCGACGGGCACCAAATATCCGGCTTACGTGACGACGGCCTATTGGCCGATCGCGCCTGACGCTTCTCCGGGTGCGAATGATCCCTGGCGGCCGCTTCAAGATTTGAACGCGGTGTGGGAGACGGTGAAGTTCGGAGTTGTGTCAGCTGAATTTGACAATAGTGAAAAAACGAGCTTCACGATGCATACGAAATCCGAAGGTCGTGGTCGCGCCCGAAATTCGGCAGCCATGTTCGGATTCAAAGGCTATCAGGATCTGACTTGGACAAAGTCAAACAGCCAATGGGTTTTGTCCCACTGGAAGCAGATTGATTTCACCGTCATGAAGACTCAACGTCCGCTATTCAAAGAAGTTCTTGCTGACGTAATTGTTGGCGATGCGAAATTGGATGTCATCGCCAAAGCACAGCGATCCAGCAAAGACAATCTTCTGATCGCGGCATCCAAGTCAGGTCAAATTAACGTCCCCAAAGACAAATACAAGGATTGGACAAGTGCCGCATCGAATTATTTGTTCCCTTCCGTCAGCGTGGTCGACTACGACAATGACGGTTTCGATGACTTGTTTTTGACAGGGCGTTGGGGAGCAACTCAAATGCTCCACAACCAGGGCGACGGAACTTTCACCGAAGTCACCAAAGACGTTGGGCTTTATTTTCGGCGGCAAGTCAATTGCGCCCTGTTCGCAGATTTTGACAACGATGGAGACCAAGACGTAGTCATTGGCAGGCCCCTCGAACGTGCGCTCTATTTTCAAAACGAAAATGGAGTCTTCACCGATGTCACCGACAGTCTTTCTGATCTTCGTGATCTGTATTTTGTTACCGGAATATCAGTCAGTGACGTCAACCGTGACGGTCTTTTGGACGTTTACCTCAGTACTTACGCTCCGCTAAGGGACGATGAAACTTGGGGGAGTCAGTTTCTTAAATCGAAAGAACTCAAGCTCGTTGTTGCCCATCAAAAAGATCGGAACCGGTATCTTGATCTCGCCGGGCCGTCCAACATCTTGCTGATGAATAAGGGCAACGGATTCTTTAAACGTGTTGATTTTGATGAAACACTTTCGCAATGGCGGCGATCGTTTCAATCAGTCTGGGGCGACATCGATCAAGACGGGGACGACGACCTCTACATTTGTAATGATTTTGCGCCCGACGCCGTTCTCAGAAACGATACTCCGATTGGTTCCAGTGAACCTGTTTTCACTGAGGTCACTGAAGATGTTCTCTTGAACAAGGGAATTGGTTTTGGGATGGGAGCATCGTTCGGTGATTTCGATTCCGATGGAGATTTGGATCTCTACGTTTCCAACATGTTTTCAAAAGCCGGTACGCGCATCATTGAGAAAGTTAAAAACGTCGATCCGAGAACGGCTGCGGCTGCTGCGGGGAATTTCTTGTTCGTAAACGAATCGGGAAAGTTTGACCAACAGGCTGGCACGGGCGATGACCAATTCCATGTAAACCAGGTCGGCTGGTCTTATGGTGGGCAATGGGCGGATTTTGATAACGATGGCCAGCTCGATCTCTACGTGCCCAGCGGTTATTACACCGCTCCGAAAGAAATTTCTACGCAGGTCGATACCTGAAGTTGCCTCTGGCGCTCGGTCGTGCGCGATGATCCTTCGAAATCCAATGACTTTTCGAGTTCCGATGTCTGGGGCGAGCAAAAATACGAGGAGAGTTTTTTGGTCGCTCCATCGGACGTCAATATTGATGTGAACGATAGAAAAGCCAGTCTGAAATTCGTGAGTAATTCGCTCAGTGGCAATGAACGCAACCGGCTGTTTATGCGAAACGAGAAAAACTTTGCCGACGTTTCGCTGTTGAGCGGAACGGACGATCTTGCAGACGCTCGATCTCATTCGCTGATTGATTTCGATAATGATGGCTGGGTCGACATCGCTTTAATGTCGCTGAACTCACCTCGATTCAAAATCTACCGGAACGAGTTTGCGAGCTTATTCCCAAACAATCAATCGCTTCGAATTCGGTTGGTCGGTGGGCACCAAGGCTCATCCGCAATTGATTTCGAAAAAAACAACTTGAGTAATCGCGACGCGATCGGAGCTAAAATTTTGGTGACCTATGCTTCTGGAAAAACAACTCTCTTGCAGAGACAATCTGGCGAAGGATTTGGCAGCCAAAATAGTGCGATGCTTCATGTCGGTTGCTCAGAAAACGACAAGATTTTAAGCTTGAACGTTCAATGGCCCTCAGGCCGTAAATCAGAAATTGGGTCAGAGGCCATTTCACAATCGGTTGCCGACAAGAAAGCGTTGACGATCAAGGAAGTACAACAATGATTCGATTGCGCATTCCCAACCCATTACTTTATTGTCTCGCAACAGTCTGCATTGCGACTCTCGTTTGCGGCTGCGGCAAAAAAAAGCCAATTGAAACAGCTCCAGTTTCGAAAAGCAGTGGCCTGTCTGGCAACGCGAAATTGGTCGCTGATTTGATCAGCGGTGAAGACCTGATTCTCGATCTTACGCCTCGGTTAAATAAACTCGCGAAATGGTTTCAAGAGACGTCTGCGAAAGACTCTCCTGCTCTGCCTGCCGATTTTAAAACTTTGACATCAGTCAAAGGGTTACTCGAACAGGAACTCGAATCGTTATTTATTCCTGACGATGAACGGCCAGAAGTTGTCGAAATCGCGACCTGGCCGCTCGCGGAACTTAGTACCAATCCAACGGATAGCCAGCAGAACCCTTGGGCTGCCTCGTTCGATCTTGGTGCAACATGGGAGACGATGAAATTCGGTGTCGTTTCTGCAGATTTCACCAACGAATCACAAACTGAATTTACGCTTCACACAAAAGTCGAAGCGCGAGGAGCCGGGCGGCCGGCGGACAACTTCCTCGCCTACGGCATGAAGGCACATCAACAAATTGTGTTTTCAAAAAAGGGCAGTCAGTGGGATCTGACAAAGTGGATTCAAGAAGACTTCTTTGTTGAACGAAGCCGACGATCACTTTTTCGAGAAGTGTTAGCCGAGGTTTTGCCAAACAAAGAATCTCTTAAACAAGCCCAGCGTTCCTACAAAGACGAAGTGATCGTCAACTCCTCCAAACGTGGTGAGATCACCTTGCCAGTCAAAGACCTCGCCGTCTGGACCAACCTTACCTCCAGTCACATTTTTCCTTCCGTTTCCGTTGTTGATTACAACAACGACGGGCTGGATGATATGTTCCTGACTGCTCGTTGGGGGCCGACGCAGATGTTGGAAAACCAGGGAGACGGAACCTTTGTCGACGTAGCTAAAAAAACGGGATTGCTCGAAGAGTACATGGTCAACTCCGTACTGTTCGTCGATCTCGACAACGACGGTGATAAAGACGCGATCATGGGCCGGCCGATGGTCCCAGCAAAATACCTCTTAAACGAAAACGGTGTTTTCAAAGACGTCACGAAAACCCATTCTGATTTGGGCCAGTTTTATTTCGCATCTGGAATTTCTGCCGCCGACGTGAACCGCGATGGATTGCTTGATATTTACATCAGCAACTACCCGCCGCTGAACAAAGTCGACGCTCAATTCGAAAATCGTTTTTTGAACCCTGAAGAGCGAGAAATCTATTTGAAGAAAAAAGCCAAAGCCGATCGCTGGTTGGACTTGGCAGGTTCGGCAAATGTTCTGCTGATGAATCGCGGCAACGGCCGATTGGAACGTGTGCCCTACGACGAAGAACTTTCACAGTGGCACCGATCATTCCAAGCGACCTGGGCTGACATCGACAACGACGGCGATGACGACGTTTACATTTGCAACGACTTCGCTCCCGATGCTTTGCTGAGGAACGACACACCCAAAGGCGCGGCCGATCCTGTTTTCGTCGACGTTTCGCGGGAACTGTTGATTGGTGGAGAGCTTGGTTCGGCGATGGGCGGATCATGGGGAGATTTTGATACCGACGGCGATTTGGATCTTTATGTCTCGAATATGTTTTCCAAGGCTGGCACGCGAATCATTGCTCAAGTCGGTGAAGTTGACCAAAGGATTAAGACATCCGCGGCGGGAAATTTTTTATTCGAGAATCGAAACGGAAAATTTGAGCAGCGAGCCGGTTCTGGGAAAGACAAATTTCACATCAATAAAGTCGGTTGGTCCTATGGTGGCCAATGGACGGATTTTGACAACGACGGACGATTGGATCTTTACGTTCCCAGTGGTTTTTACACCGCGCCCAAAGAAATCGCCGCCGAAGTCGATACCTGAAGTTGCATCTGGCGCTCGGTCGTGCGCGAGGACCCAACAAAGTCGGAAGAGTTTCAAAACATCAAGCAATGGGATGATCAAAAGTACGAAGAAAAATTGATGGTGCAAAATGTTCCCGACCCAACTGCGAGAACATTTCACCGCTGGGGTTTCACGAGTTACTCGTTAAGTGGCAAGGAGCGAAATCGCCTGTTTTTGCAATCAGGCGATAACTTTTCCGACGTGACACTTGTCAGCGGAGCCGACGACATTGCCGATGGGCGGTCATTTGCAATCATTGATTATGATCAAGACGGATGGCAAGACATTGCAATGATGTCGCTGAACGTACCGCGTTTCAAACTCTACCGAAACGAGCTCTGCAACTACTACCCAAGCAATAAACCATTTCGATTTCGGCTGGTTGGTGGTCAGACTTCTGCGAACGCATCGGCTGAGTTAAGCAATCGCGACGGCATCGGCGCTCGCGTCTTGGTGACATTCAAATCTGGCAAAACGACGATGATGCAGAAACAAGCTGGCGAAGGATTCGCAAGTCAAAATTCTGGCACCCTTTCGATTGGAATTCCCAGTGGCGATTCGGTCGTGCGTCTGGACGTCCGCTGGCCAAGCGGAAAAACGAGTGAGATATTGGAACCAGACAACATGGAAATCTGCTTGGTCAAAGAAGAGTAAGACGTCTCGTTTCGCGGACCAGTAGCGCGCTGGGAAACGCTTTAGATTGCTTCAGATCGCTGGAAATGCCCCGAGCTGCGGCGAAGAAGTTCTTAGACGGATTTAAATGATGAATGGGATGTTGCGTGCGAATAATGTCCATCTTGTTCATCCTGTCAAAACCTGCTCCTGCAATCCAGATTGAGGAACGTGAATTGGACGACCGATAGGGTGTTAGGCACAGCCAGACCTTCATGGAGCTTTCGCGTATTTCGCGGTTAGATCGTGGTCCGGCTTGCTCAGCGCGGAAGTGATGCCTGCGAAAAAAACGAAACATGCGAAAGACTGGAATTGAGCAAGAGGCAGGCTGTGCTTATCCCCGTTGTTTGTCCTTTTACTTCCAGACGCTTTTTATTTCCCGGACTCTTTTTCGGCAGTGGATTTTTCTTTTGCATCTCGCTGCTACTTAAATTTGAAAGCGTGCATGGTGCCGTCGTTTGCAGATTGCGCGAAGCGTGATTAAGTCATTCGTCGGTTCACTTTGTCGCGTCACTAACCCCGCCAATAAGTTGAGCGTAGTGCTCAACCTTTTGGCTAACAAACACGCATGTTCAGTAGGCGGTTGGATCAGCTTGTCTCTTTGAAATTAAGCTACAATGATCTCCTGAGGTGAAGACCAAGCGTGCCTCAAGGGCGATCTGTAAATCAGGCAAATGCTCCTGGGTATTTTTGGTTTCTTCAAATATTCATCATCGAGCAGTTACCGCCGCGCAAGTTTCAAATGAAAGTCAGAGCCTTATGCGTACCCTGCTAATACTCGTGATCCTTGTTGCCAGTGGTTTGTTCCAAGCGTTGCCGGTATCGGCCAGCGACGATCGGCCTAATATTCTGCTGGTCACCGCTGATGATCTTAATTGGGACTCACTTGGTTGCTTTGGGAACAAGCTACCTGGTGTCACGCCAAACCTCGACCGACTCGCCAGCGAAGGTGTTCGGTTCGAGCATGCTTATGTCACCATCGCAATTTGTCAGCCGTGCCGCGCGTCGATCATGACCGCGCGGTACCCGCACCGCAGCGGAGCTCTTGGGTTCGACGAAATCAACGCCGGCGTTCCGACTCTGCCAGAGACGTTGCGAGAATCGGGCTATTACACTGCCGCGATAGGGAAGGCCGTCCACACGATTCCCAGTCGACACAAAACAGCGTTCGACGAAACTTTTGACATGCATGAATTGGGCTACGGCCGATCGCCCAAACGCTATCGTGAGACGACTTCCGCAGCGATCGCGAAGGCGAAAGACAATGGCAAACCATTTTTTCTAAACGTCAATATGCATGACCCGCATCGTCCCTTTGCCAATGCACCGCAGGAGCAGCGTGAAAAGAAGCCGAAGCTTTGGAAAGGCGTTCCGCTGGTTGCAAACCCATACAAGCCTGACGAGGTTCCGTTGCCTGGTTTCCTGCCCGACTTGCCCAAGGTTCGGCTGGAGATGGCCGAATATTTTACGTCGGTACGGCGTTGTGATTCGATCATTGGCGAAGTCTTGTCAGTCCTGGATGAATCAGGGCAGGCCGACAACACGGCCGTGATTTTTCTATCGGACCATGGAATCGCTGTTCCATTCGCAAAAACTAACTGTTGGATGCACTCCAATCGCACGCCACTGATCATCCGCTGGCCGGGTAAAACACCAAAGGGAAATGCGATTGGCACGAGGATGGTCAATTCGATTGATATCGCGCCGACGATTTTGGATATCGTGGGACTTGAAAATTTGGACGGCGCTGATGGGCGATCGTTTCGCGGCTTGATCGACCCCGATGTCGATGCCAGCGGTGTGGGCCGCGATAGTGTGTTCGTGCATTTGAACTACCCGTTCTCACGGAAGAGCTTTGCCATGCGAGGAGTGATCACACAGAGTGAGGGCTACATCTGGAACGGATGGGCTGATGGAAAGAAAAAGTTCAGCAACGAATCGATGTCCGGCAGAACGTACGCGGCGATGGCAAAGGCAGCCAGAGACGATCCCGCTATCGCAGAGCGTGTCCGATTCTACGTTCATCGTTGTTCCGAAGAGCTGTACGACTACACAGCCGATCCCGACGCCTTGAACAATCAGATCGATTCGCCAGATATGAAGCAAGCACTGGAAGACGGACGATCCAAACTTCGTGCGCACATGCGGCAGACAAGCGATCCGCAGTTGGAGCCGTACAAGGCGTATTTGCAGCGAGGGATTAGTCAATAAAAGGTGACCGTTTCCTGAGAACCGGCACCTTTGATTCCATGAATGTGTACTGGTGTTTCGCGTCGCCTCAGGTTTGTGTCGCCTCAGGTTCGCGGCTCCCTTGCGCTATCTCTTATCGACTTCGCTTTCTACCTATATCTGAGACAGAACCTTAGTCGCGGCTTGGGCAACCTTGGCGTTCTTATGGGTGGAAATCTCCGCGAGTGGAGCGATTGCTGCTGACCAATCGCAGCCATCAAAATCGTTTACAACTTTTTTTAATCAAGTAAGCCCGAGACTTCCTTGCATTGGCTCAGCTCGTTAACAATTTCTGCAACGGAATCTCCGTCCATCCACATGCCTTGCGGTGTCGACCGATTCTGTGACGGAGCAGAAGGTTCGAAATCTTCGTCTCGATAGTCCTCCATCGCCTCCGCGTCGTTTGAATGCATGAGCAAGCCGGTTGAATTCATGAATGGCTTGTTGTCTTCAAGGATTTGAACGCGTTGATTTTCCTGAGCTGCGATTCGCAGGGTATAGGGCGGAGCACCTTCTCGGTCTCCCTCGAGAATCGTAAGTTGGCAACCGCCAGCGATTGGTTTTATCGTTCCCCGTTCGGAAAGATGCTCGTGCGAAATATGATACCGATCGCCTTTGACAACAATTACGTTTTCATGGTCTTCCGAATCGAAGTAGACTCCATCGAGACAATTTTTTTTGTTCGTAGTGTTTATCCTTTCAGTCAGCGAAAAACGATTTTAAATCTTGCTCTTGCCAGGCCCGGTGTTTGCTCTAATCATCTCATGCGGATGCACATATCGTGTTTTTAAAGCTCCGGGGTGATGGTTCGAGGCTCAAAAGCCAGTTGCACACAAAGATGCGTGTTCGGAAAGTTTACAGCTCTGAAATTCTCAATACAAATGGGCTGAGCGAGAGTAGAGTTAATTTTCGATTCTTTGGAAAAGTTTTGTCACCGGCTGTCGCGATTCTGACTCTTAGTTTCGGATAACATGAAGAAAACCCTGCACGAGGACTCCTATGACGGCCAATATAGCTGCAGCGACGGACGCCCAGTTGATTCAACGCAGCCGCAATGGCGATGAGTCGGCCTTCGGCGAGATTGTGGAGAGGTACCAGTCGCTAGCGTGTTCGGTGGCCTACAGCCGTTGCGGCGACCTGGCGATCAGCGAAGATTGCGCCCAAGAAGCTTTTTTGCAGGCTTGGTGTAAGCTCGCCGATCTAAAGGACGTGACAAAATTTAAATCGTGGCTCTGCACGATCGTCCGAAATTTGGCAACGCGATCTCACAAGCAGTCTGCTCGCAACGTCTCCAGCATGGCGGCTTCCCTTGGGACCGTCGCCGAACCGACCTCGGCAGATATTGATCCAGCAGAGCGAGTCGTGACTGCTGAAGAAGAGCAGCTTGTCTGGCAGGCACTGGCAGCTATCCCGGAAAACTATCGTGAACCCATGATCTTGTTTTACCGTGAAGGACAGTCGGTGGCGAAAGTCGCCGAAGCACTCGAAATTTCGCCGGACGCCGTCAAGCAACGGCTATCGCGCGGTCGCAAGTTTCTACAAGAACAACTGGCGGCGACCGTTCAATCGACATTGGAAAAATCCAAACCTGCCCAAGGATTTACCAGCGCTGTCATCATGGGAATCACAGGGGCCAAAACAAAGGCGGCGACTGCAGGAATTGTCACCAGTTCCGCGGCCAAATCGGTATTGGGCGGATCCGGATTTGGCGGGTTGATTTTCATCTCCCTCGCGCAGCTTCCGCTCATGGCCTGGTTGTATAAATCAGCCTGGGCCGAAACGCGATCATCACGCGAGAGACAGTTGATGGTGCGATTTTTGATATTCTGGATGCTTGC